>JAEWER010000010.1 GCA_023389255.1 Bacillota bacterium
AAAAAATTGATTACACCAACTTAGATGCTGCTATTACTAAAGCCAATGGTGTAGATAAAGAAACTTTGACAGAAAAGAGTAAAGCAGATCTCGATGCTGCGATCAAAAAAGCGCAGGGCGTTCGTGAACAAAATCCTGTAACTCAGGAAGAAGTCGAAGCTGTCGCCAAAGAACTCAATGATGTGGTTGAGAATTTGCAACAAAAGGCTAATAAAGATGCCTTAAAACAGAAGATCGATGAACTCAAAGAGAAGGATCTCAGTGGCTATACAGATGAGAGCAAGACCGCTCTTGAGGAAGCTTTGCAAAAAGCAGAAGATGTGCTTAAGAAAGAAGACGCTACCCAACAAGAAGTCGATGATGTATTAAAAGCATTGACTCAAGCTGAACAAGATCTGAAAGAAAAAGAAAATCCTACAACACCTGTAGATAAAACAGATCTGAATAAAGCTATTAAAGACGCAGAAGATGCACTCAAAGAGAATGAGGGCAAAGAAGAACCTAAGGAAGTACCTGCCGAATTAACAGAAGCGTTAGAAGAAGCTAAGAAAGTAGCCGAATCTGAAAAAGCTACCGCCGATCAAGTTAAGGATGCAGCGGACAAACTCAATAAGGAAGTCGCAAAATTCAAAAAGGAAGATCCAACCGTACCTGCAGAGGTCAACAAAGAGGAGCTGAAGAAAAAGATCGATGAACTCAAAGAGAAGGATCTCAGCGGCTACACAGACGAAACCAAGACCGCTCTTGAAGACGCTTTGAAAAAAGCAGAAGACGTTCTAAAACAGGAAGATGCTACTCAAAAAGATGTAGACGATGCTCTGAAAGCGCTTGAAGAAGCGGAGAAAGGGTTGAAACAAAAAGCAGAACCCACCCCAACAGAGCCAACGAAACCTACAAAACCATCAACATCAACAGAACCAACCAAGCCAGTGGAGCCAACCAAGCCCACCGATACAACTGGAAACACAGCTCCCAACAAGCCTAGCATGCCTAGCCAGCCCAATAATACCGGAGTAAATGGCAAGAGTGATAAAACAGGATTACAGGAATTAGTAGCTTTGGTTGAGCAGAAAACTAAAGGAAGTGAAGTTGGCAGAGATCTTTCAGATGCTTTGAGTGGAGCAAAAAAAGTATTGAAAGATGAGAAGGCAAGTCAAGCGCTGGTAGATAGTTCTTTTAAGCTTCTGCAAACTGAGTTTAATAAGTGGCTGAAGCTTGATAAAACTCAAGCTTCTAAGGTAGCTACCGAGGGAACTTCTAAGTCAATCAGTAAAACTAGCAAGTTACCCAAAACTGGTGAAAGCAATAACGTAGCATATCTACTGGTTTTGATAACCATAGCAGGTACAATGCTTGTTATCCGCAACAAACAGTCAAATAGCTAGTTATGCTGACTGATTATTACTATCAAACGTGCACACAAGCGTTGTTTTAAGCATCTTTTTTATACATTAAGATTTTCTAGAGTAAAGCTCCGTTATCCTCAGGATAACGGAGCTTTTATTTGTGACTGATGTGAAATGATTAAACGGATTATATGTTGAAAACCTAAAAAAATCTACACATCGAAACGCTGTGTTTAATGTCTAGGGTGTAGTGAGAAAGCCCCTATTTATCATAGGTTTAACTCTTTTTTCTAACTAGATATGCTGTTGAATGCTGTTTTTCTGTTTTGGGGCGCTGATTAAGGCGTTTTTGGGTTGTAGGATTTCGAGGGTTGAGTCATCGATTTTGCTTTGGGCGTTTTTGCTGGGTGAGATTGACGTTTTGGCAACTGAGTGGGTGGTTTTGATGTTTTTTGTGCTTAACAAGGGAAAATGCTGGCATAAAAATTCGCTCTCATATGGTGGTTGAGAGCGATATGACCCAAATACAGATATAGCAAAAGCCGAGCTATCCAGCGGTCCATACTAAGTAAGGCAAAGACGGAAACGCCACCACAGAAGTTTTAGTAACTCTGCGAAACGCTAGGCTGTGATACCGGAGACGTGTGTGTCTGTGAAGGAGAAGAACTCAGAGGGCTGTTTTCTTGCCAAGATGAACGAGGTAATAGCATGTGAGATACCTTTTAAGAGTTTCTTTAACGTGTTAACTTGCCTGTTTTAGCTCTTTTGGTGTCTTGTGTCTAGCTAGGTCTGCCGCTCTCGCTTGAAGGCGTAGGCACCGTCCTTGATTTGAAGCAGCAAAAACTCAAAGAAGGAAAAGACCTCATCCGATACTTTTGCGCACCTTGCATACCGAGGAAAGCTAACGACAGGCTTACCAGAAATCTGCCACATCACGCACCTGAAAAGTGGGAGCGCTTTAAGACCTATAACAAACGCGATGTCGATATCGAGCAAGCCATTCAAAAAAGACTTGCCAACTATCCCGTGCCAGATACTATTTGGGAAGAATACGTGCTCGACCAAACCATCAACGACCGTGGCGTCGCCATCGATCTTGCTTTGGTTGATAACGCCATTGAAATGAACACATGTTCTAAAGCTGAGCTGATTGAGCAGATGAAAACCATCACACAGCTTGATAATCCAAACTCGGTTGCGCAGATGAAAAAATGGCTTGCGTGCCACGGCATGCCGACTGACTCACTTGATAAAAAGCAGGTTGCCGCCCTCATTCAAACCGCACCGCCACGCTTGCGCGAAGCCTTAGAACTTCGGCGGCAGCTGGCAAAATCCAGCGTGAAAAAGTATCAAGCGATGCGTGAGGCCGTCTGCAAAGACGCTCGGGCACGTGGGTGTTTTCAGTTCTTTGGCGCTAACCGCACTGGGCGTTGAGCAGAAAGGCTTATTCAGATGCAAAACCTACCCCAAAACCACCTCGCTGATTTGGAGCAGGCTAGAGACCTTGTACTTTACGGGAACACGCAAGCCGTAAAGCTCCTCTTTGGAGATGTGCCCGATACACTCTCGCAGCTTGTGCGCACTGCGTTTGTCCCTAAAAAGGGGAGAAAAATCATCGTATCAGACTTTTCAGCCATTGAAGCTCGTGTCATTGCTTGGTTTGCTAAAGAATGCTGGTGGCAAGAAGTATTCGCACAAAGTGGCGACATCTATTGCGCCTCTGCCTCTCAGATGTTTCGCGTACCGGTTGAAAAAAACGGAACCAATGCATACCTTCGCCAAAAAGGAAAGATCGCAGAGCTTGCTCTTGGATATGGCGGCGCATGTGGTGCACTCAAAGCCATGGGCGCGCTAGAGATGGGACTTGCCGAAGAAGAACTCACACCCCTCGTGAGTGCGTGGCGAGCCGCCAATCCGAATATCACAGGGTTATGGTGGGACGTAGACAAAGCCGTGATCGAAGCTGTAGGACAAAAAACAATCTGTAAAACCCACGGACTAATCTTTCAGTGCCCCACGGGATGCTCTTTATCGCGCTTCCCTCTGGCAGGTGGCTTACCTACGTAAAACCAAAGCTCGCAGAAAATAAGTTCGGCGATACTTGTGTTACTTATGAAGGGGTAGGGGTGAATAAGAAATGGGAGCGCATCGAGTCCTACGGGCCTAAGTTTGTTGAAAACATCGTCCAAGCAACCGCTCGAGACCTACTCGCACCCGCCATGAAAACCTTGAAACACTTAGACATCGTGATGCATATCCATGATGAAATCGTCATCGAAGCACCCACAGATCTGTCTGTTAAAGAAGTCTGCGAGCAGATGAGTGAGGCTCACTTATGGGCAAGGGGGATGCTTCTTAGTGCAGATGACTTCGAGTGTTCTTTTTATCAGAAAGACTAGGTCGTTTTATGTGATTTGTTGAAGCAGAGTTTTCCAATTTCTGGGTACACCCATGAATACTTCCATTTCCTCTATGGATTTAGGGAAGATTTTAAATAGGGAATTGATTGGTTTGAAGTCTGTTAGCTCGAGTTTGCCATGGAGATAGTAGACCATAGCAATTACCGCGAAAAGTTTGTGTGATTTTATTTGAGTAGTACTCCATGAATCATCTTGCGGCAATTTCGGTTTGATTTCGAATACTCGGTTATAAACTCGGGCATGATGGGCCACATAATTGCGGACAATGTTGAGGCTTTTCAACCAAGACTCTGCTTGTGGGGCCGTAAGAACTAAGTGGTTGGCTATTGCTTCGCGCACATTTTTAGGACACATACCATAAAGGTATGAAAGTAAACCCCAGTCCATAATTTCAACTGCTGCCCAGATCGGGAGTTTACCCTTATAGTATTTGAGATGATGTTTCACAAAGTCTTCATGTGACGATTGAACCGCACTCTCATAGCGTTCACGCCACATTTCGTAGTTCGTAAGCTGTTTTTTGTTCTTTTTGCTTTTTGCCACTTGACGGGCATGAGCATTTAACTGATTAACATCAAGATGGATATGTGGGTCGATGTTTCCAAGGTTATATCCAAGCAATGCGCGCACAGAAGTTTCAATTTTTGACAAAGCAACAAATAACCATTCTCTCAATTGCTCATCAAAATCATAAAAGGAAACAATGTCAGTGAATTGAGTACCGTCTTTAAAACGCCCGAGCTTTTGATCAAAAAGAGGAAACCAATAGCCACTTAGGCGATAGTAGTTAAGCTTAGATAAAACATGCGCACAATATTCTCGGTTATCAACAAGCATTCCTCTTGAAACAAGTAAATCAACTTGCTCTTCATACGTAAGAAATACTTTATGTTGCTTTATATTCAAATACTAGAATCCTTTTTTTACAAAATAGGACCGGCCCTGGGCTTAGACCTTCAAAGATCTTAAAGCGGTACCGGTCATGTTGTTTTTATTTTAAGCGAAGTTGTATGAGGTGTCAAAAAATATTTTTGAACAAGCTTTTTGTCCCAAATGCCTATTTGTCTTCAGGGAGTGGTGGAGTGAGCAATTCGGCCTTCTCCCAAATTCATTTTTTAAGGAGATACTGCACATGGAAAATATAAGCAAGTACCATCACCCTGAACTTGGAAGTACAAGGGTAACCACGATTAACGGAGAAGTTTTCTTTGTGGGTAAAGATGTCGCTGAAATACTTGGCTATAGTAATCCCCGAAAGGCTCTTATTGACCACGTCGATAGCGAAGACATAACCGATGGGGTAACGCTTTGTGACTCCATCGGAAGAAAGCAGCAGCCGACCTTTATCAACGAGTCTGGTCTTTACTCACTTATTCTCTCAAGCCACATGCCAAAAGCAAGGCAGTTCAAACGCTGGGTAACCTCTGAGGTATTGCCGCAGATTCGTAAATACGATTTGTATGCAACTGATGAACTGCTAGATAACCCTGCCTTTCTGATTAGAGCACTTGAGAGCATGTTACTATAATAAAAAAGATAAAAATGGAATACTTATCATTGATATTGAAGAGAAAAAAGTTGTTAAAATTATTTTTGACTGGTATATAAAAGGGTAAGATATCGGTGTAATAATCGATATTTATAATTAGGAGCATCACGAAGGAATAATATCCAAAGAGCAATTTGAAGCAGTTCAACTGTAAATGGAACTTCATAGTGATGTTGAAATTGGAGAATATGGAAAAGCTAGCGAAAGAGTAAAAAGTATAGCGAGAAGAGAAATGCCTAATCATGATGGACAACTTTAAATACAAACTACAATGTTTTCTAATCATCTTCTTAACAAAATTGGGGAGAGCCTTATTTTTCATATATGGAACTATAAGGCATCCAATAAAAAATATCTCAATATGGTTAGTGTGGTTGTTAACAATAATGATTTATAGAAATATATCTATGGAAATAAGAGGGAAAGATATGTTTTTAATGTCTGTTGGATTAGTTTCAATAATTACATTTATATCGAACTTTTTAGAAAAGCAGACGATTGATATTGAAAATAAAGATAATTTCTATTTGGGCTATAATATAAAAAAATTCAAGCTACATAATAATTTTTGGCTTAAAAGGTTTAATGAACTTCCGGTTAAACTTATATTTTGGATGATTGCTATTCTTCCGATTATCGCTATTGGCGCTGAGTTAGAATATAGCTCTAAAGTATTGAGTAAAACATTTCAAACGGTATCCTCACATATTAAATATGTAAATTCAATATGGCTTGCTACATTTATAGTTGGTGTGTTTTATTGCACTGCACTTTTGATAGAGTCAGTAGATTTATCAAGAAAAAATTTTTCGCAAAGTTATTTATATAAAATATACGATCAATCTGAAAGGAATAAAGTAAAATCTGAGATCGAACGAGATTTTGGAAAAATATTTAATTATATTTTCAATATAAAAAGCATATTAGAAACAGGTTACGATTTTAGAGAGAAGGCTAAAGGAGTAACTAATTATATTATCAATATGGGTAATGCAGTAAGCACAGGTAATTCTGAAATTATAGAATTTTATAAATTTGCATTTAAAAGTGAAGAGAATAAAATTAATAAACTATTAGATAAGGTATACAGATATGCAAGGTGCAAAACAGACAAAAAGATAAAATTGTGTATTGATGCTTATCTACTTAGCAAAATTTTGACACGAATTGAATTGTACTATTGTGTAAAATGGGATACATTAAATAAATTAGATGTGCTACCGTCAGTGATTTTGAATATTGCTATTCAAGATCTAAGGCTATTGTTGAGAATAGAGATAAAGTTGCACAAAAATGAAAAATATAAAAATATTTTCTGGGGTTACGGCACGGAAAATGTACATTATCCCCTTAACAAAGACAAGAAAAAAAGTAATTTGCCTATTTCAAAAATATGGGGGATTTTAAAAGAAAAGTTTACACATGTTGATTTCCTAAATCATACTAATGATATGGACAGGGTGATAAAGTTATTTGATGTTTTAAATGAAATAGATAATCAGAACGAAAGCAACATATATTTACTATCTATATATAAAATTATATTCAAACACATTATCAACGATAATAATAAAGGAAATAAGTTTTTAGAATTATTTTACAGTAAAATGAAAGAGCAGGATCTCCCAGAATATCTCATTAGCATAAGGAATGAGGTTAGTAAGAAAATTTTGTTGAGTGGGGAGCTGGTATCAAATGATATTCTGAAGTACCTTTTAGACTGTATAGAATTAAAAGATGCTATCGTGATATTAATTTTTAGACTTGCATATGCAGAACGATCTGGAAGAGCAATGATGAAAATTGATGAATTTAAGGTTTGGGAAAATGCGATCGATAAACTTATGGCAAGAGAAGATATTATAATTGGGGATAATTTGAAAGAATCAAAATTTATTGATTATTTGTGTTGTGAAATTTCAAAGTCAAATATTTCTCATTTTGTATTCGAACAATTTATTCAATGGATGTGGTATTCGTTATTTGAAAAATTCGACGAAGAAAGATATGAAAAATTCATAATGCTTGGCAGAGATGGGTTGAGAAAAAATTTTAGTTTAGATAGTTATATTATTATCAGATTGCTATTATGTGATAAGTCCTACGGAAGATTAGAGGTATCTGAGTTTAAAGAAGAAAAGAGAAAGCAAATAGAAAACGAACTCTGTAGCATTAAGGATATATTAAAAGCAAAAGATATTGATATATAACATATTTAAACGACCTAATCAAAATTACAAAATTAGAGACTTTACATAAAAGATGAAGTATGAGTAAAAACACTGCTTTTATGTGCGTTATGAAAAAGTTGTAAATTGTATAATTATCTCACGTGATGCCATTGATTTATATGATGAAACGTCCTGTCCTCTAGGAGGCAGACAGAACTGATGTAATTATTAATAAGTTTAATGAAACAGTTTTGGCAATTCTTCCTATTGTTCTCCCGGTAGGCTCCATAAACCTTTTCGTTTCTCCGTTATCTGAAACTGTACTAATTCGTTTTTTTTGCTTAGTGCACTTTTGATTGTTGTTGGACTAACTCTTTTCTCTTTGGTGTTGAAATTTGTATTACACCGCTCAGCTCTATAGCAGGATCCACAATTGACAAATAAATAAGCTAAGTCTAGCTATAGGGTTAAGCTTTTTATTAGGATTTGTTATATCTATAGATGGACCAGCTGTGCATATTTTAGAGGAACAAATTCAAGAGGTTACCGCTGGTTCTATTCCTAAATTTGCTGTATTTCTACCTTTGACTACGGGCGTGGGATTGGCTGTAGCACTTTCTGTTTTACGCATTCAAATGACACAGATACAACTTTGGCACTACCTGCTACCTGGTTATGCTTTAGCCCTGTTATTGACATGGTTTGTGCCACCCCTCTTTGTTGGTATTGCCTTTGATGCTGGAGGGGTTGCTACAGGACTTATGACAGCTACTTTTATTTTAGCTTTTACAACTGGAGTTGCTTCTAGTACGGCTACAGCTAATGTTTTGACAGATGGCTTTGGTATGATTACTCTAGTTGCATTAGCACCTATCTTAACCTTACAAATTGTTGGACTTTTATAGCGGTTTAAGAATACTCACTAGTTTTATGACTCTGTTAGATCATAGGATTGGATTGGGAGAAACGCATGAAGTTAGTAGATTTACAATTGATAGGTGCTGTTGAACATTAAGGTCAGTGGAGTAGAGTTCTCAAGGTCTAAGTTTACTATTTACTATGAGAATATCTTTTCGTAGATTTGAGGTTGCTATGCATCTAACTGTAGATAAATTAGTGAAAAACTATGGAACTAAACAAGTGTTGAAAGGTGCAAGTTTTACTTTTGAGTCTGGTAAGATTTACGGCTTGCTAGGTCGTAATGGAGCGGGTAAAACAACTTTGTTTCAATGTTTAGCGGAACAAACAAAGTATCAACAAGGTCAGTGTGTCTTAGAGAAACAAGATAGTACCAATCATTTAACTAGCGAACAAGTGGCATTAGTCTGTTCAGAGTCCTTTGTGCCCGACTTTTTGACGGGATACGAATTGATTCGCTTTTTTCTTACGTTGTATCGACCCCATATGAAAAGTAGCCAAATAGATACTGAGTTAGCTGAACTATTTGAGCTAGTGCAATTAAGCGCAGAAGATAGGCATCGTCTCCTCAAAGATTACTCGCATGGCATGAAGAGTAAAGTATTGATGTTACTCAACTTACTTCAACAAAAAGAAGTGTTGTTGTTGGATGAACCCCTGAGTTCTGTTGATGTGGTTGCGGGAGAAGAGCTCAAGCAATTGATAAAACATAGCAAAGATAACCGAATAACTATTTTATCTACGCATTTACTAGATCTTGCTTTGGAGTTGTGTGATGAAATTGTTCTGTTGCGAGGTGGTGTATTAGAACCCCTAAAGCGTCAACAACTGGATGATAGTGAGTATCGCAAACAGATTATTGCAACATTAAAGGAAGAATCATAATGCAACAGCCAAAGACCAATTTATGGCAAATGTTCAAGGTGATGGGCACCATCAATACTACCATCAGTGTAAATCGTAAAATCAATAGCTTGAGCAAAATTTGGGGTATTCGTTCTGTCATAAATGAAAGAATGTTGCGGTTGCACCGAGTTAAACGCTTGCTAATTATTCCAGCTACCATATGGGACTGCATCAAGCAGATATTTGCGAGGCTGATGATCTGTTTGATTTTGCTAGGTTTACTGCGTTGGAATTTAGCTATTTATCTTAGTCCCTCTAATACTGTAGCTACCAAGGAACGTCCTAGCACTCTTGCTATGATCTTTGATATAGGAGATACCATTTCCTATATTCAGCAAATTCCTCATATTGCTATATTGGCATTTTTTACTTTGAGTTTATGGGCTTTCGTTTTAGGTAGCGTTTTTATAGGACAACTTTTGCAATGTGATGATGAAAATTATTACCTAATAAACTATCTGCGCTTGCCTGCGAAAAAATATCTGCTGGGAAGATTTTTCTTGGTACTATTCAGTGATTATTTAGTTTACCTACTAGTTGTCTTGCCTTTGTGCAAGTTTTTATTTGGACAGCAACTTTCTTTCAGTATTTTGCTTTGGAGTACACTGTTTTGCTCAGTTCGCATTTGCATAGCTACTATCAATATTTTTCTCAATCGTAGTGTTGAAAAATTAATGAATAAATCTATCGGGGTAAGAATATTGAACACTACTTTTGGTATTACATTGGTTATTTTGCCTATCTTAATAGTTATGAGTGGCTGGCATCTAACAGCGTATGCTCTGAACTTAATCAGTATTGCTGGAATTTTATTGAGTTTTCTGGCCATAACATGGCTTGTGTACTACCGAGCTTATTATCAGTTATTCTTAGCTAAATATGCCAAAGATGAAATTGAGATGCGTGATGCGGAGCAGATGCATAAGCAGGATGGTTTTAAGTTAGAAAATAAGTATATCAATTATGTCCCAACAGAAGTGAATGCAAATATTCAAGCAAACCAGAGCTACGATGTCGTCTGGTTACAACAAACTTGGTTCAAGCGTTTGCGATCTACTTTAATACGGAGTTATCGTTTTTACTACTTGATAGATGCCTTGCTATCGAGCATAGCTGTTGCTTGCATAATTATATTTTGGCGTAGTACCTTTAGTTTTGATTTGCCAGCAGACAAATTAAACGGGATTATAGTTGGCATTGGCATATTTGGGGGTATTATATCTGCAAACTCAAGTGCAACATTATATCTGAGAACACTACTCCAAAGATGTGACAAACACTTGTTAATCAATGGATTACACCTGAGTGAAAAGCAATTCCGTCAACTTTTTAGACGACGTTTATTACATGGTTTAGGTTTATTTTTACCACACTTAATAGCTATTTGTTTATTGCTTACCGCCATACAAACAGTACGTTATTCCAGTCTTGCTCAAGTCATAGAACAGAGTTTTGTATGTCTGTTGCCGATATTGACTGTGGCATTATTATTTTGGCTTGCTAATTTCTGTATTTATTTTTTACAAAACCCCTTTAACGCCAAAGGAGAAGTGGAACATTCAATAAATTTTGTCCAGAAAAGCTCGCAATCTATGTTTGTATATCTGTTTGCTTATATAGGCTATAAGATGATTAGAACATCTTTCAATTGCTATCTTTTCTCTGTTCTGATGGTAGCAATATTGAGCATTTTGCTGGTATTTACATTCTTAAAAGGGAAGCAGTATTTTAAGTTGAGGAAAATCTAGATTGGCATATTGATCGCCGCCTGCAGACAGTGCTTGACAGAGTAAGTGCGAATGGTTACCATTTGCGAAGAATAATTACTAGAACAACCATTTGAATAAGCAACTATAGCTGTTTGCAGAAAGGTGAATATGAAAAAAAGAAGCCAATTTTTAGCTCTCTTACTTGCAGGTGTTGTCCTATGTGGCGGAGGCTTTGCCATGGGACGCATGAGCAATCCTAAAGTTAAACCTGAGAACTTAAAGCAAGCGATGCGAGAAGTTCTTTTAGAAGAAGCAGGTGTGGAGGTATCTCAGCTGACACCTGAACAAATCAAACAAAAATTGGCTGAGTTAGGTCAAAAAGCAAACAAGGTGCTGACAGCTGAAGAGCAGTCAAGAGCAGACTTAGACAAACTGGCTAAAGCCAACGGCGATAAAATTCCTGACTATGTCGGTAGCTCAGACTTAGTTGTGACCAGTATCACTGATGATGGCTACACTGTAAGTCATGGTGATCATGAACATTATATGTTCGGCATACCCAAAACCAAGATGCGTTTTGCGGCAGATTTAATCCTGCCTGTTGATGCAAGATGGAATAAAGATCAGGTGGTGGGTGAAAGAGCGTTCTTTTATGTGGTGAAAATGGGCAATGAATACAAAATTGCCTTTAAGCATCCTGCCTTATATGAACAACTCTATAAGCGCTTAGCCGTTGGTAGCAATACATCTTTACTCAAGAATAAAGTACAAAAGAATGGTGTAACACCCGTCTATGCAGCTGAAACTGGTGATTTAGTTACAGATGATGGCTACGTGTTTAATCCTAAAGATATCGTCAAAGAAACTAATGATGGCTATGTGGTGCGACATGGTGATCACTACCACTATATTCCGAAGTCTCAAGTACATAGAAGCAATAGCAATAATAAAGTCGTTAGTGTGGTCCCAACGAAGAAACCACATGTGCATCAGCATCAACATGACAATTCCAGTTTGACAGAAGACGATTATCAATTCGATCCCAAAGATATCGTGGAAGTTACAGACGATGGTTATATCGTGCGACACGGCGATCATTATCACTATATTTTCAAAAAAGACCTGCCTGAAAAATATCGTAATCTGAAAATACCTGGTGGATCCACTACACCGACTAAACCTACTAAACCGAGCAAACCCAGCAACCCAACTAAACCTACTGAGCCCACAAAACCAGTAACCCCCACCAAGCCAGCAGAACCAGTAAAACCAGATAAACCGAATAATGGCTTAACTTCACAAGGTTTAAAAGAAGGTTCGGAAAAGTTGAGCAGTGAAGATCTTGAGAAAGTAAAGTATTTTGCTGAACTCAATAACTTAAAGTTAAGTGAACTTATGGTTAAAGGTGGTGTGATTATTTGGCCACATCAAGATCATTATCATGCGACACCGTTGAGTGATATTGAAGTACCGAAGACACCGAGCAAACCCGATAGTGAAATGACAGATGATGAATTAGAGGCTGAGTTCGAAGCTGAGTTACACGCTCTTGCCAAGGCAATGAATGTTCCTGTGAATTCTATAGAAATTAAAGACGGTAACATGATCGTGCCGCATGGGGATCATTCACATACCTACCCTATCAGGTCTAAAGGTTGGAAGTTGTACCTACAGAATAAAATAGCACCAATTGTCGATGACTATATCGCTGGTCCCTATAATGCCGCTGAAGTTATGGCTGCTATCGAGCAACTAAAAGATGATGCACGTTATTATTTACATGATAATAAGCGTCAATATCAACGTGTAGTAGAAGTCTTAGATAGATTTGCCGAAGAAGCATCTTGGGGTACAAACTCTACTAAAGGATACCTAGCAGCCTTAGAAAAGTTTAAGGATAAGTATTTAACTAAGGGTGGCACAGTAACTTTGGATAAAACGGTTACCCCCATTCCGAAAGAAGAAGCAGATAAGGCATCTCAATACGATAAGGTTGAGGAAAAGATTAACGAAATCTTAGAACTTTATGATGTTGAGCATGATATTGAAGTTCTTTCAACCAGTTCTAAGTTGCGTCAAGAATTAAGAGAATTAAAAGAAAAGAATGCTGATGTTTCTGAGCTAGAGAAGAGAGTTGATGCAGAGCTAGCCAAACTCAAAGAGCGTTATGCGGAACATGTCAATACTAACGAGGCACTCAACAAACGCTTAGAGGCACTAGAAAAACGTATTAACCAACTAGATCGTAATAAGTACACTTTGTTCTACATTAAAGTGAGCAACAAATTAAACGATTTGCAAACTAAGCCTGATGAACAGGGCATAACCGATTTAGAGAATGAAGTAGAGCAATTTATTAAAGAGCATGCGGATGCATTGACTGGGTCTAACAGCGATAAAGAGCCAGGCACACAGCCAGTATCACCTAATCCTGAACCCGGTACAGAACCTGGAAAACCTGCGCCAGAAGAAAGTGAAGAAGCAAATGAAGATGCGCTAGCTAAAAAGACGGAAGAGGCTCGTAAGGCATATTGGATGATCGATCAGAAAAAAGCTCCCTTCATGGTCTATTACCAATTTAATCGTCGTATTGACGATGCCACTACAGTTGAAGAATTAGAGCAAGTAATCAAGGACATAGAGCAGTACTTGGTTGAGCATCCTGAACATCGTGATGAAGGTAGCAACTAAATATTGGAACTAGAGTTTATTTTTTCTTCCTCAAAGGATAAAGAAGTGAGATGAAATTCTCACTTCTTTTTTTGTAATTCTAGTTGATGAAAGTAATTGTAAAGAGTGATTATGGTGATACAGAAACTTTGAGCAACAAAAAACCCCAACCGTAGTTGGGGTGGTGATCCGCGAGAGACTCGAACTCTCGACCCCCTGATTAAAAGTCAGATGCTCTACCGACTGAGCTAGCGGATCAATTGGCTGGGGTAGCAGGATTCGAACCTACGAATGTCAGAGTCAAAGTCTGATGCCTTACCGCTTGGCTATACCCCAATGTTTTAGAAAAGTGGGGTGGAATATGGGATTCGAACCCACGGTCTCCAGAGCCACAATCTGGCGCTTTAACCAACTAAGCTAATCCCACCACGAGACCACTAAACTTTAGATTTAAAGTTGCGTGCTGTGATTTCTCAACAGCGATATAGATTAAATCACATAAATGCTTGCTCGTCAACAGCATTTCGCAAAAAAAATTATAACGTTCTGCACTGTCAGTTTAGCAAATTTGTTTTATAATGAGCTAGTTATTGTTTAACTAAAACCGAAACACAGCTTGGCTGTGTGTTTGCAACTTGAAAATTTAATAGATGGAGGTGATTACCATTCCATGGGCATACATTGAAGTGGCCATCCTTTTTGTGATTGTTGCTATCACTTTGTGGCTGGTCATGCACTATAGAAAAGTATTTGCACATGAACGTGATTTGTTAGCCGAAGAAAAACAACGGACTAAGAATGAATGTGAAAAGATGGTAGCTGATGCTACGCAAAAAGGTGAAAAAATCACTAACGACTTATTGCTCCAAGCCAAAGAAGAAGTGCGTAAATTACGCATTGAATTGGAAAATAATGTACGTAGCAAACGCAATGAACTCAATACTGAACGCAAGCGTATTTCCGTAAAAGAGAACAATATCGACCAGAGATCTGAGCGCTTAAGCAAAAGAGAACAAGAACTAAATGAAGCTGAGCGTGCACTGGATAATCGAGAATTGCAGATCGTCCAAGGAGAAACGAAGTTAGTTGAAGAACTAGAACGTGTTTCAGGCTTATCGATGGGCGAGGCGAGAGAACTTGTTTTATCGGAAGCGAAAACTGAGTATCAGCATGATATGGCGGTAATGCTTAAACAACTTGAAGAAGAAACTAAAGCTAAGGCAGACCGCTATGCTAAAGAAATCATTGTCAGCTCAATTCAACGTTATGCATCTGACTACGTTTCGGATGCCACAGTCTCTGTTGTAAACCTACCTAATGACGAGATGAAAGGCCGTATTATTGGTCGTGAGGGTCGCAATATTCGTACCTTGGAGAATCTGACGGGCATCGACTTGATTATCGATGATACTCCCGAGGCTGTTATTTTATCTGGTTATGATCCGATCAGACGTGAAATTGCTAGAAAAGCGATTGAAATGTTAGTGTTTGATGGACGCATTCACCCTGCTCGTATTGAAGAAATGGTCAATAAGGCTAAACGTGAGATGGAACAAACTATCAAAGAAGCCGGCGAGCAAGCTGTTTTTGAAACTGGCGTTGTGGGTATTCATCCAGAAGTTGTACGCATTATCGGCAGAATGAAATTCCGTACCAGTTATGGACAGAACTGTCTGCAACACTCAATGGAGGTTGCTACTCTAGCAGGCATCATGGCATCACAATTAGGTTTGGATACTATGGTGGCTAAGCGTGCTGGATTGTTACATGATATCGGTAAAGCGGTTGACTTCGAAATGGAAGGCACACACGTTGCTTTGGGCGCTGCTATCGCTCGAAAATACAACGAATCCGATGAAGTGGTTAATGCTATTGAAAGCCATCACGGCGATGTGGAAGCCAAGTACTTGATCTCTGGACTAGTTGCTGCAGCAGATGCGATTTCGGCAGCTAGACCTGGTGCGAGAAGTGAGCAGTTGGAAACATACATCAAGCGGATTGAGAAACTCGAAGAGATTGCTAACTCCTTTGAAGGCGTTGAGAAGTCTTTTGCCGTACAAGCTGGTCGTGAGTTACGTGTCATCGTTCAACCTGAAAAGATGAAAGATGATGAAATGGTGCTGAGAGCACATGAAATCAGCAAAAAGATTGAGCAGGAGCTACGTTATCCTGGTGAAATCAAAATCCAACTCATCCGTGAAAGCCGTATTGTTGATTATGCGCGTTAAAGAAAAAGAGCTGTTACAAGACAGCTCTTTTTTGTTGTTAAAATAAACTATATGAGAATCTTACTGTTAGGCGATATTGTAGGTGTTAGAGGTCGTAGATTAGTAACCTCTCAATTGCCTGCGCTCAAAAGAGAAATGCAGGCAGATATCTGTATCGCTAATGCAGAAAATGTTTGTGAAGGATCAGGCATCGATGCAACTAGTGCCAAGAAACTTCTACAAGCAGGAGTTGACTACATTACACTGGGCAATCATATTTGGTCGAAACACAGTTGGCTCAAAGATTGTGAAGATTTTCCGATGATAGCTAGACCATTGAATGCTCCAGCTGAATGGCCAGGATTTGATCATGTGGTTGCTGAAATGGGAGATACACGCCTGCTTTTGATCAGTTTGCTAGGGCAGACCTACATGCAAGTCGCTCATAACCCTTTTGTGGTCATGGAACAGACTTTAGAAGCATTGAAACAACGCTATAAGAGCAAGATTGTCATCGTAGATTTTCATGCAGAAGCTACCGCCGAGAAAATAGCGATGGGACATTTTTTGCAGGATCGAGTATCTGTTGTTTTTGGCACACATACTCATGTCCAAACAGCAGATGAGTGTGTTTTAGGATCAGGCACTGCCTACATTACCGATCTCGGTATGACTGGTCCAGCTAATGGGGTTATTGGCATGGCTAAGACAGTTGCACTGCGCAGATTTCTGGAGCAATTGCCTGCTCGTTATGAGGTGGAAGCAGAAGGTCCCTTAACCTTGCAGGGCGCAATAGTAGATATCAATAGTAAAAGTGGTCAAGCACAAGCTATAGAAAGAATACGATTAAATTATCAGGACAACTAAGAACATGCAGATGAGAAGAATGTTTAAGCGCAGTGTGGCAATTTGGCTAACAGGTGTTTGTTTAGCAATGCCACTGAGTTTTTTTACTAATTCAGCAATAACAGCTAGTGAAGTAAAAAGTACTAATGCTACAACGATAGAACAGAATAAGCCCAAGAGTGTTGTAACAGAGAGTAAGACAGAAACAGATTTACCAAATGCGATCTTTCAACACAACCAGAATTTACCTACGCAGGCTTCAGCACCTTTGCGAGTTTATTGGCAACGCAGGGAGAGCTATCAGCCACTCAATAGTTTCGATTTGGCTGGTAGAGCTATCACTAAGCTACTGACACGTTCGCTCTTTGTACTTGACACTACAAATGTCGTACACACTGACTTAGTAGAACAGTATCAGTGGGCTAAAGATACAGAACTACAGCTTAAGTTACGAGCGGATGAGATTAAACGATGTGGCTTGCAAGCCGAAGATGTAGTGAATTCGATTTTGGTTTATCGTCAAAATTTAGCACAGTACTTAAAAAATAATTCAGGTAAGAGAGCTATAGTCGATCAACTAAAGCAAATGGATAACTATGCCTTGATGGACGGAGCAAGTACTACCAGTAATGATAAACGTTTAGAATCGGCTTATTTGCCAGTCAGCTTAGGCTTTGACATAGTAGGTGCTACAGAAGAAAAGCAAGGAACGAGTTTGGCAAATATCAAAAATATTGTGGCAACTAGTGAAACTGAAATAACTATAGTTTTAGGCTCGGCAGATAGTAATTTGCTGGGGGCATTAGATTTACCAATTGTGTCTAGCGAAGTGGCTAATGCAGGCAATGCAACCCAATTGTCTGTGGGTGGTAAGTATCAATTAAGTAAGTTTCAAAGCGATACAACTGAGCTGACTGCGTTAGATGAGCAAAGCCGTCTACAAAAAATTGAGCTCATCGGTTATGACAATATCGATCAAGCGATCACTGCTTTTAATGCAGATCAACTGGATATTGTCATCTTAGATGAAGACAGTTACTACCAGCAGCGTGTAGCTAACACCCAAAGTGTTAAGAGTTATCCTAGTGATCATTTCTACTTTTTACGTACACAGGGTCAATTCGCTTTTAATTCGGAGATGTTTTTGGCTTTGAGAGATTGGTGGATACAACAAGCTAAACGCAGTCAAACAATTGCAGGAGGCAACAATTATCTCAATTTACCCATCCAAAACGGTGACGGAGTAGGAAGCTCTTTCCGCCTTAATGCCAAGAGTACAGGCAAGAATTTCAGTAAAGAGCTTAAACCGATTAAATTTATCTGTCTCAATGCGGTTGCTGATAGAAGTATTGCAGGTGCCTTTGCTAATAGCTTGCGTCAAAAGAAAGTCGCTGTGGAGCTAGAATGCTTGAGCGCTGATGCCTATAATAGCCGTTTACAAAGTCAGGATTACGATTTGTGTCTAGATTCGGTTGCTTTAGCCCAACCGCAAGATCCTCTATCGGCTTTAGTGAAGCTCGGGCAACATCTAGGAATTAATACCTTAGATAGCAGTCAGTTTTCCAGCTGGCAACAACAATTTTATGAAGCAGAGCGTGGTCAACAAGGGGTGCCCAAGAATTTAGCTGATGCGCTAAAAGCTACAGAGGTCAATCTTCCTATTTTAGGCTTAGGCTTCTCAGAGCAAGGCGTACTTTGTGGTAAGCGTATTAAAGGTCAGGTGGCGAGTTCTTGGTATAGACCATTGGAACGCTGTGAAGAATTATGGGTATGGCAGGTAGGCTCACATGAAAATTAAACAATGGCACTGTAAATTTCATCTTTTGTTATTGCTTTTTGTGCTACTGGTCAGTGATTTGCTCAGTAAACATCTGGTCAAGGTCTATATTCCGTTAGGACAGGAACACCAAATTATTCCTAATTTTCTTTATCTCACCCATGTACAAAATCAGGGAGCTGCTTGGGGTGTCTTACATAACACAGGTTGGGGCATTCACTTTTTGAGTATTTTATCCCTAATCGCTATTTGCTTTTGTGTTTATGTACTAGGAAAGCGAGAGTATGGTTATTTACAGTTGCCGATTGTTTTAGTAATCAGTGGCGCTGTAGGTAATTTAGTAGAAAGAGTTTATCAAGGCTATGTGACAGATTTTATTGGTGTTTGGCTCTTTAATTATCGCTATCCTATTTTCAATGTAGCCGATTGTTTAGTAGTTATAGGTGCACTGATCTTAGTATTTATGCTGATCAAAGATAGTAAAAGCACAGTTAAGGAAGATACATGCAAGAAGTAATAACATTTGTTATTGATCAAGAAGAGCAGAGATTAGACCAATGGTTAACCAACAAGTTGCCAGACATGACACGATCGGCAGTGAGTAAGCTGATCGCTGAAGGCAAGGTGCAAGCTCAAGGTGTGAAAAAGCTTAAGGCTGGCAGTAAATTAGCATTAGGCACGCAGATTTCAGTGGAGCTGCCACAGATGGAGCTGGATTACTGTAAACCAGTTGCCATGCCTTTAGACATCATTTACGAAGATGATGCTTTACTGGTAATCAATAAGCCACAAGGTCTAGTAGTACACCCAGCAGCTGGTCATTACGAAGATACTTTAGTCAATGGCTTGCTACATTATTGCACTGAATTGTCCGATATAGGTGGTGAATTCAGACCTGGCATAGTCCATCGTTTAGATAAAGATACAGCTGGGCTGATGCTTGTGGCTAAAAATAATTTTTGTCATCGTTATCTGAGTGAACAATTAGCCGCGCATGAAGTCAAGCGCACATATCATGCACTGGTGTGGGGACAGCTGGAAGCTGGTGAAGGTGTCATAGATGCTCCGATTGGTAGAGATAAATATAACCGCCAACGGATGGCTATCAGTGAAGAAGGCAAACCAGCGGTAACACATTTTAGAGTGCTAGAGCAGTGGCGCCGATTTGCTAAGGTGGAATATCGTCTAGAAACTGGTAGAACACATCAAATACGTGTTCACAGCAAGTTTATCGGTAATCCTGTTGTAGGTGATAGCATTTATGCCCCTAACAGAGAAAGATTTAATCAACAAGGTCAGGCGCTCGTAGCTGTTGCTATAGAATTTAATCACCCAGAAACAGGTGAAGATATGCAGTTTAGCATACCAGAGCCTGAGTGGTTTACATCTTTAAGTGAGCAGTTAGCGGAACAATAAAGAGGGGCTATGGAAAAAGTTTTTCAATGTGAACAACATCAAGCACAAGAATTGTTAGGCGATCTACAGTTTACTAGTAATTTATTAGCGCATGATTTGGGAGTGCGTACAGTGATCGATGCGGAGGGCTTGCGCTTAATCGGTATCGAGCAACAAGTCGTAAAAGCTGAGTCTGTTTATCGACAGCTTTTAGAGCGCTTAAAACTGAATTTGCCCATCGATGAGCAAGCAGTACGCTATCTGTTAGATGAGATGCCACAAAACAATTCAGAGAGCGATTTTGCCACCAATGATTTTGCTCCAAATTTCATTGCTGTTACCGCTAAAGGTAGACCGCTGTATTCTAAGACTTTAGGGCAGCAACATTACATTCAAGCAATCGAAAAGCATGATTTGACCTTTGCTGTTGGTCCTGCTGGTACAGGTAAAACTTACTTAGCAGTAGCGATGGCAGTCAAAGCGTTTAGAGCACACCAGGTATCTCGCATTATTCTCACTAGACCTGCAGTAGAAGCAGGTGAAAAACTAGGTTTCCTACCGGGTGATTTACAGATGAAAGTAGATCCCTATATGCGACCGCTATATGATGCGTTACATGACTTGATGGGGTCAGAGCAATATCAATTGAATATGGATAAAGGATTGATTGAAGTGTCGCCTCTTGCCTATATGCGTGGACGTACTTTAGATGATGCTTTCATTATCCTAGACGAAGCCCAGAATACTACACCAGAACAGATGAAGATGTTCTTAACGCGTATAGGTTTTCATTCCAAAGTTATTGTTACTGGTGATATTACTCAGGTCGATTTACCATCTACCCAAAAAAGTGGGCTAGTTAATTTAGAACGAGTGCTAGGTGAAGTAGAGGGCGTAAAATTCATTCAGTTAACTGCTCGTGATGTGGTGCGTAATCCATTGGTACAGCGTATTATTAAAGCCTACGAACAAGCTCAAAAGAAACGGTAGTATGCATGAAAAAAACACAAGCGAAAAATAAAGCAAAAAAAGAACGTTGGCATGTTGGTAGATGGCCACTGTTAATTGTCCTCTATGCTCTAACAGTACTAGTCGTTTTTGTCGGTTCACAACCCACTACCTACAGTCTCAAGGTTAACGATGTTTCTAATTATGATATTGTGGCCCCACGCAATGCGGTGGATAAGAGAGCGACTGAGGTTGCAGCGCAGGAAGCAGCCAGTAGAATTACTCGCAAAATTTTGCGCTCCGACGATATTGCAGAGCAAAATTTGCAACGTGTAGCCTCGTGGATTGCAACCTTTAGTGAAGCTAGAACTGCATTGTATATGCAAGCTACCAAGGCAACATCTACTCAGAAAAACGACGTGCAAGGCGCTAACGCAAATACCAAAAACAATTTGTCGGTAATGGAGCGTAGAGTGCCGTCGCCAGGGGAGATTGATGCCAAGATTATCGAATTAACTAACAGTATTAGTCACAATGATCAACTAGAGATTGATAGCGATACTGTGAGCGAATTGCTCAAAATGAAAGATGATCACTTCAGTGTTTTGACAGGTAATTTTGCAGATGTAGCCAAGTTGATCATGCAAAAAGCAGTTGATGCTAATCAGTTGAAGACCGAGATCGCTGATCAGCTGGAATTTATCAAGCAGAATCAGGAGTTTTTCACAGAAGATGCAACTATACTAGATAATCTGCTCAAGTTATCTTTGACACCCAATGTTGTCTACGATCAAAAAGCGACAGAAAATGCTCGTAATGATGCCTATCAACGTGTTCTCAACAACCCCATTATGATCAATCGTGGCACTCGTATCGTGTCACAGGGAGATATCATAACTGAAGAAACATTTGAATTACTACAAGAGCTAGATTTAACTTCAGATAGTGGTTTTGAGTGGATTAACTTCCTGGGTGTAGCGCTTTATATTGCTCTCTGCTATGCCATGCTATTGATTTATTTAAGCCGTTTTGAAAAACAAATACTGCGTGTGGAACGTCAAGTTTTCACTTTGATCGTAGCATTTGTAATCGTCTTGTTGATCTCTTTCTGGGTTGCACAAAAATTCCCCTTGGCAGTTCCTGTCAGCTTTTTCATTGTAGTGATTTGCGTTTATTTCAATCTGCGTTTTGCACTGGTCGGAACGATTTTCAGTTCATTGGTAATTCTGCCCATGACTTTATTCCAGCCGTATTTTATTCCTTTGAGTTTGGTGATAGCTATGATAGCAGCTCTGTTTACCCGTAGCATCAACAATCAAGGTAATTATGGCAAGTTGATTTTAGCCACTGTGGTGACTAGTTTTAGCTTTAGTTTGGCGGTAGGGCTTATGCAACATGATTCGGCGACGCTGATTGCAACGAATATGGTTACATCACTTTTATCGTCTAGCTTATCCGTCATTGCTGCGCTGGGTATGATGCCCTTATTTGAACTGTTGTTTAACAATGTTTCGCCGTTGCGTTTAATCGAACTCTCGCAACCAGGACATCCCTTGTTGAAGCGACTGTTTGTTGAGGCGCCTGGTACATCGCAACACAGCATTATGGTAGCTACTTTAGCAGATGCGGGGGCTGAGGCAATTGGTGCCAACGCCTTAGTCTGTCGTGTTGGTTCTTACTACCACGATATTGGTAAATTAGAAAATCCTTTGATGTTTACGGAAAATCAAGAGGGTGAAAATCCGCATGATTTTATGGAACCCAAAGAAAGTGCGTCCATCATCATACGCCATCCCCAAGATGGTGTAAAACTAGGTATGCGTTATCGTTTACCTAAGCCGATTTTAGAAATTATTGAACAACATCATGGCAAAACAATTCTGCAGTACTTTTACCATAAAGCTTTAGAGAAAGCAGAAGCTGAGAACTTGCCTAAGCCTAGCATTGACGATTTTATGTATAAAACACCTCTGCCACAAAATCGAGAAGTGGGTGTAGTTATGCTGGCAGATTCAGTTGAGGCAGCCATGAAATCGGCCAATATTCATGATTTAGAGCAGGCGGAAAAACTGATGCGCAATATTGTGAAGATTAAGAATGAACAGAACCAGTTCATGGATTCAGGTCTTTCTTATAGCGATGTTGAAAAGGTGATTAAAGCCTTTTTACAAGTGTATGCTGGTCAATTCCATGGACGGATAGAATATCCCAAAGATTCAGATCAAAGTGTAGCGAAGGCTGCTGAGAGTCGCTTGGCACTCAAACCGTCTCCGCAATCAGGTGAGTTAACGCAGTCACTTGCGACTGTTCATGCGCACTTACAAGCTGCAGACAAGCAGCCAGCAGAAAATATTTCTCACAGAACAGAGCAAGGAGCAATGCATGACTAAAGCAAATTCGCTGATTATTGTAGAGTTACAAAATGAAAGTGAAGTTCAATGTGATATTGACTTGCTCAAAACAGCTGTAGAGCAAACTATTTTGACTGAACGTAGTTTTTGGCGTTGGCTCTGTAAACAAGAAGTCAAGCTACAAGTTAATATCAGCTTAGTTACAGCAGAACGAATCAAAGAATTAAACTCTAATTTCCGCGCTAAAGATCAAGTTACCGATGTGCTATCTTTTCCCAATTTCAACTTTACACCGGGTGTAGAGGCAGAGCCCTTGCAGGCTTTTGAACTGCAAGATCCAACGGCGACAGAAAGAGTAATGGAGTTAGGTGAAGTTGTATTATGTGTAGAACGGGCGCTGGAACAAGCAGAAGAATATGGTCATTCGCTTGCGCGGGAGTTGGCTTTTCTCGTTATTCATAGCGTATTACACTTGCTAGGGCATGATCATTTAGAACCAACTGAAGAAAAGTTGATGCGTTTGCGTCAACGTCAGGTACTTGCTGCTATGTCGCTTGAAGTAGTGAACGGCGAAGCAGATGAAAGCGAAACACCAGCTGATTTTAGAACGGGTTTAGTATCTTTGGTCGGCCAACCCAATGTCGGCAAATCAACCTTGCTAAACCAAATCATGAAGCAACAGATTGCCATTACATCTTATAAACCACAGACAACACGACATCTGATCCGAGGCATAGTTGATGCTGAAAACAGTCAGATTGTCTTCGTTGATTCACCTGGTATAAATAAACCGTCTCATCATCTCGGTAGACAGATTATGAAAGCGGCCTCCATTGCGATCGCTGAAGCGGATGTGCTCTGTTTATTGATCGAAGCTAAATTTAAGCCATATGTGGGTAAAGTCGAGCAACGTGTTATCCAGAGAGCAAAGCAGGACAAGAAGCCTATTATTTTAGTTATCAACAAGATAGATCTTGTGCCTAAAGAGCATCTTTTAGAGTTGATTAGCACTTTTGCTTCCTATCATGACTTTGCTGCGATTGTGCCTGTTTCTGCGTTGCGTAACGACGGTGTAGAAGATTTGGTCACAGAAATTCGTAAGCATTTGCCCGTCGGTTCGCCCATCTTCGTTAATGGTGAATTTACTGATCAAAGTGAGCGAATGTTGGTAGCGGAGCTAATTCGTTTGCAAGCGTTGCGTCAGTTGGATGATGAAATACCTCATGGTGTAGCTG
>JAEWER010000013.1 GCA_023389255.1 Bacillota bacterium
ATACCTGCTTCAATCAAGAATACAATATTTGCTGTACCGCCGTAACTAAAAAACGGTAACGAAATACCAGTTGCAGGTATAACTTCTGTGGCAACTGCAATATTTAAAAGAGCTTGTACAAATAAGAGAAAGCTATAACCCCAGGCTAGCAGTGACGCATAGATATTATCAGCCCGAATAGCAATACTCAGCCCCACCATAAACAGAGCTATAAATAGCAGAATAATTGCCATACAGCCAATAAATCCCAACTCTTCACCAATACCCGAGAAAATGTAATCGTTATGAATACTAGGTAGGAAATTAAATTTCTGCCTACTCTCACCCAGGCCCACGCCCGTTAACCCACCAGAACCGAGTGCCCTTCTCGCTTGAATAATTTGGTAATTCTGATCATTCTGCGTATCTTGATCACTTTCTGAATAGATCTCAGCACGTGTTTTTACGTGACTGAAATGCTTGTTTAAGAAGTCACCTAACGACTCCCCTTTGGCGAAAGGTAAAATACACATAGCCAACAAAATCAATGCCAGCGTTATCAGGAATAATCGCCATAATCCAGACAACCAAATCGCTTTCGGTATACCAGCAACTACAAAAACAGCTAAACTCAGCAAAACTATGATGACTGTACAGGATAGGTGTGGTTGAAACACAATCAGACCTAACCAAATACCGATCATAACTGCGGGCTTCACAATGTAATAAAAAGAATATCTCTTTACTAGTCTCCGATATATATGGCTGTTGCGAGCTTGCTTCAGTCGATGCAAGGGTAAACGTTTCTTCGCATCTGCAAAATACACAGCTAAGAAATAAACTGTCATGAACTTGGCTATCTCTGATGGCTGAAAATCTATGCCACCAATTGACAACCAACGATTAGCACCATTTCTCACTTGGCCAAAGAATATGACTGCTACCAGTAAAAAAGTGGTGACAATCCAACCCAGATGGGCTAAAAATGCCTTGTTCAACCAATTAATATTGATAGCGAGTGCGATAACACCAGCAGCAACAACTCCGATCAAACTCAATCCTAACTGTTTGATGATCAAAGTCTGCAAACTACCAGTATCACTGTCTAGATAACTCTGAATAAACCCTGAACTGTAGAGCATCACCAAGCCAAAACAAGTTAAACAACACAAAATAAAGAGAAAAGGCAAGCTGATACGCTTGTAGGAAATCAACTCACGTACCAGCTCATTGCGCTCGGTCTCTGTTTGGCGCTCAAGCAAATCATCCACTACAACACTATTTAATCTTTCTTCGCTTGTAGCTTTCTGTTGCTTCGCTTTGCTCTTAACCTGCTTTTTCGCCTTTAGGTTTAACACTACCTCACCACCACATACACTACAGCTACACCAAGCAAACCAATCAGTAACTGTACGAGATTAAAACTACCTACTATCTTCCACTCACTAAAGCCGCCTAACTCATAATGATGATGTAAAGGAGCCATGCGGAATAGACGCTTGCCACCCGTTTTACGGAAGTAGATAACCTGTAACATAACAGACAATCCTTCGAGCAAGTAGATAAAAGTTGCAAACAGCACTACCCAGGGCACCCCAGCTAGCAAGCAGATAGCGGCAAAAGCTGCACCTATTCCCTGCGATCCTGTATCGCCCATGAAAATTTTGGCAGGATGTTTGTTGAAGATAAAGAAACCCAAACAACCAGCAGCCAGCGCACCTGTTGCAAGTAATAATGGATTAATCACAGATAGAGTTAGATCGGTATAAATCTTACCTAAGTGCCAGAGCACCACAGCTACAATCAACGAACTAGTAACCCCTAGACTTGAACAAAGACCATCCACACCATCATTGAGATTTGTGGCATTAGCTACATAAAACATGTAGAGCACAATAAACACAAAGTAAATCACTTTGCCCCAACCGTTAACTGCTATGGGGTTATGTACAAATGGTACAAGTAAAAAGGGCTCGATAGGAGCTAGCCATAGGTAATAGATAGCAAATAGAGCTGTGATTAACCCTAACCATAAAACTTTTTGTTTTACTCTTAGGCCACCCTTATCGATAGCGGTCTTGATGTAATCGTCTAAAAAGCCAATTAACGCATAACCAATTGCAGGGACAAAAGCCACACTGTAACTGAGTAGACTAGGATTTAATAAAGGCAAAATAAAAGCACTGACCAACCAAGGCAACACAAAAAACAAGCCACCAAAGGTAGTCGTACCAGATTTTTTAAAATGCGATTTGGGACCATCTTCTCTCACCACTTGTCCTTGCGTAAATTTACGCAATAGCGGCAAACCGATCAGACCCAAGCAAATAGTTGCAAGCAAGATATATGCAGGCACCAAGGCGTACATTATCTACCCTCCAATCCTTGAGCTATTACTTCCATTTTATAGAACCGTGAGCCCTTGATTAAAACGGTATCACCTGTATGCACTCTATCCTTTATCTGCATTTTTACAGCTTGTGAATCTGCACAGAGTGTGAATTTATCATCGGAAATTTTATTAGCCAGCACCTCCGCAATCCAGGCACTCTCCTCGCCTACGAGATAGATGTGCTCCAATTCCATCTGTGCTAGTTTTTCGCCAATCATGCGGTGCATTTCTGCGGAATACTGTCCTAATTCCTTCATGCCACTGATACAGACAAAACGCTTGCCCTGTCTTTGTTCTGCGATCAATTGCAGTGTATCTAAAGCAGATGTATTTGATTCCGGAGATGAATTATAAGAGTCATCGATCAGCAACACCCCATCCAACTCCACAATGCGTTGACGATTGCCCGTGTTGCTAAATTCTGAACAACCTTGCACCGCTTGGGTCATATCTAAACCCAGAGCATAAGCAGCTGCTAGACCAAAAAGAGCGGCACGCACCAAGTGTTTACCTGGACAAGGAATTTTGACTGGCCACGCTTCATTTAAATCTAAGCTGGTCTTGGCGATAAACTCAGTACTAAAATGGCCAATGCGTAAATCTTCTGCCCAGAATACAGGCAAATCACCTAAGCCTTTAGCCTCAACTTCAGCCTTACTGTTAACAATGCGCCAAATAGTTTGTTCGTTGTTTTGCAATGCCCACTCATGTAGAAATTCATCCTGACCGTTGATCAGAACTAAACCATTTTTCTTTAAGCCACGAATGATGTCTGTTTTTTCTTTAAGTATTTCTTCTCGTGAGCCTAGGTATTCTGCGTGACTATAGCCAATGCTGGTGATAATTGCAATATCTGGATGAGCTGTTTTAGACAAAATGCCAATCTCGCCTCTGTGATCCATACCCATCTCAGCCACAATTACATCATCGGCATCGTCTGCTTGTAAAAGAGTTAGCGGCAAACCAATCTGGTTATTCAAATTTTCTTTGGTCTGATGCACCTTCATCTGTGTGTTCATCACAGCTGATGTCATACGCCTAGTTGTCGTTTTACCCACACTACCAGTGATACCAACTACCGTAGCTAGGAGAGTTAAGCGATAGCCCTCAGCGATGGCTTGATAGGCTTTCAGCGTATCATCAACCAATAACAGATCTGGTAAATCTTCACCTCTTTGCAAACGCTCAGTCAGTTCTTTAGCAACCATAGTTTCTCGATTTAGAACCAGCATCAAAGCTCCGCCCTCGATAGCCTTGCTAACAAAATCATGTCCATCAAAATTGGGGCCTTTCAGCGCTAAGAAAACTTGTCCTCGTCTCAAGGTGCGTGTATCTGTTGAGATACCGCGATAAAAGCGATCGGATAGTTGTTTGACTTGTTCTGATTGCACCAGCGTTCCCTTACTCCACGCTTGCAGTTGTGCAGGTATTAAACGTGACATCTTACTCCTCACCCATTTCAATCAAAATAATTGTTCCTCTAGGCACCAAGTTTTTCTTTTCATTTTCTTCTTGTTGTTTAGCATCTTTGGCTAGAGGCATGTGACTAATTTCTTGATAAACAGCTTGCTTGGTTAAATCGCCGACAAAGGTAGGTAAAACACCAGCTTTAGCTGCTAAATCTAAACATTCTGTATAGTTCTTGCCCGTAAAGTCGGGAATTTCAACCAAGTCGTTTATGGCTGCCTTTTCGTTGGGATAGACATATACTGTGCTACCACGTGGTATGCCTGTATCAACTGAGGGCACCGTATAACCAACTTTATCAGTTAAAGACATCTTGCCTGTTGGATCTTTAACAGTTACTAATTGCGGAGCTGTTTCCAACATAGCTTGTTGCAAGGTCATACCCAATAAGTTGGGCATAGGAATTGCCAGTTGCATTTTCAGTTGATCCAACTTAGTAAAATTAGGCTTGATATTCAAATATGATAAAACCTTGGAGGTCATACCTAGCGTGGCGCTCATAATCGTACTCGATGAATCCTTGTTGATTTGCGGTTCTTGTAAAACCATTAAACTAATTATGCGAGGATTATCAATCGGTGCAACTTCTACAAAAGATATCGTATTTTCGCCATTGCTTTCATTAGTAGCAGTTGAAGTCTTACCCCCTACAGCATAACCATCTGCTGGACTAATAGTATCTGAATCTAGCACCATCTGATGCATCATTGCACGTACACGGGCTGAAGTTTGTTCTGAGAAGACTTTACGTCTAACCTCTCTGTTATATTCCTTGATCACATTGCCATGTTCATCTGTGATCTTATGCACCACATGGGGCACTAAAAGATTTCCACCGTTTGCTGCAGCTGCCACACCTAAGATCTGATGCAATACTGTCACCGTTGATTGTTCGCCAAAAGATAAGTTTGCCAAGTCGATGGGCTTGGGCATGTCATGGAAAATACTCGCCGCTTCACCAGGCAACTCAACACCTGTACCATCGTAAAAACCTAAGGCATGCACATAATCATAAAAACGTTGCTGACCCAGTTGTTGCGCTAACTGTACAAAAACGGGGTTACAAGAACGAGTAAAGGCTTCTTGTAAAGTTTCCACCCCATGACCTGAACCCGACCAACATTTAATAGTACGGTCAACGATACGAATAGGATCGTCACTGTATGTTCTTTGCTCATCAGTTATGCCATCTTCTAATGCCATAGCCGTAGTGAAAATTTTAAAGGTAGAACCTGGCTCGTATAAATCTGATACCACTTTATTGCGCCAAACATCACTTTGTAAAAATTTCAGAGTTTCTGGATTATTGATATCCCACTTCTTCTTATTGGTATATCCTTGTGGTTTAGCGCTCGGATCTGCCGACTTAAAGTACGGATATGAAGCCATCGCTAAGATATCGCCATTGTTAATGTCCATTACAATGCCCATACCAAAGCGTTTTGCTTGGTAAGTCACTACAGCTTGTTCCAAGGCATCTTGCAAAATGGCTTGAATTCGCGAATCCTGCGTTGTGTGAATATTGTAACCATTGGTTAAAGCCTGACTATGAGTCTGAGTATAAGGCAACGCCCCACCTTTACTGATATTGTCATAAGCAGCATAGCGATAACCCTGTTTGCCAGAAAGCACATCATTAAAGCTGTACTCTATGCCTAATCTGCCGACTAAAACGCCATTTTCAGCACTGGCAAACCCCAGCGTTTCAGAACCTAAGTACTCATTGTTATAAACTCGCTTGGGCACTGGATCTACTTTTACACCGCCGATGGAGTTTTGAATTAAATAACGGCGCAAAAGTTCAATCTTATCTTGTGAAACTTCTTTAGCTAGTTGGATATATGTTTGTTGATTATCTTCAATATCTTTTTGTAATTTAACACTATCAATCCCTAAGATCTGCGCTATTTTAGTAGCAATTTCAGACTTTTTTAGAGAGTTATCATACAGAGCGTAGGTATGCTTCGGCGTAATACCCACTGTATAGGTATATTCAGTGGTAGCCAAAACTGTACCATTGCGATCAAAAATATCACCACGTTGCGGTTGTTCGGTCAGTCGCAGATAGTATTGTTCCAAGGTTTCCTTCGACAGTTTATCGTGCTCATTAATTTGGATGTTGTATAAGGAAATAATTATGGGTAGAACCAAAAATAGGGCTAATATAGCCACTACCAACATGGAACGTCTACTCGCCCCACGCAAATAACGTTTTCTACGATAACGTTGCTTCAAGCCCACGGTTCTACTTTTTAGCGCTCGCGCGCTTTTCCTTTAATAATTGTTTTTGATAGTTTTCAATAATACTAATATCAGCTGTATCTAACGATGTATCATTCTGCTTCTGATCGGCGTAATAAACAACTCGATCCGACGCTGTCATCTGTAGATGAACCACTTGTTCTGTGCGTGGTTCTTTCATCCCAAACTTCTGCTCAGCCTGCTTGGCAATAGCGTCCAAATCTAGAGTTGCCAATAATTTTTTATGCATTTCGTCAGCTTCTTGATTGGTCTTCTCAATGGTTTGTTTGAGATCATTATTTTCTAAGTTCAAGGCTATTAGACTGGATTGTCTATATAAAGCAAAAGCAAATAGAGTAGCTACCAATAATACTGATACACATAACAAACGTACGATCTTCGCTCTTTCTTTACCTACAACACGATGCAAAACTCTAATAGCTCTTTGTTTTTGCAATCTTTGACGCTCTAATAACTGTTGTCTTCTATATTCGCGCTCTTCCTCTTCCGCTCTACGCTCCAACTCTTGCACTTGTTGTATCTGCCAAAGAGTCTCACGCTCTAAATCTCGAATTAATTCAGGGTTCTGCTCAGCAAAACGACGAGCACGTTCCCTCATCTCATCTTCTGCAACTCGCAAAGCAGTATTTCCATAGGTTGTATAAGCTGATGTTGACACGTTTTTCATACTAATCCTCAAATACAAAAGCTCTTAAGCGCGCGCTATGCGAGCGTCTGTTGTTCGCTAACTCTGTTTGTTCTGCCGTAAGCCCTTTACGATAAATACTTTTGCCTAGTGGCTTTAGGCCACAGGCACAAGGCAAATGCTTGGGACAAATACAAGGATCTTCCCACTTGCGAAAACAATGTTTTACCAACCTATCTTCCAAGGAATGAAAAGTGAGAAATACCACTCTCCCCCCTTTGTTCATCAAACCAGGAAGACTGGCCAACAAAGTTTCCAGCTGTTTCAGTTCGCCATTAACTTCAATGCGCAACGCTTGAAATGTACGTTTAGCTGGATGTTTTTCTCTTCTGCTTTTAGCCGGCATCGCTTTCTCCACCGCAGCTACCAACTCACCTGTAGTTCTAAGCGGTCTTGACTGGACAATGCGTTTAGCAATACGGCTAGCAAACTTTTCTTCGCCATAATCCTTCAGAATGCGCACCAGTTCGTTTTCACTGTAAGTGTTCACCACTCGACTGCAATCCAGTGCTTGTTGATTGTTCATACGCATATCTAGCGGACCATCGAAGCGATAAGAAAATCCTCGCTCAGCATTATCAAGTTGCTCGGAGGAAACACCTAGATCAATTAAAATACCGTCGATCAGTGGTAATTGTTGACTCTTAATCACCTGCTTTAAATCAGCGAATTCAGCATGTACAACTTGATATTCACCCTTACTATCAACCTTCACCAATACTTGACTGGCATAGGCTATAGCATTTAAATCACGATCTAAAGACAGCAATCTGCCACCTTCTTGTAATTGGCTCAAAATCAATGAACTGTGACCACCGCCACCCAGAGTGCAATCTACATAGAAACCAGTCGGCTTGACTGCCAGCGCTTCTATAACTTCACTCGGCATCACAGATTGATGGTAATTACAATCCTGTGACATCGAACTCTGAGAAATCCATTTCTGAGAGATCGCCGAATTGCTCTGCTTCTCTCTCGTATTGAGCCATGGTACAAATCTCGATTTTGTCAAACATATCGATGAAACAAATTTCATCTCCAGGTTTGGCACCAATCTTTTCCCATAAATTATTGGCGACAGAGATTCTGCCTTGGCTATCCAATTCACATTCCTGAGCTTCACCTATGATTTCACGTCTTAAAAAACGTGCCTTAGGGTTAGTCATATTAAATGTAGATATCTGCTCTTTAACAGCACGGAATTGTTCATCGGTATAACCCGAAAGATAGCCCTTATCCAAAGAATTCGTGACATGCAATAACCCACCAATGCTATTTCTTAGCTTGGCAGGAACGACCACTCTTCCTTTGGCATCAATTGTGTGATTGTAACGAGCCATATTTATGGGGTGCTGTGGGATTTATTGCCTAAATCTACCACTTATATACACTTATGCACCACTTTCCTCCACAATCAGATAATAGCTAATTAACACTACTAGTGCAAATAAAATTCAGGCTAATTTAGGCTGAAAATACCCTTGTAGCAATGCTTTTGCACTACACAGTGCAATTTACGACCATAATCCAATTACTATATATAGCGTTACGCTCTATTTTTGAACTCTAATCTTGACGCTGATGTTTTTGCTTAAATATTTTTTGTTGTCATAGTGTTTTTGAGATGCACTTTTAGGCAAATAAAATAAGGTGGCATTTCGCCACCTTGCACAAATAACAACTGCAAAACCATTAAGTACCAGAAATTCGCCACTGCTTAAAGTTGATCGCTACATTCAAGATGATACCCAGCGAGATATAGTTAACAATCATCGAGCTACCACCATAGCTGACAAACGGTAAAGGTATGCCTGTTATAGGTAACAAGCCTATGTTCATTCCCATATTTTCTAAGTAATGAAATGCCAAACCTGTGAGTAAACCAACAAGTACATATGAACACATCCAATCCATCTCAACTACCTGTACTGCTAGCTTGATGGAGCGAACCATAAAAATAACAATTAGTAGTAACAAGACAGCTATTCCTATGAATCCTAAATATTCAGCCACAGCTGTAAAGATAAAATCGGACTCTTTTACGGGGACGGGTGTGTCGATTTTACTACCAGTTAAACCGCCTGTTCTAATGGCTGCTAGCGCCTGCTTGATGTGGTAATCATCAGCGGCATTATGACCAGGAAATAAGAAAGTCAAAATTCTTTTTTTCTGATATTCGGCAAAGAAGAAAAACCACATCAAAGGTAAAGAAATAACAGCCCCTAAACTTAGCCCTATAATCCAGCGCCAACTCAAGCCCCACACAAAGAGCATGGCTGTAATCATCAAAACAATAACAAAAGCTGTACCAAAATCTGGTTCGGTGATGATTAAAGCCAAAGGCACAGCACAGAGCAAGGCAATGCAGGATAGGCCAGCCAGTACACTTTTACGTTGCTCTTTGATTTCCGCAAACTGCTCAGCCACGGTCAACGCTATACCAGCTTTAGCTAACTCAGACGGCTGGAATGAACCTAACAACGGTAAGCGCACCCAGCTATCAGCTCCTGTTCCTGGGACTACATAACCATCAACTTTAACCAGTAGCAATAGTACCAATGCGACTGCATAAATCACATATCCTAGAAGTCGCAAAGTGGGAATATCCAGCAAACAAATCAAGATAGCTAAAACAAAGCCAATCATCACAGCGATTCCTTGGCGCAACAAGTTGCTGGGATAGTCACCAGAACCATAGCCAGCAGCTAAGACGATGTTCAGAACATACAGTCCAATAAAAGTAATCAAAATTACAGGAATTAAAATTCCATAATCGATTAGATCAAAAAAGCTTTCTGTACGTTGATTGGATAACTTAAGCTTCTTCATCTATCCCCTCTAAACCTGTATTTACTTCTGCGAATAACTCTTCTTCATTAGTAACAGAAACAGTTTTAACCGCTCTCATTTTTAGAATTAAGATCATCACTAAAGCACCCAACACCATCACAGCTGAGAGAAATTGCGAAACACGAATATCTGTGGTGCCTATATAAAGCGGATCGGTACGCAAGCCCTCCACAAAGAAACGAACAACTCCATACATTAGGAGATAACAAGCAACCGTCATGCCCTTTCTTTCCGCTCTGTCTCGCACAATAAGCAAGATAAAGAAAATCAACAAGTTAGCGATGAATTCATAGAAAAAAGTAGGGTGCACCGGCAAATCGGGGCGATAACCAGTTCTGCCTGCAAATTGGCTTAAGTATTGTGCTGTACCTTCACTATGCATACCCCAGGGCAGAGTGGTGTTAACACCAAACGCTTCCTGGTTGACAAAATTACCCCAACGACCAATCGCCTGTCCTAGCGGTAGATAGACCACAATAAAATCGAGTAAATGCCACAGAGGAATCTTGCGCCACTTACTGATGATTAACATGGCTACTACACCACCTATTACACCGCCATAAAAAGCCATGCCACCGGTACGTGTATTAAAAATATTGAGCAATTGACCTTTAAACTCATCAAAAGCAAAAGCAACATAGTAAAGGCGAGCACCTACGATGGATAAAACAATTGTTAGCAAATATGTATCCAGTAGATGGTCTTTACTGATGCCGAAACGCTTACATTGACGCATGCTGATCAACATCGTCAAAAAGAAAGCAAAGGTGATGATAATGCCATACCATTTAACTTCGATATTCACTCCGAATAAATCTAAGTTAAACGCCACCGGATTTACTGGTAGGTTCTCAATACCTAAACCTTTGAAAGAAACATGATAAATCATAAGTTCCTCTTTTCTACCTCTTCCTTTGATGATACGCCAATACCTCTAATTTATCGGTATCGACTTGTTCTTTTAACTCTGCCACAGTAGCAAAGGTTAGTTCTGGGCGAATAAACTTTAATAAACGCACACAAATTTCTTCGCCATACAAATTTAATTGCTGATGATAGATATGACTCTCTAATAATACTTGCTTGGCATCACTAACCGTCGGTCTAATCCCTAAACTAGAAACTGCTGGCATAACTTGATTCTGCCAATATACCACTGAGGCATAAACGCCAAACTTTGGTCTCAGTAAATCTGTATCCAGTTTGAGATTAACTGTAGGGAAACCCAATTTACGACCTAATTGCTGACCATGAATGACAGTACCCCACAAACAGTAATCCGCACCTAAAGCTTGATTGACAAGCTCCATCTCACCTGCTTGCAGTAACTCTCGGATCTGAGTAGATGATACTTTTTGTCCCAACAACTCTACGTCAGGTACAACCACTAATTCTAATTGCTTATCTGTGCACAATTGTCTTAAGAGCGTTATATCACCTTTCGCCCCTTGACCGAACGTAAAATCTGTACCACAAATCAAAACTTGGGCACATAATTGCTCACATAAAACTTCAGCAAAAAAAGTTTCTGGGCTGAGATTGTATACATTAGGTATTAGTGGAGCTAAAACTAGATCTTCTACACCTGCTTCCTCTAAACGACGGAGACGTTCCTTAGGTTGCAAAATTAAACCTCTGTAATCTGATCTGAATATTGAGCTCGGATGTTGATCAAAGGTAAACACAGCTGGTTTAAGCCCATCTTTTCTAGCACGATTACGCATTTCGCATAACAAAGCGCGATGACCTATATGCAAACCATCAAAATAACCTAAGGCAACAACTCGTGGTTGTTGTTTCAATTCAAATGGATAACGATTAATTATCTGCATCTCTCAGATAACTTTCTAATAAATTCTGATCTAACAGTACACGCTGTGGTTTAAATTGTAGACCCAACTCCGTTTCTTTCAATACACCAAACGCTAAATCTAAATCAGATAAGCACGCAAGATATAGCTCATCGTTAAAATTAGCATCAGATGTGATCTGGTCTGAGCGCAAGCGTACAGGCTGACCATGGCATAAGGATTTTGCTTGTCGGGTGCTTAATTCCAACGTATTTTGTTCCTTAAAAACTTCTCGTACTTTAAGCAAGTGCGTGCGAAGATAGTTCTTCATTTTTTCTCGCTCTCTGTCAAATTGCTCGAATACAGCAAACAATTCTTCCAGTTGCACGCAACGTTTGTCAGACAAAGATAAGCCACCACACGCTAAGCGTCTCAGTGTTATGGCATGCGCAAAACAACCTAATTTCCTACCTAGTTGATCACACCAACTGCGTATATAAGTACCCTTGGAGCAATGGATACGTACAGTTAATAGTGGTAGAGAAATATCTGTGATCTCTGCGCTATATATCATGATCTTTCTCTTTGCACGTTCAATTTCTTGCCCCTGTCGCGCATAGTAATAAAGAGGCTTGCCATCGACTTTAACTGCAGAGTGCATCGGTGGTTCCTGCCACAACTCACCAGTTAGGCTAGCAACATGTTGGGCAATGTATTGTTCAAAACTTAGCCCGCTCGTTAAGTCCAAATTTTGGCAAAACTCTCGCCAGTCAACTCTTTCTAGAACTTCACCTTCACAGTCTTGCGTATTAGTACTTTCGCCTAGCTTGAGAGTTACTTCGTACGTCTTGCTGAACTCTGTCATAAATTGCACTGTCGCCGTAGCTCTACCGACACAAATCGGTAACAACCCATCAGCAAAAGGATCCAGTGTGCCACAATGACCGATGCGCTTGATGCCCAGCAGCTTACGTAACTTTGCTATGCTGGCAAAAGATGTTTCTCCTACCGGCTTATCTACCAGCAAAATGCCAGAATATTCCATTGCCATTAGACTTGCTCCAACTGTTTAATGTATTGCAACAAATCAGATAGCGTTTGATACTTGCTTCCTTCTAGAGTGCAACCAGCAGCTTTAGCATGTCCCCCACCACCAAAATGACGACAAATAGCTGCCACATCGTACTTTCCTTTTGATCTGAGACTGTACTTAAATTGAGAGCGGTTTTCTTGTCTACCCAAAATGGCGATCTCTACACCCTCTACGTTCAACATCTCGGATACTATACCTTCTAGATCGTCTTTAGAGGCTTTGCAGTCAATGAATTCAAAGGCTTCAACTACGTAGAACAACACAGGTAATTCATCGTCTAGCACCGCTTTACTAAAAACTCTACCTTTTAATTTAAACTTGGCTAAGCTACTACTATCAAAAAGCTTACTTGCGATTTCCTGCAACTGAGGTTTAGCGGTGATCAACCAGCTCATCAAGTGGAACGTATTCTCAGTGCTATTGCTATAACGCAAACCATAGGTGTCTGAGTAGATGCCGATGAGCAAAAGTTCTGCTAACTGTCGATCGAGTACAACAAGCGGTTCATTTTGTGCAATGATTTCTTTGCTTAAATAACCAACCATTTCTGCTGTTGATGATCGTTGCGCATCTAACCACAAGCAGTAAGGCTTATCTACAACAAATTTCTCTACTTCAGCTTGTTGCCATTGATGATGATCAATCATCCACACTGTTTCGGCATTTGCCAAAAACTGTGCTCGTTTACCCAGTCGATCAAGTTGTGAATGATCGAGCAAAAATACGCTGTAATCTTGAAACAAGTTGTAGACCAACGTTTGCTTGAGCTCCGAACTCTCCTTAATCCACTTGAAGTTAATACAAGGCTCTTCAACATATACTTCTGCTTGGTAACCCAATCTTTTGAGCAATAAGCGCAATGCCAAAGAAGATGCAATAGCATCTCCATCGGCATTGATATGGGGTAAGATTACGAAGCGATGTTGTTTAGGCACCCTAGCCAATTGATGCACCATCTGTGAGATTGAGCTTGTGACAATACTCATTACTCTGCCTCTTGTTCTTCACCTGCTAAACTATTGCGCTTGAGCGCTTCATCGTCAGCTTTAACTTTGTCAATAAAGCGAGCCATTTGCTCTCCAATTTCCGCTGAATTATCGTAACGGAAACGGAATTCTGGCACTAGGCGCATGCGAACTTGATGCCCTACTTCTCGTCTAATAAAACCTTTGGCATGTTCTAAAGCTTCCAGCACTTGTTCGCTTTCAGCACTTCCACCTAAAGTCGATACATAGACAGTTGCATAAGCTAAGTCACGCGATACCTCCACAGCAGTGACCGTGGTTAATAAAGGCAAGCGCGGGTCTTTAATCTCTTCTCTGATCAATTGCGCCACAACTTTTTTGATCTCTTCACTGATGCGATCACTTCGCTGAATTCTTGGCATATTTACTCCTACTACTAATCTTGTTTAACTTCTTGCATTTCGAAAGTTTCAAACTGATCGCCCACTTTAATGTCGTTGTAGCGTTCGATGCTCATACCACATTCGTAACCAGCATTGACTTCTTTAACATCATCTTTGAAGCGTTTTAATGATGCCAGCTTACCTTCATGAATGACGATACCATCGCGCACAATACGCACATCACTGGTGCGATTGATTTTACCGTCTGTCACGTAACAACCAGCGATTGTACCCACACCAGAAACATTGAAAGTTTCTCTGACTTCGGCATGACCGAGCACAACTTCCTTATAGGTGGGTGCCAGCATACCTTTGAGAGCCTTTTCTGTATCCTCAATCGCTTCATAGATAACACGATATAAACGAATATCTACATTGCTCTCTTCTGCCAAACCAGTCACGTTAGCAGCGGGGCGCACATTGAAGCCGATAATAACTGCATTGGCAACTTCAGCTAGACGTACATCACTTTCTGTTACTGCACCTACAGCTCCATGTATTACTTTGACTTGTACTTCATCATTCGACAGTTTTTCTAAGGACTGTTTCACCGCCTCAACACTGCCTTGTACATCCGCCTTGACAATGATGTTTAAGTCTTTGACTTCACCCTTAGACATTTGATCAAATAACTTATCCAAAGATACACGATTGCTTTGGCGCATTTGACGCTCACGCTCTTCGTTACGGCGTTGTTCAACCAACTGACGTGCAACTTTCTCGTTTTGTACGGAGTAGAAAGTGTCACCACCTTGTGGTACCTCGGGCAGACCTAAGATCTCAACAGGTGTTGAGGGTCCTGCACTCGTTATTTCTTCACCCTTATCGTTGGTCATGGCACGAACGTGACCAATCATTGAACCGACAACCACTGTATCGCCAGTGCGCAGAGTGCCTCTTTGCACCAACATTGTGGCTACTGAACCTCTGCCACGATCCAACTTCGCTTCGATAACTGTACCTTTTGCCTGACGGTCCGGGTTAGCTTTCAATTCCAAAACTTCAGCTGTCAACAAGACCATTTCCAGCAGTTCTTCCATGTTCTCACCAGTTTTAGCCGAAACAGGAACGATGGTCGTTGTACCGCCCCACTCTGAGCTCATCAAATTGTGGTTAGCCAGCTCTTGTTTGACTTTATCCAAATTGGCGTTGGGGCGATCAATCTTGTTGATGGCAACAATAATCTCTGTTTCAGCGGCTCTGGCATGGTTAATAGCCTCGATAGTTTGAGGCATCACACCGTCATCAGCCGCTACAACTAAGATCGCAATATCCGTTACCTGTGCACCACGTGCACGCATCACAGTAAACGCTTCGTGACCAGGAGTATCTAAGAAAGTGATTTGCTTGTCGTTGACATTGACGGTATAAGCACCAATATGCTGGGTGATACCACCAGCCTCACCCTTAGCAACATGCGCGTTGCGGATGTAGTCCAAAATTGAGGTTTTACCATGGTCGACGTGACCCATAACTACTACCACAGGCGGACGTTCTTTCAGATCTTCAGGCTTATCTTCCGATTCATCAAACAAGATATCTTCTGCTTTAATCTCAACTAATTGCTCAGCCTTGATGCCAAACTCTGAAGCCACAACCTCTGCTGTGTCATAGTTCAGTTCTTGGTTTAAAGTCGCCATGACGCCGTAAGACATCAGCTTGGTGATAACTTCCGCACTAGTCTTTTTCAGTGCTTCAGCCAGCTCTTTAACTGTTAAAGTCTCGGGCAATTTAACATTGGTCAACACTGCACGTTGAACAGGAACACTGGTCTTTTCTTTGCGCTTAGTTCTACGAATATTTTCTTGATCGTAATCATCACTGCTGAAACGACCATTGCGCATATTTTGATGCTTATTCTTGTCTTTGTGCTGGTTGTTAAACTTACGGTTTTCTTGCTTTCTATTCTCTTGCTCACCAAAACTGGGACCACTGCTTTTACGGCGTGTCTGCTGAGATCTTGGCTTTTGTTGTGGTTCATCAGCATCTTTGTTATAGCCCATGCCTTGGCCATGACGATTGAAGCCGCCACGGTTAAAGCCACCGTTTTTACCGGCTCCTGTGCTGGTGAAACCACTGCGACCCTGACCTTGTTGGGGACGACTACCCACAGGCGCTTGTGAATTCTTGCCCACATAAGATCCTTGTTGGGGGCGGATACGTGGCAGATTGGCATATCTGCTACTAGTTACGCCACGATCTTCTAGCGGACGTTGCTTGCTACCAACAGCAGGCTTGCTTTGTGGCATCGCAGGCTTAGTCGCTCTAGGCAATGCACCTTGTGCTCTCTGTCTAGCAATACCGGATTGGTCAGTTTTAATCTGAGGTGTTGCTGGGCTTGCCTGTTGAGCTCCTGGTTTAGTGGCACTAGTGTTGGGCACAGCGTTCGTCGGTTGAGTCTTGGGCACATTTTTAGCGCTCTCTTTTACTGCCGTACTACCAGACTTGCCACTGGTTGTATTCGTTGTACCTTTACTGCTGGAAGTTTGTTTGGCGTTATCCGCAGTAGAGGATTTTGCTACTTCTGCAACCTTGATCTCCTTGACTGATGTTGCTACTTTTTTCTGATCAGCAGTTACGGTTGCCTTTGCCGTAGTCTTCGTCTCTTTGCTGTCTTTAGCTTCCTTTGTTTTTACTGTTGCTTGATCAATAACTTTTTCTGCGCTATCTGAGCTATCGCTTTTAGCAACTTCTTTAGCAGCTTCAACTTTAGCTTCCGTAGCTTTTGACTTAGACTCTTCAGCTGTTACTTCTTCAGTTTTTGCTTCTTGCTTTTTCTCTGTTTTAGCTTTCTTCTTAACTGATTTAACAACACCAGAAATGATCTTGCCCGAAATGCCTCGCATTGATAGAGCAGGTCCATCCGCCGCCGTTTTATCAGTTTCTGCTACTTCTGCAACTTCAGCAGTTGTATCTATGATTTTTTCTTTTTTATCCACGTTTTCTTCTTTATTCTCTGCTTGCTCTTTGCTGTTTTGCTCACGCTTCACAGGAGTTGCCAACTGAGCTTCATCTTGATGCGTGAAACCTTTGCGTAATCCGGAATCTGCTTCAATCTTTTTCGCCATAGCTGCCTCCTATTCCTCTGTTGCTACCTCTTCATCGGCAAATGCTTCTTGTAGACGTGCTAACATTTCACGTTCTTCTGCTTGATTAATTTGTGATTCACTCTTGATATCGATTTTCCAGCCAGTTAAGCGAGAAGCTAACTTAGCATTTTGACCACTTCTACCAATTGCCAGCGATAGTTGTGAATCAGGTACCACAACTTTAGCAACATTATTTTCATGTAATTCCACACGTGAGATACGAGCAGGACTAATGGCGTTGGCAATGAAATCTTCTGTAATCTCACTCCATTCCACAATGTCGATTTTCTCGTTATGCAATTCGTCGATCACATTTTGGACACGCATACCTCTAGGACCAACGCAAGCACCAATTGCATCTACATTGGGATCGTGTGAATATACAGCAATCTTGGTTCTACTACCTGCATCACGAGACACAGATACGATCTGTACTAAGCCATCACCAATCTCAGGAACTTCCTTTTCAAACAAGCGTCTGACTAAATTCTCATTCGCACGAGACACAATAACCGTAGTTCTACCTCTGCCTTCCTCTACTCGCTGAATGCAGAATTGCATGTGTTGATGGCTATCGTAGCTATCTAAACGAGATTGTTCTTTGGCCGGGAGCAAGGCTTCCACACGCTCAATATCAACGATAACGTCACGATAATCTCTGCGTTGCACCACACCATAAACCAGTTGTCCAATACGACTACTAAATTCACGATGAATTCGTTCTCTCTCCGCTTGAGCTAAGCGTTGAGTGATAACGCTTTTGGCTGTCTGAGCGGCTAAACGACCTAAGCTCTTATAATCGATCATCATCTCTAACTCATCGCCAATCTCAAAGTCATCGGACATGGCTTTTGCTTCGGCAAGTGAAATTTGTGTTTGTGGATCGTCGACAATTTCAACCACTTCACGAGTTACATAAATTGCCATCTCTCCCGTTTCACGGTCGACACTAGCGGTGATATTGTCTGATCCCTTGGTTAAGAATTCGCGCTTGTAGGCTGAAACTAAACCTTCTTCAATCGCGTTGAATAATACTTCTGGATCAATACCACGTTCTTCACAAATCTTGTGTAAGGCTTCTACTAATTCACTTTTCATGCTGTCCTCCTAATCGAAGATTATTTGAAGTGTGACCTTGGCGATATCAGCAAAGTTAATCTGCCTTACTTCCTCAGTTGATCTGAGCGTGATACCTTGCTCATCGCAATCGATGAGCTCTCCTAACAAGGTCTTTTTTCCTGCTAAACTACCATAAAGTTTTACTTCCACAGCTTCTCCCAAGTGACGGATAAAATCAGCAGGAGTGATCAGTGGTCTGTCCAGTCCAGGTGATGACACTTCAAAATAGTCATAGTCCAGTTCTGGGAAATGCTGTTCGATAAATGGATCTAGTTTTTCGTTGACTAGAGCACATTCATCGATATCTATGCCACCCCGCTTATCTATCAGCAAACGACAAAATAATCTGCCATTTTCTCTGACATACTCAACGGCGACCAGCTCAAAGCCTAATTTTTCTACCTCCGGCGTTGCTAACGCATATATTGCTTCCGCTGTAGGTGAATTCATTTTCCTTACTGTTTTCACTCTTGCTCCTTCGACAAAAACAAAGAGCGGGGAACTCCCCGCTCTCTCAGAAAATCTGTGATAGCTTCTTTAGTATAGTCATCATTGCTTATGATTGCAAAGTTTCTGGATTAGGTAACAAAGACTCGACAAATTTTTCACGCGAAAATGTTTGTAGATCATCAATTCCTTCCCCTAAACCAGCCAGTTTAATTGGTAGTTTTGTTTCATGCGCGACGGCCAAAGCAATGCCACCTTTGGCATTACCATCCAGCTTGCTCAAAACAATGCCATCAATTGATGTAATTTGGCTGAAAGCTTTAGCCTGTTGCAAAGCGTTTTGTCCAGTTGTAGCATCTATGGTTAGTAGAGCTTGTGTTACATGATCTTCACCGCTCTTATCAATTACACGGTGAATCTTAGCTAACTCTTCCATTAGGTTCTGCTTGTTGTGCAATCTACCTGCTGTATCAACAATCAAAAGATCGTATTGTCTTGCTTGCGCTGAACGTAGAGCATCGTAGACGACCGAAGCGGCATCTGAACCAGTAGCTTGAGCCACAATGGGTACCTCAGCTCTATTGGCCCATTCACGTAATTGTTCGACTGCAGCTGCTCTAAAGGTATCTGCTGCGCAGAGCATAACTCTCTTGCCTTGCCTGCGATAATGTTGAGCTAACTTACCACTGGTTGTGGTCTTACCTGTACCATTTACGCCAATCATCAATAGAACATTGAGTTTGTTATCAACCAATTGTAGTGGCTTATCTTCACCTAACACCGTGAGCATGCCTTGTTGCAATGTATTTAGCACAGCTTCAGTTGACCAATCACCCGTGCGTTTAATTTCATCTCTTATCTCAGACAGTAAATGTGTGGCACAAGGCACTCCACAATCGGCCTGGACTAGAATCATCTCTAATTCATCTAATTGATCTTCATCAAAATAACCCAAGTGAGCAGCAATACGATTGATGCTGGATGTCATGAAATTTCTAGTTTTTTCTAGACCACGCTTAAATGAATCCAATAAACCCATAGCTTTTCCTCTCTAATCTAGTCTGCATCTGTTAGTGCCAGCGATAGCAATTTGGAAACGCCACGCTCCTTCATGGTAACGCCATATAATCTTTCGGCTGCTTCCATCGTACCTTTACGGTGCGTGATTAAAACGAACTGCGATTTATCTGTGTAATTGCGTATATATTCCGTAAAACGCAATACGTTAGCATCATCCAGTGCAGATTCCACTTCGTCCAACACACAAAACGGCGATGGTCTGAGTTTGAAAATCGCAAACATTAAAGCAATAGCTGTCAGCGATCTCTCACCGCCCGAAAGCAATGCTAAACTTTGTAATCTTTTACCCGGAGGTTGTGCTTTAATTTCAATACCACACTCCAGCAAATTATCACCCGATAAAACTAACTCTGCCTTACCGCCCATAAATAAATCATGGAACACCTGACTGAAATTTTGGTTAATCAAAGCAAATTGTTCGCTGAATTGCTGATACATGTTTTGTTCCAAATCTTTGATCACAGAGAGCAGATCGCGTTTGGCACCCTCTATGTCCTGCTTTTGGTCAGTAATATAAGTGTATCGCTCGCTCAACTCCTGATATTCTTCAATGGCGGCATGATTGATAGCGCCCAACTCTTTCAATTGTTTTCGGTAATTATTTAGCGCTTCTCTTTGCTCACCAATGCTACCTTCAACCTCACATTGCATCTCAAGCGCATCAGGATAAGCGATTTCATAAGTTTCCCACAGTCTGTTTTTCAGATCGTGGTTTTGTTGGTCTATGCGCTCACTTTTACGCTCCAAGCGTTCTATGGCAATTTGTAACTCCGCATCCCTAGCGGTCAGATCTTCATTTTGGGCAAACAGCTGTTGCTGTTTGGCATGTGCTTCTTCTCTGTTAAATTCTTCTTTGGCTAGATTTTGTTCTGCTAATTCAAGCGTCTGTTTTAGTTTAGCTAATTCTTCAACTGCGACCTCACCTCGCTCGGCTAATGCTTGCTTTTCAGCATGAATTCTCTCTAAACGTTGCTCAATATCGGTTTCACGTTGCTGATTATTAGCCAACAACAGTTGCATTTGCTGTTCTAGATCATCCAGACTACGTTGTCTTTGCATTACCATACTGACAGCAACTTTGATTTCAGTTAATTCCTCACGCAACTTGTCACGTTCTGCTCCATGGTCTACCCCACCTTTGAGCAAATCATCTAGTTGCTGTTCTAGTTCGGCTAATCGCTTTTCGCTTGTGTTCAGTATTTGCTTTAATTCTTCACTTTGCTTCTTGCTTTCTTCTAATAACTGTTCTGCTTTCAGTCTGCTATCTTCTAATCGCTCCAGTACTTGATGCAAACGCTCCTGTGTCTGTTCTTCCAGTTTGTGTTGGTTGCGCATCTCAGCCAAAGAATTAGCCAAGCTTACACCTGCTGTTTCAAATTCTTTTAACTCATCTTCTAAGTTAGTTATTAGATTCTTGCACACTTCAGCTTTTTGTCTTCGCTCTGTGAGTTCTATAGCTAATTTTTCGCTTTGAGCTGCTAAGCGTCTTTGCTCCGCTGAACGAGCAAGAATACCACTACCCGAGTGCTTATCCCTACCACCTGTCATAGAGCCACCAGCGTTGATCACATCACCAGTCAAAGTAACAATCCGGAATCGACGATCACACAGATCAGATAAACGCAGAGCGTGCTCCATATCAGTTGCGATCAGAATACGTCCGAGTAAGTAATCAATTAAATCTTGATATTTTTCTTGACAACGCACGGCATCGGCAGCAATACAATCGAGTTCTTTACCAAACTTGCGATATTCATCTGTCGATAACACTCTGCCACGCATCACATCAAGGGGTAGAAAAGTTGCACGACCTAAGCGTTCCTTTTTCAAAAAGTCAATTAAACGCACAGCATCACTGCGCTTAGCTGTGACAATATTTTGCAGATTAGCTCCGAGCGCTATTTCAATAGCTAAAGCATACTTACTATCGACCTCAATCAAATCACTTAAAGGTCCTAACACACCAGCACCTGATGTTTTATTTTGTTCAATAGCACTGAGCAACTGCTTAATTGTGTGATTAAATCCTGCACGCTCTTGCATCAAGCGGTTAAGTGTTTGTAGGCGATACTTATTGCTATCAATCTCTGCTTGCAAACGATGTTCAGCCGTTGTTAGCTCCAACAATGTCTTTTCTTCAGCCTGTATTTTTGCTTTGCGTTCAGCTAGTTGAGCATTTAATTGCTCAAGTTCTTTTTGTTGTTCAGCCAGCTTCATCGCTAATTCCTGCAGACGTTTTTCACTAGCTTTTAGTTCATCGCTTTGGCTGGACATTTCAGCATTATCACGAGCTTGTTGTTCCTCGCCCATACGCAAGAGCGATTGTTGCTCCAGTAAACTTTGTCTGTGCAAAAAAACTTGCTCTTTCGCTTGATCTCGCTTTTGGACTAGCTCAGTTTGCATTCTTTCTTGCTCTGCTAGTAGCTTGTCTAACTCTTGGCACTTTTGCTCACATTTTTGCTGTGATTCTTGTTTTAAAGCTAACTCTTCTGCCAATTCTTTGCGCTTACTCTGACGTTGTTCTACCGCAAAAATCCACTCTTTAACTTGCTTGCGCAATTGCTCTTGTTCGGTTTGTAAATTAGTTTGTTCCTGTTCTAAAAGACTTAATTGACGTTGTTCTTCTGCACCTTTAGCTTCTGCCGAACGCAATTGGTTTTGGGCATCCCGTACAGCTTCTTTTTTTGTCTCAATCTTTTGTGCGAAATCTGTAAATTCTTGATTGAGTGCGCTTAACCCTTCTAACACCTGCGCCTTTTGTTGCTGCAGTTGTTGCCTGTCCGCTACCAGTAACTGATGTTGTTCAGTCACTTCTTGGGCACTTCGATCATTGTTCTCGACATCTCGCACCGTTAAAGCGACATCTAAATTGAGCATTTGGCGAGAAATAGCATTATACTTTTTGGTTTTCTCTGCTTGTTTGGCTAACGGCTTTAGACGTTGTTCGATCTCGCCTAAAATATCAGTCACTCTCTCTAAATTTTGTTCTGTACGATTTAATTTGCGTTCAGCTTCTTGTTTGCGCAATTTGTACTTCACAATACCGACTGCTTCATCAAAAATACGTCTGCGATCTTCAGCTTTATCGCTCAAGATCTCGTCTACTCTACCTTGGCCAATAATTGAATAGCCATCACGACCTATGCCTGTATCAGCAAATAATTCAACAATATCTTTGAGTCGACATTGTGCCTTGTTGATGAGATATTCACTTTCGCCACTGCGGTAATAACGCCGTGTAACCTCCACCGTGTCAAACTCTAATGACAAAGCGTGATCACTGTTATCGAAGAGAATCGAAACTTCGGCGTAGCCCATCTGCCGTCTTGTTTCCGTACCATTAAAAATGACTTCCGCCATTTTACTGGCACGCAAAGAGCGTGAACTCTGTTCACCTAAAACCCAACGAATAGCATCTGAAACATTGGATTTACCTGAACCATTAGGGCCTACAATCGCTGTGATGCCTTCGTGAAACTCAATCACAGTAGGTTCAGGAAATGATTTGAATCCTTGAATTTTTAACGCTTTTAAATACATCTCGGTTTAGAGTTTAATCAATTTAGCTGCTTCTTTCGCGGCTAATTGATCCGCTTGTTTCTTATTACCAGCCACACCTTTACCCACAACTCTGCCGTTGAGTGTTAGAACTCTAGTAAAGTGAATATCGTGGGATGGTCCCTCACTGCTCTCAGTTGTAAAACTGTAATCATAATTATGAGCTTGACAATACTGAATGAAAAGAGACTTAAAATCGTAGATCAATTTGCCGGAAATAGCTCTCTCCGTCATTTCTGCAAAGTGTTCTTCGATAAAGGCTTTAGCCCTATCGTATCCCTGATCTAAATAAAGCGCTCCAATAACTGCTTCCATCGCATCACAGAGTACGCTATCTTTTTCTCGATCTCCTGATTTCTCTGCGCCATTCCCGAGTAGCAAATAGGAATCTAGCCCAATTTCTCTGGCAATAGCGGCTTGAGTTTCTTCCCTGACTATCAGCGATCTTAGATTTGTCAACTTGCCTTCATCAACTTCTGGCAAACGCTGATATAACTCAGCTGAGATTACCAGTTGCAACACTGTATCGCCTAGATATTCAAGACGCTCATTATGCTCTAAACCCAAGTAGTCATTCTCAAAAGCATATGTTGAATGTGTGAGCGCTTTGAGCAAGAGTTCCCAATCCGCAAAATTCAATTGCATTTTATGGGCAAAAGTTTGTATATGTGCGATTAGTTTCTTCTTCATTCGTCCATCAATAAAAAAGGAGCTCTAAGCTCCTTTTATTTAGCATTTCGGGTGCTTAGAGCGAATTCTCGATGTAAGCAACGGCATCGCCTACAGTCTTAATTCTTTCCGCTTCCTCATCTGGAATAGTAATTTCAAATTCATTCTCTAGATCTAACACTAAATCCACAATATCTAAGGAATCAGCATTGAGATCATCGATGAAATCAGATTCCAAGGTGATGCTATCAGCATCAATGCTCAATTGTTCGGCTAAAATGCCTTTAACTTTTGCGAAAATTTCTGCATGTGTCATAAAATCTACCTTCCTCTCAAGCACTGATATTTTTAGAAAATATCTCCCAGCTTGTCAAGCAAACAAATTTTACTAATGTTCTTGTAAAAATTGTCGATTGCGTAAGAAGTAATCAACACCTGACCATAAAGTCATAATAAAAGCAATTCCTACTAGCACATAATTGATAGGGCCGAGCCAGCTCACACTACGCCAATCAGTACTGCCAGAAACATAGCCGGCTATAATAGGCATTGCTAACAACCAAATGAGGGCAAACATCTGCGTTACTGTCTTAATTTTTCCTAGCCAGCCAGCTGCAATTACCACGCCCTGTTCAGCAGCTAATGTGCGCAAGCCTGTAACGGCAAATTCACGAGCCAAAATTACCACGACCACCATCGGATGAACCATTCCCCAAGTAGAAGCAACTATAAAAGTGGAAATTACCAACATCTTGTCTGCGATTGGGTCTAAGAACTTACCCATATTGGTGACTAAATTCTGACGTCTAGCGATTTGACCGTCTAAAAAATCTGTGATCGATGCCACACAGAAAACAACTAGAGCTAACCAGCGTGCTGTGAGTGAATCACTGAAGTTTTGCCACTGTTCGATAGGTAGCAAGGGTACCATTATACCAATCAGTATTGGGATCAAAATGATGCGCATAACGGTGAGTCTGTTAGGTAAATTCATTTATTCGTCCTCATCAATCTATTGCAATTGTTCAAGTGCTGTCTTAATCAAGCGATAGCTATACCCTCTGCTCATTAGATGGCGCACTCGCTTAGGTTCGGGCATAGAGAGTAACTTGCTCGCCTGTAATTCTACATATTCTGCCAAAGTTATTTCGTCTGCTGGCAAGCGACCACACATAGCTTTAGCCACCTTGGGCGTTACTCCATTTTGCAGACACAGCTGATAGATACGCCCTCTACTCTTTTGTTTATACCCCGTGTGGCGCCAAAACAAGCGCTGACAATACTCTGCCTCATCTAGCAAATTGCGTTCTTTGAGATAGCAGATTACATCTTCAATAACTTCTTTACTATAGCCATTTTGCAGAAGTATCATTTTAACCCGTTTGCTAGGTCTGGCCGGATCGCGCAAGACATAGCGCAAAGCACGTCGATAGGCACGACTTAACTCACTGCTTTCATCTCTGATTATTCTTTCAAAATAATCAGAAAAGCTTTCATCTTCGGCAAATTGCGTCGAATCTAAATTGGCTAAAAACTGCTCGGCATCCAGCATATTATTCGTCTAAATCTAAATTGAGAATATCGTCATCATCGAAATCAATATCATCAGGTAACTCAGGTGATTTGAATTCATCCTCGTCATCCTCTTTCTTATCTACTTTCAAATTCGCACCCGTTTTGGTGTAGTAGTCTAAAATCTTGGTTTCGATTTCTTCCTTTTTATCTGGATGTTCAAGTAGCCACTTGGCAGCATTTTTATCACCCTGCCCCATACGTTCATCGCCGTAGCTGTACCATGAACCTTTCTTATCGATCACATCAATATCGCTACCAATACTGACCAAAGAAGCTAAATTATCAATGCCCTCGCCAAAGATAATATTGTATGTTCCCTCCTTAAAAGGTGCAGCCACCTTGTTTTTTACCACTTTAAAGCGAACGCTTCTGCCATAGTAAACATTTTTATCTTTGATCAGGTCACTATTGCTCGAACGCACTTCAATACGCACCGAGGAATAGAACTTCAAAGCACGACCACCAGTTGTCGTTTCCGGGCTACCATACATGTTGCCAATCTTTTCACGCATTTGGTTGATGAAGATAACCGCTGTATCACTTTTATTCAAAACACCGGTCAATTTACGTAAACCTTGACTCATTAATCTGGCGTGTGCACCCACAACGGAATCGCCCATATTTCCCTCTAACTCAGATCTGGGAACCAGAGCAGCTACCGAGTCAATTACAATCAAATCGACCGCACCACTACGCGCTAAGTCTTCGGCAATCTCTAGACCTGCCTCACCAGAATCTGGTTGCGCAATAATGAGATTTTTCGTATCCACACCAATTTTGGCTGCGTATTGCGGATCTAAAGCATGCTCGGCATCGATATAGGCCGCTTGTCCACCCATTTTTTGTAACTCAGCTACCATATGGAGAGCTAAGGTGCTCTTACCTGTTGCTTCAGGTCCATATATTTCAATTACACGGCCACGGGGAATACCACCAATGCCTAGGGCAATATTTAATGCTAGCGAGCCTGTAGGAATTACATCAACATCCACACGTTGTGATCCCTCCAAGTACATGACTGCACCCTTGCCCATATCTTTTTCAATCTTTTTTAAGGCAGCCTCTAAAGCTTGTTTACGCTCCGCTGCTGTTTTAGGATTCAGTATTACCTTCTTTTTCTTTTTATCAGCCATATCTATACCTTCACTTCAAGTTTGTTTTAGCTTAATTTATTGAATGTCCAAAGCAACATAAATTTACGACAATTAATACCAAAACTTGCGAGATCACTCTTCTGAAATTTGTTTTCTTAGTAGATCTAGCAACTTAATGGTAGCAACTTCTCTAATTTTGTTGCGTTCACCCTGCAGACGCAATTTATTAACTACGATTTCTTTTTCAGTTGCAACTGCAATGTATACCAGACCAACTGGTTTTTCTTGGCTACCACCTGTTGGCCCCGCTATGCCCGTTACAGCCAAACCAATATCTGCGCTAAACTTGGCTTTAACATTTTCTGCCATTGCTTTTGCACATTCTTCACTAACTGCACCAAAGCTATCTAGTACCTCAGTGCTAATGCCTAGTAGCTCATGTTTGATGTGATTATTGTAGGCAACAATACCACCAAGTAGGACCCTAGAAATACCTGAAACTTCCGCAAATTTGCTACACACCATGCCTGCTGTACATGATTCAGCCACAGCGACAGTATGTTGTTTTTCCCGTAGCTTGTCAGCCACCACTTGCACTAAAGTTCTTTGGTCTTCACAAAAGATAAAAGCACCTAAGCGTTTTCTAACTTCTGCACACAGTGCTTGTAATTTAGCACTTGGCTCTCGTTCTTGCTCACTCCATTCTGTCAGACGCAACATCACTTCTGGTCCAGCGATATAAGTTGCCATTGTAACTTGCTCCTGCGTATCGATTAGGTCGCGTAAACTCTGTTCTAAAGGAGCCTCACCAATACCACAAAACTTGAAGTAATGATGGACAAAATGGCGATCACTTTGCTCTGACAACCAGGGTAAAGCATAATTGATGAACATTGGTTGTAGTTCATTGGGTGGTCCAGGCAAGACCATGGCGTATTTTTCTGGTGCTATCGCAAAAATAGCTCCAGGTGCGGTACCGTTGTCGTTGGTCAAACGTCGACAGCCAGCAGGTAGCATTGCCTGCTTTAAGTTGTTGTCACTCATACGTTGACAAATAGCGTCAAAATAACGCTTAATCTCACCTAAAGCATCCCCATCAAACTGTAACTCTTTGCCAAAAGTTTCTGCTACAACTTGCATAGTTATATCATCCGCTGTAGGCCCTAGACCGCCAGTTAAGATCAACAAATCCGCCCGACTAGCAGCTAAACGCAACGCTTCACTCAATCTCTTAGAGTTGTCTCCTACTACAACCTGGTGATAACAAGCAACTCCAACCATGTTGAGTTGCTTAGCCAGAAAATGTGCATTGGTATTAAGGGTCTGACCTACCAATAACTCCGTACCAACACAGATAATTTCTGCTGTTCTAATCATGTAATTTCTCCCGCGCTTGATAGGCGGCATACGTATTTTTTAGCAACATCGTTATCGTCATAGGACCTACCCCACCTGGCACTGGTGTTAGGGCTGCCACCTTAGGTTCTACCGCCTCATACATCACGTCACCGCAGAGTTTTCCTTGTTCGTTTCTGTTGATGGCTACATCCACAATCCATTGTTGCTCGTGTGTGAATTCAGGCGTAATAAAATTAGGTTTACCCACAGCAGATATCAACAGATCTGCTGTTTTCGCCAGCTCCGGTAGGTTAACGGTGCGCGAGTGAGCCATTGTTACCGTACAATTTTCTGCTAAAAGCATCTGGGCTACTGGCTTACCTACGATATTACTTCTACCAATCATCACAGCATGCTTACCACTGAACTCATAGCCGTAGTAACGTAAAATCTCAAGCACGCCAGCAGGTGTACAAGGCTTGAGTTCTGGATTTAAGCCTAAATATAATTCACCAGCATTTTGTGGATGGAAACCATCCACATCTTTGCGGGGATCAATTGCCTGCACCACTGTTTTTTCGTCTAAATGACTGGGCAAGGGTAACTGACAAAGAATACCATCCACCGTTTCGTCATGATTTAATTCACCAATAACCGCTAACAATTTCTCTTCACTGCAATCAAGAGGTAATTCTACTTTACGTGATAGCATACCTACTTCGGCACAACCTTTGATTTTATTTCTGACATAGGTATGCGAAGCTGGATCATCGTTGACTAAGATCACAGCTAGACAGGGCAATCTTTTGCCAGCTTGCACCAACTTATCAACTTGTTCTTTTAATTGTGCACGCACACTTTTGGCAACTTCTTTACCATCCAAACGTAATGCCATTAATTACCCTCCTGGCTAGCTAAATATTCTTCCATGGTTATTGTTACTTTACGTGGTTTACTGCCTTCAAAAGGTCCAATATAACCATGCTCGTACAGTTGATCAATGATGCGAGATGCTCTGGGGAAGCCCACAGATAGTCTTCTTTGTAGCATCGAAGTTGAAGCATAGCCTGCGCTAATCACTAAGCGCACAGCCTCATCCAATAACTCATCTTCAGCATCATCTTTGCCACCGCTACCACCGAATGCACTGCCAACCTTGGCATTGGCCGCACTCTCAATCAATTGACCTACAGTTTCGTCATAATCATGTGGATAAGTGCTCTTGAGATAAGTTACTACTCTCTCAACTTCCGCATCAGTAACGAAAGCACCCTGTCCACGAATCGGCTTGGGAGCAGAATTCGGCGCATATAACATATCACCTTTACCTAGTAGTTTTTCGGCGCCTTGCATATCGATGATGGTACGCGAGTCCACTTGAGATGCAACTGCAAAAGCGATACGCGAAGGGATGTTCGACTTGATAACACCAGTGATGACATCAACGGATGGTCTTTGTGTGGCGATAATCAAATGGATACCCGCTGCACGTGCTAGCGCTGTCAAACGCTGAATCGCTGACTCAACTTCATTGGCTGCTGTAGCCATCAAGTCACTTAATTCATCGATAATAACTAAGATATAAGGTAATTTTTTTACTCCTGGACCTAACTGTCCTTGCTCAATTAAGCGATTATATGATTTGAAATCACGCACATTGTTTTCTGCAAACTTATTGTAGCGATCTGTCATCTCTAGCACTGCCCAATTGAGCACGCCGTATGCTTTTTTCGGGTCAGTTACAACTGGTTGTAACAAGTGAGGAATGCCGTTATATACACTCAGCTCTACAACTTTAGGGTCTATCATCAAGATACGTAGATCTTCTGGACCTACTGAATAAAGTAAAGACAGCAAAATTGTATTGATACAGACAGATTTACCCGATCCAGTTGCACCAGCAATCAGAAGATGTGGCATCGCCGAGAGATCACAGTAAATAGGATTACCTGCAATATCTCTACCTAAAGCCGCAGTTAGACCTGAACGATGCTTGAACGAGTCTTCTTTGATCAAGCCACTCAACAGAACAGGTTGCGTTTTAGCATTGGGTATTTCAATACCGATAGCCGATTTACCAGGAATTGGTGCTTCTATACGAACTCCTAGCGCAGCTAAAGCCAAGGCAATATCGTCAGATAGATTGATGATTTTAGATACCTTTACACCCAAACCTGGTTTCACTTCAAATCTTGTAATAGTCGGACCAGATGTATAGTTTATAACTTTGGCATCGACACCAAAGCTATTAAGAGTCTTCTCTAATTGCACACCCATAGCTTGGAACTTAGCTTCATCCACCGCCGAATTAGTGGTTGGTTCTGGATTTAAGAATTCCAAGGGTGGTGCCACATATTGATCCGTCAGAGAAGTTTGTACACGCTGACTGACGCTAGCTAGCTGTTGTTTTAGCGTAGGCTCTACTTTATCTTGCGTTCGATCTTGCCACTTGTTGCGATCTAAAACTTCGTGATCAATATCAGTGCGTTCAATATTCTTGGTAGAAGATGTTGTTTGAACCTGCTCTTCCTTATACTCAACTGGTTTAGCAACAGAATCATGTGCTGGCGTGTTTCGTATGACTGCACGTTCTGCTCCTGCCTCCTGAGTTGTAGTTAGTGCCCCAACTTCTTGTCTGGGCATTTGCTGGTTAACCACATCGGTATGAGCTGACGCACTAGGTATATCATTTGCTATAGGTACTTCTTGCTCTGGCTCTTTAATCTGTTTTACCCCATCGGCTGCAACTCTACCAACAGTTAGTCCTTGATGTATACGTGTACTCAGTGGCAAATCAACTTCTGTAGTCAAAGATGCTGGCTGGTAGCTACCTTGAATTTGGCGATAAGTATCCCTGCTCTTGGTCATCGGATGTTGCGCAACATTTAATTTTTCCTCTAAGGTCTGCTGATGCGAGGCAATGGCTTGTTCCGCACGCTGTCTTCTCACTTGGAGATAAGTATCTGCATCTAACAGCCAATCACCCTCAGGGAATTCTAAGGTTGCTTCTGGCAAGGTATACGGTAATTGCAAAGATAAACGTGGATCAAAATCTGGCGTTTGGCTTGCCTGCTCTTGTGGTTTAACTCTACGCGGAGCGAGCAAGGAATTATAGTTAGGTATTTCTGGTTGTGTATATTCTGTTTCGTTCTCTTCCTCTGCTGAGTAAGAATGCGAATACTCAGCTTCAGTTTCCGCAGATAGAACAGGGGTTTCACCATCAGCGTAGTTATCAGAATATTGTTCTAAAGTGCCATCATAATCTTCTGCTAAATCTTGCCAATCTTCATCTTCTGCCAATTCATCATAACTAGATCGATTCCATAGTTTACGCACAAAAGCAGAGGCTTTACCCAGCCAACTTTCAGCAAAACTTTTATCACGATAATTATGATCCGGCATTTCTTCCTCAGGAAAAAATTCACCTGAAATTAAATCACTAATTCGATCTTTAGCCGAACCTGCTATGACTCTTGTTTCAACTAAATCTTCTTCTCTCGGCTTAAAACGTAGTAGCCTACTAGAGCCAACTCTAATTCCAGCAGCAGTTCGACTAAACAAGTGGGCAATTGATGCATTGAACAATAAAACAGCTAGTGCACCAATATTGGCAAGTAACACGATAACTGTTCCTGCCTTGCCTAGTAGAGCTTGTAATCCCAAAGATACAGCTCCTCCAATCAATCCCCCAGTCCACACAGTACTATGGGAAATCAAGGCAGGTTGTAACCCAGATTGTGTGAGCACAACAATACTACGCACAGCTGAATTGGTAGTTTGTCCACTTTTAGTAATTGCAGTCGCCGTGGTAAACAATTGCTGATCCAGACTAAAAGTTGAAACTAAAATGGATAAGCATAAAAAAATGACCAGAATTAAGCCACGTCTAGCATTAGCCGGAATATAGTGTCGATCAAATAACGTGTCTAAAGCTAAACCGAACAAGACAACTGGTAATAGACTAGCCATAGTGCCGATAGCACCAAAGCCTAACCACTTACAAGCAACGCCGATGATGCCTGTAGCAGAGCTAGGTGCCCAATAAGCAAAACCTAACAACACACTAGCAGCCATAGTAAATATGGCAATGATTTCTGTTGTCTTACGTTCTGTAGGCATTATTTCTCCTCTTCTTGCAATAATTGATTGGTTAACAACAGACCAATAATCGTCTTGGCATCACAGATTTCGCCTGAAGCAATTTTCGTTAGCCATTCAGGAAGTGGCCTTTTGTCAGTTAGAACAAATTCCCCCTCATCAGGAGCAGCTTCGCCTAATTGCAGGTCTCTTGCTAAGTAAATGTGTAATTTCTCATTTAAGTATCCCGGACTGGGCAAGATTGTCTGTAATTTTTGCCAGCGTTTTGCAGTTATACCAACTTCCTCCATTAGTTCACGTTGCGCACAGACTAACGGATCTTCACTGGGCTCTAATTTGCCTGCAGGCAGTTCATAGATTACTTGCTCAATTGGTATGCGAAATTGACGCACCAAGTACACTTCATTTTGTTCTGTTAATGCAACTACACATGCACCACCTACATGATCAATTATCTCTCTGGTGCTTATTGAACCATCGCTCAAACGTACAGTTTTAACTGAAGCTGAAAAAACTCGACCTTGAAAATAATATTTTTGTTCGATAGTTTCTTCAAACAGTTCCTGCTCTGTCAATGCTTTGTTCATACGGCCTCTTTATCTCAAACTCGCTATAGCAG
>JAEWER010000027.1 GCA_023389255.1 Bacillota bacterium
TGCTTAGAATTTAATGGGTATGGAAATGACCCTGAATTAGCAGAGATGCGTAATGTATCAGGAGAGCTAATGGGTGTCATGCGTGCTGTAGACTATGGGATTGAAAAAGGTGCGAATACCATAAAAATATATTATGACTACATGGGAATAGAATGTTGGGCAAATAAGGAATGGAAGGCTAATAAAACCTACACAAAAGACTATGTAAGGTTTATTGAAGAAAAGAGAAAAAAGATATGTATTAAATTTGTGAAAGTTAGGGCTCATTCAGGCAATGAGTATAATGAAAAAGTAGATAAATTAGCTAAAAAGGCTGTAGGTTTAAACTAAATGGATAAATTCAATCGAAATTGTAAAATCTTATTTTGTGCAACTTGCATAAAAAAAATATAAATTTTTGTTTAAAAGGTAGAAATGATAAGTAGTAACCTACAAAAATTCGAAATTAAAATGCCAATATGTTATAATTTTAAATAATAAATGTTCCAAAATCATCGACATTGTTGGGTGAATCTTATTGCAAGCGAAAGGAGACACAATGAGAAAAGAGATTATCGCCATGCTTTTGGCAGGGGGACAGGGAAGTAGACTTGGTGTTTTAACAAAACGAGGAGCTAAACCTGCAGTATCATTTGGCGGTAAGTATAAGATCATCGACTTCCCACTAAGTAATTGCATTAATTCGGGCATCGATACAGTCGGGGTACTTACTCAATATCAACCACTTAGTCTAAATTCACACATAGGTATAGGTATTGCCTGGGATTTAGATAAAAATTATGGAGGAGTTAGAATACTTCCACCATATGAAAAGGATAAAGGTAGTGAATGGTATACAGGAACAGCCAATGCTATTTATCAAAATATAGCTTACATCGATTCATATAATCCAGAATATGTGCTTATATTATCGGGAGACCACATATACAAGATGGATTATGAGCATATGCTGGGCTTTCATAAGTCTAAAAATGCAGATGTTACAATAGCTTCAATGAGCGTACCTTGGGAAGAAGCTAGCAGATTCGGTATACTTGTAACTGATGAAGATAGAAAAATAGTTGAATTCGAAGAAAAACCAGCAAACCCAACAAGCAACATAGCTTCAATGGGTATATACATATTTAATTGGCAAAAGTTAAAAGAAGCTTTGTATCAATTAAAAGATATTTCAAACCTAGACTTTGGTAAGCATGTTATTCCGCATTTACATCAAAATGATGCTAGAGTCTACTCATATGAGTTCCATGGATATTGGAAGGATGTAGGAACTTTAAGTTCATATTGGGAAGCTAATATGGAACTTATTGAATTGGTACCAGAGTTTAACTTATATCAGGAATTTTGGAGAATATATACAAATAGTGATGCTATTGAACCACAATTTATTTCTTCAGAAGCTAATATTACAAGAAGTATTATTTCTGAAGGGTGTGAGATCTATGGACAGATTAAAAACTCAGTCTTAGGTACTAATGTCAAGGTAGGTAAGAATACAATCATCAGAGATTCTATCATAATGAAAAATGTAGAAATTGGTGATAATTGTGTAATTGAAAAAGCTATAATAGCAGACGATACTAAGATTGGTGAAAACTGTGAAATAGGTTTAATGCCTGAGCAAGAGAATCAAGTTGCTCCACATATTTACAATAGTGGGATAGCCACAATCGGTGAAAATACAGTAATTCCAAGCTGGATAAAAATAGGTAAAAATACTGCAGTAATGGGTAAAACAGACTATCCAGATTATAATGACAACACACTAAATAGTGGTGGAACGCTAATTAAGGAGGAAACTGTATGAAAATGATTGGATTAGTTCTAGCAGGTGGTACAAATGCTAGAATGGAACACTTAACCGATAAAAGAGCCATGGCTGCTATGCCTATTGCGGGCTCATATAGAGCAATCGATTTTTCATTGAGTTCTCTTTCAGCAAGTAATATAAGTAAGGTAGCTATACTTACACAATATAATGCAAGGAGTTTGCATGAGCATTTAAGCTCATCAAAATGGTGGGATTTCGGAAGAAAACAAGGCGGAATGTATGTATTTGCACCTACAACTACTATAGGAAATAGCTTTTGGTATAGAGGAACTGCAGATGCAATTTATCAAAATCTAGATTTCTTAAAAAGATGTCATGAACCTTACGTTGCAATAGTACAAGGTGAGTGTGTATACAAGCTAGATTTTAACAAAATCTTAGATTATCACATAGATAATCATGCAGATATAACAGTTGTATGTAAAGATTTAGATGAATCTGAAGATTTATCAAGATTTGGTGTAGTAACAACTGATAAATCAAATAAAATTGTAAGTCTTGAAGAAAAACCTTTAGTTGCAAAATCAAATAAGGTTTCATGCGGAATCTATATAATTCGAAGGAGACTATTGATTGAATTAATAGAAGCATGCAATAAAGATTCACGATATGATTTCGTTAGAGATATTTTAGTTAGATATAAGGATGTTAAAAGAATATTTGCCTATAATATGCAGGGATATTGGAGAAATATAAACT
>JAEWER010000015.1 GCA_023389255.1 Bacillota bacterium
AGCTTAAAGAGCCTGGTTTTACCTAAAGATCTAAAAGAAGATAAAACACTATCCTTTGCTTACGCCAGCTTTGGTGCTAACAAGCTGACAGACGAAGCACAAAAGAAATTAGCTGAGCAAACAGATAAACTCAAAGAGCGTGCTACTGAAAGCGAGCGTAAACACCCTTATCTGCATTTTCATAAACAATGGGATAAGAGTTTTGATCTAGTTGATCAGCAAGTGCGTAAAGATTACGAAAAAGCTATGCAAGACTTTTTCGAGGGCAAAGAGAAGTTCAGAGAAGAACGCACTAAACAAGAAGAGCAAAAAGCTACTTCTAAGCAAACTACTCCAGCACAAAGTGGAACTGATACAACACATAAAAAAGCAGAAGTGGAGAAAACTTCTGAGCCCCAAACGTCAGCAAACGAAAAAACAGCTGAACAGTCTAGCGAAGAGAGTGGGCAACAAGATAGGGTTGCCAATGCTAATTCAGCTAATACCAATGCTTATGTAGCCAGAGTTAGAAGCAGAAGATCGCTGGATCTAGCTTCACGTTTTACTGGTGCAGCCACCTATGCTAACGATGCCTATCAGCTAGTTGCGCCTACTGGCTCAGTAGCTGGTAATAAGATGACCATCAAGAGCGTTCAGTTGGTCAGCGCTAATGATACTCAAGCCAAATTTGTGGTAACTGTACAAAATGGTTTTAGATACAACAGAGATCAAACTTACCACCAAATCAAAGTTACTGGTCAATTTAAGTCTTTGAGTATTGATGAAGCGAATCGTATTGTTCCTGGTACCTTTAGAACTCCAGGTGCGCAATCGCCGAATACTGATTCTGTCTACCATGTAACAGTTAATTACAACTCAGGCGTACAGGCGGTAGTTGTTAATTGGAATATGCAAACAACTCGTCAGCAGGGTACATCTCCCTCTGGCATCTATCAAGCATCGGCTAGCACTACTATTCGCTTAGAAAAAACTAGTACTACTCCAGTGCAACCTGGCCAACAACAAGGTGCGCTCAGAGTAAATCTTAATAATCAGAGTGATTTTAATTTGGCAAGCGCTCAAGTCAATGTGCGCAATGCATCAGGTACTGTCAATAAAACGCAAGCAGGAGCAATTGCTGTTAATTTTACAGGTTTGCCTGTGGATACCTACACAGTCACTGTTTCTGGTGTTAACTCACCCTATTTTTTGACACCCCAAACTAGCAGTGTGTCTGTGGTGGCCAATCAGACTGTAAATACAAGTTTTACTATTACTAAAACCCCTGAGCCAGTAACACCACCGACTACACAAAAAGGAAGAGTGTTTTTAATTATTGGTAAGAATGGCACAGCTAACTTCCCCAGTGGTTGGACGGTTCAGTTAACGCAAAATGGCGTAGGCGTAGGTAATCCACAAGCTGTACCAGTTCGTGGAGGCACAGTAACCTTTAACGATGTTCCCTACGGTTCTGGTTATAATTTCCGCTTTTTCAAAACTGGCAACTGGGTGCAAGAAGAAAGCATTGCTGATTTCAGCGTCAATGCACCAGAACAGTCGCAGACTACTTCTTTTAGATTAGAAGCTCCGAGCTATGGAGATATGATCTTTACCGTAACTGCTTTAACCAATGGTACCTATGCGCCTATTAGCGGTGCAGAATTCAAGATCAGGAGTAAAAGTACAGGTGCATTCGTTAAGGGGAAAAGTGGTGGCGATTTAGTGTTGCGTACCGAAACTAACGGTAAAGCGCAAGCAACGGTTAATGCTTTGCCTGCTGGCATGTACTATATTGTGCCGACCTTAGTTCCTGCTGGTTATCAACGCCCTAATAACTATTTGATGCGTGTTTATGCCAATAAAGAATCGTACGCTTTCAATATCCATTTCAATAAGGGTGTAACCGACCGCATTCAGATGAACTTTACTGCTACCAATACCAACAGCGAGCCTGTTGCTGGTGTGCGTTTCAAAATTAAGGATGTCCTAGGTACCTATGTTAAAGATACAGATGGTAGAGATATTGAATTAGTAACCAATGAGCAAGGTAAGACAGTTGCCAGCGACGGTACCTTGCAGACCATTCGTAAGCTGGGACAGGGTGATTACTACATTGAAGTAATTCCACCAGCTGGATACCGTGCGCCTGAACAACAGCAGGTTATGAAAGTGGCAAGTACTACTGAGGTTATTACATACAATGTGCAACTTGCCCAAGATCAATCCAGTGAGCGCAGTTGGCAAGTTGAATTAGTAGATGAGAGTGGCGCACCACTTGCAGGTAAAACTCTAGTCTTTACTAAGAGCAATGGTCAGCCAGTTACATCGGGTGGTGCTCCTTTTAGACCTGATACGGAAATGGACGGTAAAGTGTATGTTGACCGTATCGCTTCAGGTCGCTATACCGTTACCTTTGATGGCGATGATCGCTACCAAATGGTAGAACAAGTTGTAGATATCCCAAACGACACCACAACCACTTATACCAAGCTGGTAGCTAAGTTGAAAGAGGGCAAATCTGCTCTCAATATCTACATGCACGACACCAAGAATAAACCGGCTGGTGGTGCACATTACATTGTGCGCAATAAAGCAGGTGTGCAAGTAGCTGCTGGTACCACAAACTTAGTGACTGGCAGAGCAGCAGAAGAAGACTTGCCTTATGGCGAATATACTGTCGAATTTGCGTCAGGCAATGGTCTTAAATTGAGTGAGGGTGATGTTTCGCCCAAGCAAGTCACTTTATCGAGTGCTAACAAAACAGCCCAAGTTGAGTTTGCAGTTGAGCGTCAAACGCTGACTATATCTAACGCGGGTAGCTTGAAAATAGAGGGCACAGTCTATACCAGTAATGGTACAGATAAAACTAACTGGAGCGTGGAAATTCAGAAGAATGCTTCTGCTCCCAGCACCGCCAAGCGTGGTATTAAAGCAGAAATAAAAATTCCCGTTTCTGAGATGACCATGCCATCTCAACCAGTTTTGACGATCAAAAAAGGTGATAAGATCACTGCTAATGTGCCAGTTGATGGTAGTTGGCAACGTGAAAATGGTTACTACGTCTTCCGTGATGAACGCTTATACAACAGCGACATGGATACGGAAGAAACCATCTATATATACAGCTTTGATGCTGTTGGCGTGACAGGTACTCAACAGTACACTGCATCGGCACGTGCTGAAATTATTTCCAGCGATCCCTCCGAATTGATTAAACCAGTTGAGGGCACTAAAGTGCTTAAAGCTAGTGACAAAGTAGAAGCTGGTCGCTTAGGTGGTGTGGGTACTGCTACCACGGATACACAAACTGGCGAAGTCAATTGGCATTTTGATGGTGATGTAGATGTCAAGTTGCCTGGTAAAGTTACTTTTACCATGACCAATCCAGAAGATGGTGGAACAAAGCCGTTTGATCCAGGCTTGTTGCCAGTAGTTAAAATTACTGATGAATATGGGCAAGTGCGTACGGATATTCCTTATAAACTCGAACTTAGCCCTGATAATAAGACTTTCATTTTAACGATGGATGCTCCCACCGCGGATAAATTTAAATTCCAGGTGGATGGCAGAACCAAAATTGATACTGCTCGCACTACCAGTGTCTATACCATGGACACCAAAACCACTTTTGTACCAGCAGGCTCTAAAGATGTCCTGTTAGAAGCAGAGCAAAAGATTGCAACTCCATCCGTCTTGCTACCGTCAAATGAAAAAGTTGAACAATATTCTGATTGTGAAGATGGTCGCCATCGTGTCAACTTGAGTGGTAACTTTAGTGATGACGGTAAGTATATTGAGTGGGAAGCACGTTTAACTAACGCTTCGAAAAAAGATGGTGGTGGTGTTGCCTTAAACCTCAGTGAATACATGTGGCCGTTCTCCATGGGCATCTCTGTGGGCGATGGCTTAGGTCCAGCAGAAATTACCCAGGTTAGCTCCAGCGGTAAAGCTATGCCCTACCTGCTTAACGAAGATTTGCAAACTGTCTACGATGATGGTTCTAGCGCTGGCAAAAACTTCGATTTGCGTGCGGATTACAGCGAATACCACTACATGAAGACAGAAAATACTAGTGGTGGTGCACTGATGAACAAACCCCACTATTCCTATTTGACTGGTTACAACAGCAATACTTCAGGTATTACCATCATTAAACGTTATGAAAAGACTTCACTCGATGGTAACAAGTATTGGTGGGATCCAGCCAGTGGTGGTCTGAACTGGTTTAAAGCTGGTAGCTTGACTGGTCCTAACTTCCAGCGCTTGGCGCGTGGTGAGTACATGATCGTCAAGTTTAGAACGCCGATTACTGACTTTTCACGTGCTCGCCGCTTAGGTCCCGATGGACAGCCTTTAGGCTATGAAATCAGAACCAATTCCAGAGCGTATGATTTCTATGCCAAAGATGAAACTTTCCGCTCCAGACCCACTTGCGAGATGCAAACTAACCTGGTGATGCGTGAGAAAAAGAATCTAGGCAATATCAAAGAAGTTGTGCTGGAAAAAGATGGTATTGGTGAAGTTAGAGCTACTGGTGAATTTATCGAAGATGGTACCAAAATCTTGTGGACCATTAAGACGACACCGCAGGTTGATAGCGTTTGGAACATGAAAGCCACTCGCTCTTTCCAAATCAACTATGCCTTAGTCGATAGCAACAATAACTTTAGAGGCGATACAGGCTTAGGTGAAATTCAAGACCGTACCATGATACCCGTATCTGTTGGTGACTATCGGGGTAGAGAAACAGCTACAGATCCTCGTTCAGGTCAAATTATTATCGATCGTATCAACAGTTCTGAAAATTTGACCTATACCTTTGTGACACCAGTAATCAAAGATATGGATGATTATCGCTTGCGTGTTGAGGCTTTCTATGGTGAGGGTAACTCCTTAGGTAGCGATCCTGATTTGCCTACGAATCCCTTACCTAAAGAAGGTCAGAATATTGACTACGTTATCTTAGAGGGTCGCACAATCTCGGTAATGGTGCAGAAGCGTTGGGAAAATGTTTACTCGGGCAATGCCAAACCAGCAGTAACTTTCCGTTTAATGCGTACTGATTTTGCAGGTAAAACGGAAGAAGTCAGCCAGGTAACGCTGAAAACACCGAATAATTCTGAATATATCAGTTATCGCTTCGAAAGCATGCAAGGTCCAGAGGGCGAGATGAATTTGCCCCGTTTCGATGAAAATGGTGACCGCTACACCTATTTTGTGCTAGAAGACACAGTGGCAGGTTATGACTCTGAAATCACAGGCATGAACCGCTCTAACACCTTGTGGCGTGCTAGTAACACCAAGCTAAATGTGGTGGAAGAAGCTCAAGATAAAGTTAAATATGTCAGCAACAGAGGTGATGGTACTTATCCTGATCCCTATTTGCAGGATGGTCCAGATATTCGCAATGCTGATACTAAGCACCTGAACAACCGAGGTGAAAACTACAAAGTTGAATACGATGATGCCATCATCGGTAAATCGGGACAACAAACCAATGTGCCTGGCTTGTTCAACATGAAATTGACCATGGAGGGCAAGAGTAAGAGCAGTAGTGGTGCAGCTGACATTATATTTGTAGTCGATAACTCCTACTCCATGAAAAATGTGTGGGGTGCAGAGCGTCCTGCAACTCACGAAGTAGATACGAAGATGTACCAGGTGCGCAAGACCTTGGAGCGTCTGCAAAATGAGCTCTTGATTATCCCTGGCACTCGTATCGGTATCGTTAACTTCGCTACCATGGTTGAGCGTGGTTTAACACCAACCTATAAATTGCGCTGGGAGGGTAAAAACACACCACAAACTGTTGTTTTGAATAACAAAGATGTTGTTCCGCTGACCAGCAGTGCAGCCGAATTTGCTCAAGGTATTCCTCGTTTCGCGCGTCAAAGTCAGGGTGGTAATGTTTCCGCCTACATGAATGACGGACAACACAACTTAGGTACCAGTAACTGGGACGGTGAAACTAATATTGTTGCTGGCTTGCAACGTGGCGTCGCAGAACTGTATCCAGAAAGTGAGCGTGGACAATGGCAAAAACGCCAAAAGATTTTAGTCTTAATTTCTGATGGTTCAGCCGTAGGTTCAGTTAAGTTGAAAAACTATCCTTTAGATCCGTCTAAGCCTTTGTTCGAAAACTTATCACCCACCACGCCGATGCATAAGAGTTCTAACCCGTTATCGAACTACATCATCGTCAACAACAAGTACAACTTGTATGGACCGCTGGTTTACTACACTGACAATGGTGTGCGTGTTGATAACCACGAAACATCGACCACAGCTGTAGCGGACTACTACAAAGCGTTGCACCCTGATATGGAAGTGTTCTCCTTTGCAGTAGACCCCTTGAACAGCGGTTGGACTGACCCTGATTTTGGACAAAATAATTTAGGCTTAACTCGTGGTGAAGCAGCAGCTGAGATCATGGAACGTCAGTTGCGCAACATCACAACGGATAAAGTCAATAACTACATCAGAGCAGACAGACCCGAAGAATTTAAAGAGAAAGCATCACTGCTCAACTCTGCTATCAAAACCAAATCGATTGTCGATGGTGTAGTTGAAGATCCGATGGGTCGCCAAGTTATTTTGGATGATCGCTTTACTAAGGGTGTCTTCGAAGTTGCTTCAACGGCACAACTAGAAGATGGTGATTTCTATCTCTCGGACAACCAAGGTAATTACTTAGCCAAGGATGGCAGTATTAGAAATACTAACGACGAGAGCAACAATAACTTTACGCTCAGCATGTATATGTATGACCGTACCAATTCTGGCTTTACCGTTAGACGCCCGAACTTGCTATCGCCAACTCCAGTACAAGTACGTCTAGATACGAATGGTCAGCCCTTGACAGTGCCTAGTTACGATCGTAGTACGCATAGTGTAAAACTCAATAATTGGGTGCCTAACTACATCACTGAACAAGGACCTAACAAAGCGTACGGTGTGTATAACTTTGTGATCGCAGAAAACTTGCGGACACAAAATCCAGAGCGCATGAATAGCTATACCGTGGGTAACGATTTCCGCATTCTGGATTCACTTGATAAGGTACTAGCTGCTAAAAAAGCAGGTAAGCACTTAATTTTGATCCGTAACGGCGATACAGGTCTGTTTGAAAAACCGTTTGAAACGCAGTTAGGTCTGAATCAAATGCCCAAAGTGGCTGCCAGTGCCAGTGAGAAAAATCTGCTGGATGGAGTCAAAGTTGAGCGTGTCGGAGACAAGTTGCGCATTACTGGTTTGAATTTAGGTAAAGACGAAGAAGTAACTTTGCGTTACCGCATTCATATCAATACAGAAACGAAAGATTTCTACCCTGATTTCTACTATCAGGCAAATAAAACCACAACGTTAAATCCGAAGCCAGCGCAGGGAGATCACTATCGCTACTTCCCGATCCCTTCGGTCAAAGCGCCATACATTCCCATCGAGATGGAGAAGCAGTGGGTTGATCGTCAAGGCAATCGCTTAAGTGCTGAGGCAATAGCTAGAGCGCTAGCCAAAGCAGATACAGATCATATCGATTTAGTGATCTACCGTTACAAGGCGAAGCGCAACAGTGCTGGTGTGCCCATAAATGCTGAGGGATCACCCTTGATGCCTGGTGAAAGGGCAGTAGCGGATCTGACGACCAAGGAAGCGATTCGTGAAGTGCGTTTGAATAGCGAAAACAATTGGAGCCAAATCAACAAAGATTTGACTGCTTATGACAGCACGGGTGCTTTATACATCTACCGTGTGGAAGAAAAAGAGGGCGTGCTGGGATTCAAATCTGAGAGTTATTCAATTGAGCCACGCATCGCTTATTCCGAAGCTGAGGGTTACAAATTGTTGCCCAAGAGTGATGCGGGTGAATTCAAACCGCTTAAAGCGGGTGAGCGCATCAAGGTTACAGTTGAGCGTGGTAGCAACCAAGTGATCTCCACCGCTAATACCACTGTGACTTCTGGCTCACACACTTATCTGGAAAGACCACAAAATGGATTGCTGTACCCCGCATATATAGGTGATACCAGTGTCATTGTGGAATTAGCGAACAAGGATTGGCGCACAGGTGATCGTCTAGTAGTTTTTATCAGTCGCCTAGACGGAACTACAGAGAAACAAGAATTCATTTTGCGTCAGATCGATGGTAACCAATTCCGTTTTGCCGTGGTCAACCGTCAGGATGAAACTCCGAAAGGTCGTTTCAAATTGATTAAGGCTGACAAAGACAAGATCAGCACTTTGCTGAAAGGCGCAATTTTCCGCCTAACTGATAACGCTGGTGAACAGCCGATGAAAGTTAAGGAAACGCTGAAAGACGGCACCATTGTCTTTGATGGTCTAGAAGTGGGCGAATATACCTTGCGTGAGATGCGTGCACCTGTGGGTTATCAGTTGCCACTCAACCACCAGTACCGTGTTGTGGTCACCGATGAGGGGGCAGATGAACTGACTGTAAAACTCTTCTTAAATGGTGCTCTCGTAGAACCTGTTGAGAAGAAAGGCACAGCAAGTACAGATGGCACGTATGCCTTAGATGGCTACCGCATTCTCAACAGCAAGCTAGATATACCTTACACAGGTGGCTTGCCCTTCATTAATTGGACGTTATTGTCACTCGCCATAGCCTTTATGGCAGTAGCAATTTACGTATATAGCAGAAACCGGAAATTAGCTGTCCGCTCTCGAGCGGCTACCACAGCTAGTGGACAGTCGCAGAGCGACAACCAATCACACAAATAAAACCCTATGGGAGGAAAAGGAGATACTATGAGAAAACAAAAATTCTTAAGTGTCCTATTAGCAGTAGCTTTGCTGTTTTCATTGGTACTTCCTACCAACAGCGCTGTTATGGCAGAAGAGCAAGGCACTAAGAGCGTAACTTTGCACAAACTGTTGATGAGCAAAGAAGATTTAGCTAAATGGAACAGCAACACAGTTGAGGCTGGTGATGCTGGTCAGAGCATCAATGGCTACAATGCACAGGATGCATTAAATCTGGCTCAAATGAAAACTTTGTTGGGCTTGACCAATGAACCCAAAGACATTGGTGGTGTTGTGTTTGCTTGGCAAAACAATAGCGATCAATTCATCAACGCACAAGGTAAACCTGTTTATGTTGACGCAGCTGGTGAAAACGTAACTAGTGCTGGTGGTAGCAACCGTTTGATCACTCCTGCCGACAAGGCATTTACTGAGACAAATGTCTTGATGGGCACTACAGCAGACAACACAGGTAAAAAATTCGATACCAGCAAGCTTCCTGCTGGCGAGTACAAAATCGTGGAAGTTAAAGAACTGTCCACCTATACTGGCGCTGACGGTGAATTGCTGACTGGTTCCAAAGCTGTACCTGTAGAAATCACTCTGCCCGTAGTCAATGATAAAGGTGTAGTCGAAAACGCTGTTGTTTATCCCAAAAACACTGAAGATGGACCCAAGATCGACAAAAACTATGCCAAAGACAATGGCTTAACTCCTGCTGAGTTATTAGATCAAGGCAAAGAACTGGGTGCTGATTACGCTAGATACCAAGAAGAAAAAGCAACTGCTCAAGCCACTGTTGGTAAAGTTTTACCTTATGAAATCAAGACTTCAATTCCCCAGAACAGTGAATACAAAACTCTGCGCTGGACTGACCGTATGACTCACGGTATCACTTTCAACAATGATTTAGAGATCAAATTAGAGGGTGTTAAATTAGTTGCAACAACTGATTACACTCTGAAAGCAGATCTCTCAGGCTTTAGCGTTACCTTGACTGCAACTGGTCTGGAGAAAGTTAGAACTCAAGCAACTGTTAAAGATGTTGAATTCGTTTTAACCTACACTGGCACAGTTAACGCTACCGCTATTGTAGATATGCCGGACAAGAACGAAGTAACCTTGGAATACGGCAACGAGCCTGAAGAAGAGCACGATCCTGTCGAGAAAAATCCCCATGATGGTCAAATCACTGTGGACAAGAGCTGGACAGAAGGTAATGCACCTGCTGGTGTCAGTGTTACCTACGATCTGCAGGTTAAGGAAGGTTCAAGCTGGAGAACTGTAGAGACTGTAACTGTTACCAATACAGATGGTAGCAATCCTAAATTAGGTCACGTCTTCACAGGCTTAGAAGATAGTCAAACCTACCGTGTAATCGAGCGTCCGATGGGTTATACCCCTGAGTACACAGATGGCGGTGATGGCACTATCAACATCATGAACCGTAAGAACAAGAACCCCAAACCCAAAAAACCTACCACACCTGAAGTTGTTACTTATGGTCGCAAATTTGTCAAAACCAACTTTGACGGTTCAGAACGTCTGCAAGGCGCTCAATTCATTATCTTGAATCAAGCTAAAGACAAATATTTAGCTTATGTTGATGGCGCAACTCAAACAGCTAATAAAGAAGCAGCTAAGAAAGCTCAAGAGGCTTATATGGATGCTTTCTTACTAGGCGAGAGCATTCGCAAGATTGAAGAGGGTTCACGTACTCCTGACCAAATAACTCTGTTAGCCAAGTTAGATGGTGATACCTCAACCGAGGGTTCAATCCTCAACTTAGAGCATAAGAGAAACGCTGCTTTCCGCACCGCTTCCTATGCTTATGAGTGGAAAACTGGTACTAGCAAACAAGCTGATGCAGTGGTCTTAACTTCTAACGAACAAGGTCAATTCGCCATTGGTGGTTTAGAAGATGGCACCTACTACTTGATGGAAACTCAAGCTCCCAATGGCTATGCTACCAGCTACGATAGCACCACCTCAGCCTTAGAGTTTGTAGTTGGTCCTGGTACCTATGAAAGAGATGCAGCAGGCATGGAATACACCGATAAGAGCGGCGTCAACGATGCTAAACAGGTTGTCAACAAAAAGATTGACATTCCTCAAACCGGTGGTATCGGTACTGTAATCTTCACCGTGGTCGGTTTAGCAGTTATGGCTTTAGCCGTGTTTGCTATGAAACGTAGAAATCAAGCTGATGAAGCTTAATCAGTCTTTGTAAACTACCCAGAGGCACAGCCTCTGGGGAACAGTTAAACTGATATTAACTGTTCCCCAGACGAGATTGAATAAGTGAAAAAGCAGAAGAGACCAACAAAAACAAAAGCAAATAGGGCAAAGTTGAGTGCGTTAGATCGCTTGCTCACCTCAAAACCTTTCTTAATCTTGATGTTTGTACTGGGGGTGATGATCTTCATCTACCCCTTGATCTCTAACAAATATTACGAGATTAAGCAGGAAAAGCAGGTGCAAGAATACGAACAAATGCTCAACGAACTGCCTACGGCAGAGGGTAAACGCATCATCGCCCAAGCCCAAGAATACAACCGTAAATTGGCGGGCTTAGATGCAGATATCTTTTCGTCCAAGCATCTAAAGGGGATTACTGAACTAGTAACCAATGGAGAGATGCCAAGCTTTTTCAGTGCTGGTCGTCTAATCGGTTCAGTTACTATACCTAAGATTAGGGCTAAATTACCTATTAGGGTAGGAACCACCGAACAAGTGCTGAGTTATTCAGCTGGCTTTTTAGTCCACACAAGCTTGCCAGTTGGTGGTAAATCAACGCACAGCGTGATCACGGCCCATCGTGGCTTACCCCAGGCGAGATTGTTTACTGACTTAGATCTGTTAAAAAATGGTGATGTCTTTCTCATCCAAGTGTTAGACAAACCGCACGCTTATCAAGTAGATCAGATCAAAGTGGTGAAGCCAGACGATACCAGTGCTTTACAAATTGTGGAGGGAGAAGATTACACGACTTTACTGACGTGTACCCCCTACATGATCAATACTCATCGGCTGTTGGTGAGAGGTCATCGCATACCCTACACACCAGAGCTGGAGGACAAAATAAAACAAGATGAAACAGACGGTTTTTGGGCATTGTTCATGCAGAAATACCGTGAATACATCATCGGTATCGCCATCTTTCTAATGCTATTGTTGGCGATAACCATTAAAGAAAAGCTGAAGCGGAAAGGTGCTAAGGGTTAGCGCATGCAGGTAAAAGACAAATTCAACTTCAAACAAAGCGCTCTAGCTTGCGTGTTGGCTTTGCTACTACTCATGTGGGTGATGCCTGGTATTGCTCGTGCAGAAGCAGTAAACGAGTCTGCAGGTAATCGCTTAGAAATAGAAAAACACGATGCCAAGCCAGATCACTTATTAACCGAGCAACCTAGTATTTTCAAGCCGGTTGCAGGTAGCATTTATCGCATCTGGCACTTAACAGAAGTAGATGATCTGAAAGCTCAGCTCAAACAATTGAGCAGTTTGAGCATCTCTGAACTAGATCAGCGCTATGATGCTATCAACAGCGATCCCACCGATGCACAGGGTTTAACGGTGGTAGATAATTTGGCAGATGGACGCTACTACGCAAGAGAAGTAAAAGTCAATAAAACCAAGTTAGAAGCAGTAGCAGGTGATGTACCTTTTATTGTCGATCTTCCCTATCAAGGGGCAAGAGTGTTGCGTGTTTATCCTAAAAATACAGGTAATGTACCGCCACAAGATGTCAAATGTCGTGTGCGTCTGACCAAGTACGGACAACCAGCACAGCAAGTTGCTAGAGAAAAATTAGCAGGTGTTAAGTTTGAACTCTATCGACGCAATCTCGATGGTGCAGATAGTAAGATACCCGTTAAAGACGGCAAGTATGATGCGAGTGGCAGTACTGTGCTGACCACAGATGCCAACGGTGTTATAGAAGTACGTGATCTGCAACCAGGCGATTACTACTTTAAGGAAGTTGAAACACTGACTGGCTATCTTTTACTGCCTAAGCCTTTAGAATTTAGTTTTACCGCTGATCAAGTGGTAATTGAACTTGAAGCAACTAACTATCAAACAGAAGTGGGTGGTATCAAGTTGCGCAAAATTGATGATAACGGTAAAGGGCTGTTGGGTGCACAATTCAAGCTATTACAGAAGAATGCTGACGGAACCTACAGCACAGTACTCAAAGATGGTGTTGAATACATTGCTACCAGCGATGAAGAAGGCAACTTTAGCTTTGTTGATTTACCCTTAGGAACCTACTATCTGGCGGAAATTCGTACACCGCAAATTACAGGCAAACAATATTCGAGCTTGCTCAATACGGTACAAGTCGAGATCACAGCCAATAGTTATAATGAGGGAAAGCTGATCGAAGTGGTTAATCATGAAGTGCCACCTACACCAGAATTACCACGTAAACCGGGCAAGCCAGTGATTCCGCAAACAGGCGATCTGCGTATCTTTATCTTCTTTGGTATCGGCTTGCTACTAATTTGTACAGGTTGTTGTCTGTACTGGCGGACTCGCAAAGAATTGAGTAATGAAAGATAAAACACAAGTAACTACTAAAACAAAAACTAAAGGTAAGCGACGCAAGAAAAGTCGCTTACCTTATATTATTTTATTTTTGATTGGTCTGGGTATTATGTTATATCCAGTTATTTCGCGTTTGCACTATCGCATTATTTCCTCTGAAGCGATAACCTCTTTTGAATCAGGTAAAGAGCAATTATCACCTGAGGAGATCGACCGCCGTATGCGCCTAGCCTTTGCCTACAATGAAGCTTTGAATGGTAAAGCACAAGCCATGCAGGATCCCTACAAAAAGGAGTATTACCAAAAGGGCTTGGCGGAGTATGCTCGTATGCTGGAAGTCCACGAACAAATTGGTCACGTGTCCATTCCCAAGCTGGTTATCGACTTGCCCATTTATGCTGGCACCAGTGAAACTGTTTTGCGCAAAGGGGTTGGACATCTAGAGGGCACCAGTTTGCCGATTGGCGGTAATAATACGCATACGGTGCTCACAGCCCACCGTGGGTTGCCCGAAGCTAAACTCTTCACAGACTTAGACAAATTAGCGATCGGAGATCGCTTTTATATCACTAATATCAAAGAAACAATCGCCTACCAAGTAGATCAGATTAAGACTGTTGAACCCAGCGACTTCAGTGAATTGACGATTAAGCCAGGACATGATTACGCCACCTTGTTAACGTGTACACCGTACATGATTAACTCGCATCGTTTATTGGTTCGAGGACATCGCATTGATTATGTGCCAGCAGTGGCAGAAAAAGAGTTAAAGGAGAACAAAGCATCTGTGATTTATAAATGGTTATTCTTTATCACTTTAGCAATCTTATTGCTAGTTTTGTATCTCAACGCAGTGAATTACTTAGCCAATAAGAAATTGCGCAAAGAACAACAAAAACAAAGAGAGTTGCTCGAACAGTTGCAACAGACTAAGCAGGCAAGCGATGAAGAAAACGACTAAGCAAGCCATAGCTTTAAGCCTAATTATGGCAGGTGTTTTGGTAGTCTTATTTCCGCTACTCTGGATCGTTTATGATCAGTCGCAAGAAGCCAAATTAACGCAGAACTATCAACAGCGTATCAAAGCGATGAGCAACACTGAACTTAAGTCTTGTCTCGCTGATATTAACACCTATAACCAAACTTTGAATCAAGCTAAAGCTGGCTATGTTGACCCGTTTGTCCAAGAGGTTAAAGAAGCTACAAATCCCATGAAAAAGTTTGGCTATCAAGATGTTGTAGCCACGATCGAGCTTCCCAAGATAGGTGAAACCTTGAATGTGTATTGGGGTGCGGATGATGGGCACTTGAGCATGGGTGCAGCCATCATCGAGGGTACAGATTTTCCTGTAGGTAAACCTGGCACAAGACCAGTAATTGCAGCGCATAGAGGCGGTTGGCGTTTTATCGCCTTTTACCATTTAGATCAATACGATGTGGGTGATGAAGTCATTTTGCATGTGTTGGATAAAACATATGTATACAGAATGGTCAGCAGCGAGTTTATTCTGCCCTCTGAAGGTGAAAAAATCTTGCGCATTCCAGGGAAAGATATGCTAACTTTACTGACCTGTGATTACTATCCGCGCAATTGGCGCCGTTTGATCGTTAATTTTGAAAGAGTCCTAAGCCAAGCAGAAAAACAGCAGCTAGAGGCTGAACGCAAAGATGGCAAAACTGATTTAGCTACCAACCCAACTACAGCAGAACTTAACCTTGATAGTCAGAAGTTGAGCGGTAGAGTTAAGGCTTTTAAGTATGGTATTTGGGCGCTCATCGTTTTATTAATACTTTTATTACTTTGGTTAGTGCGTAAATTCTGGCGTCTTTACCGTACTTGAGGTTATAATCCCTAAAGAACATTGAATATTATACGACAGTTCGTTAGTGCCATCCTGTCGTAAAACAAAACCAGGACTACTAAGCCCTGCTGTGCAGGGCTTTTGTAGTTTTGCGAAGCAAAACTAAGGAGAAAAAAACATGTCTCAAACATCTATAAGAGAAAAATTATCTCGTTACCAGCAAGAAAGCATAGCTCTTTTCCGCTCCATTCCAGCTATAGCAGTTAGCCTTTTAGTAGTCAGTGTTGTCTGCATGAATCTGCTAGCGAATAAAACCATTGTTAGTACAGAATGGTTAGCGTTGGACGGTGGCATTCTCATGTCGTGGATGTGCTTTTTGAGTATGGATGTAATAGCTAAACATTTTGGACCACGGGCCGCCAATAAAGTCTCTCTGTTAGCCGTGCTGATCAATCTATTAGTCTGCTTGATTTTCAAGTTGGTCAGTTTAATACCCTCTGAAGCGGCTGACTATAGTGAATTTAATACTATCTTTGGTGGCACCTGGTTTATTCTGCTGGCGAGCACCATCGCTTTCATTGTGTCAGCTTGGGTTAACAATGGTTTGAACTGGAGTATCGGACAAGCGTTTAAGCGTAATCCAGATGGTAAACTTGCTTTTGTTACACGTTCCTATGTTTCAACATTAATAGGTCAATTTATTGATAACCTACTGTTTGCAGTGATTGTTTTCCGTTTCTTTGCACCGATTTACTGGGACGGCTTTAGCTGGACGTGGTTGCAATGTGTGATGTGTGCTTTAACAGGCGCTCTCGTTGAGCTTGCTATGGAGATTTTATTTTCACCCATCGGTTACGCAGTAACGAAGCGCTGGCGTGCTGAGGGTGTAGGTCAAGAATATTTGGCATTGGTGGCAAAAAGATGAAAATATTGATTACAGGAACCAGCAGTGGCATCGGCCAAGCAATTGCTGAACATTTTTTGCGCTATGAGCATTTGGTTTATGGCTTTGATCGAGCGCCTGCGACTATTAGGCACGATAACTATCAGCATTATCAATTAGATATTCGTGAGCAAGACAAGTATCCAGAGTTAGATGTTGAAATTCTCATCAACAACGCTGGTACGCAAAATGAAGATGACATTGCTACTAATTTGGTAGCTCTAATTGCACTCACAGAAAAGTATGGTGTAAAGCCAGGCATAAAATCGATCCTGCACATTGGCTCAGCTAGTGCCCACACAGGTTCAGAGTTTCCTGCCTATTGTGCAAGTAAGGGTGGGGTAGTAGCTTATAGTAAAAATGTTGCTAAGCGAGTAGCAGTTTTCGGCGCTACCTGCAACACGCTGGATCCAGGAGGCGTGTTGACACCGTTGAACGAATGCGTGATGCAAGATAAAAAGCTATGGCAAGCAATTATGGCAGAAACTCCACTAAAACGTTGGGCAACTCCTGAGGAAATTGCAGAATGGGCATACTTCTTGACTGTGACGAATAAGTTTTGTACAGGTCAGAGCATCGTAGTTGATGGTGGTGAGATGATTAACCACAACTTCATTTGGACAGAATAGCTAGAAAATACGTGGATTTAGACAAAATTTTGTCTTGAATTTCTAAGCGTTTTTGTTATACTTCTAGAGCGTCTGTGTACACAGATGCTCTTTTTGTTGCTTGTAACTAAACGAATTGCCTAGTCTGAACGCCGAACACTCAGACCTCATAGTTACCACAACACTTAATTACGATAATTCAGGTGAACCTCTCGCCTGAGCAAGCACAAGATAGGGGGAAAACAAATGAAAGTCAGACCGTCTGTTAAGCCGATGTGCGAAAAATGCCGTGTGATCAAACGCAAAGGCAAAGTTATGGTGATCTGTCAGGATCCCAAACACAAACAAAAACAGGGCTAATTCCCAGTTATAGCTATTGATAACACACGACAGGATGCGGCTGCATCAATCCTGCTCCGATTGTTGTTTTCCTTATTTCGTGTTTAACCAATAGATAGACAAGAAAATTTTTGGAGGTACTAAATGGCACGTATTGCCGGTGTTGATTTACCTAATGAAAAGCGCGTAGAAATCGGGCTTTGCTACATTTATGGTATCGGCAGAACAGTATCCAACGAGATTTTGGATAAATGCGAAATTAATCCCGATACCCGTGTTAAAGATTTAACTGAAGATCAGGTTTCAAAGATCCGTGACGTCATCGAAAACGACTACACCGTCGAAGGTGATTTGCGTCGTCAAATTGCGATGAACATCAAACGTCTAACCGAGATCGGTTGCTACCGTGGTCGTCGTCATCGTATGGGTTTACCTGTACGTGGACAACGTACCAAGACCAATGCTCGTACTCGTAAAGGTCCTGCTCGTACAGTGGCTAAGAAGAGAAAGTAGGTGTAAGGTATGGCAAAAGCAACTAAATCTAAAAAGGGTACTACCCGTACAAGAAGAAGAGATCGCAAGAATGTGCTCAAAGGTCAAGCACATATCCATGCATCTTTTAACAATACCATCGTTACTATCTCAGACTTAGAGGGTAATGTTATTTCTTGGTCCTCTGCTGGTGCACAAGGTATGCGTGGTTCTAGAAAGAGCACTCCTTTTGCAGCTCAGCTGGCTTCAGAAGCAGCCGCTAAAGCAGCTATCGATCACGGCATGCAGACCGTTGAAGTTTATGTCAAAGGTCCTGGTTCAGGTCGTGAGTCAGCTATTCGTGCGTTAGCTGCAGCTGGTTTAGAGGTCGTGATGATCAAAGATGTCACCCCCATTCCTCACAATGGTTGCAGACCGCCGAAGAGAAGGAGAATCTAGGCTTTTTCATCGTTGCAGTCAATCAGATTCACCTTGCTTTAGGAGGCTTAAATGTTAGAAAATAAACAACCCAATATCGAGTGTGTAGAACTCAGTAGTGATAACTCCTACGGTCGCTTTACCGTCGAGCCTTTAGAGCGTGGCTATGGTACTACCTTAGGTAATTCGCTTCGTCGCGTGCTTCTTTCTTCGTTGGAAGGCTGTGCAGTAACTTCGTTGCGTGTCGAGGGCGTGTACCATGAATTTTCAACCATTCCTGGTGTTATCGAAGACATGACAGAGATTATTCTCAATGTCAAATCGATCAGAGCCAAAATTCGTAATAACGATATCAAGACTGTTTACATCAACTGTGATGCAGGACAGACTGGTGTTGTTACTGCGGGTGATATCGTCTGTGACGACGAGGTTGAAATCGTAAATCCTGACCTGAAAATCTGTACCTTAAATGGTGATGGAAAACTGTTCATGGAGATGACTCTCTGCCGTGGGGTCGGTTACAACAGTGCCGAAGAAAACAAATGGCCAGAGCAATTGATCGGCGTCATTCCCATTGATTCAATTTTCAATCCTGTGCGTAAAGTTAATTACTACGTGGAGAATACCCGTGTAGGACAGGTCACTAATTTCGATAAATTAACCTTGGAAGTTTGGACTGACGGTACTGTTGAGGCTAACAAGGCAGTACAATTCGCAGCTAACCACTTAATCGATCAACTACAAATTTTTGTTGACTTAGAGCGCAGATCTGAAGTTGAAGAAGTTGTAGAAGCTGAAGTTATGGCAGAACCTATCAACAAGATGGGCGAGACTTTGATCGAAGATGTGGACTTCTCGGTGCGTACATACAATTGCTTGAAGAGAGCAAACATCAACACAGTTCAAGATTTGATTAACAAATCTCAGGACGACATGATGAAAGTACGCAACTTGGGTAAAAAATCATTAGAAGAAGTGATTGTTAAGCTCCACGACATGGGTCTTTCTCTGGCTCCCAGTTTAGAACCCAAAAGAGATGCAGATGAGGCTTAACGGTTTCGTATAGGAGGAAATATGGCGGGATATCGCAAATTAGGTCGTAAGACTGGTGTTCGTAAATCCATCCTGCGCAACATGGTTACCAGTTTAATTGTCAATGGTAGATTGGTTACCACCAATACCCGCGCTTTAGAGGTGCAACGAACCGCAGAAAAATTGATTACTTTAGCAGTTAAAGAACATAAAAATTTTGACACCAAAGAAAAGAAAGTTTCTAAGGCTAAGCTGGATGGTAAAGGCCGTAAGGTTTTGACCACCGCTACCAGCAAGAACGGTGCTAAGTACGATGTGGTAGAACGTGAACTGACCACCAAAATGGTACAGGTTGATCACCCCTCACGCTTAGCTGCACGCCGTAAGTTAGCAACTAGCATGTTTGAGTTCCGTGATGAAAAGGGTAAGCGTATCAACACCATCAATTACCTATTCAACGAAGTTGCTCCGAAGTATGAGGGCAGAAATGGTGGTTATACCCGCATCATCAAAATGGGTCCCAGACGTGGCGATGCTGCTGAAATGGTGTTAATTGAATTAGTCTAATCCTGAATTTTCAAGGTTACTCTATCCATGAAAAAGAGAGCGAAAAAGCTCTCTTTTTTTTATGTTTGCAAGTGCTATAAAACACAATATACTAAAACTAATAACAACCAGCGGAGGCGTCTATGCTGACATTTTTGAATGACTATAGTTACTTATGTCATGAGCGTATTTTACAGGCACTGCAAAACCATCAAGGGGAAGCAAATCCAGGATACGGTTTAGATCAGCATAGTATTAATGCGAGAGAGCTAATTCTTAAGGCGTGTGGTACTGATTCAGAGCATCACTCAGTCTTTTTCTTTAATGGTGGCACCCAAGTCAATGCATGTCTCATCGATTCATTTCTTTATTCACACCAATCGGCAATAGCTATTGAAACAGGACATATTTCTTGTCATGAAGTCAGTGCGATTGAAGCAACCGGACACAAGGTTGAAGTGATACCTGGTGAAAATGGCAAGATGGTGCCTGAACGCTTAGCTCAATTTTTGAGTGAGCGTTATAACGATGAGGCACTGATGCACATGTGCGATCCTGCCATGCTCTACATTTCACACTCAACCGAGCTGGGTACGGTGTATACAGGGGAAGAGTTGCATCAATTGCGTGCTATTTGTGATCAATATCAATTGAAAATTTATATTGATGGTGCCCGTATGGCTTCTGGAGTCACAGCTACAGGTGCTGCCACAATTGCAGATGTTGTTGCCACAGCAGATGCTTTTACCTTAGGTGGCACTAAACATGGTCTAATTGCAGGAGAGGCATTAGTAATCAAAAACTCCGCACTGATGCGGGGTTTTGTTTCGTTACAAAAACAATTTGGTGCTTTATCGGCTAAAGGCTTCTTTCAAGGCATTCAATTTGCAGAATTGTTCAAAGATGGTTTGTATTGGGAGATTGGCAAACAAGAAAATGCTCACGCTAGCACTATCCAAGAGGGGCTCAAGCAATTAGGTTTTAAGCTCTACACTGAATCACCGACCAACCAGTTATTTGTCATCTTAACCAGAGCACAACTAGCTAAGTTAAGAGAGAAAGTTACCTGCACATTTTTTGCCGAGCTAAAAGATGATCTGGTAGTAGTTAGACTTTGCACCTCATTTGCTACCACAGATGCTGAGTGTGAGAGTGTTTTGGCAGTGTTTTCTCAATTGCGTGACTAGTGGTGTAGAAGTTTGCAATAAATTTGTTTGTAAAATTTACTGATTACCTAGACAATAGAGAGTATGAATTTCTCTCACCCAACTAGTTTTATACGTTTAAAAAATGTTTCTTATAGCTATCCCACTGTTGAACGGGGTAAATCTTTGGCTGTCGCTAATGTCAGTATGGAGATTGAAGCTGGTAAACATGTAGTCATTCTAGGTCATAACGGTTCTGGTAAATCGACAGTAGCCAAGTTGATCAATGGCTTACTGCAACCAGATCAAGGCGAAGTTATAGTCGCTGGCATGAACACGCTACATGAAGACGAGATGTGGGAAATTCGTCGTCTTTGTGGCATGGTTTTTCAGAATCCAGATAACCAAATTGTGGGAACGACAGTAGAAGAAGATGTAGCCTTTGGTCCAGAGAATTTAGGCATACCCCCACAAGAGATAGCGCACCGTATCGATTCGGCTTTAGCACAAGTAAACCTCCGTGAGCATAAGAGTAAATCACCAGCACAATTGTCTGGTGGGCAGAAGCAGAAGTTAGCCATTGCGGGTATCTTAGCCATGGAGCCCAAGTGCATGATACTCGATGAATCGACTTCGATGCTTGACCCTGTTAGCGCAGCCGACTTTATGCAAGTGGTTACAGGCTTAAAACGAGAGAAAAATCTTACCATTATTGAAATCACTCACGATATGGAAGCTGCTCTCAAAGCAGATTACGTGTATGTGATGCACAAAGGACGCATACTCACAGCTGGTACGCCCAGAGAAATATTTACTAATCCGCAGTTACTGCTAGAGGCTAACTTGGAAATACCAGCACACCTAGATGTACTTTATCACCTAGATCCAGCCAGCTTTCAAAGTGATAAGCCAGCTTATGAACGACCTTTCACCTACGATGAGGTAATCGCTAGGTTGCAAATAAAAGAGGATAAGCCAGAACAGGTGGAGTGCTTAGCCCCGCAGGAGAAAAATAAGTCTATCTTAGCTACTGAGCAAACAGAGATTTTACGCATTGAGCACCTTAGCTATACCTATAGTGAAGGAACAGAATTCGTACAGACGGCGCTAGATGATATTAATTTCAGTGTTAATAAGGGAGAGTTTATCGCCTTAGTAGGACATTCAGGATCTGGTAAATCGACTTTAATTACCCATTTAAACGGTTTGTACCGTGCTAAGCAAGGCAAGGTCTTTGTTGCTGGCGAGTGTTTAGATAATAAAGAGAATATTCAGAGTATTCGTTCTCAAGTTGGTTTGTTGTTCCAATACCCAGAGTATCAATTATTTGAAGAGACAGTGTTTGCCGACATAGCTTTTGGTCCCACGCAACTGAAGTTTGAACCTGAGCGTATCAACCAAGCAGTCCATCAAGCGGCCAGAGATGTGGGGCTAGCTGAAGATTTACTGCAAAGATCTCCATTCGAACTTTCAGGCGGGCAAAAAAGACGTGTAGCGATTGCTGGCGTGCTGGCGATGGAGCCAGATATTTTGGTATTAGACGAGCCCGCTGCTGGTTTAGATCCGATGGGCAGATTAGAGATTTTGGGCTATCTAAATTCCTTAAAACAGCAAGGCAAGACGATTATTCTCGTGACTCATAACATGGCAGATGCGGCCGAACTAGCAGATCGCATTGTGGTTTTGAACAAGGGTAAATTAATTGCTTGCGATACGCCCCAAGCTATTTTTAGCAATGCTAAATTATTGCAACAAGCAGGTTTAGATTTACCGCCAGTTGCACATTTTGCTAATTATTTGAGCACTAAATTAGGCAAAAATTATTCCAGTTATCGCTTAGGTGACTTAATCTCAGAGTTGAAGAACAGATGAAAAATTATACTTTAGGAAAATATTATCCAGGTAATTCGTTGATTCATAGGGCGGATCCCCGTATTAAATTCTTGGGCATCATCTTAATGATGATTACCATTTTAATTGTGCGGGAGTGGCAACCGCTACTTATCTGCTTAGCAGGAGTTTTACTCTTATATTTTCTAACCCAAATACCAGCTAAGCCAGTTTTACAAAGTATAAAGCCGATAATTTTTATCATGACATTTGCCTTTTTGCTCAATTTGTTTAGTGGCAGTGGCGAACCATTGGTTAAATTTTGGCTATTTCAAATAACTAGGCAAGGTATCACCAATGCTATTGTGATGTCGGTGCGTCTTTGTTTAATCGTTATTCTAACGACTTTGATGCTAACTCTAACTACCACTCCTATGCATTTAGCAGATGCTTTGGAAAAAATGCTTTCACCCTTGCAACGTTTTCGTTTCCCCGCTCACGAAATAGCGATGATGACATCGATCGCTTTGCGCTTTGTGCCCGTGTTATTAGAGGAAGCAGACAAGATAATGAAAGCACAAAGTTCTAGAGGGGCACAGTACGATACGGGCGGTGCCATCAAAAAAGCTAAAGGTTTTGTCAGTATTCTAGTACCTCTGTTTATCAGTGCATTGCGCCGAGCAGATGAGTTAGCCCAGGCGATGGAAGCGAGATGCTACCGTGGTGGCGAAGGAAGAACAAAACTACACTCGCTGAAATTAGTGCTGAGTGATTACATGTTGGCAGTAGGTATCTTAGCGTTTTGTTCTGCTGTTCTGATAAGCCATTATTTTATTTTTGCCTAAAATTGAACTCACTAATAATTGTTAACGCAAAGAGTAATTCAAAGACTGAGTAAGCTCAGTCTTAATTTTTGCAAGTAGCAAAACATACAAAAATAGACACAAAAAATTAGTGAAAGGGTATAAAATAGTGACCTTCATTGTATATACTTTGCAGATTGCACAAGAAAACATGCTTATATGCTAGAATTTAGCGTATGAATTGCTCAAAAGGGCAATAAAGAAATCTGAGGAGAGACCATGGATTCAAGCTATAAACTAGAGTGCTGTGTAGATACTTTAGAGTCAGCTATCAATGCCCAAAATGGTGGTGCCGATAGATTAGAGTTGGCATCGCATCTACTGATTGGTGGCATGAGTCCTAGTCCGTGGTTCATCGAACAAGTCTTAGAACTAGGTATTCCGACCAACGTTTTATTGCGTCCCCGTTTTGGTGATTTTCACTACGATCAAGCTGAACAAGCAGTGCTGATCAAAGAAATAGAACATTGTCGCAAGCTTGGTGTACACGGAGTGGTCATCGGAGCCTTAACTGTTGATGGCAGATTAGATGAAGAAGCCTTAAAACCGATGCTTGAAGCAGCCGGGGACTTGGAAAAAGTTTTGCATCGTGCTTTCGATGTAACGAGAGTCCAGGCTGAAGCGCTGGAACAAGCGATCAAGCTCGGCTTTGATATTGTGTTGACTTCAGGTGGTAATGCTAAAGCTTTAGCTGGTGCTGATAACTTAGCCAAGTTAAATCAGCAAGCTGCTGGTCGTATCATTCTGCAGGCTGGTAGTGGTGTAACTGCTGAAAATATGGCAGAAATTGCATCTAAGACAGGTATTCGGCAATTCCATCTCTCAGGCAAAAAAACTGTGGCAGGACCCATGCAATATCGCAATCCCGACGTGCCCATGGGATTGCCCATCGCTTCTGAATATGACCGCATGGTAACTGATGTGGAAGCGATTAGAAGAGCGAAACAAGTATTGTTAGAAATCGCTCAAAAGGGCGCCTAAATTTGCAACAGATGTAGAGTAGGAGACGAAATACATTTTTAGTTGATGTATTCATTGTTTTTTATTTAGGAGGAAACATGAAAAAAACGAAGAAAGCCTTAGTATTAGCTATGGCAATCATCATGGCAGTAGCATTAGTTGCTTGCGGTGGTAAAAAAGAAGATAAACCTTCAACCAGTGGTACCGCACAAGGTACAGTAGCAGCCAACCAACAAGGTGAAACACCCAAAGAAGGTGGCAAAACTTTCAAAGTTGGTGTAGCTATCTACCAATACAATGACAACTTTATGACTCTGTATCGCACCGAGTTAGATAAGTACTTCAAAGAATTGGGTGAAAAAGATGGCAATACCTACGAACTGACTTTCGTAGATGGTAAGAATGACCAAGCTACTCAAACAGAGCAATTGAACAACTTCATCGCTAATAAGATGAATTTAATCATTGCTAACTTGGTTGATCCTACCGCTGCTGACCAACTGATTGGTCAAGCCAAAAACGCTGATATTCCTTTGGTTTTAATCAACCGTGAACCTCGTGATACAGCAACCATGCAATTATGGCCTGGCAAAGTTACTTACGTAGGTGTTGACGCACGTCAATCTGGTGTATATCAAGGCGAAATCATCGCTTCATTAGCCAACAAAGGTGACGTCAATGGCGATGGTAAAGTCAACTACCTGATGATCATGGGTGATGCTGGTAACGTCGATGCTGAGCAACGCACCAAGTACTCAGTTGAAACTCTGCAAAAGAGCATTCCTGCTGAGAGCTTAGGTGAACCTCAACGCGGTAACTGGGACGAAGCAAAAGGTCAAGAAATTGCAGCTAATGCTTTATCACAATACGGCGATCAATTAGAGGTTATCTTCTCCAACAACGACGGTATGGCCAAAGGTGCTGTTACCGCTATCGAGCAAGCTGGTCGTAAAGTTAACGAAAACATCTACATTGTAGGTGTTGACGCTCTGCCCGAAGTTGTTGAAATGATCGGCAACAATAAGTTCACCGGTACAGTTTTGAACGATGCTTTCAACCAATCACACACTGCAGCTGAAATCGCTGTTAAGTTGCTGAATGGTGAAGAAGTCGCTCCTTACTACTGGCATGACTATGTCAAAGTAACCAAAGCTGAAGACGCTAATGTACAACGTGTCGAACCCAAGCCCGAGACTATCGAAGAGTACACCAAGCGTATTGAAGAGCTCTATGGCTCCAAATAAGTAAAGAGCTTGCAAGTGACTTTGAGTTAAACAAAAGATGGGGGCACTTGTCTTACAAGTGCCTCATTTTTAGCTTTATGCTCAGTGCGAACAAGAAAGGAATGGGAAAATGAGTGACGTCATTCTCGAAATGAAAAATATTGTCAAGACATTCCCAGGAGTCAAGGCATTAGATAATGTACAGCTTACCTTACGCAAAGGCACGGTTCATGCGCTAATGGGTGAGAATGGTGCAGGAAAATCAACCTTGATGAAATGCCTGTACGGTATCTACCACAAAGATTCAGGCGAGATTATCTTAGATGGTCAAGAGGTGAATTTTAAGAGTTCCAAAGAGGCTCTAGATCATGGTATTGCCATGATTCACCAAGAGTTGCAACCTATTCCTCATATGACCATAGGTGAGAATATTTATTTGGGTGATTACCCTCTTAAAGGTTTTTTGGTTGATCATGCCAAAATGAATAAAGATGCCGAAGAGTACCTACATCGAGTTGGTATAAATTTGCCAGCTCATACCAAATTAGGCGAATTGACAATTTCACAGCAACAATCAGTTGAGATTGCTAAGGCAATTTCGCACCATGCCAAGATTGTTATCATGGATGAGCCCACATCTTCGCTCACAGCAGCCGAAGTAGACAAGCTCTTCCAAATTATTCGTGATCTTTGCGCTGAGGGTGTTGCTGTTATCTATATTTCACACAAGATGGTTGAGATCAAAGAGATCGCTGATGATGTTACTATCATGCGCGATGGTCAATACATTGGTACTTATGATGCTAAAACCATCAGCACGGATCAGATTATCAATTACATGGTAGGACGTGAATTGACTAATCTGTTCCCAGAACATAGCAGCTATGCCACAGATGAAGTGGTGTTAGAAGTTAATAACTTTACTTCGCCGTCCATTCTGTCCTTTAAGGATTGCTCTTTCCAATTAAGGAAAGGCGAGATTTTAGGTATTGGTGGTCTGGTTGGTGCTCAACGTACCGAGTTGATGGAAGCAATCTACGGTTTGCGGGACAGTCTGAAGGGCAAGGAAATTAAGGTGCATGGCAAGCCGGTGACAATTAACAGACCGCGCGATGCCATCAAGAGTGGTATAGCTCTCATTACTGAGGATAGACGTGGTTCTGGTATTTTTGGTGTTCTCAGCGTAGCTGACAATGTAGCCATTTCCTCAGTTGATAACTATGTGAGCAAAGTGGGATTATTGAATTTGAAAGCCATAGGTGAAGTGGTGGACGAGAGTATTAAAGCTCTGCGCATCAAGACACCTAATCAAAAAACACAGATTCAGAACCTATCTGGTGGTAATCAGCAAAAAGTTATTTTGTCACGTTGGTTAGCGAATAGTCCGGATATTCTTATTTTGGACGAACCTACGCGTGGTATCGATGTTGGTGCCAAGTACGAAATTTACGAAATTATTCTCAACTTAGCTAAACAGGGTAAGTCAATTATCATGATCACTTCTGAAATGGCTGAGTTGTTGGGTATGTCAGATCGTATCATGGTGATGTGTGAGGGACGTATTTCGGGTTTCTTAGATGTACACGAAGCAACCCAAGAAAACGTGATGAAGCTGGCTACTCAGTTTATCAATAAGACTTCTGCTAAAACTGCAGTTGAACTCGAAGAAGAAAAGCTTGAAGAGGTGTCACATGCTGGATAAAAAACAGATTGCAGAGCAGAGAAGTGCTCTCAAGATCAAAAACTGGCTGATCCAAAATGCGTTAGTGGTGGTCATCTTGTTGATGGTTGTCTACACAGCAATTTCAGCTCCAAACTTTGCATCATTTTCTAACTTGCTGAATATTTTACAAAACGTTTCAGTGCGTTTCATTATCGCCTTGGGTGTATCGGGTTGTTTGATAATCCGTGGTACAGACTTATCTGCTGGTCGTATGGTTGGTATGGCAGCTGTTTTGACTGGATTATTGATTCAACGTGCAGATGCTCCTAATGTGTTGTATGAGGAGCTCGCTGGTTCGCCAATTTTAGTTGCTTTAGTTGCGGCAATAGTTTTAGGTTTGATTTTTGGTTTAATTAACGGCTTGATCGTGTCCTTTTTAAACGTTCCAGCCTTTATTGCTACTTTGGGTACGCAGATTACGATTTACGGTCTTAATCAGTTATTATCCAGGAACCAACCTATTGGTGCGTTCCAACCTAGCTTCACCAGCTTCGGTATCGGTGGTATTAATTTGGGTCCAATGATGATTCCCTATGTGTTCTTTGTAGCGTTGTTTGTGGGTGTCGTTATTCATGTACTCTACAAATACACACGTTATGGTAAGTACATGTATGCCATCGGTGGTAACGAAGTAGCAGCAGAAGTATCTGGTGTTAATACTAGAAGATCTAAAATTAAAATCTTTACCTTAGCAGGTATCCTATACGGTCTGGCTGGCTTCTTGTTAACAGCTAAGACAGGTTCAGCTGCTGTATCTGCTGGTACTGGTTACGAGCTAGAAGCAATCGCAGCTTCAACCATCGGTGGTGTTTCAGTTGCTGGTGGTGTGGGTACTGTGCCTGGTATCTTGCTCGGTGTTTTGATCTTTGAAATGTTGAAAGTTTGCTTGCAATTCTTAGGTATCACTCCGGAAATGACTTTCGTCTTCCAAGGTTGTGTTATCGTGGTTGCTGTTGCTTTCGATATCCAAAAGACCATGCGTCGCAAATAACAGAGAAGCGACTAATGTTGGTAAAATAATAGCGACCGCAATGGTCGCTATTTTTCTAGTTGAGGATAGATTATGAACTACTACCTAGGTGTCGATGTGGGAGGCACCAATATTAAATGTGGCATCACGAATGAATGTGGTGAAATATTGTGCAAACAATCGATTAAAACCGAAGCCGAAACCTTAACTGGTCAAGAGATCATCAGCAATATCAATCAGCTCATCACCGATATTTGTGCTGAATATCAACAGAAAGAAGAAAGCTTTTCTTTGGCAGATGTTAAAGCTATTGGTGTTGGTTCGCCGGGTACGGTTGATAATGAGACAGGTGCTTTAATTTTTGCTGGCAATCTTTACGCTGAAAATTGGAATTATCGTGAATTGATTAAGGCTCAACATCAAGTGCCAGTCTATGTAGTAAACGATGCAAATGCAGCCGCTTTGGCAGAGAGCAGATTGGGCGTAGCCAAGGGCACACAATCTTCGATCACGATCACACTGGGTACTGGTGTAGGCGGTGGCGTTATTATCGACGATCGTGTTTTTTCTGGGTTTAATGGTGCTGGTTCAGAATTAGGCCATGCCGTTATCGTTTTGGATGGGATTCCCTGTACATGTGGGCGTAAAGGTTGTTTTGAACGCTATGCTTCAGCTACAGCATTAATCCAACAAACGAAGCAAGCAATGCAAGATAACCCTAATTCCAGTATGCACCAATGGGTAAAAAACAATAATGGTGCAGTGAGTGGCAGAACTGCTTTCGAAGCGATGAAAGCAGGAGATAAGGCTGGCAGAGAAGTTGTGGAGCAATATGTGCACTATCTAGCAGAAGGTATAGCTAACTTTATCAATTGCTTTATGCCGGAAATGATTATTATCGGTGGCGGTGTAAGTAACGAGGGTGAATACTTCTTGCGGATGATAGAGCAAAAAGCGCTAGCGAATAGCTTCTTGTTTGAGGGTGTGAAAAAAACACGCTTTGCCATTGCAGGCTTAGGTAACGATGCAGGTATTTCTGGTGCCGCTTTATATGCAAAAGACTGTTTGAGCGATGGAGTGCAAGGCTAATGCAAAATCTGGCTCTGCTCACAGAGTATGATGGTGGCTGTTTTCATGGCTGGCAACAGCAGGCGAAAGATAGATCTGTACAAGAAACTTTGCAACACGCCTGGTACAAGCTAACAGGTGAAGACGTTAAATTAACAGGTTCATCTCGTACAGATGCGGGTGTGCATGCTTTAGGGCATGTAGCTAATTTTTTTAGTTCTGCGCGTATCCCCCTAGACAAAGTACCACTTGCAATCAATACCCAGTTACCAGCAGGAGTCGCCGTGCGAATGTGTGTGGGTGTAGAGAATGCGTTTAATGCCAGATTTCATGCCTGTGGCAAACGTTATAGTTACCACATTGCCAATTCACGGATTAGACCTGCGCTGAAACGTTCTTATCAAGCACATGTGCCGAGTAAATTAGACTTAGAAGCGATGAAGCAGGCTAGCCAAGCATTGCTAGGCGAACATGATTTCACCGCCTTGATGGATCAAGGATCAGTTATCAGAGACCCCAAGCGTACTCTCTTTGCCTGTTATGTAAGGCAAAGGAAGCAGGAAGAAATAGTTATTACAGTTATTGGGGATGGCTTTTTGTATCACATGGTGCGCATTATAGCTGGCACCTTGGTAGCTGTGGGTGAGGGTAAGATCAAAGCGAATGAAATTGAGCAGTTAATCGCTAATCAAGATCGCACTTTGCTTGGCAAAACTATGCCAGCGCAAGGACTATTTTTAGAAAAGGTATACTACAACACAGGTCTGTTTGGTGCAGACAGCAAAGTAGAGATGATGAACGAAGCTAGAGCTTTAAGTTGAGCCTAGCTAGAAAGAGGAACTATGCAATCCAAGCAAGAGCAAACAAGCCTAGAGCAAAAAAGAGCTATCTGGAATCGCATTACCAACATGACGATGTTGACTGATTTCTATGAGCTAACAATGTCCAATGGCTTTTTAGAACAAGGCAAAGCAGAAGCTAAGGCATGTTTTGATCTCTTCTTCCGTGACGTACCAGAAAAAGGTGGTTATGCCATTATGGCAGGCGTTGAACAGCTGATTGACTACCTCGAAAATCTTAAATTTAGTGAAGCTGATATTGCTTATTTACAGCAGTTTAATTTTGCTCCTGAATTCTACGAGTTCTTGCGTAATTTTCGCTTTAGTTGTGATGTTTGGGCGGTGCCAGAGGGCATGCCAATTTTCCCGGGTGAGCCCATTGTGCGTGTGATCGGTCCGCTCATTCAAGCACAAATGATCGAAACCATGCTTTTACTCACCATCAATCACCAAAGTTTAATTGCTACCAAATCAGCGCGTATAGTAAGTGCAGCCAAGGGACGCTCGGTCATGGAGTTTGGGGCCAGAAGAGCACAAGGCTATGATGCATCAGTTTTAGGTGCCAGAGCTGCCTATATTGCAGGCGTTAGCGGCACTTCCTGTACGATGGCAAGTCGTATGTTTGGTATACCAGCGCTAGGAACTATGGCACATAGTTGGATTCAATCTTTTGCCGATGAATATGAAGCCTTTAAAGCATATGCAGAAATTTATCCAGATAATTGTCAGCTATTAGTTGATACCTACGATACCCTACGCAGTGGTATCCCCAATGCTATCAAAGTTGCGAAAGAAGTTTTATTACCACAAGGTAAACGTCTGGAAGCCATTCGTATCGATTCTGGTGATTTAGCTTATCTGACAATAAAAGCAAGACAAATGCTAGATAATGCTGGTTTAACAGATTGCCAAATCACGGTATCCAATTCGATCGACGAACATTTAATTCGCGATCTGCTCGATCAAGGAGCTCAAATTGATAATTTTGGGGTGGGTGAGCGCCTGATTACCTCCAAAGCAGAACCAGTATTTGGTGGTGTCTATAAATTGAGTGCGATTGAATTAGACGGCGAAATGACCCCACGCATGAAAATTTCTGAAAATCCCGAGAAAATTACTAATCCGGGTATTAAACAAATCTGGCGCTTGTACGACAAAGATACAGATTTTGCGCTAGCGGATGTCTTGACTTTAGAGCATGAAACAATCGATGACAGTAAGCCTCTAGAAATCTTTGATCCCAACCATACATGGAAACGTAAAACGCTGGAAAATTTCCGTGCCGAACGTATCTTGCAACAAATCTATCGCTCGGGCACATTAATATATAAATTACCAACCTTGGATGAGGTACGCAGTTTCTGTGAACAACAACTAGGAACACTGTGGGATTCAATTAAGCGTCATGAAAATCCGCAGAACTACTATGTAGATTTATCCCAGGAATTGTGGGATCTCAAACATCAGATGTTAAACTTGCAACGCAAGTAGCCCCAAAGGAGTTCTTATGAGCAAAAAAACAATGATTCTCTTAGCCAATGGTTACGAAGAAGTCGAAGCCTTAGCAGTAGTAGACGTTTTACGTAGAGCCAATTTAGCAATTGATATGGTTTCAATTACAGGCAAGTTAGAAACTGTTGGTGATCACAATATTGTTATTAAAGCAGACAAACTGTTTGAAGATATTGATGAAGCAGAGTACACCATGGTGGTTTTACCAGGTGGTTTACCAGGTTCACAAGCACTGACCAAGCATGAAGGTGTGCAAGCCTTATTAAAGAGATTTGCTAGCGAGCACAAGTATATCGCAGCGATCTGTGCGGCTCCCTTAGCACTACACGAAGCAGGCATCATGCAAAATCGCAAGGGCACAGGCTATCCTGCCTGCTGTGCACCTGCTTATGGCGATAGTTTCCAAGAAAATATGGTCTATCAAGATGACAATATCATCACAGGTCAGGGTCCAGCTGTATCTCTATACTTTGCTTTCAAATTAGCCGAAGTGTTATCTGATGAAGCAACTGTTCAGGCAGTAAAAGAAGGCATGTTAGTACCCACCGTAGAGGCTCAGTTACAGAAATAAACTTAAACATGTCTTTTCAATCTGATCTAACTCAATCAGTTACCAAGCGAAAAAAACTAGGCGAACAAGTCGCATATGCAGGCTTGTTCGCCAACTTTATTTTGGTATGCCTCAAATTAGGTGTGGGCATTGTCAGCCACAGTATGACGTTGCTCGCCGATGCCGTAAATAATTTGAGCGATTTTTTTAGTGCCATTGTAACTTTATGGGGTTTTCATATCGCAGCAAGACCAGCCGATAAACAACATCCTTTTGGGCATGCACGCTTTGAATATTTGAGTTCAGCTCTAATCGCAGTTTTTATTTTATGGCTCGGAGGACAGCTCGCCTTTCAATCTTTGAAACATATTTATTTAGGCGATCATATAGCAACATTTAATCGTTTCAGTCTTTACGTAATGGGTGTGTCAGTAGTGCTAAAAACGGTACTTTGCTTTATCCAAAAACGAGCACAAAAAAAGATCAATTCACTGTTACTTGAAGCAGCCATAAAAGATAGCATTAGTGATATTATTCTCAGTCTCGCTTTGCTCGGTGCTATTGTGCTAGATATGACAATGGGATGGCGCATAGATAATTATGTCGGACTACTAGTCAGTCTCTTGATTATTCATGCTGGCTACAGTGTACTAAAAAGAACTTTTGATATTTTGCTGGGCAATAAAGTGCCACAAGCATTGCGCAAGGCAATCCGTGAATACGTGCTCAGTTTTAAGGGGGTCTTGGGTGTACATGACTTGATAGTCCACAACTACGGACCAGGCCAGTGTTTTGCCTCGATTCACGTAGAGATAGATGCCAAGTCAGATTTGCTGAGTAGCCATCAACTAATCGATACTATCGAGCGTAGTATCCTGCACAAACATAATGTTAGATTGCTAATTCACATCGATCCGATGATCGTAGATGATCCGCTCACAGCTGAACTTGAAGCTAAGACTAAAGCAGTATGTCAGAAGATACACAACAAATGTTTTGTGCACGAGTTTAGAAGAAGTAGTCAAGGTGAATATCAGTGTTTGATTTTCGATTTAGCAGTTCCCGATGATTGTAAGCTCAGCAATACAGAATTGCGCGAAGTAATTCAGACTCAGCTATGTGAGCAAGGTGCTAAGATAAAGACGTTTATTACCATAGATAGACACTATGCCAGTGATCCCGTGCGTGTGGCAGAAGTTTTAGAGAGGGAGAACATATGAAAAAAGTGATGATACTAGCGACCGGAGGCACCATCGCCAGCGTGCATACCGACAAAGGTTATGTGCCAGGTATTTCTGGTCAAGAGCTGATTTCTTTGATCCCTCAGCTTCAGGGAATGTGCCAAGTGGAAGCTAGGCAGCTGATGAATATTGATAGCTCTGACATGCAAGTTGCTGATTGGCGCACAATTGCAAGAGCAGTTTTAAGCGAAGCCAAACGTTATGACGGCATTGTGATTACACATGGTACAGATACTATGTGCTACACAGCAGCTGCGCTTTCTTTCATGCTCGGTAAGTTGGACGTGCCTGTTGTCTTAACTGGCGCTCAAACCCCTGTCAGTGAAAAAGACAGTGATGGACCAGCCAATTTACTAGCAGCGGTAGCTGTAGCAATCAGTGAACTACGTGGTGTGATGGTTGTTTTCAACAACAAAATCATTCATGGCCCCAGAGCTTTTAAGATGTATGCTAAGAATGCAGATGCCTATGTATCACGTAATTTCCCTTATCTAGGCAGAGTAAATGCGAATTTACAATTAGAGATTGAGCACCGCGCACAACCGATGAAACAGGATATAGAATTTCATACAGGTTTGTGTGAAGATGTGATGCTGATCAAGATGACACCAGCAACCAGCCCATCCGTTCTCGATTATGTAGCTCAGGCAGGTTATCGTGGGGTTGTGATTGAGGGCTATGGCACTGGCGGTATTTCTAATCTCAGCCGTGGCATGTTAGATGGCATCAAATACTTGACACAAAACAAGCGCATACCTGTAGTAATGATCTCCCAGTGCCCCTACGACGGCGTTAATATGGCAGTTTATGGTGTGGGTGAACAAGCCAGATCTGTCGGAGTTATTTCGGGTAATGATATGACCACCGAAGCTTGTGTCGTTAAGCTGATGTGGGTGTTAGGTCAAGAGCTAGAATTAGCGCAGATTGAGCGTATGATGCAAACAAATTACTGTGACGAAATCACAGTTGATTAAGTATAGTTAATAACTAGTTTTTCGCTTAGAAGAGAAGCAAGGAGGAAGTATGAAAATTGCAATTGGTGCAGATCATGGTGGTTTTGAGCTCAAAGCGGAGCTTTGTGAACGCTTAAAGAAGTTAGGCCATGAAGTAGGCGATTTAGGTACTCATACCAAAGAATCCTGTGACTATCCTGATATCGCAGTTGAGCTGTCGCACAAGGTGGTAGCTGGTGAGTATGAGTGTGGCATTTTAATTTGTGGTACAGGTATTGGTGTATCAATGGCCGCTAACAAGGTGCCAGGTATTAGAGCAGCTCTTTGTGCTGATTGTTTCTCAGCTCGCATGGCACGTGAACATAACGATGCTAATGTTATCACTTTAGGTGCTCGCACTTTAGGCAATGAGCTAGCCTTTGAGATTGTACAAGCATATTTGAATGCAAGTTTTTTAGGCGATAAGCATGCCCGTCGTGTTGGCAAAATTAATAGGATTTGTTAATGAGAGCTTTAATTCAAAGAGTAAATCATGCTAGTGTCAGTGTTGAGGGAGAGATAAAATCTCAAATTAAACAGGGACTTCTCATTTTCTTAGGTGTTTCTAATAGTGATACAGAGAAAGAAGCAGAGTTGCTCTGGCGTAAAATTAGCAAGCTACGTATTTTTGATGACGAAAACGGCAAAACAAATCTCAGCATGCATGAAGTAGGCGGTGAAGTTTTAATTGTTTCTCAATTCACACTGATGGGCAATTGCAGAAAAGGCAACAGACCTAGTTTTATTGATGCTGGTAGCCCAGCCGAAGCCAACCAACTATATGAATACTTTGTTGAGATAGCGAAACGAGATGAATTTCCAGTAAAAACAGGATGTTTTCAGACCTATATGCATATAGATTTACAAAATGATGGGCCGTTTACTCTATGGTTAGATACAAACGAACTGACTGCTAAAAAGTAATTTTATTTTGTAGCTTGACCAATCGTTAGAAGGTGGTTATTATAGATACTGCTTGATCGTATTGACCGAGCCCTTTTATGTGGGGGTATAGCTCAGATGGGAGAGCGCTTGAATGGCATTCAAGAGGTCAGCGGTTCGATCCCGCTTATCTCCACCACAGAACTCACTCATTTAGTAAGCGAGTGAGTTCTTTTTTTTACATCAATTAAAATCATCCCAAGCAACACAGACCTTAAATTACTTAATTTCAGAACGCGTACAGCACAAAAAATCCTAGAAGCCCCAAGGGTTGGTAGCAATAGGATTTATACCTATTTCGACCTAGTTTTTCTAACGATAAATATATTAAAAACGTGTTACGGGGGAGTGAATTTAATATATAAAGAGATAAATTTGTAATTTACTTAAGCGTTTATATATTGACATTTTTTAGTGATTTTACTATAAAAACAAGGCTATTAAACAAGTTAATAGTACGCTTTAGCCAAGCGACAAGTTTTATCGAGATTTTAAGAGAGAGGAAGGTGCAGACTTTGCAAACAAGTGAGAAGAAAAGCTCTCCATCACGCTTTAGTAGCAAGAAGGTAAGCCGTGCACAAATGCATTTTGCTAAGGCATTTATTGCTCTTTTTGTAATTGCGAGCATGGTGTTAAGTGGTATGGCTTCGCTCAAAGCTGAGGAGACGCAAGACAAAATTAAACGTCTAACAGCAGATGACTTTGAAACCCAAGTTATTGGCCATTTTGACTACAGCAATACGACTGGATACGACACGCGTCCATATATTAATAATGGACATCGCGAAGAAGAGGCGAGGCGTCACGTCTATGTCATTCCAGTGACGGGTGAAGATGAAAATTTCCAGCAGAAGTGGAAGATCGTATATAACGAGAAGAACTTCTGGATGGATGGCTCGATGACCCCTTATGAGGGAAGTGATTATAGCAATAGGGGATTCAAGGCGAACCCTTATTTGGGTTTCTTCCTCTCAGATGATCTGAAACTTGTCGGAGAGGCCACGTATACCATTATGGGACGCAAGTGGAACAGCGATGAGCTCGACGGCAATCAAGTTGTGTGGACAGGAGAATTACAGACTCAGCGAAGCCAGGACTACTGGACAGAGCCTTTACGCTCCGGAAGTGGGTTCGATAACGGCCGTCTTCAAGGTGCGATCCGCATGGATCGTGAACGTAATGAAACCTTAGGTAAGGACAATTTGCCTGATCTGCAAGGTGTTTTGAATGATCCCCGCGATAACAACGCCTTCTTCCGTTTCAGTCGTATTGAAAAAGACAAAGGCACTCGTGGTACCGGCGGATCGGAAACGATTCTAAACGATGTCGGTACGATGTTCAGCACCTACCTCTATACAGGTAAACCCTATGAGGAAAAGAACACCTATGTGACTCTCGAATTCACGACACAGCGTGATCCCGGTCGCTATTACGAAGGGGAACATAGCACCTTTGTCGCTGGTCTTTATAACTCTTATGACTGGTGGGGGAAAGATGTTCGTGTTTATTCCAAGCAATACTTACATAGTGAAAAATTAGACAAAGACAGCGATGGCGATGGCTTAGTCGACCGTTTAGAATACTACCTCGGTTCCGATCCCTACAACAAGAACAGTGATGGTGACGATCGAGAAGACGGAGTCGAAGTTCGTGATACGAAAAAACCTTTGCTAAAGAAATTTGATGGTCTATACAAAGTTCACGGAACAGATCCGATGATCGCACCTCCAACTTTGCCAGATCGTAAGTTCTTTGGTATTAAGGGAGAAATCATTGAAGGCAAAGCAACCCCGAATTCAGTTATTGCTATTTACCCCTACACTAATGGTGAACGTAGTGACATTGCCTTAGCCG
>JAEWER010000025.1 GCA_023389255.1 Bacillota bacterium
AATGATCCTAACTTCGGCAATGCTGTCGATCAAGGTGAGATTAAGAATCCCACCATCGAAGATGGCAAACTCAAGTACGAAGACAAGGATGGTTATCCTGTCGAGATTCCTGTTGAGAACTTAGTAACTCCGAAAAATCCTGAAGCAGGTACCAGCGTCACACCAGTGATTGGCGATCTGAACGCAGATGCTACCAGCTTCACAGTAACAGTGCCTAAAACTGAGGGTGCTCCTACTAAAGGAACTCTAGAAGTAACAGTAAATGGCAAAGAAGTACCTGCGGGCAACATCAAAGACAATGGCGATGGAACATACACCATCAGCACTGATCCCTTAGTTGAAGGTCAAAATGTTGTCGTTAAATTCCGTGAGCCAGAGAAAGTTGTAGGCAAGGCTGAAAAACAAGTCGGTCCCTCGACTCCTGTTGCTCCTGAGAAAACAGGAACACCTACAGCTACCATCACTAACACTGCCAAAACAGATGAGAAAGATGGTGGTTCAGAGCTCAAAGTAACTGGTAACCCCTCAATCGCAAATGGCGACACCATTAAGGTCACCATCAAAACTGAGCCTGAAAAAACCCAAACCTACACGGTTGGCGATGAAGGTGTAACACTGAATGATGATGGCACTGTAAGTATTGATTTGGGTAACGAAATTCCCAATGGCACAACTGTTGAGGTCACTCACCAAGCAGATGGCAAAACTGAGTCTGATCCTGCTACCGCTACCGTAACTGTAGACGACAGCAAGGCCAATGAAGAGTTAACTCATGTTCCTGGTGACCTGAATACAACAGACAATCCTTCTGATGCAGCTATTCAAGAGGCTAAGGACAACCTAGATAAAGTCTTAAAAGATCCTAACCGTACACAAAAGGATGTTGATGAAGCGACCGAAGCATTGAAGGATGCCATTGAAAATCGCACCAATACACCTGAGAACAACAAGACAGCTACCCCTGGCGTGGAAGCCTCAAGCACACCTGCAACAGAAACCGAAGCAGGAAAAACCACAGTTAAGGTAACTGCTGGCGAAGGTACATTCAAGGAAGGCGACAAGGTTACTGTTAAGGTTGGTGAGGGTGAACCGACCACATACACCATCGGCACGACTGACGGTGCAACCTTGAACGAAGATGGCACTGTAACCATCGAAATTCCTGAAGAAACGGCTGATGGTACAACAGTCAAAGTAACTGTTACACAAAATGGCAAGAAGGAATCTGATCCTGTAGAGGCAAAGGTGAACGGCAACCCTGTCAAGCCTACAGAGCCAACTAAACCTACTGAACCTACTAAACCTACAGAACCTACTAAGCCAGTACATCCAACCGATCCTACTAAGCCCGTAGAGCAAAAAACAACAGCAACCCCTAACATTAGTGCCAACGGTAAAGCTGGTGGATCTGTTGTGTTGGTAGTTGAACCAGGAAGCCCTGTCAGTCCTCTCCAAAATGGTGACAAGATTAAGGTAACCATCAACGGTGAAACTAAGGAATACACAGTAGGTGATGGCGTAGCCAAACTAAATTCAGATGGTAACGTAACTATCGACTTAGGTAAAGATATTCCTGAGGGAACAGAGGTTACTGTAACTGTTACCAGCAAGGGACAAAAAGAATCTCAACCTGCTAGAACCACAGTAGGTGTTGATACCAGTAAAGCAGGTGAAGTGCTGAAACAAGTTCCTAGCAACTTAGACATTACTGGTAAGGCTACAGATAAAGCAGTAGATGATGCTAGAAAAGAATTAGAAGCTATCTTGAATAAGCAGGGTAAAACACAACGCGAAATTGATGAAGCCACAGCCAAGTTAGAAGATGCCCTAAAGGCCAAGTTGTTGGCAGACAAGAACACAACAAGCGTTGCTATTACTAGTGCAACCAATGTCAAGGGACAAGAAAAAGGCAAAGCATCTCTACCTAGAACGGGTGAAACAACAGGCATGGGTTATATCCTACTAGTCCTAGCAGCTGGTTCAGCGTACGTCTTGCGTAAGAGAAAACTGAACTAATCACCTTTAGCTTAAGTTAAATTAAAGAGCAGTGAGTATTCACTGCTCTTTTAATTTGGGTAAAAATTTAACAACCAATAGAAGCAAATTATTTCTATTAATCCTCAAATACTATTGATAACATGTCATTTACTAGCGTGAAAAAGCAATGCCTAGATGAAATCATCTAAATAAATTAAAGGCGTACGAGCAAGAGCTACTTCTAAAAATACACGATCACTAAAATAAATATTAATGTAGTGTAAGCCACTTAAAGCATGTAATTACACGGCCTTTACCAGAAATAAAAAAGCCACCCCTCACATGAGGAGTGGCTTAAACTATTTTTTTATTGATTACATGTAATTCTCAAGATTTAAGGTGTAGCCAAACTCACGGCGTTCTTCATATTTGAAGATCTCTTCACAGGTTCTGACCACATCCTTGATATCGATTAAGGTTGTAGAGTCTTCGTTACGTAATTTCAGTTCGACTTTACCATCTTTTAGATCTCTACCGACGGTGATACGAGCATAAGCACCGATTAAGTCCATATCGTTGAACTTAACGCCAGCACGCTCATGACGATCGTCGATTAAGACATCCAACTTGGTTTCTTTGCGCAGTGCATCGTAAATTTCGTTACCTACACGCAGTTGCTCTTCGTCACGGCTATTGATAACAACAACAGCAACTTGGATAGGAGCTAAATGCTTAGGCCAAATGATACCCTTCTCATCATGGTTTTGTTCGATAATAGCCGCCATACAGCGTTCAACACCAATACCGTAGCTTCCCATCCAGCAAGGATGCTGTTCGTTGTTTTCATCTAAGTAGTACAGGTTCATCGCCTCAGCGTACTTTGTGCCCAATTTGAAGGTGTTACCAACCTCAATACCACGTTGGAAATGAACAGGGCCAGCGCCGTTTTCGCACATATCTCCCTCTTGAATATGGCGAATATCTGCAATTTTATAAGGTTTGAACATGTGCAGGTTACAGTTCATCAAGTGCAAGTCAACTTCGTTACCACCGACGATGAAGTTTTTCATCACGGTAATTTGTTGATCCATGATAATGGGAACTTTTAAGCCGATAGGACCAGCGTAACCAACAGGTGCATTAGTAGCTTCAAATACTTCTTCGGGAGTACCTAGTTCAACACTGTTAGCACCAAGTAATTTAGCGACTTTAGTAGTGTTGACATCGTGGTCACCACGAACTAGTAGAGCATACAGCTTACCATCGATATTGAAAATCAGGGTTTTGACGAAATCTTTAGGCGAGCGATTGAAGTACTCGGTTACTTGCTCGATAGTGCGTGCACCAGGAGTTTCTAAGGTGTAGGGTTCTAAGATCTCACCCTCCGGCATTTCGCCTTCGATCAAGCAGTTAGCAACTTCACGATTTTGTGCATAATCTGAATCTTTTTGCATGACCAAAATGTCTTCGCCGATATCGGATAAGGCTTGGAATTCTTCGGATAAAAGGCCACCCATGACACCAGTATCTGCTGTAACGATTTTGTAGTAGATACACATACGATCGAAGATACGTTTGTAAGCTTCGAACATCAGGTTGTACGCATGATCTAAGCCAGCTAAATTACGATCGAAAGTGTAAGAGTCTTTCATCATGAATTCACGCAGACGAATCAGACCATAACGAGCACGGGGTTCATCACGATACTTAGTTTGAATCTGGTACAAGCTAGCTGGCAGGTCTTTGTAGGATTTGATTGACATACGCGCAGCATTAGCGAACAGTTCCTCGTGGGTTGGGCCTAAAACAAATGGCTTTTCAAAGCGGTCATTTAGGCTGAACATACCCTTACCAAAGGCCTCACGACGACCAGAATCAATGTAAACTTCTTCTGGGATCAGGGCTGGCATTGACAGTTCCATGCTGTGAATTGCGTTCATCTCTTCACGGATAATATTCTCAACCTTTCGGAATACTCTTAGACCTAAGGGGAGAATCATATAGATACCGGAAGAACTTTTCTTTATCATGCCTGTACGAACGAGAAGGTTACCGCTGACGGAATCTTCATCCTTTACGTTTTCGCGCAGGGTGAAAAAGTAGTCTCTACTTAATCTCATACTTGCCTCCAGCTAAATTTATATCGCTTTATATTAGCATATATAATATATGTAGCCAGCACGAAAGATACTGGCTTCTGTATTTTTGGCATTTTGCGTGAATTTAACTATAGATTATTGTAAGCGTTTACGCAAAATGACAAGAGTAATGATCAAGAATCATTCTAAAACATAAAAGAAAGCAAGCCGAAATATAATTAGCAACAAGTAGCACGCAGTTTGGTTATACTTAATATCCAAACTAACTATAAACAGTTGGTTGTTCTCGTTTTGAGGACGCTTGCAACTGTTTTTTTTAGAGTAACTTCGTTAATATAGAAAAAGATTTGCAGAAGTTGGGCAGTACCAGCTGAGGTTTTATGAGCGATATTTTGCAAAATAGAGCGAGCGGTGTATTGATGCATATCACCTCACTACCCTCGCCATATGGCATTGGAAGTTTAGGTGAAGCAGCCTACCGTTTTGTTGATTTTTTAGAAGCGAGCGAGCAACGTTTTTGGCAGATTTTGCCGATTGGAACCACAGGTTTTGCGGATTCTCCTTATCACAGCTTTTCGGTATATGCAGGCAATCTCTACCTGATCGATTTAGATTTATTAGTAGAGGATGGTCTGTTGCAACCAGGTGCACCTTATCAGACTGATTTTGGTACCGATCCTGTGCAAGTAGATTACAGCAAGATTTATGCTCACCGCACCTTAATGTTTAATTGGGCATTTAAGGCGTACCTTTACCAACATCGCGATGAATGGCACGAAGCTATTTTGCAATTCAGAGAAGAGAATGATCACTGGATAGATGACTATGCACTGTTCATGGCGATTAAGACAACCGAAAATGGTAAACCGTGGCAACAGTGGCCGGCGGGTTTTAGAGATAGAGATCCAGAGGCGCTAACTGAGTTTGCTCAAAGCCATAAAGAGCAAATCGAATATCAAATTTTCTTGCAATATATTTTCTTCAAACAGTGGCGAGCGCTGAAAGAATATGCTAACAGTAAAGGTATTGCGATTATTGGCGATATCCCTCTCTACGTGGCAGAGGATAGCGTTGAATTTTGGGCTTCCCCCGAATTGTGTTTGCACGAGAAAGTTGCAGGAGAGGCTCATCGCCCGAAGTATGTAGCTGGCACACCACAAGATTACTACGCAGAAGATGGACAGTTATGGGGTAACCCATTATTTGATTGGGAACATCACGCTAAAGATAATTACACTTGGTGGATCAAACGCCTGCAGTATAACTTAAACCTTTTTGATTATTTACGCTTAGATCATTTCCGTGGTTTTGATGCCTTGTGGGCAATACCTTATGGTGCCGAACATGCAACGGATGGTGAATGGTTACCAGGTCCAAGACAAAAATTCTTTGATGTAGTTGAACAAGAATTAGGCTTAGAACGTATTCCTTTGATCGCTGAAGATTTGAGTGTTCGCACAGATGAAGTACATGAATTGCGTGAACGATATAACATACCAGGCATGGCGGTAATGCAATTCGCCTTTTCGCCCCAAATGGATAGTCCTTATTTACCGCATAACTTGAGTGCTGACCAAATTTATTATGTTAGTAATCACGATAACGATACTATCTTGGGATGGTGTAGAAATGTTATGCCGATTGATTTGGAAATAGCTCGTGTCTATCTTGGCTTAAATGACAAGGAAGGTTATACCTGGGGGCTAATAAGAGGAGCTATGAGTTCCGTGTCTAAGCTGTCAATTGTGCAGATGCAAGATTTACTCAGTCATGGTAGTTGGGCGAGAATGAACAAACCTGGCACGGCAGAGGGTAACTGGCGTTGGCGACTTAGAGCCGAGGAGTTGACCCCAGAGCTCACTAGACGCTTCAGATCTTTGACTAGAGCTACGGGCAGATCGACTATATTTTTTTCTTAGTCAAATTGGTCGGCAAGGAGATGTATGAAAAAAGAGACCTTAGTAGCCTTAAGGAAAGTAGAGAAATTAAATTTAAGCAATTGGGCATGTTCATAGCTGTTTTGTCGGGTATTTGCTATGGCATATATTCTGCCTTTTTAACTAAAGCAATGGCTACTGGTATATGGTCTGAGTGGTATGCAGCAGATACCAAACACTTTTTTTCAGCCTTTACCTTGGCCATTTTACTGCCGATATTAGCTAATTCATTAAATGATTTATGCTCCGCTATATGGTCGTTGTTGCTACTTGTTATACGTGGTAAGTTTTTAGATTTTATTCGTACGCTTCCTACCATCCCAGGGGTAATTATGGTGGGAGCAGCCTTAGCCGGAGGTCCAATTGCAGGTGTTGCTTATGTTATCGCCCTACAAAAGGCTGGCTCAATTGTCATTCCGATTTCGGCACTTTGTCCAGTAATCGGCACTATTTTGGGTAAATTTCTTTTTAAGCAACAAATAAATAAACATATGTGGTTGGGTATCTTCATTTGTCTTTCTGCTTCTCTTTGTATAGGTGTTACAGAGGTAAGTAACTCCGGCGGAAGTGATGCTTTAATCGGCATTTGTATTGCTCTAGTAGCTGCTTTTGGTTGGGGACTCGAGGGATGTGTGGCTGGCTACGGCACTGCCATGATCGATTATGAGATTGGTATTACTATGCGTCAGTTGACTTCTGGTCTTACTAATCTTCTTATATTGTTACCATTAGCTATTAAATTGGATAGCATTTCTTTGAATTCGCCGTTTAGTTTTTTACTAGGCTCTGCTTTGAGAGATTATTCTTCAATAATGTTATTTGTAGCGAGCGGATTTTTTGCTTTATTTGCCTTTAGTTTATGGTACAAGGGCAACAGCATGTGTGGAGCGGCGCTAGGAATGGCTTGTAACGGGGCATATGCTTTCTGGGGTCCGTTCTTTTGTTGGCTGATTTTAGGTGTAATGGGTGGAGAATCTGGTTGGAATTTGCATCCTCTAACTTGGCTTGGAGCTTTGTTAATGGTGCTAGGAATTTTCGTTATTGCCCAGGATCCACGGACATGGTTCAAAAGGGAAGAATATGAAGCGTAGTTTGAATTTTGCTATTTTGAAAGCTTTTACTAATCATGAAAGATTAACTGCTAGCGAATTGGTTCAACTGTTAGCAGATGACTATTCTAAGCAACGTAATTTCAGTTATCGTAGTATAGCTGAGCTGTTGATGACAGCAAAGCAAAATGGCTTAATCGATGAAGTAGATTTTCGTGAACACCAAGGGGCAGGCATTGAATTTATTTATAGTGCTAGTGAAGCCCAAAGAGAACAGATTAATTTTTATATTAGATAATTAGTTATTGGATGCTTGATTAGATGATTCTATGAGCTTTGTTCAGACACGATTTTGTATACTTAAGTCGTAAGTCTATTGAAAAAATTACAGGTTGTTCCGTCTTTTTAGATTGAAGCAACGGCCTGTCGCTTAGGAGGCAGACCGCTTTGGATATAATTCGCGATAAATTTAAAGAAACTATTTTAGCTATTTTACCGATTGTCATTGTTGTGATTGGTATTAATTTTTTTATTTCTCCATTACCGAATTCGGTGCTTAGCAGATTCTTGATCAGTGCAGTTTTGATTGTTTTTGGTTTAACTTTGTTTTTATTTGGTGTGGAGATTTGTATTACACCGCTCAGCGCTATAGCAGGTTCCACCATCGCTAAACGCAATAAATTGAGTCTGGTTATTGGGTTAAGTTTTTTATTGGGATTTGTTATATCTATAGCTGAACCAGATTTGTTAGTGCTTGCAAGTCAAGTCAGTTTGGTTTCTGCTAAGGCAATTAGTGTTCCAACGCTTTTAATCACAGTTTCAGCTGGTATGGCGCTGCTAATAGCGATTGGATTTATTAGAGTAATTTACAGCATTCCTTTAGTTATAGTTTTGCGCTTAGTGTATGTGATAATTGGGCTGTTAGCTTTGGTTATCACACCAGATTTTTTGGCGATAGCTTTTGATGCTTCGGGAGCAACTACAGGCATCATTGCAGTTCCTTTTATGCTGGCTTTTGCTAGCGGTATTTCTCATATGAAGCAAAATAGTCAAGAGGCAGAAAACGATGCTTTTGGCTTAGTTGCAGTTGCTTCAGCAGGAGCTATCATCGCAGTGCTGTTGCTGGCTGTTTTTAGTTCTCTTAATTTAGAAGAAACAGCTTTGAGTTTTGAGCTGAATATAAGAGCGGGTATTCTCAGCGTTTTTGGTGCAGAATTAGTGCATACATTGCATCATGCCCTCTTAGCAATTGCTCCTATTTTATTAATTTTTGTCTTGCTCCAGTTTAGTTTAATGAAAATGAGCAGAAGTCAGTTTGTTAAGCGCATCAAAGGACTTTTACATGCCACTATCGGATTGATTTGTTTTTTTATGGGGGTAAATGCTGGTTTCATAGATTTAGGGAAACAGCTAGGTTATCAAATTGTTCAAGAAGGTAGTTTAAGCTTGCTTTTGGGGATTGCCTTTATCTTTGGCTTGGTATCAGTTTTAGCAGAGCCAGCTGTACATATTTTGGCGGAACAAATTCAAGAGGTGACAGGTGGTTCAATACCTAAAATTGCTGTGTTTCTACCGCTTACAACAGGTGTGGGTATGGCTGTTTTACTTTCCGTATTACGCATTCAGATTCCTCAAATACAGCTCTGGCATTATCTCTTACCAGGATATGTCATAGCCTTACTTCTAACGTGGTTTGTACCACCATTATTTGTGGGTATTGCTTTTGATGCCGGAGGAGTTGCCACGGGTCCGATGACAGCCACGTTCATTTTAGCGTTCACAACAGGGGTAGCTTCTAGAACAGAAACTGCCAATGTCTTGATAGATGGTTTTGGTATGATTGCGCTAGTTGCTTTAGCGCCGATTTTAACATTGCAATTTGTAGGACTGTTGTATCAATTTAAGAGGAAAAACTTATATGAATAATATGGATCTGCAGTTAATCTGTGCTGTAGTGCATCAAGGGCAAGGCAGTAAAGTGCTTAGAGTAGCGCAAGAATATGGTATCAATGGCGGTACTATTTTACGTGGAATTGGATGTAGCTCACGCTCATTGTTGAAAATATTGGGACTTGATACCGCACATCGAGAAATTGTTTTGCTTGTTGGTTGGGCTACTACAACACAATTAGCAATGAATGGATTAAAGAAGAGATTTAAGTTTGCTAAAGGAGAGCACGGATTATTATTTTGCCTTGATTTGTGCCATGTTCAGGGGATACGAAAAAGTGAAGTAATTCAAGATAGTGTGCATGAAGAACAAGAGGAGATTAAACAGATGAGTTATCAAGCGATTATAACAATAGTAGATTTAGGCAAGGGTGAGGAAGTAGTGGAATTAGCCAAGCGTGCAGGGGCGAGAGGAGCTACTATCCTGCATGGTAGGGGCTCAGGCATCCACGATACGGCAAAGTTATTTAATATGAAAATAGAGCCAGAAAAAGAGATTGTATTAGTTATCGCGAGCGAACAAGAGAGTTCACCGATTATTGAAACTATCGCTAGTGGTATAGCTATAGATAAGCCAGGACACGGAATTTTATTCAGTCATAAGCTCACAGAAGTTGTAGGATTGGTACCTAAAGCAGAAAACTAAAATATGAATAAAAACAAAAACAGCCTCTAAAAAGGCTGTTTTTGTTAAATAAACTAATTACTTTTTAATCCTTGCAGAATTCTTTGATTTCTTTTTGACAGCGTTCGAGAATTTCGGTAAAACTCATTGTGCCTAAATCACCGTGTTTGCGATGACGTACAGCGAATACATTATTTTCAACTTCTTGATCACCCATGATTAGCATGTAGGGGACTTTTTCCAATTGAGCTTCGCGAATTTTTTTGCCTATTTTTTCATCACGAACATCCAGACTTACTCTTAAGCCCAAATTACGGAATGCTTGCATTTGTTTGGTTGTAGCCTCAGCATGTTTTTCTGAGATAGATAAAATACGCAATTGCTCGGGAGCTAACCATAAAGGTAATGCACCAGCATATTTCTCTAATAGCAATGCTAAAGTACGCTCGTAGCAACCACAAGAAGTACGATGGATGATGAAAGGATGTTTGCGCTCACCATCTTTATCTGTGTAGTACATACCAAAGCGTTGAGCCAATTGAAAATCAACTTGAACAGTAATTAAAGTATCTTTTTTACCGAAAACATTTTTTATTTCAATATCAAGTTTAGGACCATAAAAAGCAGCATCGCCAACACCAATAGTGTAAGGAATATTATTATCTTTTAGCAGTTTTTCCATAGCGTTTTGTGCTTTTTCCCACATCTCATCATCGCCAATAAATTTTTCGCGATTGTTGGGATCCCAAGTAGAGAATTGATAACTAACATCTTCGGCAAGACCCATGGCATCTAGCATGTAGCGAGCAAGATCTAATGCACCGATAAACTCATCAGCCATTTTTTCTGGAGTAACAATAATGTGTCCCTCAGAAATGGTAAATTGACGTAAACGAATTAAGCCGTGCATTTCTCCTGATGATTCGTTTCTAAATAGAGTAGATGTTTCAGAGTAACGAATCGGCAAATCACGATAACTTCTAGTTTTGGTTAAATATGCCTGGAATTGGAAAGGACAAGTCATTGGGCGAAGTGCAAAGCAGGTTTCTTCCTTTTCTTCGGGATCGCCTAAAATGAACATGCCATCACGATAATGGTCCCAGTGTCCGGAAATCTTGTATAGGTCGGACTTAGCAACCAAGGGGGTGATCGTTTGTGAGTACCCTCTGCGTTCTTCTTCGTCTTCTACAAAACGTTGTAAAGCCTTTAGTGTTGCCGTTCCTTTGGGGAGAAGCAAGGGAAGACCTTGACCAATGCAATCTACAGTCGTGAAGAAGCCTAGTTCACGACCGATCTTGTTATGATCTCTTCGTCTAGCCTCTGCCAATGCCTCCAAGTAATCGTTTAGTTCTTTCTTGTCTGGGAAAGAGATACCGTAAATGCGTTGGAGCATTTTGTTCTTCTCGTTGCCACGCCAATAAGCACCTGAAACCTGTAGCAATTTAACAGCCTTGATTGCTCCAGTAGAGAGCAAGTGAGGACCAGCACATAAATCGGTAAAGTCTCCCTGACGATAAAAAGAAATTACCGCATCTTCCGGCAAGTCATTTATGAGCTCTACTTTGTACGGCTCATTTTGTTCCTCTGCCCAACGTAAGGCTTCGGTGCGACTTAGTTCGAAATACTCTAAAGGTTCATTGGCTTTAACAATTTTTTTCATCTCTTGTTCAATTGCCTTTAGATCTTCAGCGCCAAAATTGCGCTCAAAGTCTATGTCATAATAAAAGCCCTCGTCTATAGCGGGACCAATAGCTAGCTTGGCCTCGGGAAAGAGATGTTTAATAGCTTGAGCCATGACATGGGAGGTAGTGTGCCAAAAAGTTTTTTTACCAGTTGTGCTAGTGAAAGTCAAAAATTCTACTTTATCGTTATCGTGTAGTACGGTGCGTAATTCGCTATCTGTACCGTTAATATTTACGGAACAAATTTTGCGAGCAAGCTGGGGACTGATTTGTTGGGCTACTTCAAAAGCACGTGCGCCCTCGGCAATGGAAAGATGACTTCCATCTGGTAATTGGATTTTCATAACTATCCTCCTGAATGTTATACAGATAAATAATTCTACCACTATTTGGTGCTAATAGACTATGGCGAGGGACTTGAAAGACGTTCCCAAAGTGACAGTTATTTGAAGCTAGTTATTTTTAGCTGTAAATTATATAGTTAGATAGATCGTATGTTGTTATATAAAGAATAAATTTATACGTCATTTGTTATTTGTAAATAGAATATGGGGGTTAAACTTAATATGTTTAACAAAAAACTTTTCAGAGTCGCAGCTTTGCTTTTAGTTATGCTTATGCTTTTAGGTGAAGCTCAAGTATTTGCTTTGAGCAACACCAATAGTGTGCGTAATGCTGTAGAAAAGCGTACGCCGAGTAGACGTCCACGCTCAATTATCCCGAATGAAAAGACACATATCTATAGCTTCTACAGAGATAAAAATAAAACAGAATTGCTTGAGCGTCAGATCTTAAGAAATGGACAACAACTACAGAGAGTAGAAGTACCCAAGTCAAATAATGAGGTTTTTCGTTATTGGGCTAACGATAAAGATGAAAAATTCACCTACACAGATGCTCCTGAAACAGTAACTGAGGATAAAGTTATCGATTTGCATGCAGTCTTTGTTCCTGGTGCAACTGTGCGTTATTTCCGTAAAAACGATGGACAAGAACAAGAAGAATATATTTTGCATACCACAGAGCTAATTCCCGTGGGTGAACCTGCCAATAGTTTGTGGGCAGATGCTTTGCTTGGACAAAAGAAAGTTTTCCACCATTGGTCAGCCACTAAAGATGGCCCTGAGTTTAATTTTGAACAGCCGATAACCAAAGATACAGACTTGTATGCTGTCTATGTAGATGGTTATGTTATAACTCCAGATAGCACAGGCGGTACTGCGTCATTACCTATTCGTGTATCCTCAAAGCAGACGTGGGGAGATGTTAAAGACACGGTACGTCCTGCCACCAAAAAGGGTTATGATTTAGCGCACTGGTCGCTCAGTCCTCGTGGCGATGCAATTCCAGACGATCACCATTTTACAGATAATTCACCTATTTATGCCGTCTGGAAGCCCAGAAATGATACACCTTATCTTGTTGTTAACTATTTAGAAAATGCCAATGATAATGGTTATAAATTTGCCAGTTCTTCTAGTTGGCAAGGAACAACAGATACTGTTGCTGATCTGCACTTAAACGAACAAAAAAGTAGTCTAGAAGCAAGTTTGGTGC
>JAEWER010000035.1 GCA_023389255.1 Bacillota bacterium
CTGTATAACTCCGATAAGAGAGTTACTGAGTTTATTGCTTGGTTACAACAACAACCGTTCTATAAGAATACAACGATCGTTTTGTCAGGTGATCACTTGACTATGGCTAATGACTTTGTCAAAAGTAAACAATTGAAAGATGACTATGAACGTACTGTATACAACTGTGTGGTAAACCCTGCGCCTAGTGCGCTCGCTAATTATCAAAATGGTTATCGCTACAATCGCTTGTTCTCTACGATGGATATGTTTCCGACTACGCTGGCCGCTATGGGTGTGCAAATTCCAGGGCAGCGTTTAGGTTACGGTACGAATTTATTCTCAGGCGTACCAACTGTGCCAGAAGAAATTGGCTGGCAGGAGTTCAAAACGATGATGGAAGGATACTCTAGTTTCTACAATAAGCGTATTTTGCGGGCAGAAAAGTAATTCTAGAGTAATTCTAATAGTTTTCATCTCGGTTGAAAATAAATTAACTCTTGAGTACCCTAAAGACAGTGCTAAATGCATAAAAATTGTGAGATAAACGTAGGGGAATTTATATTCCGTAAACGTTTCAAAGGAGTTCCCATGATCGCACATCAAAAGTTAAATGCTTGGGTAGATGAATGTGTTGCTCTATGTAAACCAGATCAAGTTTATTGGTGCAATGGTTCAGCCGAAGAATACGAAAAATTATTAGAACTTTCAGTTAAAAATGGTTCAGCGATTAAATTAAACCAGACCAAACGTCCAGGTGGCTATTTATTCCGTTCAGATCCATCTGATGTAGCGCGCGTTGAGGGTAGAACATACATCGCTTCCAAAACAGAGGCAGAAGCAGGACCTACCAATAATTGGATCGATCCTGTTGAACTCAAAAAAACTATGACCGAATTGTACGACGGATGCATGCAAGGTAGAACCATGTATGTAATTCCTTTCTGCATGGGTCCATTGGGATCACCCATTTCCAAGATTGGTGTTGAAGTTACAGATAGCCCCTACGTTGTGTGTAATATGCGCATTATGACCAGAATTGGCGATGCTGTGATGGAACAACTTGGAGCCGATGGTGAATTTGTACCCTGTCTGCACTCTGTAGGTTATCCTCTAATCAAGGGCGAAAAAGATGTGGCTTGGCCTTGTGCTCCGATGGAGAAAAAGTACATTAGCCACTTCCCAGAAGAACGTTTAATTTGGTCCTATGGCTCAGGCTATGGTGGCAATGCCTTGCTAGGTAAAAAATGTTTTGCTTTACGTATAGCTTCGGTACTAGGAAGAGATGAAGGCTGGATGGCAGAGCATATGCTGATCTTGAAGATCACTAATCCAGAAGGAGTGGTCAAATATATTACGGCTGCTTTCCCCTCTGCTTGTGGTAAGACAAACTTAGCCATGTTAGTACCTACAATTCCTGGTTGGAAAGTTGAAACTGTGGGTGATGATATCGCATGGATGAAGTTTGGTAAAGACGGTCGTTTGTATGCGATCAACCCTGAAGCTGGATTCTTTGGTGTGGCACCAGGTACCAATTACAAGTCAAATCCCAACGCCATGGATTCGATCAAAGAAAACACTATTTTTACCAACGTAGCTCTGACAGATGATGGCGATGTGTGGTGGGAAGGCATCGATGGCGAGGTGCCAGAACACTTGGTAGACTGGCAAGGTAATGATTGGACACCTGATTATAAGACCAAAGCTGCTCACCCCAATTCACGCTTTACAGCACCAGCTGCACAATGTCCGTCTATTGCGCCAGAATTTGAAGAACCACAAGGAGTACCCATCTCTGCGATTTTAGTTGGTGGTAGACGTCCGACCACTTTACCGCTCGTACATGAAAGTAGAGACTGGAATCACGGTGTGTTCATGGGTTCGATTATGGGTTCAGAAATTACGGCAGCTGTCATTTCTGACAAGATTGGCCAAGTGAGACGTGATCCTTTTGCTATGCTCCCGTTTATTGGTTATAACGTGGGTGATTACTTGCAACATTGGTTAGATATGGGGAAAAAGGGAGAAAAAGATAAACTTCCTCGCCTATACTATGTCAACTGGTTCCGTAAAGATGAAGATGGCAGATTCTTATGGCCTGGATACGGTGAAAATAGCCGTGTCTTAAAGTGGATTTTTGAACGTTGTGAAGGTACAGCTAATGCGGTAAGTACGCCGATTGGTAATATGCCTACGCCTAAAGATCTCTACCTAGATGGTTTAGATGTAACCGAAGAAGATTTAGCCAGTATTCTTTCAGTGAATAAAACAGAATGGTTAGCCGAGGTCGAAGATATTGCAAAACATTATCAAGATTTAGACAACCGTGGTGGTAAGCTGCCTAAAGAACTGTATGAGCAACTAGAAGCGTTAAAAGAGCGCTTAGAACAGGCATAAAGATAAAAGATTAAGTTTATAAGTAACGATAAAGCCAGTAGCAATACTGGCTTTTTTAGATATTGTAGAATGCAACTAGCTCAAATAATTCCAAGGAGAAATAGATGAACAAAACAAGCCGTAAAAATAAATTACGACAATTAAAAGCGTTACTTTGTGTCACACTCAGTTGTTTGTTGTTGCTACAAATTGTATGGCAATACCAAGTAAAAGCTAATGAAGTAGCGCCTAATCATGCACCGACTCAAGGGGAATATTTTTACAAACAACTAAATCCACTTGAGCAATCTGTATATTTGCAGGTTTTGGCACAAGCTGACAAGTTAACAGATCCCATGCACCCTGAGGTGGTAAAGGTAAAAATACCCGATGGTCAATCCATGACGGATCGTATTTTGTTCGCTATTTTCCGTGATCACCCTGAGTATTTTTGGGTCAACATTTCCAAATTAGCTTGGATCAATACTGGAGTTGAAAATGGTGAAAAACTCTATGAGCTAACTCTTAAAATTGCTAATGAAGGATATTTTTACGAAGGATATGATCCTAATACTTTACAGGCAACCCGTGAGCAAGTAGAAAAAACAATTCAAGAAATAATTGCTAAAGCTCCGCAAGAACCAGAGGCTAAACTGCTATACATCATGGATTGGATAGCTCTAAACAATGTATATAATCGCAACGGTCTTGGGGCTACAAACTTCTCACGTTCCGCGGCCTCTATCTTTCTCTCCGCTAACGATGCCGACAAAGGACCTGTTTGTTATGGCTACGCTACAGGACTAAAAGTATTACTTGATCGCTTTGGTTTTGAAAATGCTTACATTGAGGGTTGGGCTTATAACGATAGAAATGTGCCACACGGTGAGCAACACGCCTGGAACTACGTTAAATATGAAGGCAAATGGTATGCCTTAGACGCTACTTGGGATGACCCTGCCGTGGCAAATAAACCTGCTTTGCGTAAATACTTCATGGTAGGTAGTGATACTGAAACTGAAACTATTACTGTTTTAGCAGATAAAAAACAATTCAAAGATAATCACGTTATCAATGAAGATAAGTCGAGTGCTTTGCGTAGCTTTAACTTTACCTACCCTGAGCTGAGCAAGGATAAGATCGAGTTACAGCAAAATTTGGTAGAGATTTATCAAGCAGATGGTACTTTGTATCATGGGGCATCGACTTTAGCAGAGGCTCTTGATTACCTTCTAGCGAACCCCATCAAAGATGCCAAGATTAAGTTATTCCAAGACTTTACGGTTGAAGCGAACAAGACGTATAACATCGACGAAAAGCTAGGAACTCTAGCATTAGATCTGGGTGGCTATACCGTAAAAACTTCCTCAGCACCACTTTTTACTGTTGCAAACGATGGCTCGTTAGAAATACAAAATTCAACGGCTGCAACATCAGAGATATCTGGACCAGGAACCATTATTGAAAATAATGGCAAGCTTGGAGTCGTGCCCAATGTACGCATCATCTCAAACAATACATCTCCTGCAGTTTCACCTAATGAAGCAGAGAGTCTAGAACACAGTTATATTGTTACTACCGGCAACAATAAACAGCGATTAAATGCTTACTTGGTCACAGAACCTAAATTTGTCGATGTTACAGGTGCCGAAGTAGAAGCTAAAGCAACCTACGAAGCAGCTAAACAAGGACAGATTTCTGACTTGGAAAATCTGCTCAAGGAAGCGACACAAAAGTTGCAAGCCAAATTCCGTCTGAATGCGAATGTTGAGCCTAATGTACCTAAAGAAAAATGGCAAGACAAAGTAAAGTGGCAACTAAAAGCTACTCCTGCGGAAAGCTACTCTCAAGCCAAGCCACTAACAGAGGTTGCTACAACCCAATTAGCCAATGGAACATACCAATTCGTAAGCGAATTATTTGGTTATCCTTTGCAGTATGAGATAGCGGTTAGTGGAGTAGAAGAAACCTCGCCTACCCCACCAGCTGAGCCAGCAACTTTGGAGATTATTGATGCAAAAAGCTTCACCCGATCTCTCACCGTAAAAGCGAGCGAGGGTTTAACGGATGTTAGCTTGTGGTTAGATGGTGAAAAGTTAGCTGGTAATTTAGATAGTGCAACACAAGGTCAAGAAGAAAAGACTTTCTTAACGTCTGATTTCGATAAATTAGAGCCAGGAAAACATTTACAACTCAAAGCAAAAAGTGCAGATGGAACTGAGATTATTTCCAACGAATTTGCAATAAAACCTGCTACTGCTAAGATAACGGTGAATTTAGAGCTCTCAGGCGATACCTTAAGTCAAGCTAATATCACCCCAGTTAGCGCTAATTTGGCTACTAGGTTAGATGGACAAAATTATAAAGAGCCGATGACGTTAGAGTTGGAGCAAGGCGCAAAAGAAGTTGAGGTTAATTTATACGCCGATGAAGCACCTAGAAGACAGATAGAGTACAGTGTATCTGCCCCTGCGAATCTTTTATACACCTCGAGTATGTTTAAAGGTAATCCAGATGGTTTAGGGTTTGCCCAAACATACACGCTAAAGCTCAAACAGTTGGTTAACTCTACAGTTAACGTGCAGTGGGATAATCAGGATGGAGATGCTCCGAGTGAACGTCCTACTTTCAAGTTTGGCAATGTAACAGTTCAACTACCACTTGAAGCTGGTAAGGTCGTTTATCATAAGCGATTAGGTAACAGTAGAAAATTTAGCGAAAATGGTACGGAAGTTGATTTAGGAAGCGTAGATCCTAGTTACTTAGATATAAGTAAAGCAGGTGATGCCTCTAACTTTACTTTAGGTGTAGTAAATGATGAGGGAGAAACAAGCAAACAAGGAACTGTGCTTTTGTCAGAGCATAATTACGATTACACAGTTAGTGGCGATGAAATTAATGGTTATGACGTAACTTTTACTGCCCAAGTTTCAGCTAAGCCAGAATTGAGCCAAGCAGATAATGAACTCACGGTTAAAGGCACACCTAAAGCATTAGTAAAATTACTAGATGCTGAAACAAAACAAATTTTAACCGATGACCAAGGACATGAACTAACAGGTACCTTAGACGAAACGGGTAAATTTATTTTTACTGTACCTAGTAGTTGGCAAGTTGCTAAAAAAGTTGTGGCTGAACTGATTGAAGAGCATAAAGTTAAGCAACTAAGCGATGAATTGTTGGTAATGTACCATGTAGCTGAAGTAGAGCCAGAACCCACACCAGAGGAACCTAGCCCTGAACCAGAAGAGCCTGGAACTGACCCGGGTGTTGAGCCAGCGCCTCCTGGTGGCGAAACTGAACAGCCAGAACGAGGAGAGTCAGAGATTGATCCTAATCCTAGTGAAGAGCACAAACCTGAGGTCACAGTACCTGAGGTGCCACCTGTTGTGACAGAGCCTACCGTACCTGTAGAAACAAATAAACCGATAACTTCAGCGACCACGGCTAGAGTTACTACCAAAGTGAGTGTAACTGAAGTTGTAAGTAAGCCTACTGTAGTAGAGATTATGACTAACGCTACTACAGAGAGTACATTATCTGAAAAAACAACTAATAAAACTACCAGAGTCGTGGAGAGAACTACTGGTTCAACTAAGTTAGATAAACATACAGTTGAACAGAATAGGACAAATACTAGCAAGCAAGGAGTTCCCCGTACTGGTGAATCTACCAGCAGTTACGCTGTGTTGCTTCTAGTTTTGTTAGGTATAAGTGGTATGTTAATTAAGCGTACTAAGCAAGAGCAATAATCAGTAAAGCCAGCTCAAGGAGCTGGCTTTTTTCTTGTGTTAAATGATTACACTAATCATCAACTACTAGAAATTACTTATGCATGTTGATCTCCCTTAAAAAATATTTCAAAAATTAAGTGCGCACCATGGATAATACGCACAAAAGTTAAGCCATAATTCAAGATTAAGTGAGATAATATCTACACAAAAGCTCGCGCGAGCGAACTGTATTGCAAGGAGGCAATATGCGTGTAGGTGTACCCACAGAAATTAAAAATAATGAGTTTAGAGTAGCTTTAACTCCGGAAGGTGCTCACGCTTTAGTGAGCCATGGCCACGAAGTTCTAGTGCAAAAAGGAGCTGGTTTAGGTTCTGCTATCAGCGATGAAGACTATATAAAAGCTGGCGCTAAAATGATCGACACAGCTCAAGAAATTTGGCAAACCAGTGAGATGATTCTCAAAGTCAAAGAACCGATTGAATGCGAATACGATCTAATGCAAGAAGGACAGCTGTTATTTACCTACTTGCATCTGGCGGCAGATGAGCCTTTAACCAAAGCGCTTATGGAACGTAAAGTTACCTCAATTGCCTATGAAACTGTACAAATGCCGGATGGTTCATTGCCGCTACTATCCCCGATGTCAGAGATAGCTGGTAGATTATCGGTGCAAGTTGGTGCTAATTCATTATTGAAATATGCAGGCGGTAGCGGAATATTACTCGGTGGAGCATCAGGTGTCAGAAAAGGCAAGGTAGTTGTTTTAGGTGGTGGTGTTTCTGGTCTGTGCGCTGCTCAAGTTGCTCTAGGCATGGGCGCTGAAGTGTTCGTGTACGATGTAAACGTTAAGCGCATGCGCTATATCGAAGAAATTTCCAACGGTCAAATTCATACACTTTACAGTTCACCGTTTGCTATTGAAGAAGCTATCAAGGATGCCGATTTGGTAATAGGTTCTGTCTTAATTCCTGGCGCTAAAGCTCCTAAGCTAGTGTCTAATGAGATGGTTAAGCAGATGAAGCCTGGTTCGGTATTAGTAGATATTGCAATTGACCAAGGTGGATGTTTTGCAGATTCTCATCCCACGACACATGCTGAACCCACGTTCAAGGTGCACGACACTATCTTCTACTGTGTAGCCAATATGCCTGGTGCCGTAGCTCATACATCAACGTATGCTTTAACTAACTCCACTATGCGTTATTGTATTCAACTAGCTAATGAAGGCTGGCATGATACCTGTATACACCGCTCAGAAATGGCGAAAGGTCTGACAACTCATGCAGGAAAACTATATTCAAAGCCAGTAGCGGAAGCCTTGAATCTTCCCTGTAGTGAAGTAGAAGAATTGCTTTAATAGCAAGATAAGCAAGATAATTGTGAACACAAAAGAGGGGCAATATTAACAGCCCCTCTTTTTCTACTTTCATATTTTAGTAGCACCTAATTGATTTGTAAGAGATCTCGAACCACCACGCTTGCACAGATCATGCCACAGACAGGTGGCACAAAAGCTGTACTACCAATGGTCGTATCGTGTTCTCTAGTTTTAGGAATCTCTTCGGAGAAGACCACTTTGTGGTGCTTGATATTTAGCTTGCGCAAATTGCGACGAAGAACTTTAGCGATAGGATCGTAGCTAGTTTTAAATAGATCTCCCACCTTAAACCGTGTAGGATCAAATTTGTTACCAGCTCCCATGGCAGAGATGATCGGGATATGCAAACGATGTGCACTGGCAATTAGTTCAGTTTTGGCTCTGACTGAATCAATGGCATCGATAATGTAATCGATTTTCAAATTTTCTAAGCCGTGTTCAGCTAAAAAATTCTCTAAATCGCCTTGGAAAAAGTCGGCAATAGCATAGACAGTGGCTTCAGGATTAATTTCTGCAATACGCTTTTTAGCTAATTCAACCTTAATTTCACCTACGGTTTGTATGGTCGCAAGTAGTTGTCGGTTCATATTGTTCAGAGTGGAACGATCGTGATCCACTAACAAAAAAGTGCCAATACCAGAACGAACTAAGGCTTCGAGAGCAAAAGAGCCTACCCCACCAACACCACAGACCATAACAGTGGTTTTATTTAAGTGATCTAAACCCTCGGTGTGGTAAAGAAGTTCTGCGCGCTCTAACCACTCTTTACTCATGTGTTACTCCAGTTTGCTCTGAATCTTGTTTGCTAAAGCTTGTTTGAGGTAGACCTTGTAGATAACCCCACTCCATAGTGCGCACTTTATTACCAGAACCTTGTTGGGCAAGTCCCTCGATAAAGCCAGTAATCTGACTTTCTAATAAATCGATGTAGTGGATGATAGCGGTGGCAACAGTCTTGGGACGATCAGCAAATTCACCATGGTGACCGGATATAATACACTGCATTTGTCGATAAAACTCTTCGTTATATTCAGCGACAATACTATCCTTATGCTCAGCTAAAAATTCAATACCTCTGATGCGATGGTTGGCATACCAGTACTCGCCTTCTGCCAAATTGTTGTATTCCCAAATTTTACCGATATCGTGCAACAAAATACCGAAAGCGAGTAGATCGGCGTGAGCCTTGAGTTCAGGATAAATCTGAAGTACCGATACTAAGACGTTGAGCATTTTCGTCGTGTGGTGCAACAAACCGTGAATTTTGTTGTCATGGTGTCGCATGGCTGCACCTTCAAAGAAAAAACGCTCTTTTACAAAATGATCTTGTGAAATTACTTGCTTAAATAAGTGAAAACAACGATCGCTGACACCGTTTTCCTTGAGACGTAAAACCACTGTTTTGTACAGATTGTTGACGTAATGCGTATCTAACGACGGATAAAACATTGAGGCATTGATGTTACCGCCAGTGTAAGTAGAGGCTTTTTCTAAAGTTAGATATTGTGAGCCATTGTAGGCTGAGCCACGCACACGTACCACGTACAGACCAGAACCAGATAACAGTGGCTTAAAAATATCTGCAGACCATGCCTTAAATTCGACTTCGCCACTGACATCCATAAATTTACCCACCATGAAATCCTTGCCGTTGCGCCCTTGGCGAATAGAGGCTTCGGTGTTCATGTAGACGATGCCACTACTAATCAAATCCAAAGTGAGTGCCTCTTGTAGATCTAAAATGCACTCGCTTTCAGGCAGATTGGTTTCTTCTTTTTGGGTTAAATCATTGATGGATAAATTTTCTTGTAGCATAAGACCTCGTTCGATACTATTTCAGAGCTTCAATAGAATGCTAATATGTTAAAGCATACCATGTACTAGTAAACGTCCTCGTAGCTCAGCTGGATAGAGCACTCGCCTCCTAAGCGAGGGGTCGGAGGTTCGAATCCTCTCGGGGACGCCATTTTGTCTAGTTGTATCTCTCAATACCTGCTTTGGCATAAGCTTTTTCGACTAAAGCAACAGCGTTTATACCACTGTTAATATCTGCGATGGGAGTTTGCTTTCTCGTAATAGCTAGCAATAAATCTTCGTAAATAGCAGTGTGAGGATTAAAAATTAGCTTATAAAAGGATAGACCATAGCGTTTGAGCGCTTGGCGGATATAGCGCCATTTATAAGGCAGGCTCTTGTTTTCTTTACTTTTTATTACTGACACATAGCGTTTTTTGGGAGATAATCCAGCCCTGATCTCTGCCTGATCTGTACGTACATAAAAATGTGCTTCGTGGTAATCCTTATCGCTGGCGGTGCTAGCTTCTAAAGTGAGCATTTTACCATCGCTGAAACGATAATTGACAAACCCTAAATCTTCAGCCTCCATCTCATGCGCTAGAGTGCCTAACATCGTACTAATTTCGGTTACGTTAGAAGCAGAAAGTTGCATGAGCATGCTCATTAAATCTAGGGCATGAATGCTCTGGTTCATCACAGCGCCACCATCCAATTCGTAAGTGCCACGCCAGGAGGCGCTATCGTAATAGGCTTGATTGTGACCCCAACGCACAATGATAGAACCATACAAAACTTTGCCTAGCACACCAGAACTAATATCGCTAGCTAAGGTATGCATTAATGGCAGATAGCGATATATATGACCGATAGCGATCTGACAGTTGTTTTCTTGGGCTAGACGCTTCAATTCTTCTGCCTGCTCGCTAAACATAGTTACCGGTTTTTCGACGAGGAGATGACATCTGTGAGTTAGAGCTAACTTTGCTAACTCAAAATGTGTGCCGGAGGGAGTAGTTATAGCAACTAAATCTGGCGTTTGTTTAGCTAGCAATTCTTTGAGCGATGGAACGCAAGGTATGCTTTGGTTAGGCACGTGTTGTCTTAAAAAAGCAGTTGTGCGTTCAACGTTGGGATCAACAACGGCGATCAATTCTAGGTCTGGTAGCTGTAATTTTTGAGCATGTTTATTGAGAAATTTCCACGCTTTTAGATGTTTTTCTGCCACTCTGCCACAGCCGACTAATACGATTTTAATGGTGTTTTTTTCTGTATTTCTCATCTAATAAATTCCTAATAATTTTTCTATGCGTAAGATGAAGCGATGGGGCAACAATTTACTGGCTAGCTGAATGTCTTTCGCTAGTGGACTGGAAATAGAAACAAATCTGCCACGTTCTACTTTACGGATAGCTTTACGTACTACGGTGGAAGCTTTTTCAATGCCAATCTTCTTTATACCAGCTGGATTGCCACCGATATCTTGAAAAAATTCTGTTTCTACTGGGTTAGGACAAACAGCGATGATATTATTTTCATTTTCGCAGTTTAAGGCTTGCGCCAAGCTCAGCACATAGGCTTTGCTAGCTGCGTAAACTGCAAAATTAGGTTGCGGTACGTAAGCTGCAACAGAAGCAAACAACAAACAATAGCCGTGCAGTAAAGGTAGTAGATCGGCACAAATAGCAGTTAATGCTACACAGTTCAAATTGAGCATGTTTAAGGCTTCTTCTTTGTTTTTTACCAAAGGACCTAATTTACCAAAGCCGGCAGCCAACACTAACCAAGTCAATTGGTGTCCTTGTTTTTGTAGATCTACAACCTGGTCTTTGATTTTGCTCGAGGCGTCGTCTGCTTGTAGGTCCAAAGGAAGAACAATGGATAAAACTCCTTGCTCTTCTAGTTCTTTAGCTAAAGCTTTTAATTTTTCAGAGCGCCTGGCAATCAAAAGTAAGCTGTCGCAACGTTTGCTACTAGCTAATTGTCTTGCAGTTTCTTGCCCCAAACCAGATGATGCCCCTGTGATTACAGCTAATCGCATTGCTACCTCGTATTCTTTATTTGTCTTAAGCTTATTAGACAGTGCACAATAATTATAGAAAAAAGCTAATTACTTAGGGTTAGTGCTTGACGCTCTGTGAGTGTGGTGTTACAGTACAGGAGTTAGCAAAAGCTAACAATTCTCTCCTTACCTTACACACACTTGGGGTCGCAACTAGCGACCTCGGTTTATTTGGGAGGATTTATGCTCAAATTGATAGGTATTCTCACAATGTTAATCGATCATATCGGTTGTTACTTTGCAGATTATCTACCATTACCCGTATTTTGGGCTATGCGAGCAATTGGGCGTTTAGCTTTTCCGATTTTTGCTTTTTATTTGGTACAGGGATATCGGCGCACGAGAAGTTTAGTGCGCTACTTTTTACGCCTAGTTGGTTTTGGTATTGTGTCTGAATTAGTGATTGCTTGGGTCAACCGCCAAAATGATATATTAACAGAGAACTACAACATCCTGTTTACATTGGCGTTGTCTTTAGTGTTTATTCAAGGCTTCCAGCTAGCTTTTTACAGCTATTACAGTGTGAAGCTAAGAGCAAAACGCCAACCTGCAAGTGCAGATTATCAATTATGGTATGAGTGGCAGAAGCGTTTACCACTAACTGATCAAATTAAAATTCAGTTAGGCAAAATTGATTTTAACCCGAATATAGGGATACCTCTTGGCATCTTGATGATGCTAATCGTTTTGCTAGCGGAATGTCTTTTCCCCACAGACTATGGCATATATGGCATCTTGCTACCATTTTCTTTATATCTAGCAGAAGAGGAGACCTGTCGGCGTTTACAAGCGCAGGCACAAGAAAAAGCATTAAATAGCTCACAAGTAGAGCTGACCTGTTTACAATATGCTTTGCAGTATAGTTTCATACTCACTGCTGTATTTTTAATACTCAGCTATTTGGGAATTTGGCTTTTCCCAGATGTACAACTTCTAGCCATAATTGGCGTTGGTCTATGTTATAGCAAACTTAGACACACAAGTTGGCGAGCAGATAATGAAAGGCCAGCCTGGTGGCAGAAGTATTTCTTTTATCTATTTTACCCAGCGCATATTGGGCTAATAGGGTTAATTCACTACTATCTGATTAAGTAAAAATGTGATTACTTGAGAGTGTTTGTGTATCACGGTACTATAAAAAGAACGTTTCTTGGTAAGCATTCACGTGATAACAAACATTAAGTGTGAGGTAGTATGACATATTCCACAGCAATTGATCGTAAGTGGCAGAAATATTGGGAAGAAATTGATTTAGCATCTTTTGATGACAGCAAATTAGATAATAAAAAATATGTTCTCGAGATGTTTTCCTATCCTTCTGGTGCCAAACTACATGTAGGACACTGGTATAACTACGGATTGGCAGATATTTGGGCGAGAATGAAGAAACTTCAAGGCTATGAAGTATTCCAACCGATGGGCTTTGATGCATTCGGATTGCCTGCTGAAAATTATGCTATTAAGACGGGCATCCATCCTGAAACCAGCACTTTGCAGAACATTGCGACGATGGAAGAACAGCTCAAACGCATGGGCGGTATGTTTAACTGGGAACATGAAATCGCTACCTGCTTGCCAGAATATTATCGTTGGAACCAATGGCTCTTCTTGCAACTGTATAAACATGGTCTAGCTTATCGTAAAAAAGCGCCAGTTAACTGGTGTACTAAGTGCAATACTGTGCTAGCAAACGAACAGGTGACGAGTGAGCACACTTGTGATCGTTGTGGCAGCACGGTTGTCAAAAAGCAGTTAACACAATGGTTTTTCAAAATTACTGACTATGCACAAGAACTGTTAGACTGTCTACCCGATTTAGATTGGCCTGAGAAAACCAAACGCATTCAACAAAACTGGATTGGTAGATCTGAGGGAGCAGAGATTGTCTTTACCGTCGAAAAAGATGGCGAGTTACTACTCAAAGATGGTAATCCTGTGGAGTTGCGCGTATTTACCACTCGTGCGGATACCTTGCCTGGTGTTTCCTATGTAGTACTAGCACCAGAAAACGAATTGTGTGATCTAGTGACAACAGCAGAACAAGCAACAGCAGTCAAAGAGTATCAACAAGAAACAGCCAAAGCATCAGAGATAGATCGCTTGTCTAGCACTCGTGAAAAAACAGGTGTCTTCACTGGTTCTTATGCAGTTCATCCGCAAACTGGTGCTAAAGTTCCCTTATGGGCAGCTGATTATGTTATCGCAAGCTACGGCACTGGTGTCGTTATGGCAGTACCAGCTCATGACGAACGTGATTTTACTTTTGCTACTAAGTACAACTTGCCTATCACGCAAGTGATCGTACCAGCAGATGAACGTGAGGTAGAATTGCCTTTCTGCGAAGATGGCATTGTTAAAGCCAACACATCTTACGATGGCATAACTTCGGCAGAAGCACGCCATCAGATGATCAGCGATTTAGCTAAAGAGAATAAAGGCGAACAAAAAATTAATTATCGTTTGCGCGACTGGTTAGTTTCACGTCAGCGTTATTGGGGTACCCCCATCCCCATGATTTACTGTCCTAACTGTGGTGAGGTGCCCGTACCAGAAAGCGATCTGCCGGTTCGTTTACCTAAAGATGTAGACTTTACACCGGACGGCGATTCACCACTGAAGAAATGTCGATCTTTCATGGAAACAACCTGTCCTTGTTGTGGAGGCAAAGCGGAGCGAGATCCAGATACCCTAGATACATTTGTATGTTCTTCTTGGTACCAATTCCGTTACGTTGACAACAAGAATGAAGAGGCACCTTTCAGCAAAGAGAAAGTCAATAAATATTGCCCTGTAGATAAATACGTTGGTGGCGCAGAACATGCAGCCATGCACCTACTCTACTCACGTTTTATAACTAAGGCATTAAGAGATATGGGATATTTGAATTTCTCTGAGCCATTCCTTTCTCTCGTGCACCAAGGCACTATTTTAGGTGCAGATGGAAGCAAGATGTCTAAATCATTAGGCAATACAGTTTCACCAGATCCCTATATTGAACAGTACGGAGCGGATGTATTCCGTGCATATTTAGCCTTTGGATTTAACTATGTGGAAGGTGGTCCCTGGAGTGATTCTGGCATCAAGGCAACCGCTAAATTTATAGCTCGTGTAGAGCGCTTAATAGAGAAATTGATGGCTGAGAAGCCAGCTGATCTTGCAGTTGATCAGCTGACACCTGCCATGAAAAAACTTAATTACGTACTTCATTTTGCAATAAAGAGTGTTACTGAAGATGCGGAACGCTTCCAATTTAATACCTCCATTGCTCGTTTGATGGAATTGCTCAATGCCTTGGGTGATTTTGAAACTGAAATCAAAGATTTAACAGGCGATAACTTAGTACAAGCACAAGCTTTTGAGTATCAAGTAGTGTCAACAATGATGATACTACTAGCTCCTTTTGCTCCACATTTCTGCGAAGAGATGTGGGAAAAATTAGGTAAAGAGCCTTCTATCTTCTGGCAAAAATGGCCCGTTTTTGATCCCAAAGCATTGGTTAAAGATGAGATCGAAATCGCGATTCAGTGCAATGGCAAATTAGTTGGGCGCACCTTAATACCTAGTGGTGCCAGTGCTGATGAAGTTGAGAAGTTAATTTCAACCTTGCCTGAATTTACCAATTGGACGGCCGATAAAACTTTGCGCAAATTTATCTATGTGCCGAAGCGACTAGTTAACCTTGTGCTCGGTTAAAGTTATACCAACTTGATAAAGCGCTGATAGTTAAAGCCATACTGATAAGTAGAGCAACCCAGCGATGGTAATTTTTAGAGCCTGTCTTGGCCAAAGCTGAGACAGGTTTTTTCGTGGAACTAACTTCGGTTGTTGGTTTAACAGAAGTTGTAGTTATTGTAGGTTGCGTGTTTGTAGTGGTTGGTATAGGTTGATTGCCTATACCCACGGTTGTAAAGATCAGTTCACGCTTTTGATCGCCATACGCTAATTCTACGGTATGGGGCGTATCGTCTAAGATAAAACCAGTTGGTGGTACAACTTCTTCCAGCTGATATGTGCCTAAAGGAAGATTTTCACTTATGGCGTAACCGTAACTATCCGTGACTAAGGTTGCGATGCTACTACCAACAGGATATTTTTCGTAATCTCTCTCATCTAGAAGTGAGATTACTGACAACTTAAATTCAGCCCCTGCCAGAGGTTGGCGATTAGTTGCATCGAATTTACGCAGGCTGATTTGACCTTGCTGTGGTAGATTGAAAACTTCTTCGGTTGCGCTAACTAACTCTTGTACTTGATCTCCGTAGTTTAAACTAATGTAAAAGGGTTCGCAGACGACATAACCAAAAGGTGCTTTGGTTTCTTCGATGCGATAGCGACCTAAAGGCAAGTTAGGAGAAGTACATTGGCCTGAAGCATCGCTGGTCATAGTAGCTACAGCTTGACCTATTTCACCTAAAGTGTCGTGTTTATTGAAATATTCTTCAGCATAAATGGTAAAAGTTGCATCAGCTAAAGGTGCATTATGCTGATCGAACTTGTGGAGAGTAATTCGTCCTTGTTGCGGTGTGTTCGTTAAAGTATCGCTACGTAAGACGAGACTTTGTAATTGATCACCATAACTCAACTCGAGCGTAAGGGGTTCTTGTTGCAGAACATAACCGTGAGGAGCTTTTGTTTCTTGCAACAGGTAAATTCCTAGTGGCAGGGGTTTAGATATGGCATAACCATTTTTGTCGGTTTTCAAGGTACAGACCACATCTCCGGGAGATAGATCGTCGGGCTTTTCATAGGTAAAAGACTTTGCTATTACATCAAATTCTGCGCCTGCTAAAGGTGCCTGATCTTCTGTTTGCGAAATCTTTTTGATTTCGATTTGCCCTTTCTGATAATCGTTGCTTGCTTTAACTTCATGAAGTTGCAAATTGATGTGCTGATCGACATAACGTAAGTCGCAGATAATAGGGGTAGGATCTAAAACCATTCCTAAAGGAGCTTTGGTTTCTGTTAAGGTATAGTGACCTAGCGGGAGATCACTGATACTGGCTTTACCATTTTCATCAGTAATCAAAGTGTCTACTTTTTCGCCCACTGTCAAACCCCTTGCATCGTCAGCATATAGTTCATCTAAGATGAGATCGTAATGGGCATCTTTAAGCAGTTCATTTTCTTTGTTTGTCGCATGCTTAGTCAAGCTAATCTTGCCTAACTGTGGCTGGTTTTCTATTTCTTTACTAAACAAAGCAAGGGAAATATTTTGTCCTTGGTAGGCGAGCTCTAGATCATAGATTTTACTATCTAACACATAGCCATTGGGAGCAGTAATTTCTTTTAAAGTATACTTGCCCAAAGGTAAATCACTTATTTCAGCGATACCCGACTCGTTAGAAGTAAGCATTGCTAGCTCTTGTCCTTCTTGCCACTTGTTACTAGTTTTATCTGCATCTACATATAATTTTTCGAGCGTTAACGAGAAGATAGCACCAGCTAAAGGCAGCTCTTTATCAGACACTTTTTTGATGCTCAATTTAGTACGCTGAGGTTGGTTAGAGATAGTTTCTGCGTGTGAAATAAACTCAACAGTATTGTCGGGTGCTTTTAGGGTAAACTTACGCTCAGTTGGGTCAAGCACATAACCTACGGGAGCTATTGTTTCTTTGAGAGTGTATTCGCCCTCTTTTAAGTTATCTATTTGAGCAATACCTTTTTCATCTGTAGTTAGCTCCCACGAATTATTGCCAGATTGCAAAGTAAACACAGCACCTTTTAAAGGCGTTTTACCATAGACCTTATATATCTTCAAACTTGCTTTCACCTCAGGTTCTTCCATGCGATAACGAATATTCGAAGATATGGCTACGGGAGCGCTAGCTACGACAGCGGATTGAGATTTGCCATATAGGCCGATCGGGTTAGACAGATATTTATTTTCTACATTGGTAATTTCGACTTTGTGCTCACCGGTTTGTTGCTTTAGAGGTTTGATTTTCATTCTGTTATCGCCTAACCAAGTGTACTCACAATTATTCATAACGTAGGTTTTGTTTGCTAAATATTTAGAGGCACGCATGTATTGAGGCAACACTTGATTTTTATCGGTAAAAATATGGGTTTCTCCAACTTTTAAGGTGGGGCATTCAGAATTAAAAGAGGGTTTTTGTTCGTGCTTTTTAACTAAGGACTCGATACGTTTCATTTCAGCTTGTAATTTAGGATTAATTTTTCTATGTCCGGATGTATTTTCAGCATTCCAAGTCCAGCCACAGGCATACCAGATAAGAACTTGCGTTGCGCACTTTTCTAAATCGGACTTACTGCCCAGTTCCCATCCATAAAGTGAAATCAAGGCAATTTTTTGTGCTATTTGGGAAGCTTTTTCCTGCTTAAAACCATAATGTAACTTGAGTAGTTCTTCTAATTTTTTGACTTGCATTTTGGCGCCATCTAAATGCTTTTTAGTTGGAATAATGCAAAAAGCACGTCTATCTTTAAGCGGACCAGAACCACGCACAAAAATGTGCCCTGTATGGTCACTTAAATAATTGCTTTGAATGGTATTTGTATCTTTGAGATTGCCTGAATACTTAATACATACCCAATCATAGGAATTGTAATCATAGCCATATGTCGGCGTATTAACCGTGTAGCTACCTGAACTAAAAACATCTTGAGCTTGAACTGTGTAAGACTTAGAGCTGAATAAAAAGCAAAAATTGCAACTCAGCTCTAAAAATAAAAGTAGTGCAAATAGACAGCAAGCTAAACGCACATAAATACTACAAGAAGTTCTGGATTCTTTTATCGATTTTTCTAATGTCATAATTATCTCCTTACTGCACGCTTGAAGTGATGTCAGCATAGGTAAAATCGGGTATAGATTGAGAGAGAAAAAAGACAATTGCCGTCAAAGATTAGGTAGAAAAGAGCTTGTTGTTTATACTATAGAAAGTGCCTTATAAGAACTTAGGCAGATCCCTTAAGAGCATTGACTGAGAGAGAGTTAAGACAAGCTATGTATATCTGGTTATTGATCATTATCGTGTTATTTACAGCCATCGAAGGCTTGTTATTGTTTAAAAATGCTCTGCTCAGTTTGCTTTGGATAATTCCTTTAATGGTATTGGGCTTAATTGTTGATTATTCCTTATTTTTTTGGGCATTAATTCTACTTTTATTCAATCTTGCTTTTCAATTGTTCAGCTACTTACGACGTGAAGACTTATTAGAGGGACGTACATTAGAACGCTATTTACAAAAAGCAGAACAAGCAGAACTTGAAAACAGAGTAGGGTTACCCAGAAATCAGGAGTTGATTATACGAGTGAATGGTGTACCGATTAATAGTGAATTACCCCCACTACCTAAACAATATAAAGACAAGGCTAAACGAAAACGTAGCTTCCTGAAACGTAAAAAGAAAACGTCTACACCTAAAGCAACAGACAAAGGAAAACCTAAAGGGCGAAAACAAAAGCGAGTCAAAGAGTAAAGGAGGCAAACATGAACGAAACATTAGATTTCAAAGAGTTAGAAGAATTACTAGAACGTCACGATTATCGCAAATTACGCGAGTTATTGATCGAAGAAAACGAAGTTAATATTGCTATTTTTATTGAAGAATTGCCTGAAGAAGAAGCGCTGGTTGTATTCCGTTTACTACCTAAAGATTTAGGTGCGACAGTTTTCTCCCATCTTTCGGGTGAAGCGCAACAAGAACTGGCATCCGCTTTTTCTGATCAAGATATTAACGATATGCTAGAGCGTTTGTACTTAGACGATGCTGTGGATTTTTTAGAAGAAATGCCCGCCAATGTTGTTAAACGTATTCTGCAACAAACTAGACCAGAAAGACGACTGCTAATCAACCATTACCTGCAGTATCCAGAAGATTCTGCTGGTAGCATCATGACGGTTGAATTTACTAGTCTTAAAAGAAGTATGACTGTAAAGCAGGCAATAAATCGCCTGCGTACATCAGGTGAGGATCGAGAAACAATCTATACCTGTTATGTTACTGATACCAACCGAAAACTTGAGGGTGTAGTATCAGTTAAAACGCTACTTTTAGCTGATGATGACGAGAGTGTAGCAGACTTAATGGAAACTGATGTAATCAGCGTTTTAACCAATACAGACCAAGAAGAAGTTGCTCGTATTTTCTCGCGTTATGACTTTTTGTCGTTACCTGTAGTCGACCAAGAAAGTCGACTAGTAGGTATTGTCACAGTTGACGATGCTGTGGATGTTATCCAAGAAGAGGCTACAGAGGACTTTGAAAAGATGGCAGCTATGGCTCCGTCAGAAAAGCCGTACTTGAGCATGAGTGTCTGGGATAATGCCAAAAATCGTATTACGTGGCTTCTGGTTCTTATGATTTCAAGCATGATCACAGGCGGAATTATTTCTAACTATGAACATGCCTTTGTTCATTTACCTATACTAGTTACATTCATTCCTATGCTGATGGATACGGGTGGTAATGCAGGAGCACAGACGAGCACTATGTTAATTCGTGGTATGGCTCTCAACGAGATTAGCATTAAAGACATCCTGCAAGTTGTGTGGAAAGAATTGCGCATCGCTCTAGTAGTGGGTGTTATTTTATCGGTGGTGAATTTTATCAGAATTTACTACATGCACCAAGACTTGATCATTTCTCTAACCGTTTCAGGTACTTTAATTGCTACAGTTATTATGGCAAAGCTGATAGGTGCGGTCTTGCCTTTACTTGCTAAGTCGATGAAGTTAGACCCAGCGATTATGGCGGCTCCATTGATTACCACCATTGTTGACGCCGGCTCTTTGGTGGTTTATTTCCATATCGCCACACTACTGATTGGCAAACTCTAATCGCTTAATTTATTACTAAAAAGCCTCGCTTTAGTAGCGAGGCTTTTGTTTCTTTAATAAAGTGAACGATAATTCTAGGAAAGTGCTCTGCCGACATTGGCGATAAAATCTTGACCATTAGTCACGATAGATGTAGCAGTTAGAGTACCACGGTCCGAAAGCTTGTTTACAGCAAATTCTTGAATATCTACTGTGTACATATAAACAGGACGTACTTCACCATCGAATTCATTATAAGAAGGTGTCATATTGCCGGAGGCAATAGTAAATAAGATCGCTGAGACCATGATGATGGTAGAAGTCTTACGTGTATGTGCACGCATAGCATCTTGTGCTTGATAGACATTATCATAAGTGCCAGGTAAAGTTAGACGATCACGAATACTGCCAGCGATGATTAGATTGACACCACATTCTACACAGGCTTTGACAATACCATTTTTGACCTTACCGCTTTTAACGAGAGCTTCTAAAGAATCGTAGTTGCGAGCCAGATTGATAGCACGATAATAGTTGAGCGTGCTCATCCCTTCCTGCACAAATTCTTCTTGTCCCCAAGTTGAGCCGTAAATGCCTAACTCCAGATCGAATCCAGCCAGTGCTGTGCCACAAATTAAAGTGTTGACATAGCCTGAACGAATCAGTTGCTCTAGAGCATCACGTGAAGAACGATCTAGGCTGATAGCTGATCCTAGTATCCAAGTCACATAGCCGTTGTGTTTTTTCTCATACTCTAGGACGTCGTAGAGATTGTCATATTCGATCGAAAAAGCTGTTTCACGTGATCTGCCAGAACGGAAAGCGAAAGTTTCGCTTGAACCAGAAGCGCTAGTTTGAAAGCCTTCGGTGTAGACGTAAATACCTTCGCTGGCATCTTCTGTTCTGCCGATGGCAACTTTATCACCTTTTTTTAGATTTCTAAATTCAACGATGGCGAGTTTTTCTTGCCCTGGTGTATCGTCCACAACACAGACTGTATCCATGCGCGATTCGACGGCGAGTAACCACTTATCGTTGACTTTGAAATATTCAGGAAAGACTGACATTGCATGGTAATTGCGCGGAGCCAAACCATCTTTGGTTACAGTTTCCAATGTGCAATTAGGAGCCTTTTGCAAAAACTCTTGTGTTGTATCTAGATGTTTATAAACTGGTAATTGTTGTAGCATCTCGTCCTCCTATGCGTTTTCTTTAGCCTGATTTTTGTGATCAGTTTGTGGCTTGCCCAATAAAGCACGATTGATGCGTACAATGAAATCTTGCACATTGGTGACGTGAGTGCGTGTAGCAAAATTTTCTCTAGCAGCTGAAACTTTTCTCACTACATTTTCTGTCACATCGACAATGTAGAAGAAAACAGGATGTACATTTCCCTCCTCATCGATGCGATAAGAAGAAGCTAAATTAGCAGTAGCAACTGAATGCAACATAGTCGCTAGACAGATAATTAGAGTTGCTTTATCGGTTAACTCTTTCATAGCTGCTAAGCTGTTACTAGCTTCGTGAATTACTTCCGGCAAGGGACCGTCGTCACGAATTGAACCTGCTAAAACGTAAGGGATGTTTAGTTCGCAGATGCGCTTCATAAAGCCGTCTTTGACGTGCCCCTGAGCGATAAAATTGTTGATGGAACCACTGTGACGGACTTCGTTTAACAAATCGAGATGGTTATAGTGACCCATAGGAACAGTTTCTTGAGTATAAATATTTTGTCCCAGAGCTGTACCCAAGTAACCACCTTCTAAATCGTGGGTTGCCATCGCATTACCTGCCAGTAAACCATTTACGTAGCCAGCTTCTGCAAGTTGCTCTAATGCAATGCGTGTATCGTAATCGAATACTACTGATGGACCTAAAACCCACAGAATGTGACCCTTATTTTCTTTCTGCTCCTGCATGAGCTGTACGAGCAGGTTATAACTGCTGGTAGAAGACGTTTCTACAGCATGACCATTGTGATTGTAAACAGCTGCATCGTAACAATCTTTGGCTACATAAATACCTTGTGCTAACAGACTTTGTTCTTCATCAGAAACACAAATAACTTCGTCTCCGACCTCTAACTCACGTATTTCTTTAATCATAATCTCTGCATTTTGTAAAACAGCAACACAGTTTTGTGAGTTGTGTTTGGGAAGATGCCAAGTGTCGGCTACTTTGTAATAAGTAGGCAGGTGGCGTGTCAGATAGAAGTTTTCCGGTGCTACACCAGCTTTCACGCAGGGTTCTGTAACCACGTTAAGGCTATTGTTGAATTTCTCAGTTGAGAAATTCGGTGGAGTAAAAGTGAAATTAGGAATCATTGTAACCTCTACACACTTCAAAAATGCGTTATTCAACAAAACGCCTATATAGACGTTCTCCGTAGATTGTAACATTTACAGATATAATTAGAGAGTAAAGGAGGAGTAAATGAAGCGTTTACTAGATTGCAAAGCATCCGAAGTTCAGAACTTGAGCTCTGAGGAATTAATAGAGGCGATTGCAAAAAGTGAAGGCAGAGTGCTGACAAGCGAAGTGATTTGTTCGCTGGAACCTCTGCTAGGAGATATTTCTAATGCTGAGTTGGCGGCCTCCATGGGTGCTGATCTCTTGATTTTGAATATGTTTGATGTACAGAAGCCTGAGATTAAAGGGTTACCAGCAGTAGATCCAGACAAACGTATTGTTTATTTGAAACAACTGATTGGTAGACCTGTTGGTATAAATTTAGAGCCAGTTGTAGAAGTCTTAGAACAAGAGGATCAATTATGGGCGTTTACGGAAGGGAGACGTGCCACCGTTGATAATGTGCGTGAAGCTCAGCGACTGGGAGTGGATTTTGTAGTTCTCACGGGCAATCCTGGCATTGGGGTGACAAACGAAGCTATCTTGCAAACTATCCGTCAGATTAAGCAGGAATTAACTCAGGAGATGCTGATTGTTGCCGGTAAGATGCATGCGTCTGGTATAGCCTATGAATCTGGCGAAAAGTTAATAACTCCTCAACTAGTGGAAAGCTTTTGTAGAGCAGGAGCAGACATTATTTTGGTCCCTGCACCTGGAACTGTTCCTGGTATTACTCTGGCATATGTAAAACAACTTGTTGAAGTAGCTCATACCTATAAGAAGTTGCTGATGACAGCTATTGGTACATCACAAGAAGGAGCGACAATAGACACGATTCGAGAAATTGCATTAATGAGCAAAATGGCGGGAGCTGATCTGCACCATATTGGAGATACAGGATATCCTGGCATAGCTTTGCCTGAAAACATTATGGAATACAGTAAAACCATCAGAGGGGTGCGTCATACCTATAGGCGTATGGCAAGTTCGGTATTGCGATAAAGCAACAAATACTGAAGATAGGATTGTTAACGAAAATACTTAGAGAGAAACTGTATAAGACTGTTGATGAATGATATGAGAAAAGGTAGGTCTAACACTGTAGACCTACCTTTTACAATTTGATCAGAATAAAAGCAATTTGAGTGCTTAATATAGTCCGCTAGCTGATGCAGGATATCTTTACCACACTTTTTTACTCAGTTTAAGACTTTTTACACACTTTTTAGGACTTTCTAGGCAATCCTCAAAAACTGAAAAAGCCTGCTAAGACGTCATTTGCAGTCTTAACAGGCTTTTATCGCAATCTAATGGCGGAGAGTGAGGGTGTTGTCTATTTTGCTTTGACAACTTAGGAAAGAGCTACACACTTAAGATGAGTAAATTTATAGAAAGAAAGGTTCTGTCCATGGACAAAAATTATCGTAGCCTTAACCAAGATTCATTGGTTTTAGAAATAGTAAGTATGTATAAGCAAGAAATTAAAGTTACTCATAAGCGATCAACTCAAAACGAAGTTGAGATTATTATCAATAATCATATTGCTGATTTTTTTGAGGGAATTAAGATTTCTGAGATTAACAACCGACTCATGAGATGTTGGGAAGATTACCTATTAGGCAAAGGGTTATCTCGTGCGAGAATCAAGCGTATTTACTATGTACTTAGTGGAGCGATGAAAGTAGCGAGCGAATTATACGATATACCAGTTAATTTTGTTCGTTTAAAGTCCATTGGACAACCACGAAGCAAAAGAAATTACAGTATCTGGACAGAAGAACAGTTTTATCGTGTTATGGACGTTGCAGATGACTGTGAAATGAGGTTGTGCATAGAACTGCTTTATTGGAGTGGCATAAGAAAGGGTGAACTATATGGCTTAAAGCCAGAAGATTTGAACCCTGCTAAATGTTCAATACGAATAGAGCGTAGTAGGCAGAGACTGAAAAGAGAAGATATAGTAGATACCCCTAAAACGCCTGAGAGCATTAGGGAGATTTCACTGCCAAGACAAGTTTTTGCGAGATTAGATTCATACGTGAAATCACAAGATGTTTTTTCCAATCGGGGATTCATCTTCCGTATGTATAAAGCGAAGCTGGCTAGTGCGATTAAAGATTATGCGAGAAAGGCTGGTGTGCCTGAGATTAGGGTGCACGATTTGAGACATTCTCATGCATATTATTGTATTAACCACCACGATAACATCGTGTTTATTGCGAGAAGATTAGGGCACGCAAATGTCAAGATGACACTTGATACCTATGGTCACTTTCAAGAAAGCGATGAATTGAAATTGGTTAAAACGTGTGAGCATTCAGTTAGCAAGTACAATGCTAAGAAACGCAAAGAACGTTATGGCAAAAGAAGAAATAAGCGGAGAAAAAAGAAGAAGTATGGAGTTCAAGAGAGAGAACTATAACAGAAAGAAATGGCGAGAGATTTCACTGGCAATTAAACATAAATTGCCATATCAAAATATTTTCATCATGAGTTTGATGGAAACCGCCGAGGAAATGCACCGATACAGAGTAGATGCACAACTTAGAAATAGAGAAGAACTCAATATGAGTTTTGAAGAATACCAAGAGGGCTTGTTGGAATACAAGCCCTTAATTGTTAGAAAGGAAGAAAAATTTAGATGAATTTTGTTGTTTTTCAAGGTGTTCTAACTCATGTTCACAAAATGAGAACTAATGCTAACGACAATTGTAGTGTTCGTTTTCATGTCGCTTTGTGTAGTGGGTCAGTCGAAAAGCAGCCTGTATCTTTTGCTGGTAATGACTTAAATAAAACCTTAGTTTGCATTTGTCATAACAAGTTGGCAGAAAAGGTGAAAAAAGAGTTGGAGATTGGATCGATTTGCACATTCAAAGGTAAATTAGCGTGCTTTTACGATCCTTATGCTGACAGTACAAGCAATGGTATTTGCATAACTGAGATTTCTCCATCGCTTTACGGTTTGCCCGAAGCCTTTTTATCTTCAACTACTAATATCACTGAAAATGATGTGGTTACAGTTGCAGTAGAAGATACAGAAGCGGAGAGTGAAGATTTCGATTTTTCTGAGGTCTAAATCGTGGAAGATCAAGTATTTGAAACTTTTGCTTATGGAGATGAAGAAATTTCCGTATTAGTTCGTAGAAGAATAGATTCTGATTTTTCTGATTATATAGCTGAAAGCAAGAAACTTAGTTACTTAATGTTAGAGCTATACGAGCTACTGAGGTTTGTAGATTACAACGGTATAACTGAGATTTCCGATTTGATTAAAGTCTTAGATGCTGGCGATCAACTTGAGTGGTTGTCCTTAATCTTAGATGGTGGTAGTCAGTTTATGGTCTTAGAAAGCTACTTAGCGAGCTTAAGCAGAAAGTTAGAAAATTAAAGAAAGGAGTTACATGGGCGATAGACAAAAAATGATTGGTGGTGCAATTCTTGTTGTAGTTATATTGGCATTTGCTCTTTATGGTGGTTATAGCTTATATCTAAAAAATTCGTCAAACCAAGGCAACAACAACCAAACAGTAGCTACTGACATTGTGGCAACTGGTAGCGGAACTCAAAATATTGTCTTATTGACTAATTCTGGCACAGTTAGTTTTGATGCTAGCAACTTGTATTACAAGACTGCTGAAAGCGAAGATGCTAAAGTGTTGCAACCAATTAGTTTAACCATTCAAGACAACAAGTTATTAATCGATGGTACGGATACACAAAACAGTGTAGACGAGATTAAGTCATTCATTAGCAGACTTAAGACTGCGCTACAAAGTGG
>JAEWER010000036.1 GCA_023389255.1 Bacillota bacterium
AAACTATACAACAGGAGTGGGTGCAAGGACCCCACTCCTTATCAAGCAATTAAAAATGCAGAGAAGAGATACTATCCCCTGGTATATATCTGCAGTCCATTTTCTGGAGATGTTGAAAACAATGCCAACAAGGCACAGAAGTATTCTCGATATGCTTTGGATAAAGGAAATATTCCCATAGCACCACATCTTTTATTTCCTCAGTTTATGAGTGATGAAAGTGAGAGAAGACTTGCAATGCATTTTAATTATGTCCTCCTTGGTAAATGTGAGGAAGTCTGGGTCTTTGGTGACTATATAAGCCTAGGAATGGCAGAAGAAATAAGAGTTGCTGAGAAGAGAAAAATGAAGATTCGATATATAAAGGAGGTATCTTAATTGAAAATATACACCTCAAATTTAATTGGAGTTGAGTCAAATTGTGTTTATCCAAATGAGGTTAATGCAGTAGATGTTAGGTCATTTGAGAAAGCTGTGAGTTTTGACCATGTAATGGCTAAGTATAAAAATTCCTACAGGTCCAATGATAATTTTATAGAGTCAGAATGCATTCCCATGGATATAGATAACGACCATTCAGAAAATCCAGATGATTGGATTTCAGCTAATGATTTAAAGAGAATATTTGACGGAGTTAAATTCGCCATAGTTTACAGCAGAAACCATAGAAAAGAAAAAAATGGAAAAGCTGCAAGACCAAGAATGCACATATATTTTCCAATTCCGAAGGTCACAAATTTAGCTGAATATGTAGGGACAAAAGAAAGGTTAGCAGAGACTTATACTTTCTTTGATGGCAATGCCCTAGATGGAGCGAGGTTTTTCTTTGGAGTTAAGAATCCTGCTGTTGAAATAGTTAGGGGGAGAAAATATATAACAGAAGTCTTAAAAGATGATTTTGAGGACTTCGATTACTCTCAGGACTTGATTCAGCAAGGCTCTAGAAATTCAACGATGAACCATTTTGCTGGTAGGGTCTTAATTCGATATGGAAAGACAGATGAGGCGAGAGAACTATTCGATAAAAAAGCCAGCCTTTGCTCACCACCACTCCCAGATGATGAACTGGAACAAATATGGAGGTCAGCTTGTAAGTTCTATAAAAAGGTAGCAGCAAGTGAAGATTACGTTCCACCTGAAGAATATACTGAAGGCATAAATTTAAGACCTTCTGAATTTTCAGACATAGGTCAAGCAGAAGTTTTTGTAAGAGAATATCAAGACAGAATTCGATTTTCTCCTTCCACAGGTTTTCTTGTTTACAACGATTCTTACTGGGAGGAATCTGAATTAAAAGCACAAGGCTACTCTCAAGAATTGGTTCTAAAACAAATAGAAGAAATAGACAATGAACTTTTCAAGATGGATGAAGACATTAAGAAATCTGGAGTTAGGGATATCCTATCTTCAATGAGTGAGAAAAAGGCAATGGAGGTTTTTGATAAAAATCAAAAATCTATATACTATAAATTAACTTCACTTGAGGCTTATAAGAAATATGCAGTAAAAAGAGGGGACACCAGAGCTATCCATGCAACTTTAAAGGAATCAAAGCCAATGCTCGAAATAGACCAGAGAGAGTTGGATACAGATGAGTTTTTGTTAAACACTCCGTCATTTACAGTAAATTTGAAAACTGGAGAATGCAGAGAACATAAGGCAGATGATTATATAACCAAAGAAACCTATGTAGACCCAAGTGATAAAAATATGGATATATGGCTTGATGCCTTAGATACATTTTTTGTAGATGATAAAGAACTTATAGACTATGTGCAGAAAGTTGCAGGGATTTCTCTAATCGGAAAGGTCTATATCGAGGCTCTCATTATAGCCTATGGGGATGGAAGAAATGGAAAGTCCACATTTTGGAATACCATCTCAAGAGTTCTAAATCTATATAGTGGGTCAATCTCAGCAGATATTCTTACAGTTAATTCTAAAAGAAATGCTAAGCCAGAACTTGCTGAAACAAGAGGTAAAAGACTATTAATTGCAGCGGAACTCCAAGAGGGACTAAGGCTAAATACTTCAAATGTAAAACAGCTTTGTTCTACAGATGAAATTGTAGCAGAGAAAAAATATCGAGATCCATTCAAGTTCATACCTTCTCACACCCTTGTCCTATATACTAACCACCTACCAAAGGTGGGTGCTTTAGATGAAGGAACTTGGAGGAGACTTATTGTAATTCCTTTTGAGGCAAAGATAGAGGGTTCTAGTGATATTAAAAACTACACTGACTATTTAGTAGATAAGGCTGGGGGAGCAGTTCTCAAGTGGTTAATCGAAGGTGCTAAAAAGGCCATTAATGAAGATTTTAAATTCAGCCTACCTAAAAAAGTGGCTGATGCCATCAATGAATATAAGGAATCAAATAACTGGTTCAAGCATTTCTTAAATGAGTGTTGTGAGATTGATTCATCATTTGAAGAGAAGTCTGGAGAAGTCTATCAAGAATATAGGGCCTATTGTTTAAGAATAGGAGACTATGTAAGGTCTACAACTGATTTTTACTCTGCTCTTTCATCCAATGGATTTAATAGGGTTAAACTTCGTGATGGAATTAAGATTCAAGGACTAAAGTTGAAAAGCGACTTTGTGTAAATTTAGCCATTGTGCAAGTCTCGAAGGTCATATATATAACTTTTATATAGTAATAAAATTAAAATTAGTATATATATAAAGGTTATAGAAGAGACCTTCGAGACCTTCACACAATCGCTAGAAAGGTTGAAATATCAATGTTAGAAAATGAAATAGAAAAAGTCTTAGTTGACAAGGTTAAACTTCATGGAGGTCTCTGCCTTAAATTTACATCTCCTTCAATGACGGGAATACCAGATAGGATAATACTTCTACCTAAAGGAAAGATCGGATTTGTTGAAACAAAAAGACCTGGAGGAGAACCAAGACCAATCCAGAAAAAGAGAATAAGGCAATTTAAAAACTTAGGTTTTAAGGTTTATGTTCTTGACTCCAAAGAAAATATTGATGAAATAATAAAGAGGATTGGAGGTGACTAATTGGAATATACTCCACATAAATATCAAAATTATGCTACTGAATTTATAAAAGAAAATAAAGAATCAGCGCTTCTACTGGACATGGGTCTCGGCAAGACGGTTATAAGCCTAACAGCTATAAAGGATTTACTCTTTGATTCTTTTGGAATTTCTAAAGTTCTAATAATAGCACCATTAAGAGTTGCCAGGGATACTTGGAAGGAAGAAATAGAAAAATGGAGTCATTTAGATATTCTTAAATACTCAGTAGTCATAGGTAGTGAAAAAGAAAGAATAAAAGCATTAAATAAACAATCAGACATTTATCTAATCAATAGGGAAAATGTAGACTGGCTAATAAAAAAGAGTGAAATACACTTTAACTACGATATGATCGTAATTGATGAATTATCATCCTTTAAGTCTCATAGGTCAAAGAGGTTT
>JAEWER010000011.1 GCA_023389255.1 Bacillota bacterium
ATTAGCATTTATTTATGTCCCACTTTTAGTTTATTGAGGCTTTGTCAAATCAGAAGTACAAGTTATGTGAAATTCATGTCAAATATTGATTGGGCAGCTTAGGAGAAAATCAGAAGCTTAAACGCTAGTAAAAAAAGAGAAGCCATAAGCTTCTCTCTTTAGTTAATAATGAAAACTTGTATATTCCCCAATAGCCTTCTAAACTTAATTCTCCTTAAAGTCGTAGAGTTCTTTTTTTAGTCTCACCTGTGTACGCTCCTAATTTCTTCAATCTTCTCCTTGATTGCTCTGATCAATGATTCTTGCATGTTCGCTTTATTACTCAACGCTCTTGCCACGTCTTCGTCTCTTGTATCTTTGCTGATTAGTCTGTGAATTATTACGGGCTTTGTCTGTCCCTGCCTGTGTAGTCTCTTGTTATGCTTGCCAGGTAGCTTCTGCTACTTTCTTTGGTGCTAAAGAAATCGCTTATACGGTCACACTCTAGCTATGAACACAGACGGTACATACGTGCACGAAATAGATAGGTCATTTAAGCCCTGTTTTTTTATACCTGCGCACCTAATCTTTACCACACTTTTTACCCACTTTAAGACTTTTTACACATCTTTAAGACTTTCTAGAAAATCTCCAAAAACTAGAAAAGCCCTCTAAGACTTTATTTTCAGTCTTAGAGGGCTTTAATGAAATACTAATGGCGGAGACGGTGAGATTCGAACTCACGTGCCCATCTCTGGACAACTGCATTTCGAGTGCAGCGCGTTACGACCACTTCGCTACGTCTCCACAACAGTGCGATTATAAACAAACAGTACTACCTTAGCAACTAGTTCTAGCAATAGATACTAATAATCTATTACTATTTCTCAAAGAATCCAACTAGTCTTTTCCTTTATAAACAGCTAAAAAAATCCTATCTTTTTACTCTTTAATCTCTAGCGTATATCGACCTAAAATTTAAAAGTAAACATCTATTCTCGATATAATTCAATACCTGAGTTAAGGTCAATCAATAATGCGGCCTTGCCAGCTAGAGTAATTGGTTGAACGTTTGTTACTACCACAAAATCACTTGGTTCTTTAGCAAAACTTTCTTGTAAATTCTCCAAACGAAAGATCTTGCCGTTGCTACTGCGGTTAATTATGAACAATAAATCCGCATCATTTGTAATTGAATATCTCCTGATAGCTATAACATCTTGATCGAGCGCTAACGCTTGATACTCACCCGTAGTTAAAGCAGGATACTTTTTCCTCAGTTGTAACAAAGTACGGTATTTATTGGTCAGATCACTGGAGGCTTTTTCCCAATTAAAAGTACGGCGATTAAATGGATCTCTATAGCCTTCGCTTCCCTGCTCATCACCATAATAAACAGAAATATTACCAGGGCAAGCTACTTGTAAAGCTACCGCTAACAATAATAGTGTTTCCGCTTCTTGTCTTTTCTCTGCCGATAACTTAATTTCTTTTTGTAACTCGCGCTTCCCAGGATCAGGAATACCTGAGAGTTCAGTTAGGGCTCGCGCAGTATCATGACTGGAAATTAAATTCAAAGTTGCGAAAAGTGTAGGTTGAGGATAGTTTTCCCAAATAGTTTCTAGTTGGTTAATTGCTTGAATTGTAGTCAATTCATTTTTCAACCAACCTAGCACTGCTTGACGAAAGGGATAGCCCATGCTCGAATCGTGTGTGCTACCAAATAAAAAATCTCTAAAGTGACCATAACTCACTTTGTTGCTAGCATCTTCCCAGATCTCACCCATAATTACCGCATTTTTATTTGTTCCTTTGACACTTTTTCTCAAAGCACGCAGAAAGGTATCAGGTAATTCATCAGAAACATCTAAACGCCAGCCATCAATCCCTTGCCTCAACCAATACGGAATGACACCTGTTTTGCTTAGAATATATTGCTGATAGCTCAAATCTTCTTCACACACATTGGGCAAATCTGCAAAGCCCCACCAGCAGTCATAATTTGCTTCTGATACTAGCGCTTTTGGTTCTACATCTGGTGTTGAAGCAGAATGAAAACGATACCACGAGCTGTATGCCGATGGCACATTGAGCGTTGCTTGTTGCCACGCTCCCAGCGAAGAGTAGCGACCATAGCGATTAAAATAAATGCTGTCTGCTCCAGTATGACTGAACACTCCATCCAGCATTAGGTACATGCCACGGTTATGCAATTCGCTGATCAAAATATCTAATTGCTCTTTACTACCTAGGAGCGGATCAATCTGAAAGTAGTTGCCTGTATCATAGCGATGGTTGGATCTACTCTCAAAAATAGGGTTTAGATAGAGAACATCTACTCCTAAACTTTGTAAATAATCTAGACTCTCCGTTATGCCTTGAAGCGTACCCCCAAAAAAATCGCAAGCTAAATAACCGGTACTAGGGTGTCCATATATGTCAACATCTTCATTCCATTCTGCATGTAAAATTCGCTCGGGGTAGCGCTCTGTCGTAGCATGCATTTTCTCCCAGGTATAGTCAGTTCCTCGTTTAAAGCGATCTGGGAAAATTTGGTATACAATTGCGCCCTGAAACCATCGGGGAACATTAAAGCTACGTTCATAAACCGTGATTTGCCAAGCATTTTCACCCTGATTTTCAGCAGTCACAACAGGTGCAGAGCTAAGAAATTTACCACTACCATCTGCCGCTTCAGAGTTCTTACCAAAAATGAGGGTTTCGCCTGTTGTTCGCTCTATTTCAAACCAATAAAAAAACAAGCAATATTCAATAGGTAACCTAACTTCTAACTGATAAGCATCAACACCATTCCACAATAGACATTGTTCACTTTGGGCAAATTCTCGTAGGCCATATTGATATACAAGTTTAACTTGCTTGATCTCATCCGGTTGATCACAACGCAGACTGAAGTGCACAAATGAGCCACAGGTTGTTGCTCCCTGTGGCTTTCTAAATTCATTTTGGCGACTATTGTGTTCTAGATACATTAGTGTTGATTTTCCTCAACTATCTGTTGATATAAAGTGCAGTACTGCTCCGCCGACTTTCTCCACGAGAAGTCTTGACTCATAGCACTTTGCACTAGCTTTTGCCATGCTGTTTGATTATGTCGATAAAGTTCCAAGGCATCTTTAGTCACGAATAACAACTCGTGAGCATTTATATTAGCAAATGAGAAACCCGTACCACTTCCATCGAACTTGTTGTAGGGCTTAACTGTATCTTTTAGCCCACCCGTTTCACGTACCACGGGTAGAGATCCATAGCGCATAGCAATCATTTGGCTCAAACCGCACGGTTCAAAGATAGATGGCATCAGGAACAAATCACTACCTGCATAAATGCGTCGTGATAATCCTTCATCAAATTTGATGAGACAACGCATTTTATCTGGATGACGTTCCTGCACCTGTCTAAAAGTCTCCTCATAGTGATAATCGCCTGTACCCAATAAAACAAATTGGATATCTTCCTGCAGAAGTTCATCTATGATACAACTCAACAAGTCCAAACCTTTTTGTTGCGTTAAACGTGTAATCACAGCTATTAATGGCGTGGATGCTGCCTCTTGTAATCCTAGTTCTTTTTGCAGTTGTAGCTTGCAAGCAATTTTACCTTCTCGCCATGTGTTGGCATCATAATGCTGGGCTAGCTGAATATCAGTTGTAGGATCGTAGCTAGTTACATCAATACCATTTAACACACCTTTTACTTTCCAAGCTTGCGCTCCTAACAGACCATTCAGACCTTCACCATAATAATCGAGCATGATCTCTCCTGCATACGTAGGTGAAACCGTCGTCACTCGATTACTGTACATAATGCCCACTTTCATAAAGTTAGGCACACCATCTTTTAGGATGCCAGCTTCGGAAAAATAATGATCAGGTAACTCTAGGAGATCTTGGATCTTTTCACGACTATGAATACCTTGAAATTTCAGATTATGGATGGTATATACACAGTAAGTATTTTTCAGATAGCCATGCGCCTGATAATGAGCTTCTAGCAATACGGGAATCATACCTGTTTGCCAGTCGTTTAAATGCAATACATCAGGATAGAAGTCCATGGCTGAACCCAAAACTTCTAATACTGCCCTTTGAAAGAAACTATAACGCTCGATATCGAATGAATATTCCAAATAGATGTTGTCATGACCGAAATAGTATTCGTTATCAATAAAATATACGGGTACTCCATCCACATCCATGCGGAATAAACCACTGTACATCGTACGCCAACCTAACTTAGTCATAGACCAACGTATGAATTGCAAATCTGAAGCATAACGCTCCTTGATCTGCTTGTAGAGTGGAATAATTACACGCACATCGTGCCCCAAAGCCTGAATCGCTTTCGGAAGAGCACCTACCACATCTCCTAGGCCACCACTTTTAGCCAATGGTGACATTTCCGAACTAACGAATAGAATGTTCAAACAATCACGCCCTTTCCGATAACTACAGGATAATCAGGTTGACCTTGTAATCTAACACCTGGCCTAATAACTGTATTTTTATCGACAATCACATTGGTCAACTCAGCTCCTTCACCAATGGTGCAATCTTGGAAAATAATGCAGTTCTTCAAGCTAGCGTGACTACCAACATTAACACTACGGAACAGTATACTGTCTTCCACATTACCCTTAACATCACAGCCGTCGGACAACAAAGAATTAGTCACAAAATTACCTGCATGATAGTTGGCTGGAGCTTCATTCTTAACTTTTGTGTAGACTGGGCGTTCTGTTTGGAATAAGTGTCCTCTGGTATCCCTTTCCAGCATTCTCATTGATGCCTTGAAATAAGTAGCTACAGAGTTGATACGCAACACCAAATCCTTATATTCAAACCCCCTAATTTTAAATTGCTGATGCATTTTTAGCAGACTTTCAATACTCAAACGATGGATGCCACGGGCAATAGCTTCGCCCAAAATATCGATTAAAATACGTCTAGCAATCACCAAAATACCAATAGCACAACGCTGTGTTTTTGGTGCAATAGGATCGACCAACAAATCTTTTAACACGCCTCTATCTAGATCTAAAGCGAAAGATGGCGAACCAAATTTGTTAGCATCACGGTTGTACATGATACTCATATCAGCTCCACTCTCATGGTGAGCTTCAACAAATTCAGATAGATCCACGTTCATGATGATATTGGAATCGCTTAAAACCACATAGTCTTGCTTAACTGAATTGATAAAATCGAGCAGACCATCTAAATCATTAGCTTCTACAGGCTGTGAACCAGCAGTTAAAAATGGAGGCAAAATAGAAAGACCTTGCTTCATGCGATCCAAGTCCCAAGAAGCCCCTGTACCTAGGTGATCCATCAAAGAACGATACTTAGTAGTTGTCAATACACCAACTGTTTTGATGCCAGAGTTAATCATGTTTGACAACATAAAATCTATGATGCGATAACGTCCACAAAAAGGGACGGCAGCCAGTGATCTAGGCTGTGACAACTCACTTAAGGTCACTCTTTTATGATCAGCCAATATTAAGCCAATTGCATTTGTTAGCATATATCCTCCTACTTTTTGGCAACAACTTTGCTAGTTTCTCCTGGCTGGAGTTCGGAAATCATGGAATTAGGTGCAATCTTCACATTACTCTTAATCGTTATCCCACCTTGGAATACGGTGATACCGTGCGAGCACAGTTTGTTGTTGACATAGTCAGCAACACCTTCTGTCATTTCTGGGGTAGCTTTCACATTGCTACCAATCACGGTATCAATGCCGACGATACAATGGTCTAAAACTGAATTTTTGCCTACCACTACACCAGGCATCAAGATAGAGTCTTTAACTACCGCACCTTCTTCGACTATGACGTTATTCGACAGAACAGAGTGTGTAACTTCACCATAAATCTCGGCACCATCTGTCAAGACAGAATCAACTACCTTAGCTGTATTCGCGATATAGTGGGAAGGACGAATTGGATTTTTACTGTACACACGCCAGGTTCTATCACTCAAATCGATCCACTCTGGATGATCGAGCAAATCCATATTGGATTCCCATAAAGAATAAATGGTTCCTACATCTTTCCAATATCCTTCAAATTTGAATGCCTGCAATTTGCATTTATCAGCCAACATAGACGGAATGATATTTTTACCAAAATCATTGACTGATTCAGGATTTTCTTCGTCTTCAATCAGTTTTTTGCGTAGCACATCCCAAGAAAAAATATATATTCCCATCGAAGCCAAATTGCTTTTAGGATTTTGCGGTTTTTCTTCAAACTCGATAACATGCCCTTCTTCGTCAGTATTCATGATGCCGAAACGTGATGCTTCTTCCCAAGGCACTTCGATAACTGCAATAGTAGCATCTGCTTCACACTCCACGTGCTTACGCAACATCTTGCTGTAATTCATTTTGTAGATATGATCACCCGACAAAATCAAAACATACTTAGGCTGATACATATCAATAAAGTGAATATTCTGATAAATTGCATTAGCTGTTCCCTTGTACCAGTCACTGCCCGAATTAGTTTGGAAAGGAGGCAAAATAGCTAAACCACCATTATTACGGTCTAAATCCCAGGGATGGCCATTGCCCATGTAGGTATTCAGTTGAAATGGTTGATACTGAGTCAACACACCCACCGCTTCAATACCTGAGTTCGTACAATTGCTGAGCGGAAAATCGATAATACGATACCTGCTCCCATACGGCACAGCTGGTTTAGCGACATATTGCGTCAAAACCCCTAGTCGTGAGCCTTGTCCGCCAGCTAAAATCATCGCTACCATATCTTGTCTCGCCATAACTCCTCCTTAACTTTTCGGCTTTTGCCATTTGAGATATATGCCACAGAGCGGTGGCAATGTGAGTTCAAACTTTGAACTCACCTGAATTTCTGTTGCAAGCATTTGATCAGTTTCAATGCCTCTCACATCTCGCTGTGATTGTTTTAACTCAATTTTGTCTGCTATCTGATCAGTACCCTTATTCTCTTGTTCGATAATTTCATCCACTGTTTTAAGAACTTTAGGCTTCTTTTCTTCTGTGTCATACCAATAACCAGCACCGCCCCAAGTTTTATCATCACTGTTACAAATAATTTCGTATTCACCAGCTCGTGGAGCTTGTAGCTCATAATAGTCGAAAACTTTAGGGGTTAGATTAAAGATAGCTACCACTAGATCATCAGGATTTTCACCTTTTCGCGCAAAAGCTATCACGCTATTTTCTAAGTCGTCATTCTTAAGCCATTCATAGCCAGCCCACGAATCATCAATTTGCCACAGAGCTTTTTCCGCTAAGTAAAGATGATTAAGTTGCTTAACAAAACGATGCATCGCTTCGTGTGCAGGATATTGCAACATGAACCATTCCAACTCTTCGTAATAACGCCATTCCAAATATGGAGCAAATTCATTGCCCATAAAGGTAAGCTTGGCTCCAGGATGCGCCATTTGATACATGAATAAGGTGCGCAAAGATGCGAATTGACGCCAATAATCCCCTGCCATTCTGCCGAGCAAAGTCTTTTTACCGTGCACAACCTCATCGTGTGAAAAAGGCAAAATAAAACGCTCGGAGAAAGCATACATCATCGAAAAAGTAAGTAATTGATGATGTTGTTTACGCAGATAATAATCAAAAGAGAAATAATCGAGGGTGTCATTCATCCAACCCATATTCCATTTATGCGTAAAGCCAATTCCTCCAAGATCAGAACCCTTGGTTAACTCAGGAAATTCAGTTGATTCTTCGGCAATCATCAGACAATGTGGCAACTTTTCCCTAATCAGAGCGTTAAGCTCCCTAAGGAAAGAGATTGCTTCAAGATTTTCTGTACCGCCATGAGCATTAGTCAGATGCTCTTTTCTGCCAAATCCTAAATAGATCATGGAGGTGACGGCATCAACTCGTAAACCATCAAAATGGAATTCTTTTAACCAAAAATAAGCGCTAGATAAAAGAAATGAACGTACTTCAGCTTTACTATAATCAAAAACTAAAGTTCCCCAATCTTCGTGTTCAGCCAACCTGGTATCGGCATATTCATAGAGCGCCGTCCCGTCGAATTTAGCTAGACCGAAAGCATCCCGTGGAAAATGGGCTGGCACCCAATCAAGGATTACACGAATACCGTGTTGGTGTAGACAATCAACCAAGAACTTTAGATCAGCAGGTGTGCCGTAACGACTAGTCGGCGCAAAGTATCCTGTAACCTGATATCCCCACGAGTCATCGAGTGGATGCTCCATTACAGGCATTAGCTCCACGGCGTTGTAACCCATTTCAACAACATAATCAGCTAACTGAGGAGCGATATCACGATAGTTATAACATGATCCATCAGAATATCTGCGCCAAGAACCCAAATGAACTTCATAAATATTAAGAGGCTTGACGGTATAGGCATCTGGTAAATCAGCTAGATAATCTGCATCCTGCCACTCATAATCAGAGGGATCGTAGAGAATTGAAGCTGTTGACGGCCTGGTCTCAGCATGACGAGCAAAAGGATCAGCCTTTAGTTGCCACTCACCCGTAGAGAATTGAATGGCATATTTGTAACGATCCCACTGTCTTACATCGGGAATAAAAACCGTCCAAATGCCAGTGCTACCATGTCGTTGCATGGGATTTATCTGATTATCCCAACAATTGAAATCACCAACTACACTTACATTCTGCGCATGGGGTGCCCAAACTGAAAACCTATAACCAGGTTCATCCAACATCATTTCTGGACGTGCCCCCAGCATTTCATAGCTCATATAATTTCTGCCGTTATTGAACAGATAGGCTGGATTCATCCGCAACTCCTCGGATAGTTTTATGTGGTTATTATAACTCACTAGCCCTCTTTTTGTCTTAATATTGTTCAAATTGCACAAGAATAATTGCTTAACAAACAAAAAGAAAACCTACTATTTCATGAATTTGGAGTTGCTGATAGTAGCCTAAAAGATTTCATTTCTCCTGTCTTGCAAAGTATCTTCCTCTGCACAAAAGAAAATTTAATTTACAACTTTTTTGCAGTAAAAAAGCCTAGGCAATGCCTAGGCTTTTAACTTATTGCTTCACATATCGTCTTCTGAGATAAATTGCAACTGTTCCTATACTTATGCAAATAACTACTGCTGCAGCTGCACTTCTCTCACCCGTTTTAGGCAGGTTATTACCTCCTTGATTTCCACCAGGTTGATTGGGATTATTCCCTCCCGGATTATTCGGATTGTTTCCTCCTGGGTTACTTGGGTTATTGTTTCCAGGATTGTTTGGATCTTCATCACCAGGTCGGTCAGGGTTATCACCACCGGGTTTGTTAGGCTCACTTGGATCTGTTGGATCGGTCGGCTTACCCGGTTTGGTAGGCTCACTTGGATCTGTGGGATCGGTTGGCTTACCAGGTTTGGTAGGCTCGGTAGGATCTGTGGTACGAGCGTAGTGGTAGGTATGTATAACTGTGGCACCAGGAATAAAGTTACCAGTTGACTGACTTCCATCACTCTTAGGCTGTAGATCCTCGTGATCCGATTCAACCCTTACTAAGGTATAGCCTTCTTTGTCATGCTTTTCTGACGTAAAGCTTTCGGTATTAAGACCTTTTTGGTTGTTAGCATTGGTTCTCGGATTTTCGACAGTATCACTCGGATTGTTTCCTTGCTGTGCATCTTCCTCAGACTCATAGTACTTATGTACTTCCTTAAATTGACCGAGTTTGAGGTAGTAGTAAGTAACAACTAGATCCTTATTCGGTACGTAGTTTCCCGGTACGGTGCTGTTGTTGTCATCACCTGTGGGAATATCGTTTTCATCTGATCGCACTAGCTTGACATAGCCGTATTCTTCATCCTGTTTCGGTGAACTGCCTCGGAATTGTTCTTTATCAGTTCCTTCTGTCTTATCCTCAGACTCTTCACGAACTGCGTTCTTATCGCCCTCAAGGTCTTCTACTGTATTGAAGTACTTGTGCACAACAGTAAAGCTTCCTTTAGGCTCAGGCTGTTCTGGTTCGGTAGGTTCGGTGGGCTCAGTTGACTGCTTCAGATAGTGATACGTAACTACTAAATTTTCGTTTGGAATGTAATTACCAGCTTTGGTTGATTTACTATCTTCGCCTAGCTGAATTGCTTCTGGGTGTGAACGATCAACGCGGACAAAGCTGTAGCCTTCAATCTCCTCTTTCTCACTAGCACCATAACTTTCAGTGGCAGGTCCCTCACTGTTTTCACCTTGAGTTTCTAGGGCAACAGGAGTTCCTGCATTAAGTGCTTCTTGTGAGTCATAGTACTTATGAATTACTTTAAATGTTCCCTTTTGCTCAGGCTCAGTTGGCTCTCCCGGATCAACGGGTTCAGTGGTGCGAGCATAGTGATATGTATGTATAACTGTGGCACCAGGAATAAAGTTACCAGTTGACTGACTTCCATCACTCTTAGGCTGTAGATCCTCGTGATCCGATTCAACCCTTACTAAGGTATAGCCTTCTTTGTCATCCTTTTCTGACGTAAAGCTTTCAGTGTTAAGACCTTTTTGGTTATTAGCATTTGTTCTGGGATTTTCGACAGTATCACTCGGATTGTTTCCTTGCTGTGCATCTTCCTCAGACTCATAGTACTTATGCACTTCCTTAAATTGACCGAGTTTGAGGTAGTAGTAGGTTACAACTAAATCTTTATTCGGTACATAGTTACCCGGTACGGTGCTGTTATTATCATCACCTGTTGGGATATGTTCTTCATCTGAACGTACTAACTTAACATAACCATACTCTTCGTCCTGCTTAGGTGAACTTCCTCTGAACTGTTCTTTATCTGTTCCTTCTGTTTTTTTCTCAGACTCTTCACGAACTGCGTTCTTATCGCCCTCAAGGTCTTCTACTGTATTAAAGTACTTGTGCACAACAGTAAAGCTTCCTTTAGGCGCTGGTGTACGATAGTAATAATAAGTATGAGTTACTGTCTTACCAGGAATAAAGTTACCTGTTGCTTGAGCTCCATCCTGATTAGGTTCTAAAGTAGGTTCATCAGTACTGGCTTTAAGTAAGGTATATCCATCCTTATCTGACTTTTGTGAAGTAAATTCATTTTCTGCTAAACCTGTTTGCGAAGTTGTTGTTCTGGGGTTTTCTGCTCTTTCTTCAGCCTGTTCAGGTACACCAGCTTCTGCTTTTTCCCTAGAATCATAGTAAAGATGCACCTCATTAAAGACACCCGGTTTTACATATAGATAGGTAACCTGTAAATGGGTATCTGGCACATAATTGCCTGCCTTGGTTGAGATATTGTCATCATCTAGAGCAATTTTTTCATTATCAGAACGTTCCACTCTGACAAGGCGATAATCTTGATATACTTTCTGCGAAGTAGCTTCGTATTGTTGGCTAGCAGGCCCACTGGTCTCTATACCTTCTTCTTCATGCGCTTCATTTTGTTGTGCTTCTAAGTCTGACATGTTGTCATAATACTTATGCACAACCTTGAAGTAACCCAGCTTATCAGTTGTGCCTGCGCGAGAGTTTACAAAGTCATACGAATATGCATTTTTCGTTGCATCAAGATCGGTACGTTGTTTAATCGTAGTTTTAGGATCAGCAAAATGAATCACACCTTGGCTGTCTACAGTCAAATCAAAAGGCTCTGGTTGTTGCTCATAGCCTGTTGCACCTTGTGTCTCCATTAGAAGATAGCTGTGATTGAGGAACAAACCGTTAAAGACTACTTCACCCTCAGCATTGAGCGATTTAGCAACTGAATACTTGGTTTCTTTATCTTGCAATAAGAATGTAACTTCACCACTCTTAATGACATTACCCTCATTATCAACTTTACGAATCGAGAGTGGGGTTTGCGCAAATTCACTTTCGGGTGTGTCTTCTAAAACCGCATTTCCATCACCTGTTGTGCCGTGATAAAAGTCTTCGATAACAAATCTGCGAATCGAACGACTTTGGTAGGCTGCCATAAACCAGCCCGGCTGTCCTGAGGGTGCTGTAACTTTGTTATCATGCTTACGCATCTTAAGTTTGATGACATAAGTATTTTTATCATCAGGGAAGCTAAAAGTTGAGCTGTTGATACGCACTGTTGGATTATTGGTATTTACCTTTTCACCTAAACTGCTTGCGTCAACCTTTGTACGATTTTTAGGTATTGGCGTACCTTGTCCTGGATCAGCTTTCCACATCTCCATTGAATTGGTGTAAGTTCCATTGTAGGGAGTAAGGTTAGCGGGCATTTGGCGGTAACCACCTTGCGCCGGAAAACCTGTATTGTTCAAAGTGAATTCTCTCGTAACTGCACCCGCTGCCTGACCGGTACCCGCCACGTTGTAGAGAATCATGAATGTGATCGAATCTTGATCTTCCTTGATGGGCTGGAGCATGAAATCGCCAAAACGAGTATACATATACCCATCATAGAAGAGCTGAGATTTATAACTTACTGAGGTTTCGTCTTGAAGCTCGAAGCTGGGACCATCCATATATTTAGTTTCATAGGTAAGAGTCTTCCTATGATTACAGACATCGCCATTGACTGGTGCGTCGTTGAAATATTCATAGCTTGGTCTAAAGCCTTGATAGTATTTTTGATTTTGGTCAATACTTGTTCTCGGTTTGTTGTGATTACCAGGATTGGCAAGGGATTCATCTAAATCCCAGATTGATTTAATTTTGCTTACAGGAATTTCTGAGCCGATAACTGCGGTACCCCTAAAAGCTTTTGTGCCACCGGCTTTATCTTCAGCATATTTGGTAGCTACAAATTTAAGCACATCTTGTTCGCCTTCACGGTGATCAAAGTATACATGCATAACTACTTGGCTGGGATCAGCGGCATCTTTTATTGTAAAGAATACATTGCGTTGATCTGGAGCGGCGTCAACATTAATTTCTCTTGGTAGTTTGAGCGTAAAATAATCGTTAGCTTTAACCTCAGGCGGAAGTGCCCAAGTTAGGTTCATGCCTGCACCGTATTTATAGTAATTAGTACCATAGCTAACTTCTTTAGCTTTTTCAAAAGCATAATAGCGAATGGGCTGTAAGTCTAAACTTTCAATACCAAAACGTGTTGCTTGTGTCGGTTTTATCGCTTCCTCGGCTACCACCTTGGTTGGTAGAGCACCAAACGAAGCAACCAACATAAGCATAGCTAAACCAGCCGACAAAAATTTTCTTAGCTTTAGTAAACCTTTATTCATGTTCCCTCACCATTTACTCAACAGTAATCAAGTTGAATTTATAGGCTGATACTTTAAAGCAACAACCTGATAAAAAGTTTTATTACCAACTCACACTCTGTTTAGCCAGTATGAGCAATAACAAAACTCCTCTCTACTGCTGCAGATATTCTGATAACTCTGAAATTTTATCTATGCCCAAAACAGAATGCAAGTATCTGAAAAGTTGTTTAGTCTCAATTAACCTGATTTTATATGTCACCAAAAGAAACTCGATAGCTCACAAGTAGTACACCTTTATCTTCTGATAGTGTTAGTTCGAATTTAAATGTTCCTAGTTACTAAAAGAATGTATTTGCAATAGTTTTAGGTATTAGGTGACACTATTAGCAAGCATCGTCTTCCCTATTTGTCTTAACGAGTATTAAAGTTTATTCGGCTAAATTTGGGTTAAGAAAGATTATTGGGTATATGTTTTGATTTCAGCTGTAGTTAGGACACAAAGTACTAGTGCTATGTTTGGCTTGTATCGTAAACTTCATCCTTGATGACAGCATTTTAGCTATGAAAAAGCTCCCTATTAGGGAGCTTTTAACTATGGAGCTTGCTAAGGGACTCGAACCCTTGACCTTCAGATTACAAATCAGATGCTCTACCAACTGAGCTAAGCAAGCAATCAATTTGAGCAAAGTTATTTTAACTAACTTGACTCTCTGTTGCAAGCCACTTAACGAAATATTTCACGCCAAACTTCGGGTAAACTTTTTACCAAATCTGAAATTAGCAGATTTTGTTCTCCCCTCTCCACCGCTTTATCAGCTAAACGTCCCTGTACGCACACTGCCAATTCTATTGCCTGTTGTAGCTTTTCACATTGGCAAGCAAAACCTAGCATAAGTCCTGTCAGCACATCTCCTGAACCAGCTTTAGCTAATTCATCATTACCAGTTACATTAACAGTCACAATTAATTGTTCTCCTAATAGTGATCCTATCAAGGTGTGATGCCCCTTGAGCACTACTATCGAGTTAAAATAAAGTGTTAACGCTTCCAGTAATTCTAAGCGGCTGATATCAGTTTGTTTCTGCAAATACATAAGTCTTTGTAGTCTACTAGCAGGGATACCCTGCACAGTTCCCTTATTTAGCTGTTCTTTCGCCGATTGCCATAACCTTAGAGCCTCTTTGTAGTGTGGTGTCAGCACAATTTCTTTAGTTTTATCGTGTACTGCACTTGTTAGTTGCTTATGCAATTCGGGGTGTTTGGCCAAATAATTCAAAGCATCTGCATCTATAATAATTTTAGTGACAGGCGAGTTCAGCACCTCTATTAACTGCTCTGCAATATAGTCGTTATTAGCCATACCAGAACCAATCGCTATAGCATCTAGTTTTGCTGGTAATTCTAATAATTTTTCTGTTTGCGTAATCAAGCATTGTGGATACTTGCTCAATATCGGCCCATAACCATCACTTGGGAGAATTTGATATAGATACCCTATACCAGTACGCAAACAAGCTTCCGTTGCCAACATATTCGCTCCCCACATTCCACTAGAACCAGCGAGCAACAAGCCTTTCCCTCTCTTGCCTTTATGATCATTTTCTTGACGCTCAGTTAGGTAGCGTTCGAGATTTGGCAGGTGTATTACGTTTGCTTCTGCAACTATTAGTTTCTCATCGTTCACGCTTGCCTTTATTTCGTTTACATAACCACTGAGAGTAAACTCATTCAAGTAACACTTATGAAAATACCAATTAGCATTCTTAAAAGATGTTTCGTAACTCAAATGCTCTAAATTAGGCGCAAATATATCCACTTTGGCGCAATAATTAATATCGGCACAGTGTTTAGACACACCCTCTAAAAGAATCCAGGGACAATAATTAATGGCTTCATTGAAAAGTGGCATTTGATAGATATCCCAATTCTTAACAGTACAATCTAACACCCAATCGACAAACAGCGGTGCCTCAGAACTTGCTTCACCTCTAAACCAAAAATGTTCGCTCCACTTCTGGCTAGTTACATCCAGTACAAAACATTTCCAACCCTTTAACTGCAATTGGCATAACAAAGCATTCAGTAAGTGGGAAAAAGCGAAATCATTTTCCAGTAAAATAACGCAATTACCCTTACTGTCCATGGTGGGATAACAGCAATCTTGTAGGGGTTCCTCCACATTCAGGCTCAAAGACTGATTAATTTTATGATTGATAAAATTACTAATATCTCCTGCTACACTGGACCAAAAATCAGCAGGAGAAACAGTCAAATCAGCTTCTAGACGTTCTACTAAATGTTTCTTTAAGCGCTGGCTTACGGCAACCTCTGCATGCTCTACTATGTTTTGCACTCTGTTCATGTTGGTCTTTCCTCAAATTTCCAAAATAAAAAAAGCACCCACCTTAAACGGTGGGCGCAAGCAAAATTAAACTTAAATCAGTTTTTCTAATTCAGCGGCTAGATCTTCGTATGAACGAGCACCTACCAAGCGTTCTGCCACTTCACCATCCTTAAATAAATAGATTGTGGGAATGCTCATTACACGGAAACGCTCCGCTAAATCTTGCTCATCGTCTACATTGACTTTGTAAACATTCACTTTACCTGCAAAATCATCTGCCAATTTTTCGATTACAGGACCAATCATGCGACAAGGTCCACACCAAGGTGCCCAAAAATCTACTAGGACAGGTACATCACTTTCAGTGACTAATGAGTCAAAATTAGCTTTAGTTAATTCCTGTGCCATATATCCTCCATTACTCTTAACCTATTGCAATATTGTTCTCAGTATAATCGGGAAAAATTACCTACTCTGTAACTCATGAAACTTCCCCGCCAATCCCTTAAAATAGCTAACATACATATATTTTCAGTTATAGACTGAGTCTAAATAAATTCCTGTAAAACTGAATTGGGTGGCACCTTTTTTTTATCAATTACTGGCATAGATTTACAGCTTGAAAGTAAACGCTCTAATTCTTGCAAAGCCAGCGTTAAATTGGCGTAATAATGACCAGGTTTAATCGTATCTGACGGCTTAAGGGTACCTTGCTCGTATTCACGCTTGGACTTACCGAGTTCTACAATTGCCTTTGGGGCTAGTACGCAACTTTCATATGCCAAGGCTGAATTGATGTAGTATGTTGCGTTTTGTCGGTAAATAGGCATAACTTGCTCTTCGTGATTTTTGATCATAGGCCAATAATCCAAGGTGGAAATCGCAGTTGAGCCTCTATGCTCAACATCACGGCACAAGCGTCTTATTTTGCGCAAATCATCACTAGAAAACAACAGTTTATCCGCATCGTAAATTTCCATTTCTGGACATATGAAAATTTTGGCTACTAAGCGATTATCAATGTTTTCTAGCACTTTATTTGATAAACCATGCAATCCTTCTACAATCAATAATTCATCTGGTGCAAGTTGCAAAACTTTTTCCGGCATAAAGTGCCGACGTCTTTCAGCAAATATAAACGTTGGTAATGCAACTTTTTCACCTCGCAACAGTCCCATAATTTGTTCAATGAATAAACTGAATTCAATGGTGCTTTCACTTTCAAAATCTGGTCTGCCTTCCACATCGTAAGTCAATGCTTCTTGTACGTAGTAATCATCTAAAGATAAGGCATATGCTTTTTTACCAATATCTGTTAAGTGGTTAGTCAGCAAGTGCGAAAATGTAGTTTTACCCGAACCAGTCGGTCCAGAAATCAACAGCAAGCGACAATTACCTTTACCTATATCAGTTAAAACAGATTGTACTTGTTCGCTGAATTCTCGTTCTATTTTCTCTACAAAATTAGGATTCTCTGCCATTTTTCCTAACTGGCTTAATTGCAAACGCTTTATCATTTATTTTCCTCGTAAACATTGGGGATAACAACTTCCATTAACTCTTGTTTTTCTAGTGTTTCTTTAATGTTTAATGCTTTTTGCCTTGGCCAACGCTTGATCTTTACCGGTAACTTTTGCTCGATATAACGTGCAAATCCATACCAAAAATGTTCAAAACGCCATGCGTGCATTGGTATAACTATGCGAGGTTTTAAGCTTCGACAAAGCTCTTCCTGCCCAGCTAAAAGTGGTCTTTCTTGCCAGCCATCAGCTGTACAGCAAGGAATAAATGCTACATCAATTTCTCTTTGGTTACGTTGCTTCGTTAAATATGCTAACTCACTTGCAAAATCGTGAGCAAAATGTTGATCCCAATCCCAAACCGCTAAATCGCCTGCAAAGAAAATATGTGCCTCATCAAAGCACATGAGTAATGCTCCTCCTTGATCGGTAGAGCCAGAACAAATTATCTCTAAGCTAAGCTGTTCATTTAGCTCAATACTAGTTTGTGTACGTGGCAATAAGCGATAAAAGTTCTTTGCGTTAAATATTTCTAAGTCTGACAGATCTACTTCATCTGCTAAAATGACTGGAACCTCTAACTTGAGCATAGTTTCAGCTAAATCTAAATCAAAATGATCTAGATGACGATGCGAAAACACCAAAGCTAGCTGTTTATTTAACCTTGGTACAGTTTCCTTGTAACGTCTAGCCTCAGCTATTATGTCGTCTTTTAACCTTTTGTGCTCTGGCTTAATACCGCAATCAAAAATCAGTTTCAACTTGGGAGTTTCTACTGTAAAACAACTATGGTTGTGATAATTAACTTGCATACAAATTACCTAAGAGAACTATTTTTTCTGCTTAATTTTAGCACGTGTTTTTTTAGGTAAAACAAAAGCAACCTAAAAGGTTGCTATCGTCGGAAGAGAATTAAAGTATTTGCTGTCTTGTCTCTAGTCTAACAAAGCAATTCGTCTAATTTGCTGTTGTACTGTTAAAATTTTATCTTCTCTCACAAGGAAGAAAATACATATTAAAAACATGTAGCAAGACGCTAAACAAATTCTCATTTATGGCGTTTTTTTTACTTAGTCTCCTTGATTGCTGCTTCTAAAGTCGCATCCTCTAGATCTGCTGGTCGATCAATCTGATATCCTCCAGAATTAGTCAAAACTTTCAAGGTGACATTATTGACAGTATGTTTAATGTCAGTTTGTTCTAGAGATAGCTCATCAGCTCTTATTTGACAAAAATCTTTGAATAATTGAACTACGTCTTCTTTTTGAGCCTCAGGTAAAACAATAGTCACAAGACTATTATCATTTCTTTGGATATCGAAATCCTTGCCTACTGTAAGTGAAGTTTTCTCAACCGATGGTAACTTCTCCAGATGGCTAGCTAAAGCCTGGGTGATGGATTCTTTGCGTGCTTCACGTTGCATTTTCAATGGAATGGTGACAGCAAGGAAAATACCTACCAACACTAAGCAACCGATACTAATCAACAATCTGAGTTTAGGTTTCATTCGTAAATCAGGTATTTTCTTTTGGGTAACTTGGTACGGTTCGACCTCATTTGCTCGAGCGGTATTTCCTTTTTTCACCGTAGATTTAACCGGTGTATTACTAAAAGAAACCACACCACCCTTAGCTGTGGGACTCAATTGAGGTCCTTTATATTCAGGTTGAGGATCATTAGGGAATGTGTATTGATCAGGATTTTCTAAAATTGCAAACGCTTCATCTTTAGGGAAAACACAATTACAAAACAAGCAATGTGCTTGGTCTTTCTTGGTATCTACTAATATAATTGAACCACAATTCTTGCAGCGACCTTCTCTAGTTGCCATGGCTCCTCCTTTTCATTCAGTTTTTAATTATAATTTGTAATACCTTATACAAGCAACCACACGAGGAGATTATGCTCGATATCTCAAAGCAAACTACGATCACTGAACAAGATGAACTGTTCATGCGCCAGGCGTTAAATTTAGCCAAAGAAGCTGCGCTTGCTGGTGAAGTTCCTGTAGGTTGTATTATCGTAGAAAACAATGTAGTTATTGCTGAAGGGTTTAACGATCGCACACAGAAACATGATCCTACAGGGCATGCTGAAATCGTCGCCCTACGCCAAGCATGTGCACAAAAAAAATATTGGCGTCTACCCGATGCCACTCTTTATGTGACACTTGAACCTTGTCTGATGTGTGCAGGTGCCATCATGCAAGCTCATTTAAAACGCATTGTATTTGGGGCATTTGATGCCAAAAACGGGGCTTGTGGTAGTCATCAGCAACTTGAAGACGTATTTGCTTTGAACCTAAATCACCACACCAGCGTGACTGGCGGTGTACTATCCTCTGAATGTGGTGATCTATTGCGTAACTTTTTCTTGCATCGTCGTGAACAACAAAAAGAGAAAATGTAGAATAAAAATATGAAACAAACTAACCATTATCCAAGTAGCACCCAACACGATTTAACTTCTACTTTACCTGCCCCACGAAATTGGTGGCAAAAATTACTCTCTCGCTTATTGTTTAATTACGTTGCCAAACGCATTGATTTGCGTTTTACTGGGCTTGAAAATCTTCCTCCAAGTGCTCCCTACATTCTAGCGGCCAACCATGTCACATATATTGATGGACTGCTGATCATAGCGGGATTACCTGAGAATGTGCACGACAAAATATGCGTGTTAGCTGCTGCTGATTTAGCTACAGATCATGGTTTAATCGGTAAGTTATTGTTAAAACTAACACGCCCCATTTTGGTTGATCGAAGCTCAAAACGTGGCTCTATTCGCACTTTACTTTCAGCTCGCAATGCCTGTCAGCAAGGAAATATTCTCTTGATTCATCCAGAGGGTACTCGCACTGCAGATGGTGAATTAGGCGAATTACAAAGTGGTGCTGCTTACATCGCCATCAAGAGTAAATGTCCTTTAGTCCCTGTATATATCTCTGGTGGATATGAATTCTTCTCACGCCATCAGCGAAAACCGTCTTATAAAGATCCAGCCACCGGAAAAAAGCGCATCGTTACAATTAAGTTTGGCTCTGCCATAAATCCTCAACCTAAAGGGGATGCACACGAACTTACTGCGCAATTAAGGGATTCTTTGATCGCTCTAAAATAGTTTTTGCCTGTTCGTTCAGATGCATGGCTGTGGCTTGATACGGTGAATCAGACATAATATTTTGGTGTGCCAGATCACTTGCTTGCACTAAAATTACACTCAAGTCTAACTCTTGGTTCACTCCCAATTTGCAGTCAATAGTAGCCCATCCATTAATCAGCTGTTCATAAACTTCCGTGGCAATTTTAAAATGCAACTCATCTTCATTGAGTGGTACCAAATTGAATAATTTACTCGTGTAGCCACGATCATTTAAACAACTCTCAACATAGCGACACGCAACATCTACCAACTCAGCAATAAGTAACAGCTCAGCTAATTTGCCTTTGTTTAAGTATTCTTGCCATTCCTTGGTGTGAAAATATTTGCCTATAAATTTATTCAACTTCTGTGTAAGTGTTTTACCATGATCTTGCATCGCATAAATTTTGCTATTGATGAAGATACTTAAAAGACTGTCACCTCTGCGCACTTGTCGTCTATCCACATAGATAAAGCGCAAATTTAATAATTCTTGATACAATGCGAGATACTCATGAATTGCTGAAGAGCTGATCACAGCAACCTCTTGCTCTAAAAAACCTAACTGTTCAAGATATGCCAGCTGTTGCTCTTGCATCTTTTTTATTGTTTCAGTATCTTCAGCTTTGAGTTGCAAAAGTTGCTCATGGTCTTGCCCACGATATTTTTGCTTGATTGCTTTACGAAATAACATTAGTCACTCTACTTCCCGATCATTGACATCAATTTAGCTTCAAAGATTTTTGCTTCTCTGAGTTGGATTGCTATCCCAGTTAAATAATAGGTAAACATAGTGATCAGCATATACACGCAATAGACAGCTAGTTGCAACAACTTGCCAGCGGGATTAATCGGTAAAACATTAAGTGCTGATGCCACAATTAATGTTGTTAGCGCACATATTGCTAAACGTAGTAAGAAAGGAGTCATTTTGTATGGTCTGGCTTCTGGACGATGCTTGCGATACAAGGCAAAGATAATCAATGCACTGATCACACTATAACTAGCATGAGCCATACCAATGCCATAAACCCCCTGCCCCATTACTGTAATGTAAATAGTACAGAAAATTGGATTTAAGATTAGAGTTACGATGCCGATAAGTAACGCTAATCTAGTTATTTTACGAGCGAAAAAAGCAGCGTTTGTCATATAAATTACTGTTTGAGCTAACATACTGATACAAAACCAAGCTAGCACTTTACCCGTCACCGCTACTTGTTCGTTAGTGTAACTTTCACTATTCCACTGGAAAATAGCTTGAATTGTGCGGAAGTTAAAAACAGCAAATCCCACAGCAAATGGAGTCATAAAGTACAAGGCTTTACGCAAACTGTCTGTATATAGTGAGCGCACACGCTTAAAGTTTTTAGTTGCATAAAACCCAGTTAGATTGGGTAACATTACCCCACCAATAGCTATAGCAATAACTCCGTATGGCAAAGACCAGGTAGTATTTGCTTGTCTGATTGTGGTAGCAGCACCTACATATTGGTTGGCAAAGCTGTTCATGATAATCGCGTTGATATGCAACACTGAACCAGAAAGCAAGGTTGGCAACGCTAAACGGACTAAGCGCTTAAAGCCTGGATCTTGATAGGCGAAATTGAAGCGGAAATTTATGATCTCGCGTCTCGCTAAAGTGAGCAAGTAAACAAGATAGATAATCGCAGAACCAACAACACCCCAAGCAACATGACGTAATCCGACAATATCTGCTGAGCCAAAATGCCAGAGGGCAATCATATATGCAATGTTATAGATAGATGAACCAAACGCTGGTAAGCCAAATCGCTTGTAGGCGTTAAGAATACCATTTAACAGTCCGATCTGCATCATGATGATGCACTGAATCAGCAAGATACGAGAAACGGGAACAGCTGCCTCCAACACTGCTGGATCTTTGTTTGGATTAAGCAATGCCGTCAGTACTGGCATGAGTAAAGCAGTGATGCCCATAATCACCACGACAATGCTCATAAAGATGGAAACAAAGATATTAACGCTATTCCACGCCTGGCGTTGTTTATTACGTTCAATTCCTGCAGCAAGGGTGGGCATAATGGCAGCAGCTACAGCGCCACCCATTAACAACTCATACAAAAAATCTGGAATTAAAAATGCAACATTGTATGCATCGGAGAAAACACCATAACCTAACTTGGGAATAATTAGAATTTCTCTAATAAAGCCTGTTATTTTGGCTAATGCCAAACCAACCATAGAAATCATGGTTGCTCTTGCTATGATTCTGGAACTACCTGCTTTAATGCTATGTCCCTTTGGCGGTTGTTGTGACATAGTTCTCTCCTGTTAATATTCTTTTTGCATTTTATCACACCCGAAAAGATGCCTTAAAACTAAAGCCTCCTGCTCTACTCTCGACTATCAAATACAAAATCAGTAAATAAATAAATGTATAATCCAGTTTATAGTCAATCTACCAACCTAAAAGGTTAGTTTTTTATAACTGAAGGGAGGACTAGGAAATGTCAAACAATATATACAGAGCCATCCTATGGATTATCGTGGGTACTAACCTTGGTGCAATTACCCTAACTCGCTTACCTAACTCCCTAACTGCAGAATACACGCCTGCTTTGTACTATTCTTTCTTTATTTTATGGACTATTGTTCCCATAGTTCATGGCTATAGAAAATTATTGCAGTCTAAGTCCACAAATGATCAGGGAAAGCTAATTAGCAAGCTAGTCTTAACTCAAGGATGCCTAGTTATCTTAGGGATTTTGCTACAAATTTTCTTGCCCAACTATTTCTGGATAAAAATTATTGTTTGTACAGCTACGAGCATAGTTTTATACCAAATGCTCATTAAACAAACTAAACTAGACTAGACTAAGCTGTACATTATCGATGAGAATACATAACTAAAAGGGGATCCAAATTGGATCCCCTTTGTGATACAGCTAATTTTTATCGCTCTGCTTGTTCGTTTTTACTTCAGTATTAACTTTATTTTTGAGCTCTATATCTGTGGTATGTAGTTCATTATTACGAACATAAGTTAGTTTAACTTTATCACCAGCTTTCTTGCTCTTGAGGAAGTTGTTGATATCATTAACTGTGCTGATGCGTTGATCATCCAACTTAACAATGATATCACCTTGTTTCACTTCACTATCGCTCAGACTACCACCCGCTATAACTTCAGTAATGAAAATACCACCAAAATCATTAGGTCCGATGTATAGCTGTCTACCTATTTCTTGGCCTCTTATGCCTAGCGCTACTCTATTTTGCACTTCACCGTACTTGATAATATCGTTAATAATTGGTTTGGCAATGTTAATCGGTATCGCAAAACCTAAACCTTCAAATACGGATTTGCCAGAATCGGAAATCGATAATTTAGCTGAGTTAATACCAATAACTTGACCTAGACTGTTAAACAAGGCACCACCAGAATTACCTTCATTGATAGCAGCATCTGTCTGCATCAAAGTCATGTCAATACCTTGAACATTAATCTCACGCTGCAAGGCAGAAATAATACCTGCTGTGACTGTACCGCTTAAATTACCCGATGGATTACCTATAGCGACAGCTAGCTCACCGACTTTAACATCGTCAGAATCTCCCAGTTCCACAGGCTTGTAACCATGACCATCCATTTTCAATACTGCCAAATCATTTAGCGGATCAGCACCAACCAATTTAGCATCATGTACAGCGCCATCTGCTAGTACAACTTTAATATTGTCAGCATCTACGATTACGTGATTATTAGTTACGACATAACCATCTTTCGTGATAATGAAGCCCGATCCAGCAGCTTGACCAGTAAAAACACCGTACATAGTGCGATACTCTTTATTCGTTGTGATAGCTACTACACCATCTTTTTCATTTTGTACGATTTCGCTGATGGATAAATTTTTACGATCGGGACGCTTAGCACTCTCTTCTAAGCTAAAAGATTTATTGTGTAAGTCATCCTTGGGCTCATCTTTTGCTCCATCATTTTCAGCAACTGGCTCATTCTTTTGATAGTGTTCCAATTGGTCTTGTAATTCGAGATTCTTTTTGATCAAGTACTGTCCGCCAACAGAAACTGCACCAATTAACAAGCAGAACACAATTAGAAGTATGATCTTACCTGTTTTTCTCTTTTTCTTAATGGGTTTCGGTGGATAACTGGAAGGGACCTGATAGGTATGATAACTATGTTCCGTTTGTTGATCACGGTACATATCATAAGTTTGGTTGTTCTGATTTTGACTTTCGTTGCTGTGTAAATCAAAGTGATTTGATTCAAAACGTTGATTGTCACTCATGGTTCGCCTCAATTAAATTGTTTTCTTTTCTCTACTGTAAACTATTGCCCTCGGCTAAACTTGCCTAAAAAGCGAACAAATAAGACAAAATTATGGCAAAACAGTTTCTTTAACGATAAATCGAAGGTGACCACTTAGGCGCAAAAACTTTGTGATAAATTACTTGGCTGATACTGTGGTGGATAAAACGTAGTAAACAAATAAGAGCAATCGGAATTAATAAGGCTATAGCAAGCACTATCAAGAATAAAATTCCTAGAAGAATGCTACCGATAAAAATACCAAAAATAGAACTAGTTAATCCACCTAAAAAACTAGTAATTGACGCACCAAAGTTGATTGCCTGTTCGCCTAATAACAACACACTGCTAACTAAGCTGGATAACTTAACTCCTGTCGCTGTAGGAATAAAGTGCATCAACATTTGATATACGGCATAGTACTGCACTACAAACAAACATAAAATGCCTAGTTTAGCAGGTAATTTTTGTCGATAATAATATGAGGAAAGCCAAGGTAAACCCAGTGTTAGACCAAGTGCTAAGATTACTGCTAGCCATTGAGGCATTATCACAATTTTAGACCATAGCTTATCGGAAAAAATTGCTCCTGCACTCAAAATAAGAATAATCAAACTTAAAATCAAATAAAAGCTATGGTAAATGCGGGGTCTGGTATCAGAATCTGCCCAAACTTTACCTAAAAATAGACCTTCTAAAAAATCCATTCGTACCTCTTAGAATCTAAAACTACGCTTGCCCACAAATTCAATTTCTCGAACTACTCTACGCCATTCTGGCATTTTTATATCGTGTCCTGAGACACTGTGTTGCTTATGACTACCTTGACCAATTACGACATACCAAATAAAAGGAATTGTCATAGCTTCTGCTTTATCTTCAGGAATCATTGTGTTCGTAAAACTAAGCCCAGCATTACTATCAGCTTGTAGCATTTCTGTATCATCTGTAACTTCATTTTGTTGGGCTAAACAACTAGAAAGTAACTGCTCTAGCGATTGTTTGAGAGGTATAAGTTGCGCAGAAGGTAATCCTCGCACAAAGTTATTAGAAATACGCTTGCTATCCTTCCAGATTAAAACTGATTTAGCAAAATCAAAGCGTACTGATAAAATGCCTTTTTGATAACCTACCAATTCGATTTTTGCCCAATCAAATGATTGCATATTTACGAACCCCTCTCTCCTGCGAAAATTCTAGCACATCACTTCTCGCTTTGCCTTGCTTGCTCCTTGCGCAACTGCTGTGCCAATTTACGCAACTTGTTAAAACGATGATTAACAGCGCTTTTCCCCAGAGGTGGATCGACAAGTGCTCCCAACTCTCGCAAAGATAATTCCGGTTGTTCTTCTCTTAAATTCATTAATTGAACCAGACTTGATTCAAGTTTCTGCCAATCACTTTGTTGCTTAATCAATCTTATATCTGCTAGTTGCGTGGCTGCACTATTAGCTTGACGTTGTAAATTAGCGTTATCACAATTAACAACCCGATTAATGTGGTTATTCATATCTCGCTGAACACGTAACTCTTCAACTTTTAGCATCAAATGATGGGCACAAATCAACTGTAAAAAACTAGAGATATGCGCAACCTCTTTTAAATACAACACCTCTGAGTGATTGCGCTCGACAGAACCTGGTACTAAATCAATACACTCTAAAAACAAGCCGAACCACAGCAAGGCTCTGCGTGTGGTGAGCGAAAATTCTAAATGATAACGTTCTTCTGGCTCAGCAACTGATCCACATGCTAAATACAGTCCACATAATAAACCTCGTACTATTGCAATAGGGTCAGTACAATTCGTATACGGTAATTGACAAATCTCTTGTTTGTTTTGGCTGACAGCACTTTGCAACTGCTGTGCTAATTCAATTGGATTTGTTAGCAAGAACACGTCACGTTCTTGCTTCATTTTAAGTAGTAATTCACCCTCCCAAGTTAAAGTCGATCGTTCACTATCTTTGTGGGCTGGTGCTTCACCGTGTAACTGATAACTTACTTGTTTTATTACTTTCGCCAACTCCCTATTGTTGGTGTAAAAAACTGCACGTTCTTTTTTGAAATGGATTGCTCCTGCAATACAAGCCAAATAAAACAAATGATGCAAGTTAGGGTTTGCTTGCATCTTAGAATTTATAAATTGTCTAATTTCAGTGGCAAATCGCATTACTGCTTTTCGTGCAAGTAGTGATCACGCTCAAAATCACGATGATCGACGACTACACGATAACCTGCCTTCCTAAATTCTTCTGCCATATACTCAGTTAAATAAACGGAACGATGTCTGCCTCCGCTACAACCAATAGAAATAACCAAACGTGTTTTTCCCTCGCGCTGATAGAGTGGACAGAGCTCTCGATAAATCTCGAACTGCTTGTGAGCAAAGTTTAGAGTTTCAGGGAAACCACTAACATACTCTTGCACAGGAGCATCTAGCCCCGATAGCTGGCGTAATTCTTGTTGATAAAAGGGATTAGGAATAAAGCGCACATCACAGACTAAATCTGAATCCAATGGTATGCCGTATTTGAAACCAAAAGACTGTAAAAAAATAGAAAGCTGTGCTTCTTGATCTTGATTTTCCAAAAATTCAATCAAGTACTGTTTTAAATCTGCTCCCTGCATGTCTGAGGTATCAATTACAGTATCTGCAATCTCACGCAATGGTACTAAGCGCTCACGCTCTAGGCGTATTGCTTCTAGTAACGGCTTTTTGCCATGGATGGTTAAAGGATGGTTGCGTCTACTCAAACGATAACGGCTGACTAAAACATTATCCTGCGCTTCTAGGAAAATGATTTGGGTACTGGCTTGGGTGCGTAATTGTTGTAAAGTTTGCGCCACCTCGCCAAACATATTAATACTTCTAACATCCATGATCAGCGCTAATTTTTGCTTGTCGAGAGCCTGCGCTTGACGATTGTTAAACGCAGTTATCAAATCTTGTACCAAGGGAGCGGGCAGATTATCAATGCAGAAATACCCTAGATCTTCTAAGGTATGAGCCACCGCACTTTTTCCTGCTCCAGACATTCCTGTAACAACAATAATCTGCATTACCATTCTCCTATAAAGCGAACTTCAGGTTCTAATAGCACATTAAACTGTTTTTTGACTTCGACTCTTACGTGCTCAAAGACTTGTCTGATCTCAGTTGCAGTAGCTCCACCATAGTTAATGATGAATCCAGCATGCTTGTCTGAAACACCAGCATTACCTAAGCGATAACCTTTTAAGCCTGCATCTGTGATCAATTTGCCTGCAAAATATCCTGGTGGTCTTTTAAAAGCACTGCCTCCACTAGCGTACTCTAAGGGTTGCTTGCTCCGACGTAAAAATTGTACCTCTGCCATTGTTCGATAAATTACTTCTTGTTGCTTGGTAGCAACTTTTTGTAATTGGTATTCCGCTTCAACTATCAACCAATCCGTCTGCTCGCTAAACAGACTGTGACGATAAGAAAATTGTAATTCTGAATTGCATAGAGTTTTAAGCTCTCCCGCAGAATTGAGAAAAGTCACTTTGCTAATCAATTCGCTGGTCTCTTTCTCGTAAGCGCCTGCATTCATTCTGACCGTACCACCTACCGTACCTGGGATGCCACACAATTGCTCCAAACCACTAAGACTGTGTTTGGCTGCTATAGCGGCTACTCGTGCGAGTGAGGCTCCTGCTTGGACTATAAGACGATCATTGATGACACTAACTTTACTCAGACCAGGTACTAAAGAAATCGTGATACCAGCAACACCCTGATCAGATACTAAGCAATTTGCTCCCTGCCCTAAAAAAGTTACTTTAATTCCTTCTTCTTTACAAAGCTTAAGTAACCAAGCTAAATCATCCAACGCCTTGGCTTGAACAAACGCCTCTGCTTTTCCTCCTGCGCGAAAATACGTGTGCTTTGCTATTGGATACGAAAATTTGATCTGTTCGCCTAATCTCGCCTTGAGTCTGTTTTGCAACTCTTTGCTAAGTTGTCCCACTAGTTCCTCATTTCTAACTACATAAAGAATCCACCCAGCTTTTCTGCTGAGTTATCTTGATTAAAAATACGATCAGTTAAGGCTCTAGCTGCGTTATATCCCATAGTCTTTTGGCGGAAATTGATAGCAGCTGCTTCAACAATAATTGCTAAGTTACGACCTGGCATGACAGGAATAGTGATAGATGGAACTGGTATGCCTAAAATATTTGTGGTCTCTTCAATCAAGCCTAAGCGATCATAGACCTTCTTTTCGTCCCACAGTTCTAAATTGATCACGAAATGAATATTTTCTTGCATTTTAACGGATGAAACACCATATAACTCTTTAACATCGAGAATACCCAATCCTCTGATCTCAATCATGTGACGAATTACTTCGGGAGCGCTACCAAGCAAAGTGGTATCAGATACTTTACGTACGTCTACTAGATCATCTGCAATTAAACGGTGTCCACGTTTCACGATTTCAAGAGCTGTTTCTGATTTACCTACACCGCTATCACCCAAAATTAAGATACCTTCACCATAAACTTCAATGAACACTCCGTGCATCGAGATCCTTTCGGCTAACTCTACATTCAAATACTTAACCAGAGTACCTTGTAGAGAAGATGTCGCCTCACGTGTGCGCAAAATAGGTGTTTCATATTTGTCAGCAATCTTAAGTAGTGTTGGATCTGGCACACGATTGCGACTCAAAATAACGCAAGGAATACCCGTGGCAAACAAAGCATTATATCTGGCATACCGCTGATTGGGTGACATCGAATTCATAAACGCCGCTTCCATATTACCCATTAACTGAATGCGATCAGGTCCGAAATGCTCGTAATTACCAGCTAACTGTAAACCAGGTCTAGTGACATCAGCCACCATAATTTCTATCTGATCAACTTTGTCGTAACCACGCAAAATTTCAAGTTTAAATTCTTTGACAATTTGGCTGAGTTTAACTTTATTCACAGGTATACCTCTTATCGCTTAGCTCTGATCGCTTGTGTTCAGTATATCATCTGCACACTTAGTGATAACGAGAGTACTATTATAGATTGGAGGAGGTCAAAATGCGGAATAAAGAAATCAGCAATTTTGCGGTCGGTCGAGTTTCAACTGTAGTTTTACGTTTAGCTTGGCCGATGATTTTAGCTCAACTAGTCAGTGTTTTATACAACGTTATCGATCGTATGTTCATCGGTCATTTACCTGATATCGGCGGACGTGCTCTGACCGGATTAGGTGTTGTCTTTCCCTTTATCGCTTTTTGTAATGCTTTTGCTCAATGGATTGGGCAAGGTGGTTCAGCTTACTACGGTATAGAACGAGGTCGTGGTAACACTTCTGAAGCACAATCTACTTTGGGTAATTCATGTTTTTTATTGCTGATTGCTTCTGCAGGATTAATGCTATTAGGCTATACCTGCGAGTATCAACTCCTACCTCTCTTTGGTAGTACTCCAGAAACCTTTGAATACTCATCAATCTACTGGCGTATCTACTTACTCGGAACTCCATTTCAATTATTGAGTATTGGCTTAAACCCTTTCATCGCAGCTCAAGGCTTTGCCACTACCGCCATGCTTTCTGTCATGATCGGTGCAGTTATGAATATCGGGCTAGATTTCCTCTTCATTTCTGTGCTCGGATTCGGTGTGGCAGGTGCAGCTATTGCTACCATAGTTTCACAATTGTGTTCAGCTATATGGGTAGTGTGCTTCTTGTCTAGTAAACGCTCTCTCACTCGTCTAACTCTTAAGTACCTAAAACCTCTGTATAGCAAATGTAAAACCATTTTAAGTTTAGGTCTTGCCAACTTTTTCTTCTTGGCAAATGATACCTTAGTTCAATCAGTTAGCAATGCAGTGCTCTTAGCTTATGGTAGTCATATTTATGTGGGTATTATGACTGTAATTATCTCCATCTTCCAAGTCTTCGGACTCCCTGTATATGCTCTGAATAATGCAGTTAAACCATTCCTTAGCTTTAACTATGGCGCTGGTAAATACGATCGTTTGTTGGAGGGTATGCGTTTCATCTTAGTGCTCGGTTGCTCCGTTGCCTTGCTGATCACCATAATTATTTCGATCTTCCCACAATACATCTTCCAAATTTTCACGGATCGCCCGGAGTACTTAGAACATGGTGTAACTCCCATGCGTCTTTACTTCGTCTTCTTTACTTTTATGAATTTACACAACATAGGTCAGACGATGTTCACTTCTTTGGGCTTAGCCAAAGAAGCTGCTTTCTTCTCCTTACTGCGTAAAATCTTTGTTATTATCCCTCTAACTATCATTCTTCCCCGTATCTTTAATTGGGGCGTGAATGGTGTATTTTTTGCTGAGTCATTATCACAGATCATTGTCGGTACTATTTGTTTTAGCTACATGTATCATCGCATCGTTAAGCGCATTAAACGAAATCAACCTTTGCGAGACTAACTACAGTTAAAAAGGGCATACAAAAAGAGAGCAACCTATAGGTTGCTCTCTTTAATTTAATTCTTAGGTAGCAAAATTTATCTACCAGCCTGTAGACCATCTCTGAACGGTTCATACAGATCATAGAATTGTTTGCCAATGCGGCGCATATCGTCTTTAATATCTTCCACATTCGCCTGATCTTCCAAACCAGCTATGACATACGTACCTTTATTGGTCTCGATTACATTGACACAAGAACGTGAATTGGCAATCTCACCACCTTTGGCGTAGCTGTCGATAACTTGAGATTTATTCATTTGTTCAAAAAACAGTTCTTCTGCATCATCATCCCGCATTACTGATAACATTTCTCTATCAGCATCCTTGCTGACTAGTTCACCTTTTTGCATTTTGGCTACAATGCGTACTAAATCACCTGCAGAAATCCAGTTTTCTGTTTCCTCGCTGGTAGCTTGTTGCATATAGTAACGACCGAAGTGGGTATTCAGACAACCTAGTTCCTTAGCGTAATCATTGAGCACTGAGAAGCCACCACAAATATCAATCAACTCATTAGCTGCCGTATTATCGCTTTCATGCATCATCAACTCCACCAGCTCTTTGGTGGTGTATACACGTCTAGATCCACCGTAAATTACACCTGAACCACCGACTACATTTTTCTCTTGAACTCTGTATTGATGTTGCAAGTCAATGCTACCTGCTTCTGCTAGCTGATAGATTTTAGCCATAATGACAGGTTTGCTGACGCTAGCAGCTCTACAACGGGTTACATTTCCTTCGCCATAGGATGTATCAGACTCAACATCATAGAAAGCATAACTGTAGCTACCACCACTAGTTACACTCTGTTTGACTAGTTTGGAGAACTCATCGCCCAATACTTCTTTTAATTTTTTGTCGGCTTGCTCTTTAGCTTTATTAACGTCTGCTGTAGCCACAGTTTTAGCAGTTTCTGTAGTAGCTGTTAAGATTTGCTCTGTTTGCACGATAGCCGTCTCATTACCTATTCGGACATTTATCTCCTGTGATTCATTGGGCTTTAACACAAATAAATAGACAAGCAATGCAATTATGCCTGCTAGAATTGCTAACAATAAAATTACTAATATAACAACAATTGCTGTTTTCTTTTTACGCCGAACAGGAGGCTCTGCCGGTGCATAGGGCATACCTTGCTGTGGCATCGGTTGATACATGTAGTCATTATTTACAGGTTGATATACGGGTGCACCTTGTTCAAAAGGTACGCCTGCCTCCTGATTATTCGGTGGCATGGGCACGTAATTGGGTGGATAGCTAGATGGATTTTGATAGTCGTTTCCCGGTGGTACTTGCGGTGGATATCCTTGATTTTCCATACATCCTCTTCTCTTAATAATTTTTCTTCAATATGCAAAAAAGATGCTTGTATTGCAAGCATCTTTTTATATTGCCCTGATTATATTGCACTGATAATGGTCGCTGTATTTCCTAAAAAACTAAAATAGGCATCTTGCACCCGGTAACGAGTCAATTCAGTATCTTCATGTTCTGCATAACTCTGCCTATAGCAAATCTCACCATCTGCTAGTTTGGCAAGCATAGCTTCATGGTGAGCCAAAATATCTAGCGAGCCTTCTGGTGTTCTTATTTCTAAATAATGCGCTGAACACTCTACCACTTTACCACTGGGCGTGATGATATCTAATTGAAAAGTATTATGCATATCTACCTACTCTAGCCATTAGCCTCTTTCAGTACATCTTCAATACTACCTTTACTAAAGAAGTATCCTTCAGGAATATCGTCATATTTACCATCTAGAATTTCTCTGAAACCACGCACGGTTTCTTGTCTAGGTACAAATTGTCCGGGAATACCCGAAAAATTCTCAGCAGCAAAGAAAGGCTGTGACAAGAAACGTTGCACTTTACGGGCACGGTTAACGATAAGTCGATCTTCATCTGACAATTCAGACATACCTAAGATAGCAATAATATCTTGCAATTCTTTGTAGCGTTGCAAAATTTGCTGCACTTCTAGAGCTACTCGGTAATGCTCTTGACCAACAATAGCTGGTGTCAGATTTCTGGACGCTGATTCCAGTGGGTTAACCGCAGGATAAATACCCATCTCTACAATTTCACGAGATAGAACAATGGTTGAATCTAAGTGGGTAAAAGTTGTAGCAGGAGCAGGGTCTGTTAAATCATCTGCAGGCACGAATACTGCTTGTACTGACGTAATAGAACCGTTAACTGTTGACGTAATGCGTTCTTCCAAACCACCCAACTCAGCAGCTAAAGTAGGTTGATAGCCTAGAGCAGAAGGTCTTCTACCGAGCAGAGCTGAAACTTCAGAACCTGCTTGCACGAAGCGATAAATATTATCGATGAAAAGGAGTACGTCCATGTGTTTCTTTTCACGGAAGTATTCTGCCATCGTTAATCCAGTTAGAGCAACTCTTTGACGTGCGCCAGGAGTTTCGTTCATCTGGCCAAAAACCATTGCGGTATGGTCTATATAACCCGTATCCTGCAACTCATGCCAGAGATCATTACCTTCACGCGTACGCTCGCCTACACCGGTAAAAATGGAAAAACCATTTTGGTGCTGAGCGATATTGTGGATCAACTCCATGATCAATACAGTCTTACCGACACCGGCACCACCAAACAAACCAATCTTGCCACCTTTGGCAAACGGTGCAAGCAAGTCGATAACTTTAATGCCTGTTTCTAAGATTTCTGTCGATACCGCCTGGTCAGTAAAGCGTGGTGAATAGTTATGAATTGACCAGCGCATATCGCCTTTAACTTGTTCTCCACCATCAATGGTTTCGCCTAACACATTGAAAATACGACCGAGCGTTTCTTCACCTACAGGCACCATAATCTCTTCACCAGTATTGATAACTTCCATACCTCTAGCTAAACCATCAGTTGAAGTCATTGCGATGCAGCGTACAGTATGTTCTGAGCTTTGTTGCGCTACTTCAAGCACCACTTTATGTTCTAATTCAGGGGCGACTACATGCAGAGCATAGTTGATCTCTGGAATGTGGTTTGAATCGAAATAAACATCGACCACAGGTCCAAAGATTTGTACGATTTTACCTCTGGTATCATCTGTAGGTCGGTTGTTATGTAAATTTCTGCTCATAGATCAGAGCCTCCCAATATGTCTAAAATATCTTGCGTGATCTTGGCTTGACGTGAACGCTGAAAATCTAACTGCAAATCGTGCAATAATTCATCAGCATTATTGGTTGCTGAGGTCATAGCGTGTAGTCGTTGAATATATTCAGCTGCCAAACTTTCGCGCAAAAGTTGTAAAAGATTAGCGTAAGAAACACGAAGCAACAATTCTCCCAGCCATTTATCTAGTTCTGGCTCAACGGGGATATTGTTTTCCACCTTAATACTGCTAACTTTGCGCACGCCACCTTCACCCAGTTTAGCTTCACCAACTCTACTTGCAAGCAACAGTCCTTGACCTTTACGTCTGGCTCTACCATGAACAGCATCCAGTGGTAAAATCGTGGTGAATTCTGGTTGTTGTCTGCTGGCTGAATAGAAGCGATGGCTGAGAACAGTAATCTTTTTTACCTGATTGGTACATACCACTTCACACAGTTTGTACCAAATCTCAGCACAAGCTTGATCGGCATCTTCTGGTGGCACAATGTGATCAATCATTGGAACAGAGGTACCTTTAGCGATTCCCCTACCTTTTTCACCAATTGCTAGTAGACGATATCCCGCACTTATGTCTCGATGTTGTTGCACATCACGTACCAGCAACTCATGTAAAGCTGATTGGAAACCACCAGCTAAACCATGTTGACCACCAATAATAACAATCAGTTCTTCGATGGTTTCACCTTCTGCATTATCTAAGCCACGAAAATCAAACATGTCCCGCTCATTTTTCTTCTGATAGGGATTGTACTTGCTTGACATCATACTTTTTAGCAGAGAGCTAGCTGACATTTCCAACAAAGCTCCAATATCACTCTGTTCGTCAATCGTGGCGATCACATTCTGTGCAAAATCACGCAACGTGCGCATATAAAGAGCCATATCAGAAACTTTACGTTCCAATTGGTGCACCTTGAGCGATGCTACGAGGCGCATGGTGTGAGTCATCTGCTTAGTCTTTTGCAGATTCTTAATCCGATTTTCAATGATATGTAAATCGTCCATGTGTTCCTCTTTAGTGTGTTTGACTAGAGTTCAGCAAACATGCGTTGTTCCATGTACTGTTTAACATAGTCTTGCAAAAATTTGTCCAGCACTTGACGTTCTTCTTTAGTCAAATCCTTATCATCATTAAAGCGTGCAACAATCGATTTAGGTCCAGCGTGATCTAAATAGGCTAGCAAAGTGTTTTTGAAGCGTGATACCTCTTCAACTGGTAATTCATTGAGGAAACCATTCAGAGAGGCATAGATGAGCAAAACTTGTTGCGCAAAACTCAAGGGCGAAGCAGGTGGCTGTTTGAGCAATTCCATCATGACAGAGCCCTGTTTTAAGCGTTCCTTGGTATCATCATCAATCTCAGCACCGAACTGAGTAAATGCTTCTAACTCTCGGTACTGGGCTAAATCGATACGCAATCTACCTGCCACACGTTTCATCGCCTTAATCTGAGCGTGACCACCAACACGGGATACCGAAATACCAGCATTAACTGCAGGGCGCTGACCTGAATGGAAGAGATCTGCCTCTAAGAAAATTTGTCCATCGGTAATCGAGATAACATTGGTCGGAATGTAAGATGAAACATCTCCGTATTGCGTTTCAATAATCGGTAAAGCAGTGAGTGAACCACCACCTTTTTCGTCGCTCAGTTGGGCTGCACGTTCCAGCAAACGAGAATGTAAATAGAATACATCTCCCGGGTAAGCCTCACGCCCAGGTGGTCTCTTAAGTAATAAAGAAATCTCACGATAAGCTACAGCTTGTTTAGTTAAATCGTCATACACAATCAAGACATCCTTGCCTTGATGCATGAAGTACTCACCCATGGCACAACCAGCATATGGAGCAATGTATTGCATAGGTGTAGGATCACCTGCTAAGGCTGCAACCACTACTGTGTAATTCATAGCGCCAGCTTGCGTCAGTTGTTGTACGATAGAACGCACGGATGCTTCTTTTTGACCAATCGCTACATAAATACAAATTACATTCTTGTCTTTTTGATTCAGGATTGTATCTATGCAAATTGTAGTTTTACCAGTCTGTCTATCTCCGATGATCAACTCACGCTGACCGCGTCCAATAGGCACCATGGAGTCAATTGCCAAAATACCCGTGGCTAGTGGCGTAGTTACAGGTTTACGATCTAAGATGGCAGGAGCTGAATTCTCTACAGGACGGAAATCTTCGGCTTCTACTACACCACGTCCATCAATGGGGAAACCGATAGCAGTCACAACACGACCAAGCAACGCTTCACCTACGGGAACTTGCAATAATCGTCCAGATCTAACTACTTCATCTCCCTGGCTTATATGTGTGTAATCACCCATGATAACTACACCAACACGATCAGTTTCTAAATTCATGACCATGCCGTATACACCGTTAGGGAAAATTACCAACTCGTTGTACATGCAGTCACTCAAACCATCGACAAAAGCTACACCATCTGAGATTGTTAGCACGTGACCAACACGCAATAATTGCATGTGCGGATCATAGTCGCTGATGATCTTATTTAGTTCAGTGATCAAATCCTGCGTAGGCAATAGATCACCAACTTTATTTTCGTTATATCCCAGCTCGTTATTAGCCCATAATTCTTGATCATCTTTGCTCTCACTCATAATCTCTAGTGAGCGTAGATGTTCACGTAAAACTTCCAAATTATGACGAAAACTATTATCGATAACTAAATCACCAATGCGTACACGCATACCTACGATAAGATACTTATCGACAATGTATTCAGGCTCAATTTCTAAGCCTAGTTTTTCTCGCAACAAAGCTTCTAAGCGTTGTTTTTGTTGATTGCTAAGCTCTACAGCTGAACGTACACGACATACATCGACATTGGTATCTTCTACCAATGCCATCGTTTCAGCTGCACTCAATTCTTGACCTAGATATTTCATTTAGACCTTCTTTAACTCTAAACTTCTTCTAAATGCTCAATATCTGCTTGTTCCAACTCATGTAAGAATTCTTCGATCTGTTGCTGTTGAATAGTTTCATTTTTGCCACTATGCAACAATTGTTCAGCGATATTGGCTGATAGATCGACAATTTCTTTTTGGTGAGTACGCAGATTACGATCACGTTCCAGCATCATATCTTCTCTTGCTTTGCGCAATTGATCTCTGGTCGCAACCTGTAATTTGACGGCACTATCAACTTGTTGTTGTTTGAGGTCCTTATTGGTTTTATCGACTAAGGCACGCAACCGCTCTTGTTCTAACTTCGTCTTTTCATGCGTTTCTGAAAGCATTCGTTTAGCTTCTCGCTTATCCTTTTCGGCATCATCGAGCAATTCCTTTAGCTTTTCACGACGCGCATCAATAATCTTCAACACCGGTTTGATCAAAAAACGTTGCAAAATGAACACTACGATGATGAAGTTGATAACAGTAAAAATTACAACTTTCCAGTCCATTGAGACTCCTTTGCTGCTAGTTACTACTAGTTGAACTGCTCTACTCTAGGCCTTACCCAAAATCATGAACGAGATCAAAAGTGCGTAAATTGCCATAGCTTCAATAAAGCTGACAGCCATAATCAGCAAGGTACGAATGTCATTAGTTTTTTCGGGCTGACGAGCAATCGCATCGAAAGCACGACCAGCTGCAATGCCGATACCGATACCAGTTCCTACTGTAGCAATTGAAATTGCAATTGCTGCTGCAATACCCCAAAGTGCGTTCATAATGTCCTCCTTTATTCATGCGACACGGCGTGGCTTAGATAGATGGCAGAAAGTATCGCAAAGATACCGGCTTGCAAAGTACCAAAGAACAACGCCAGAAAATAAAATGGCACGGGTGCTATATAGGGAAATAACTGCGTTATTGTTACCAAAATCATCTCATCGGCAAACACACTACCGTAAAGACGCAACGTCAAAGACAGTGGTTTTACTAATTCATCCAAAATGTTGAGAGGAAGTAAAAAAGGCCACGGCTGAATAAATTCTTTGAAAAACCCCCATTTTTTGGACTGAATTCCAAAAAATATCATGGAGCTGAAAGTAACCAAGGCTAGACCCAAGGTTACACTCACAGAGGTTGTCGGTGACTGTAAACCTCTAACCATACCTACTCCTGGCACTACGCCACAAACATTACATAGGAAAATATAAAGAAAAAATCCTGATAACAAAGGCAGAAAGCGACGAGCTTTTTTCTCGGAACCAAAGATGGAGGTAAAGAAATTGAGTAACCCCATCACCAGCATCTCAGCAAACATTTGTTTTTTTGATTTTGCTTCTGGTTGCAAGTTCTGGGTTAAGACCAAACAAACAATTGCCAGAATTGAAATCAACAACCAGCTGGTAATCACTACTGACGGAATTTCAAATCCTCCGATATAAATACCCGCTGGTACATGTTCCATGATTACTGGGACGCCGATTAGCGCTCCGTTCATTAGCTCACCTTCTTCCCATGACTAACTTATCTTAGTACTCTTTTCTACAATAGCAAGTAGAAAGTATAGTTTTTCTTCTGACTGTAACTTGGCAATATGCACAACTCACACAATAAATTATAAATATTAGCTACTGGGTTGGCTAAAAAAAAAAAAAAAAAAAAAAACAGCCTCACCACTGAGACTGAACACTACCAAATTTGGTGCGGGAAACAGGACTTGAACCTGCACGGTATTGCTACCACTAGCACCTGAAGCTAGCGCGTCTGCCAATTCCACCATTCCCGCTGGTACACCATCAGGGACTCGAACCCTGGACCCACCGATTAAGAGTCGGTTGCTCTACCAACTGAGCTAATGGTGTACGTAAACAATAACTCTAATAATATAGTTCCTCTGCGTGTGGCTGTCAACATTATTTATCAAAGAATGCCTATAATTAAACTGCATGATGAAAGAAGATCCCAAAACAAGTCATAACAATGCGAATAAACAATCAGCAACTACTTCCTTAACAGTGGGTGTCAGAGATTTGGTCGACATCTATCGCCAAGGTAATTTAAGAGGCAGTAGTTATGGTTTGATGCGTCAAATTGATGGTACTCACATGCACCAAATTTGCTATCGCTTGCTCGCAGGTGATAGTAGCATTACTAATGTATCTCCCGCTTATCGTGCCTTAGCGGAAAGTTGCTTGGGTTGTCAGGTCATTAACGAGTTACCGCTACAATCTACTTTTAGTTATGAGGATACCTCTGCTGAAACAATAGACCTCAAAGTGCGTGGCAGAGCTGATTTAGTTTTATATCATGAAAATCGCTTTCATCTATGGGAAGTCAAAACTCTGACAGGTGATTTAACTTCCGTGCCTGAATTGGGATATTTAAGTCATCGAGCGCAGTTATTTTGCTACCACGCTATTCTGCAAAATTCTGCCAATCAAGCAAATTTAATTGATAAATTCTGTCAGTGCTATCCTGAGCTTTCACGTCGGCAATTAGAGCATGATTTAGCAGAGCAACTAGCAACTGATGAGTTATATCTGGCTTTAATCTATATGAGCAGTGATGCTTTGGTCATAAAGCCCTGCCCTCTCACTGTTAAGGCTAAGAATACAAAAGCTTTTTTGCAAGCAACATGTGAAAAATACTTGCTAAACCTAAGCGAAGAAAAACATTGGCAGAAATCACGCAATGCACAGAATAAATTAGCGCATTTCCCTTTCCCGCAAGTCAGATCGGGACAAAAAGAGCTAATGCAACAAATTATTAATGTGATGGCAAGTAATGAAGCGCTCTTGGCGCAAGCACCAACAGGTACGGGAAAAACCATTGCCACGTTATATCCTGCACTCAAAGCACAAGCACAGGGTTGGGTAGAGCAAATTTTTTATGCAACAGCTAAAAATGTAACCCGTAGCGAAGTCGCTAGAACTCTAGCTCTTTTACGAAGTAAAGGTGACTTTAAAATCAGAAGTGTTATTTTGCAGGCAAAAGAAATCAGTTGCTTAAAGCCAGAGTTATTTTGTGATCACCAAACCTGTCCTTATGCGCAAAATTATTATGATCGCTTACCCGACGCCATCAACGAACTACGAAAAATTGACGCCATAGATCCTGCAGTTATTCAAACTGTGGCACAAAATTACCAACTCTGCCCGTTTGAGTTGAGTTTGGAAATAGCCAAAAGTTGTGATGTGCTTGTGGGTGACTACAACCATTTGTTTGATCCTAAAATTCGTTTGCAACATCTCTTTCGTGATGCCAAACACAAAATCGCTTTATTGGTAGATGAAGCTCACAATCTACCGTCACGTAGTCAATCAATGTACAGCGCTACCATAAAATTAAAGAGCTTACAGGAAGCTGTAGAGTTTCTCAACCAAGCAGAATATAGAGCCTTTAATAAATTGAAACAGCGTCTAGAAGATATTATTCTCCTCTTAGAACAAGGATTCTCAGGCGAGGAGACTCAAGTAAAAAATTCTTGGTTTAGAGAAGAACCAAAATATTTACATGCCACAGCTACATTGATATTAAGTAACCAAAAACCTCTGCGTTTACTCAAGGCTTTGAGCAATTGCATCTTCCAATTGCGACAATTTTTAAGTCAAGTCGATGTGATGGCTAAGCCAGTACAAAATTTGTGGTTTGATATTCTCTTTTGCTTGAAGGTCGCCAACTATTACTACGACCAAAATTATATTTTTGTGGCGAGTAAAAATGAGCATGAAACTACTTTTTCTTTGCTATGCCTGGATGCTTCCAAGGCACTTAGCGCCTGCTATTTAGGGATACAGCCCACAGTTTTCTTTTCTGCTACCATGCGACCACTCAACTACTACAAATCTTTTCTTGCCTCAAATCAACCTATGGCAATGGGACAAAAACATCCGGAACTACCATCAGATATGGAGCTAAGCGATCTTTTACACCTACTTCATTTAGGTTCGCCCTTTCCAGCTGAACGTAAATTGGTGGTTGCTTTGGATTGTTTTTCTTTACGCTATGCCGATCGCAAAAAAAACCTACCTGAAATTGCCCAGCTGTTACTGGAACTCACACAAGTAAAAGCACACAACATACTCGTCTTTACACCTTCTTTCCAGTATCAGCAGCAACTGAAACAAGCTTTAGCAGGCGCAATAGCTGAACTAAAAGCAAGTGGTGAATCAATTAGTATTCCCTTAAGTATTCAGGTACAAAAACAACAAATGGATGCTTCAGCCAGAGAAAAATATCTAGCTAAATTCAGTGAAACGGAAGGTAGATCTTTACTCTCTATAGCTGTTTTGGGAAGCCATTTCAGTGAAGGAATTGATTTAAAAGGAGATTTACTAACAGGCGTGGTAGTCGTAGGCACTGGCTTAACTCCCCCCACCCCAGAAAGTGAGGTGCGTTCAGGTCTTTATCAAGAACGCTTTGGCAACGGTTACAACTATGCCTACACTTTCCCTGGCTTCAATAAAGTTGAACAGGCTGTAGGTAGATTGATTCGTTCCGAAACAGATTATGGCTATGCCCTACTGATTGATTCACGCTATCAACGAACAGAATATCGTCATCTCTTCCCACTAGATTGGCGAGTAAAACATCTTGACGATCCCTATATAGCCTTAGATATTATCCGTGATTTCTTTGAGCAAATCCAAGCGATGGATGAGTTCGAGTTGGAGTAATTCAGCTTTGGCATCGACACCCCCAGCATATCCTCTTATATTTCTATCTTTACCAATTACTCGATGGCAAGGTACTAATAATTCAAATGGATTTTGTTTACAACAATTACCCACAGCTCGTGCATAGTGAGATGCTTTACGTTTTGCATTTATACCTTGTTTAAACTCATTTGTACTATGCTGTAAAATTCGCTTAGCTAGCTCACTGTAGGAACAGGTACTGCCATAGGGTATCTGCTTAATTTCCTGCCAAACAGCTTTTTGAAATTCATTACCTGGTAGTTGCGCAAGTGGCAATTTGAATTCTTTTCTTTTGCCTGCAAAATAGTCATCTAATTGTGCTTTAACCTGCTTAAGCAACAAGTGGTTGGCGTATCTTCTATCCTGCTCTCCTATGTATCTCTGTAGTTGGTTCTGGTCAATTTGATTAGCGTGTAACAAACCGTTCTCTTGCAAGAATTTACTTTGCTGCTCTGTGAGATAACTTGGATCAGCTATCACCTTTACGCCTGTTATACAGTTATTTTCCCATTCAACAAAGAGCAATAATTGCTTGTTAGCATACAGGAAAAACGCAGGTTGTTTATAACAATAAAACAGCTCTCCTTCCTGATAGGCATCACCTAAAAAATAAAAATTAGGCAAGCGCAAACTGTCAGCGGAACGTAATACAAAAGCTCGGGGTGCAATCAGTTGTACTGCCACATTGCGTAAGTTCAAATTGCTACTTGCCAACTGTCTAAAAAAGTAAGCTAACTTCTGTCGATATTCGGGAGATTCTGCCTGCATCTGTAACCATCTTTGGTTAGGATAGAGCACAACTTGCAAACCTTGCTTAGCTAATTGCATCTGCAAGGTGATTAAACCGAGTAGCTGATCATAGCTATTTTTGATCAGCCAAACTTCACCTTTCTGTTTGCGCCAATCACGTAAGATACTCCTACTGCTTTCCGCAGAAGCTTGCCATACTTCAACTAACAATTGACTGATGTTAGGATCTGACAAGCTCTTCAGATGTAGACGTTCTAAACGCAATTCTTGCCTAGCGAAATTCAAATAACGATAGTTGAGTTCATTTTCAGCTAACAACTCCGACTTATCCTTTAACTCCCACTCAGGTAGATAAAACAAATTGGGGAAATAGCGGTCTGCTGTAAAAGTTGCTTCCGTTTGTGTTACATAGATTTCATCAATATAAGGCATCAACAGTTCGTAAACACTACTACCACCGATGACCCAAAAATCATTGTCAACATAGCCTTGCTCTTTTAAGACACTCACTAACTGTTGTAGTTGTTCAATATTGCTAGCCAGCAAGGGTTCAGCTACTTTACCAGCTCTTAGCTCTGTTAACTGACTTGCAAAATCAACAGTTTGACTTTTACTTAAGCAAATATTAATACGATTAGCTAACGGCTTTCCCTGTGGAAAGGTAACTTGAGTTTTTCTGCCATATATGACTACTGAGCGACTAGTAAGACTTTTGAAGCGCTTCAAATCATCTGCGATATAAAATAATTGATCGCCTTGATACCCGATGCCCCATTTTTTATCAACACAGACTATCGCTCTCATGCTCCACCTATCTCTTAGACGTTCAGCTTAAACGGCTACGGGTAATTTACCCACTCCTTTGCCACATTGGTAATCAAGTAGCTCAAAATCGTCCACTGTAAACTGATAAAAATCTTTAATCTCAGGATTTAGGCGCAGTTTGGGTGCAGGAAATTGCTCACGCTTGATCACTTCTTCTACCACAGGAATATGACGGTCATAGATGTGTGCATCAGCGATAACGTGAACTAACTCACCAACTTCTAAGTTAGACACCTGCGCAAACATATGTACCAGCGCAGCATACTGCGTTACATTCCAACCATTGGCTAACAACATATCCTGTGAACGTTGATTCAAAATAGCATTTAATTTATTGCCTACCACATTAAAAGTCATGCTGTAGGCACAAGGATATAAAGCCATTTCATGCAAGTCGGCAAAATTGTACATTGAGACCAAAATGCGACGACTGCCCGGATTGTTTTTAAGATCGTACAAAACACGATCAACCTGATCGAAATCTCCCTCTTTGTAGTGGTGCTTTTGTGCCAGCTGATAACCATAGGCTTTGCCTATCGTGCCATCGGGTTGTGCCCATTGATTCCAAATTTTACTGTTGAGATCAGCAAGACGATTCGACTTTCTTTGCCATATCCATAAGACTTCATCAATAGCGGCACGATAATTAATCTTACGCAAAGTGATGATTGGAAATTCTTCTGCCAAATTGTAGCGGTTAACCACGGCAAATTTTTTCATCGTTTTGGCTGGAGCACCATCATCTTCCCACTTCGCTCTAATATCTGTATCTTGCAAATAACCGTTATCTAAAATATCTCTACAAGTTGCAATAAATAATTGATCTGCTTTGCTCATTTAATCCCATCCTCTATTCCAAAATTCATTACTTGAAAACTAAATTGATTTGTTTTTTATAGTACCATCCTTGAATAAATTAAAGTTAGGAGAATAGTTGACAATTATTCACTGCACTTATACTATGAACAAGGCGACGGGGTGTAGCTCAGGTGGCTAGAGCGCTTGGTTCGGGACCAAGAGGCCGTAGGTTCAAGTCCTATCACTCCGACCATAGCGATCTTGAGATCGCTTTTTTATTGCACAGAAATATAATCTTTAAGTTTGTTAAAAGCGTTTTGTTTGATACCCGGAATTTGCATAATATCTTCAATCGTCTGAAACGGTCCTTGGCCCTCTCTAAATTCGATTATTTTTTCTGCTTTAGCCTTGCCAATACCTGGCAAAGTTTGTAATTCTTCCTTCGTAGCCGTGTTGATATTAAGCTTTTTCTCCGTCTTTTCGTCACTTCTAAGTTCAGTTTTATCTGAGATCTCAGATCTAAGTCGTTCTTGTTCTTTTAAAGCAAATAATCCTTGTGTCACTTCTGTGCAAGTAGGAACATATATTTGCATCCCCGCCTTAATATTGGCAGCCAAATTAATAGCATACTCGCAAGCATTTTCTTGCATACCTCCGGCTTTTTCTATAGCTTGCCAAACAAGCTGACTTGTATCGAGGTAGACAACTCCGGGATTCTTCACAGCACCTGTGACATGTACAGCAATCAGACTATTAGTTGCTTTTTGCGAGGTTATATTAGTGCTATCTATGTTTACTCGCTTTGGGGCAACCGTATGCTCACTATGCAAACTAGTTCCATCACCTAGCTTCTCTAGCGCTGAACTTGCTGTTAGACGCGAATGCTTAACAACAAAGCTTTCTTTTTCCTCTCGTTTAGGTAGCAACCAATAGAAGATACACATGGTTATTAATAAAGCTAGTACTAACAAAATATATTTACGGTATTGTTCAAGCCACTCTTTGATCACAATAGAAAACCTCCTAAGTCCAAGACTAAGGAGGTTTATTCACAGACCTAAACCAAATTACGACAATTTATGACAATTACTGTACGATATCTTCATTTCTAGCCAGGTCATGCCATAGTTGCTCTAAATCATAGAACTTTCGATCTTCATGATTAAAGATATGTACAACCACATCACCATAGTCGAGCAAAATCCAACTTTCATCGTTTTGACCTTCCACCCGTTTAGGATGAATGGCAAATTCTTTTTCAACTTGATATTGCACTTCTTCACTCAAAGCGCGCACCATAGTAGAGCTATCACCACTAGCTACAACAAAAGAATCTGCCAAGGTAGTTTTCTGACCTACGCTGAGTAACTCAATGTTGATAGCCTTCTTCTTTTCTAATACTGCAACTATGTATGTAGCTAAATTCTGTTGTTCCATGCTTTACCTCATCATTTTGATATTTCTATTGTAATTTATCCAAGTACTCACGTGTCACAATACTTAAAGGATGAATTTTGAGATGCTTTAGCTTCATTGCTTCTTCAATTTCTAACAAGCATTCACGCATCGCTAAATCTAAATCTGTTTCGGCTAAAGCTCTAAGTCTGGTTAAGTCTTTGTACGTGCGCCCATATTCCAATTTATCAGCAAGGAAAATAATCTTTTCTAGCATGCCCATATGTGGCTTACCCGTGGTGTGATAAAAAATAGCATCTAATACTTGCTTATTCCTAATTCCCCAAAACTTTTTCACGTAGTACGCACCAGCAGGACCATGGGCGATATTTTTATCGAGCAATTGCGTAGCCCCTGCTCTTTTGGCAAGTTTTAACTGCTTTTTTAGCGGCATCTGTTTAGCACAATCATGTACTAGAGCAGCTACTGCCACTGGCATCAAGGTTACTTGGTGAAGCTTAGCTAAGTACAAAGCATAATGCATCACATTGAGTGAGTGTAACAACCTTTTAGTGTTCATCAGTTTACGCAATTTCTGTTCTAATTTAGCTAAGTACAGACGTTGTTCTAAGCTCAGCTCAGAAACTATATCCAAATGTCGATATGGTCTATGTTTTTGTAAAAAATCTGCTACGACTTCCGGTACAAAGCTCTGATATTTTTCAGAATCTTCTCGCAAATATTCACGCAACTGACTGCTAGAAATTTCGGTAGGTTCCATGTTGAAAATGGTAATGCGTGCTCCGTAGCGTTCACGCAAGTAGTTTGCTTGCTTTTCTATCTCAGTTAAATTGCAATTACCTCTAACTGCAACCAATAATTCAGCTTCTTGCATAATATATGCAGGTTTATGCCAACTCTCGATCGTGAATAATACATCTGAACCATAGAGTAGGCTCAAATGTAGTTTTTGTCCCTGTCTTGCAAAACGTTGCTTAAAGTGGTCAATAGTATCGCTGGTGTAGGATCTTTTGCCTGAGCGCTTAATCTCGTAATCACTGACGCTTACTTCTGGCAAATCACGCACTGCTCGTTTTACCATCTCTAAGCGGTAACTAGCGGCTGCGGGTACATTTTGCTTATGCGGAGCTAAGCCCAACGGTATAACAATAATCTGCTGCACTAATTTTTTAGCGATGGCCGCTTGTAGAATGCGCAAGTGTCCTAGATGAAATGGATCAAAACTCCCCCCATAAATAGTCAATCGCATCTGTACCTACTTTCTGCTCTGCCAAACAAGATACTGCGTAATAAAAGCGTCTATATCTCCGTCCATCACACTGTCTAAATCTGCTGTTTCGTAATCGGTACGATGATCTTTTACTTTAGTGTAGGGACAAAAGATATATGATCTAATCTGACTTCCCCAACTAATTTCTAGTTGTTCTCCTTTAAGATCTTCAATTTTTTCCATGTGAGCTTGTTTGGCCAATGTATAAAGCTTAGCTTTCAACATATTCATTGCAGTTTCTCGGTTAAAACTTTGCGAACGCTCATTTTGGCAGGACACAACTACTCCAGTTGGTAAATGAGTTATACGCACTGCAGAAGATGTTTTATTAACATGCTGTCCACCAGCACCAGAAGCTCTAAAGTAATCTACTCTTAGATCATCAGGGTTGATCGTAATCTCAATATTTTCATCTAAAACTGGCATTACTTCAACTGATGCAAATGACGTATGTCGTCTACCCGATGCATCGAAGGGGGAAATTCTTACCAAGCGATGAACACCGTGTTCTGAGCGCAAATAACCATAGGCATTGAGTCCACCAATCTGCACTGCAACGCTTTTAATACCAGCCTCATCCCCATCTAAATAATCGAGTAATTTCCAGGTAAAGCCATGCTTCTCCGCCCAATGTTGATATAGGCGATACAACATCGATACCCAATCTTGAGCTTCTGTTCCACCAGCGCCTGCGTGTAGGGTCATAATAGCATCGCTCTGATCGTGCTCCCCTACAAACAAAGTTTTCAACCATAACTCTTCATATTTTTCTGCGAGTTGAGCTACCCCTTGTTCTAGTTCTGTTACAACAGTTAAATCTTCGGCTTCCTCACCCAATTCAGCCAAGATGAGTAACTCATCAAAAAGTTCAGTTAAATTGGTAAATTCAGCTACTTTATCACTCAGAGCTTTTAGTTCTTGTTGCAAACTACTCGCTTTATCTGGATCAGACCAAAAATCTGGTTCAGAACTAATATTTTCTAGCTCCGATATACGAGTTTTAGCATCATCTAAGTGCAAGTTAACTTTTAATTCCTGTAACTTGTCCTCGTAGGCTTGTATCTGAGCTTTTAATTCTTCTATTTCAAACATCTTCTTAAACGATCCAATTATCTATGTTCAAATAAATATGGCTTTTGTACACACCCCAGCAGATAGAGTAAACCACATAGTCTACCCATCACTAGACTACGCAATGCAAAAATAAAGCTATTACCGAGTACGTAGCCAATTTGATTATTGGTGAATAATAAACTTAGGGCAATATCACTAAACATAAAAAATACTACAAACATCAAGCAATAGGTACGGAAAATAATGAATTTGTAGTTGCGTGACTTATGCCAGGCTACCCCAAAGGCTTGTGGTAAAGATAATCTTTGATCAACCATTAAGATAGGCACGAAATAAAAAGCACAAATATAGAAAACACCTAACAAGAAAAAGGAGAAAGAAGAGATGCCCATCACAATACCTGTCAGCGTGGCATAAAACAAAATACCAGGCACTTTAGTCAAGACCCGCTTAACTGAAGTGAAAAAGTGATCTTTGCTTAAGTTTTCTGTTGCTAGTTGTTTGAATTCTTCCTCGCTTAAATCTGGTGCAACTCGTTGCCTAATAGATTCTTGATTAAGGTAATTGGTCATCACATGTTGCAAAGCTTCTTCTCGTGAAGCAAACGGTACAGCCGGAAAAATACGTGGCACTATCATGTGCACTTTCTCCGGTCTGAACATATCTAAATGTTCATATTTCTTTTCAGAAATAAAGCACTCCGCATAGATCAATGAAACTAACATGGCCAAAAACATGACCACAAATTCTGCGATAATTATTTGCCAGTTGCCCGTGGTAATTTCCCAATCCTTTTTACCTGCCAGAATATCATCCAAAAAAGCGAAACTACGATCACCAAAGGGTGCTAACTCTACAACATTTTTGAGCATGAAAACGATTAAAAATAACCAGCGAAATTTAATTTCTGCACGTAAATCAGTAAATTTGAATGCATGTCTAAGTAAAATTTAAATCACTTCCTCTCGCTTTTGTTGTAGCATCTTAGTCGCTAATTGACGCGCTTGTTTATCTTCGCTATCCCCGGCAAGCAAACGAGCTATCTCATCTATGCGTCCTGCATCATCTAAGCGACTTAATTCTGTAGCTGTTTGATCTGTAGTAACTCTCTTGCTGATTTGCCACTGTTCATCAGCGATAGCAGCAATCTGTGCCATATGTGATACACAGAGAACTTGGCGGTTTTGAGCTAAAGCGTGCATCATTTTAGCAACTTTAGTGGCCGCTTTACCACTGATCCCCGTATCAATTTCATCAAAGATTAAGACACTTAGTCCTTCAGCTTGTGCAATGATTGATTTAATTGCTAACAATATACGCGAAGCTTCACCGCCAGAGGCAATCTTGGCTAGAGGTCTGAGAGGTTCACCCACATTGGTGCTGAGTAAAAATTCAATATTATCTCGTCCAAACTCTTGGTAACCCTTACTTTTCTCTGTACTCTGCGAAGTAATATGAGTGGCAAATTGACTGCGCATATCAAGCTGTGCAAGCGCTTCAATAATCAAATCAGCTAAATTCGTACCAGCCTCAGTACGAAGATTATGTAATTGCTCACTGACTTCATCTAGTTGGGCTTCTAATTCCAAGAGTTGTTTGCGATATTGTGCAAAATTTTGTTGCCCATTCTGCAGTTCTTCTCGCTCTTTTTTTAATTCATCAACATGCTCCAGTAATCGCTCTATATCCATGTGATATTTTTGTTGCAACTTAGCGTACAACTCTAAACGCTTGTTGATTTTGTCAACTTGCCTTGGATCGGTATCTAATTTTTCCAGATATTCTTCTAGCACAGATGTAGCTTCACTGGTTGCACTAGCTAAGTCATATAGTCGTTCTTTTACTCGCAGTAAATTTTCACTGAAATCGCTGATCTCCTCCACAACTTCAGCTGCTATCTGCAACTGCTTTTGTGCTCCAATTTGCTCGCCATCACCCTGCAAATAATTTAGACTCTGCTCTAAATTACTGACTAATTGTTCCACCGCACTAAGCTTTTTTAATTGCTTGTAGAGTATATTTTCTTCTTCTACCTTTAGATTGGCACTTTCCAACTCTTGCAATTGATACGAGATGAAATCTAAACGTTCTTTTCGTTCTCTAGGGCTGACCCCTATCTTTTTAATTAGTCGCACTAATTTTTTGCGCTCTAAAATTAACTGTTGCCACTGATCAAGTAAAGGCTTAATTTTCTCGCCGATAAAATTATCTAAAATTTGTCGGTGGGAACTAACCTCAAAGATTTGTTGCTGTTCATGTTGGCCATGGATACCTAGCAAGTGATCCGAAACTGACTTGAGCAAAGTCAGATTAACAATTTGACCATTGATGCGAGCTACACTTCTACCATCAGCTCTCAGTTCTCGACTGATGATTAAATCATCATCAGGACTATAGTTCGACAGTTGTGCACAGAGATCAGTTGGTAAATTAGTAACATTACTAAAAATGGCTTCAACTGTTGCCTTATTGGCACCACTAGCAATGCGGTCTTTTGACATGCGTTTGCCGGTCAGTGAGCCTATGGCATCCAAGAGTAAAGATTTACCCGCACCAGTTTCACCGGAAAGTACAACCAAGCCTTCTCCTGGTTCAAAAACAGCCTCACGCAACAGAGCAAAATCTTTTATCTCAATTCTCGTTAGCACAGATAACCTCTTTGATTGATCTTGGCAGGTAGTGTCGCAAAGAATTCATCATCACCTAAGCGTAAAAATTTAACACTGCGCTCCGCTTCCGTAACACGAATAAACTGCTCTGGTTTCATATCTCGCATTACCCTACCATCTATAGTCAGTAAAGCTTGATAGGGATAATCCAAAACACGTAGCTCAACTGTTGAAGTAGGCTTTGCCACATAGCTACGGTTATGTAATGT
>JAEWER010000019.1 GCA_023389255.1 Bacillota bacterium
TTTTATCCTTGGACAAACCGTATGCTACACCTACAGCGAAGAAAAGTCCCATATTATCAAAGACTGCTCCGCCGACTTTCATAAAGAATATAGATGCCAAATTATCTCCGCCAAAGATGGAGCTAATTGCATAACCAATCGCCATAGCTAAAGCACAAACAGGCAAAATAGCTACGGGTTGCATTAGGGCACGACCCAATGCTTGAACTTTCCTCATCATAATGAGTTCCTCCTAAATAATAAATAACCTACATAAGCTTTGGTTACTTTACATAAATAATTATATCAGTTTGCACAATAGTCCTTCTAATTAGTGATTTTTTCTTCTGCAAGCCACTTCTCTAAAGTATCCATAACTTTATCTTTTTCTGACCAATCCACAGAAAAACGCTTTTTACCATTTTCAAAAATCTGTAGGCAGGGCGTCTCTACAAACCCTTGTTGCCGTTTGAATTCTTGCCATTCTTGTTTCCCATGGGCATGTATATCATCTAAAAGTACTACTAAAATCAATTTGTTATGCAAGTTATGCAAGGTCGACAGATACTGATTGAACACAGAACAATCCTGACAACTATCTCTTTCTAAAACTAGAGAATAATTGTTTAGATGATCTTGTAAACTATCTGTCCAGGTATCCCAACTAACCTTTAACAAGTTATTTGAAGCTTGATGGGATTGTATATCTCTTAATAACTCTAGATCATGATCCTGAAATAAACCATCATTTCTATAGATTAATTCCCCATTTCTATAACCTAAAAGCACAGGTGTTTTATTAATTCTCAACTCAGATAGGAGATATCTTTTATTTGGTTCAGCGTTGATATCAAGCTGGTAAAAATTGGAGTTTAAACTAGCTTCTTCACTGACAAGATCATGTAAGCTATTACATGACAGACAATTCTTTTGATACAAAAATACTGTAAAGTTCTCTTTGTTCTCTATTTTATCTTTTATCTGTTTCACGCTAATTTCTTGGATAGCTGTATGTTTATCTTGTGGGAAATATAAATATAGCCACAACGAAACTAGGAATAAACATATCAATAAAATAGATACTATTAGTGCCTTTTTCATCGCTTATCTCCTTCTGTATCAATTTTTATTGCATACTGACATTTTTCAGATACTTCCTGATCATGCGTGACGATAATGAAATAGTCTTCTGCTTCTATCAATTTGGATAGCCAAAAGTTTTTAACATCTTCGGAGAATCCAGTAATAAGTTCATCGATAATCTTAATTGTGGAATCAGTCGCCAAAGCTCTGAGTAAATGTAGGGAATTTATTTCTCCAAAGGATAAGTTCGAACCATTTTCTAGCAGAGTGTCTTTCTCTAATATACCTAGTGCTCGTAGTTCATCTAAAGTTTGTATTATGAAAGAGTATCTATTTTTATTACCGCTATATGGAGAATCTGAGAGAAAGATGTTTTCTTCTAAACTACCCGAGAAAATATGCTGTTTAGAAGAAAAGTAAGATATATACTGCGAACTGTTTTGTTTAGCTGTTTTTGCTATTTCCGCATTGACTAATATTCTTCCGTTATGATCACTTATGTAGTCAGATAATATTTTCATCAATGTTGTCTTACCGCAACCAGAATCTCCTAACACTGCAATTGTTTTGGCCACCGGGAATTCAAGACTAAAGCTCTGAAATATATTGTTTTCTGCACAATACCCATAGGTTAAGTTTTCTATTTTTATCAAATAATTTGGTCTTTGATAATTAAGCTTTGAAATTGGAGCATCCGCTAAGTACACAACATCGTTTAGATGCAGAGGCTGATACAAACTGTTAAATATAAAATCTTTAGCAGTTCTATATTGAGCGAAAATAGATTGAAGTTCAGTAATTTTAGAAAAGGGCTGTAACATTCTACTAGCAAGAGCATTAAACATCAAGAGGTAACCTTCGGCCAATCTTCCTGAGATAATTAAATATGTACCTAGAGCAATTAGTATTACTCCCAACGAATTTTGAATCAATCCTTGCAAAATTGATTTTGCAGATAAAAGAGTTAAAAACCTTTTTTGACCTGTCAGATACTGCAAATAATATTGTTCATTTATCGATAAAAAATGCTCTACTGCGCCCTGTTGTTTGATGATGTCAGTGCCTGCTAAAGTATCTATCGCTTTACTTATAAAAGTTCTGTTTAAATTATAAGTTTCTAATGTTGAAGCTACGATAGAGTCCTGCATAATGACGGCCAACAACATAAATAGAATTATTGGCACCAAGGCAAACACAGCCATATATATACTTATACGCATCAATATAAAAAAAGTACTAACAACAACGAATAGATCTAAAGGAATAGTGCTAATTATAGAAATTGTTTTATTTCTAAGGGTAGGAATCGTCTGTAATATAACTAGGCAATTTTCCTTACTAATATTCTCATGAAAAGTTAGGTCAGCACTCAGGATTTTCTTAAGCAGTTGCTTGTAATAAAGCAAATCTATTTTTATGTTAAGCCTTAAAACTAGAAGTATATTACAAAATGCAAAAACGCTAATCCCTATCAAAATAGATAGATACATTAAAGCAAAATCCGGAATAGCCAAAGTCAGTTTATTAGGGATAACAATATCAAAAAAAGCACTAAAATAACTAGCACTGATCAAAGTAAGAAAGTATGAAATTATACCTAGTATAAGGGATATTACACTAGCTCCCATACACTTATGCCAAATAAAACTGGCAGAATTCAATGGGTTAGGATTTTTATAGGTGAGTATTAAGCTATCGTTTTCTATAGCTTCAATCATCAAAAAATATGGGCAAACACAGCTATAAAATTTACCCAAAGATAAACCTTGAAGTTTTTGCTGGGTTGGATCCATAAAAAACACACCTTCTTTGGTGCATTTGTAAACCAATATGTAGTGATACTCATCGTCTGTGTTTAGAAGCATTACCACTGGTAATTCAATTTCTAGTAAAGCTTGTTTACTCTCAAAGCTATAAACCCCTACTTGTATTCCTATCTTTTGTAAATACTGTTTGCAACTATAAATAGATACTCCTTCTTCTGAAGTGTGTAGCAATGTAGATAGTAAGCCAACAGGTATTCTCAGATTATCCCTGTATTCTAAATATGCTGATATCACAGCTGCACAACAATTCTTAGTATCTGTTTGATAACGGATTATAGGCTTTTTAGTAAACATAAAACTTAGATCCAATTCAATAAACTACTATTTATAGAGATAGTTTTATCTATTGAAATTCAATAGGTTTAATTAGGGACAGGTACAACCTACACAATTACCTGGCGGAGTAACTGGCTTAGTTGGTTTATAACCACATTGTTCTAAAAGCCATTGACAGGCTCCGCAATCTGCATTAGCCGCGATGGCAGCTAAGCATATAGGGACTTGAACTTTACAGTTAATTCCCTTGCCACTTAACTCAATGTTTTTGATGTCTTCTAGACTTAGTTTTTTGATCGTGTTAGTCATAATTTCTCCTTATATTTGAATTGGATCTAAGAACAGATTTGTACACATATCTCTGACATCAAAGATATATGTAGGCAGTTGCTTTATATAGCCTGTTTTCAAAATTCGAGACAGATTTTCTTGACACAGTTGCATATCCTGCAGGCTAAAAGCAATCTCGGCTACTAATTGATCAATATGATAACCAAAAGGGTTTATAGAAGTTGCGGAAAAATTTGTTTGTCCTTTAACCTCTAAAAGTTGTAATAATAATTTTCTCTGTTGTATTTGCGTAATAATAAATTCTAAACATGCCTTGTAGTAGGCAATATCTTCTAGGGTATTCCTATTTTTTGATCTGAACTCTTCTCTACTAGCCAACTTAGATTCGCTAGATCTAAGCTATCGGTAAAAATAAAAAATAAATCTGCAAAAGCTCTTCTTTTATAACCCTGATCTTTTAGCGACGAACTACTGTCTAAAATAATCTTTTTGAGTTTATCGATAAAGATTTCTCGCAATTCGCTTCCTGATACTAGATAACTATCTCTCGCTTCAAAATATTGCCATCTTACATAATGTGGTTCTGCTTGGAGATTTTTTATCATAAGCGAACAATTTCTTTTCAGTTTTTGTTTTATGTCAACTACTTGATCATCGTAACCATCATGTTGCAAAACTATCGTACTTAAACATAGAGTGCTAACAGGATTGAGATCCGAGTATCTTAGTTCTTCATGTACATAACCAAAATATCTTGCTTGGATTGATTTAGAAAATATTCTTGGCAAACCAATTACAGCTGTTCCATTATTGTTTTTGATTAAGGGAGCAATACACAGAGTTTTATTGAAATTTCGAACTGTAAGTATCGCTTGTCGTATTGCAACCACATTTGATTCTAGCCATTCGTCAGCATCAATAAAAAAGATCCATTCATGCCGGCAGTAGTTAATCGCAGCATTTCTACTCTCTGCAAAATTATCACACCAAGGGTGCTGAAATAATTTTACTGACGGGGAAAAATCTTTTACCAAGGATTTTGTATTATCTGTAGATCCAGTATCAACAACTATTACTTCATCGATCTGTTCTATTTTAGAGACAATAGAATGCAAACAACGCTTGATAGTTCTCTCAGCATTTTTACAAATAATAACAAACGAAATAGGAAGTAGTTTAGTTGAATCATATTTAGAACCAAATTTTTCTTCTAGTTCCAATTTCTTTGTGCTGTCTAAATTTAGATAATCAGGGTCATCAGACCACAGTATTCTCCTACTCATACCCTCCTACCCCACTCATCGACACTGCAATTGCGCCCGCTTTTAATGCGTTGTCGACGTCTTCTTTGGAACTCAACAAACCGCCAGCGATGATATCCGTTTTATGCTCATCCTTTAGCTGTTTAAAGTAACGAGTGACAATACCAGGGAGACATTCAATAAAATCAGGATTTGCGATCTCTACATTTTTACCGATGCTTTCGATCGACATCGAGTCTAATTGGAAAACTCTTAAGATTGTACTAAATCCTTTTTCTTTGGCGTAATGTAGCAGCTTGGCACGAGTGGAGATCACACCATCGGTCAAAGTTTGTTCCGCTAAAAAATCAATCGCTGCCTCGCGTTGAGCTAAACCTTCGATCAAGTCGATATGTACATAGACAATCTTATGTGCTTTTTTGCATTGCTCTACTAAGTCAGCGATATTGCAAAGATTTCCGTACAGTAGAAATACGACTGGCAGATGACTTTTTATCGCCTTTTGAAATGCCTCTTCGGTCTTGACGGCAAAGATAATTGGTTGCTCTTTTAAAATACTTTTAATCAACACTGCTCCATCCATCCTTATGTGATTATTATCTCTTTATGTTGTGTGATAGCTAGTAAATATTTTATGCTAATTGCATAAAATATTAGTTGCATCAGCTATTTTTGTATGATAAATTGTCATCAAGTTCGAATTCAAGTATAAGTTTTGAACGTCATACATTTACACTAACTCAACAAGAACCATAGAGATTGTGAGCAGAGGTCATCTTCTTGAGAGGAGACACTCTGTATTTTTATTTTCAGATTTTCTCCTCGAGAGCTAGCGTAAGCAGTAAGGAGAAAATTATGTACGATGTAGCTATTTTAGGTGCGGGTGTTATCGGCTGTAGTCTAGCCTACGAATTATCCCGTTATAACCTAAAAGTTCTTTTGCTCGACAAAGAAAATGACGTTTCGCTAGGAGCTTCACGGGCGAACACAGCGATCGTCCACGGTGGCTATGACCCAGAGCCTGATAGCCTGATGGGAAAACTCAATGTCAAAGGTGCTAAAAAATGCATGGAAATGGTCAAAACCTTAGACGTCGAGTTCCGCAAAACAGGCTCCTTGGTTGTCGGTTTTGATGAAAACGACCGCAAGACAGTCGAAATGCTCTACGAACGTGGTTTAGCCAACGGTTGTGAAGGACTTGAAATTTGGGACGGTGAACGTTGTCGCGAGCACGAGCCGTTTTTATCCAAAGAAGTTACCTGCGCTCTGTGGATCCCCGAATCTGGTGTCATCAATCCTTGGGAATTGACAACTGCCTATGCCGAAGTAGCGGTAAGAGAAGGTGTCGAACTCAAATTAAACAGCGAAGTTATCGATCTCCAAAAACACGACGATCACTACCACATCAAATGCAAAGATCAGGAATACAAAGCTAGATTTGTCGTCAACTGTTGTGGTGCAAATAGTGACCGCATCCACAATTTAGTGGCTAAACCAGAATTTAAAATCACCCCCACAAAGGGTGAGTATTTCTTGCTCGACCGTGCAGTCGGCGAGTTGGTAAACAGCGTTATCTTCCAATGTCCCAGCAAAGTCGGCAAAGGAATTTTAGTCTCACCGACCGTCCACCTCAACACCTTGGTCGGTCCCGACGCGCAAGTAGTCGAAGACAATGAAGATACTTCGGTCAGCCAAAAAGGATTGGACTATGTTGAGTTACACGCCAAACGCTCCATCCCCAATCTCAACTTAAGGTACAACATCCGCAACTACGCAGGTGTTAGAGCCAACAGCGATTACGGTGATTTCTTTGTCAAAATCTCCGCTCCCCATTTTCTCGACATGGCAGCTATAAAATCGCCTGGTCTAACTTGTGCTCCTGTATTGGCTGAATACGGAGTTAAATTACTTAGCGATGCTGGACTGGAATTACACGAAAAATCTAATTGGAATGGCGAGCGAAAAATTACTCGTTTCAAAATGTTGAGCGATGAAGAACGCGCTCAAAAGGTAGCAGAAAATCCTCTCTACGGCAGAATTATCTGTCGCTGCGAAACCATCACGGAAGGTGAGATTGTCGACGCTATCCACCGCGGTATCACTCCTTGCTCACTCGACGGTGTCAAGCGTCGTTGTGGCACAGGCATGGGACGTTGCCAAGGCGGTTTCTGCGGTCCTCGTATCGTCGAGATCTTAGCTAGGGAAACTGGTAAAAAACCTGAAGATATCCTGCAGGATAAAGCCGGTAGCTACATTTTGATCGGTGACACCAAGGTGAATCCGACAACTGACGAAGCGATATCAGAAACAATTTCGCCAGAGACAACAGCTGCTCAGAGCGAGCACAACTAAAGGAGGTAGCACATGTCAAATATTGATTATCAATTAGTGGTTATCGGTGCTGGTCCTGCTGGTTTAGCTTGTGCTCTCAGCGCTTACAAAAATGGTCTCGAAAAAATTCTCGTCGTCGAACGTGATACCGTTGTCGGCGGTATCTTAAATCAATGCATCCACAACGGTTTTGGTCTGCATCGTTTCGGTGAAGAATTGACTGGTCCTGAATATGCTGGTAAATATATCGATCTAGTCGCAGATACACCGATCGAGATCGTCACCGACACCATGGTGTTAGACATCCAAGATGCCGATAAAAAAGTTAAACACTTGCACGTGATGAGTGCCCAAGACGGCTATCGTATGATCAGCTGTAGCGCTATCGCTCTAGCGATGGGTTGCCGCGAGCGCACTCGTCCAGCTATCCGTATACCTGGTTCCCGTCCAGCAGGAGTTTTCAACGCTGGTGCCGCTCAGCGCTACGTAAATATCGAAGGTAAAATGGTCGGCAAAAAAGTCTTGATACTGGGCTCAGGTGATATTGGCTTGATTATGGCACGTCGCTTGACTTTAGAAGGGGCAAAAGTTCTGGCTTGTGTCGAGTTGATGCCCTTTTCCAGCGGCTTAAACCGCAATATTGTGCAATGCTTAGAAGACTTTGATATCCCTCTTTATCTGTCACACACCATCACTAATATCGAGGGTAAACGCCGTGTCCAAAGAGTTACCGTCCAAGAAGTCGGACCCGATCTCAAACCGATCGAGGGTACCGAAACCTATTACGATGTCGACACAGTGCTGTTATCAGTAGGTCTCATCCCCGAAAACGAATTGTCGCGAGAAGCCGGCATCGTCATCGATCCGAGAACCAATGGTCCCATCGTCTACGAAAATAACGAGACTTCTCTGCCAGGTATCTTTGCCTGCGGCAATGTTCTGCACGTCCACGACCTAGTCGATTTCGTCAGTGAAGAAAGCGAAAGAGCAGGTCACAGTTGTGCTCGCTATGTACTAGAGCAAGTCGAACAAAATACCGAAGAAAATATCGAATGTCCATTAGTGATCACTGGTGATGTTCCTCTGCACTGCCGCCGCGATACACATTTGGTGCAGATCGTCAGCGACGGCACTTGTGCGTACACTGTTCCCCAATTAGTTCGCACCGAAAATATTGACGCACCACTCCGCCTATTCTTCCGCGTCCGTAAAAATTGGGGCGAACGCGCCAAGGTAATAATCCGCGACGGCGATGTCGAAGTTGCCAGTTTTATCAAACGTTTTATGGTGCCTGGTGAAATGCAAAACATCACTTTAAAACCCGATCTCTGGCAGAAAATCCAAGGATCTGAATTATCTATCTCCATCGAGGAGGTTCAAAAATGAAAGAATTAATCTGCATCATTTGTCCGCGCGGCTGTCACCTGACAGTCGATGAAGAAAACGGCTACGCTGTCAGCGGCAATCATTGTCCACGAGGTGTTCCCTACGCTAAAGCTGAAGTGCAAAACCCGACACGTGTACTGACCACTACAGTACATACCACGTCTAAGCAAAATCCTAGTTGTCCGGTTAAAACAACTCATCCCATACCTAAACATTTGTTGTTTGAGGCGATGAAAAAAATTAATCAATTGACTGTAGAAACACCACTCAAGCGAGGCGATGTAATCTGCGCCAACCTATTAAATACGGGTAGCGATGTAATTGCCACCCGCGATCTGAACTAGCACTCAAAGTAGCTTACAAAGCTACTTTTAACAAAATTCTTAGGAGGAATTATGGCTAAATACGTAATGGCAATGGATGCCGGAACTACTAGCAACCGCTGTATCTTGTTCAATGAGAAAGGCGAGGTCTGCTCGATTGCCCAAAAAGAGTTCCAGCAAATTTTCCCCAAACCCGGTTGGGTAGAGCATGACGCCAATGAAATTTGGTCAACTCAATTAGGTGTTGCAGTAGAGGCGATGAATAAAATCAATGCTTCATACAAAGATATCTCTGCCATCGGCATCACCAACCAACGTGAGACCACCATTTTGTGGGACAAAAACACTGGTGAACCTGTCTATCATGCCATCGTTTGGCAATGTCGCCGTACTTCTGAATATTGCGATAAGCTCAAAGAGCAAGGCTTAGTCGACAAAGTCAGAAATAAAACTGGTCTGGTTTTAGACGCTTACTTCAGTGGTACCAAAATCAAATGGATTTTAGACAATGTAGAGGGTGTCAGAGAAAGAGCTGAGCGTGGCGAAATTCTCTTTGGTACTGTAGAAACTTGGCTAATCTGGAAGCTGACTAAAGGAAAAGTTCATGTCACTGACTACTCCAATGCTTCTCGTACCTTATTGTTCAATATCAACGAACTCCAATGGGATGACGAGATCTTAGAGATCATGAATATTCCCAAACAAATCTTACCCGAGGTTAAACCTTCTAGCTGTGTATATGGCGATGCAGATTCTAGCTTCTTTGGTGGCCCGATTCCCATCGGTGGTGCTGCTGGTGACCAACAAGCGGCCTTATTCGGACAAGCTTGCTTTGAAGCTGGCGAAGCTAAGAACACTTACGGTACTGGTTGCTTCCTCTTGATGAACACAGGCGAAAAACCTGTTTACAGCAACAACGGTCTGGTAACCACCATTGCTTGGGGGTTAGACGGCAAAGTCAACTATGCTTTAGAGGGCTCAATCTTCGTAGCTGGCGCAGCTATCCAATGGTTACGCGATGAATTGCGCATCATCGACAGTGCCCCCGATTCGGAATACTTAGCCTCACAAGTCGACGATACCAACGGTTGCTACGTAGTGCCTGCTTTCACTGGCTTAGGTGCACCTTATTGGGATCAATATGCTCGTGGTGCTATCGTTGGTTTAACTCGTGGTGTTAATAAAAAGCATTTGATCCGTGCAACTTTAGAATCGCTCGCCTATCAAACCAACGATGTCTTAAAAGCCATGCAAGAAGATTCAGGTATCGCCTTACAAGCTTTAAAGGTTGATGGTGGTGCCTCCATGAACAATTTCTTAATGCAATTCCAATCTGACATTATTGATGCTCCAGTTAAACGCCCTGCTTGCATTGAAACCACAGCTATGGGTTCAGCTTATCTAGCTGGTTTGGCTACTGGCTTCTGGAGCAGCACTGAAGATGTACGTCGCAACTGGCAGATTTCTCGCACCTTTGAGGCATCCATGTCAGCTGAAGATCGTAACGAAAAATTAGACGGCTGGAAGAAAGCTGTCACTCGTACCTTTGATTGGGCTAAATAGCCGAGGGAGGTTTGTATGTTAGGTATTTTTGTCGCTGAATTACTAGGAACCATGATCTTAATTCTCTTAGGCGATGGTGTTGTTGCTAACGTAAACTTGAATCGTTCAGGCATGAAAGGTGCTGGCTCCATTCAGATTACTTTTGCTTGGGGTCTTGCCGTTATGTTACCTGCCTTTATTTTTGGTGCAGCCTCCGGCGCTCATTTCAATCCTGCTTTAACTTTAGCTTTAGCAGTTGATGGTTCCATTGCTTGGAATACTGTTCCCGTCTATGTGGCAGGTCAATTCTTAGGTGCTTTTATCGGCGCAATTTTGGTCTATCTGTTGTTTGCTGATCACTTCAAATCCACCGAAGATATCGCAACTCAACGTGGTGTGTTCTGCACAGCTCCTTCTGTGCCCAATTCCACCCGCAATCTGCTCTCAGAGATTATCGGTACTTTCGTCTTAGTCTTTGCGATTAAGGGAATCGGTCAAGTTGCCAATATTCCTCCTGGAGTTAACTACTTGCTGGTATTTGGCATCATCGTATCAATCGGTATGTCCTTAGGTGGTCTGACTGGTTATGCTATCAACCCTGCTCGTGACTTAGGTCCTCGTGTTGCTTACGCTGTCTTACCTTTCAAACAAAAAGATCCGAACTGGGGATACGCTTGGGTTCCTGTAGTCGGTCCCATCATCGGCGCCGTACTAGCAGTTCTCTTGTATCAAGTTGTGGTAACTCTACCCAATTTCGTTCATTAGATTTAATGCAGTTACAAAAGAAAAGAGGGGCAATCGCCCCTCTTTTCTTTTGCTTTTAACTAGCGATTTAAGAGATATAGTTTTTTGCTAAAAGTAAAGCTCTAGCTTTTTCTTCATTCGCATCGCTTACTCGTACAATGGGACCTGTGCAACCCATGCCACCCTCAGCATAAATCCCAGCTTCCCAGAGACACTCTAAAACATCTTCCATCTCTAGTACGTCGATACCAGGAATTTCAGCAAATACAGGTTCTTTTTCTGGCATTTTTACTTCTTTAGTCTTAGGTGTTACCTCTTTATTGGCACTAAACAAACTATCTAAGCCAGCCTTTTTGGCTTGCTCAAAAACTTCGTGCACGCGAGTCAACACATCACCAACAACTAATTCTTGTGCATAGATCAAAGCATTGGTTACCACTGGGACACCCGAAGCCCGTGAAACGATCAAGACCAATTCCTTAGCATTTTCGCCTATACCAGGACCATAGCCATAACCTACAGCTTCAAAACTACCACCCGTATTAAAGCTAGATAACATTTTGGTTAGAACATTACCTGTAAGTGAGTCTGTTACTAAGATATCGCAAGAGCCTTGCAATACATCGTTGCCACGCAACACAGAGCCACCATCTTGTCTGCTACTGGTTGCAAATTGAAAATCAAGACCTGCTTGTTTGAGTTTTTGTAAAGCTCGTTCTACACCTCTAGCACCATCTAGATTTAAGATACCTAAAGTTGGATTATCTATGCCTAAAGCCTTAGCACAAGCAATGCCACCGATAGCATTTAAGACCATGGCTTCAACTCTATCTGCGCTAGTCATACCTGTGGTGTTGGCGATTAACATCTGTTTGCCAAAAGCTGGTGTCACCACTCTACCAACCGTTGATACACCAACAGGGAAGGGATAGTGCATGCTGACAGCTGCTTTTATGCTACCTGTCTGCAACATACTTTCCATCGTTTTTTGGCCTTCTGCTTCATCGTTTACTTGAACTAAACACAGTGCATCTTTGTGCTCTGCTTGTGCTTTGGTGAAGTCTGTTTTCACTTCGGTGGAGAAGTTACCCTTACCGATATAGCAGATCTTTAAGCCTGCTTTCACAGCATTGATTGCTGCCTTGGCGGCATTATCTTCTCCGTGCTCTGAGCCTAAGCCCATCAAACCAATGGCAGGGTTACTTTTGGCACTTTTACCAGAACGCAGATATTCTGCTACTTCTAAAAAAGTGTCAGCTATCTGTTGTTTTGTTTTTGCCATACACTACTCCTCAGCCATCAATTTTTCGGCAAAACTTTGGAAAGCATCTGCAATTAGACTTCTCACCTGCTGATCATCTGCCTCTTTCTTTTCACTTTCAGCTTCTGGCTTGGTTAGCATTACAGATACACCATCAAATAAATTGGTCATACGACCAAGGAACAAAGATCCTTTACCGATGATCATCAAACGGTTAATTTCGCCTTTCATGAGGGCATCTCTGGCATAACCAACACAGGGTGTCCCTGAAGGAATATGTCCTTGGGTCGGTGCAAAACCAGTTAAGCCGTGCTTTTTGACGAAGCCATCGATATCTGAACGTTCAAGTTCACCGCGTTTGACACCTAAGGCCGCAATCATTTTGTAACTGCCTAAAGGTACATCACCTGCACCTGCTGGTTTTGTAATGTCTGGATTTTGCAATTCAGGAGCATACTTATCAACATCTGTCGCTTTAAGACCAGCCGCTTCTAGCGGATCGTAAACTAAACTTTGCATGACAGCTTGTGGGGCTGAACCACATCCTACATGCACTCTACCAATATGTTCTAAGTCAATCACAGGATTTTTGCCATCATTAGGTGTGACAACGATGCACATACCACCGATCATGTCTTCTAAGATGGGTAATCCTTTTTTGACGTGTTCTTTACCATTCATACCTAATTTAGCGGTACAACCACCAGCTGTAACTGCTACAGCCTTATAAGTGCCTGAAGCAACCAGCGCAGCTGCTTCAATTAAGGCGTGGGTAGGGGCTGCACAGAAACCACGTGTATCAGAACCAGTAGCATTGATCAAACCTGCAATTTCTGCTGCCGCTTTAGCAAAGTTGCCACCACCTCTTTGGTTCATATCACCGCATGCTTCTTCTGAGCAATCGATCACATAATCGATATCGCTACGCTCTAAGCCTGCGTTTTTAACTCCATGTAAAAGCGCTAAAACTGAAGATGCTTTTTCCACTAAGTTTTCGTGCATAATTTCTGCCGAAAAGTTGTGGTCGATTGCATGGGCACGTTTAACACAACCAACCAGCGTTCCTGCCTCGTACAGACCTTCGGCTGCTTCTTCTTTTACTAAGCGCTCAATCTCACTTAGTTCACTTGCTTTGGGAATTCTTTTAAGAATATCTTCACTCATCAAGGGGTGTTCACTCAGTTTAGGAGTTACTTTCTCGATGAAGCCTGAAGTCAATGCAACTAAATCGAAAACATCACAAATGCCTAGCAAGAGAGTAAATTCATCTTCTGGCATAATCTCACCATAAGCACCATAGCGTTCAGCGATGTCACATTTTTTGTCATACCAAGGGAATTCAACTTCTGCCAAATCGTTTGGCGTTTTATTGCCGATATACACTTGGTTAGGCCAGTAGGCGCAGGCGTCTTGATAGCTTCTGAGATGCTCAGGTAATTTTTGTAGGTATTCGCTGTCTGCGTTTACCATGCGTTCAGTTACTTGCGTTGCTCCGTTATGAACAACCATTTGCGGAGTGTGCACGAGGATATAGCCTGTGCCTTTAACTACACTTTTCATTTAGATACCTTCCAGTTCTGCGCCTTGGCGCAAATATTGCTTGCAAAATTAAAGGGCGGCGGTGAAGCCGCCCCGAAAGAGCAGAAATATCGAACTAAAGTTTAGCCGAGATACTTGCAATATTGCTCACGGATAGGTTGCATCTCGGAGATAATCTCATCGAGATCAAACACCATTTCCATCATGCCACATTGTTCGTCATAAACATCTGCATCGTACTCAGCCTTTACTTCAGGCTCACATACGTGAAATACCGTAAGTCCTAACTGGACTCCCGTCAACGGACCTGCGAAAGTGGGATCACCATTGGTAACAGTCTCTGCTGTTAAGCCAGCTCCCTCACCATCTGCTGTACCAACTAAAACAACCAAGTTTTCAGCACCATATTGTTCTGCTAATTCCTTGACACGCTTTTGGTTTTCCAGATCCATTGCTCCTGCAGCGGTTCAGACAAAACATTCAGTAGGCGAAAAGACAACCTCTGCACCTGCACTCTCTGCACAAGCAGAAATTGCGGGACCTGGGATGCCGTCGCGATCACCGATAGCGATGACCTTCTTTCCTTCCAGAATACTCACGTCTTAACCCCCTTTCTCGTTGCAATTTATTGATTTATCAGCAGTTGCTGTAAATTCCTAGGCGTAATATTTTTTGATCATGTTTTCGATGTTTTCAGCAGTCGCTTCTTCTTTGACACAAGCTTCTACTTGTGCGCCATCTTTGTAGATAGCGATTACTGGCAAGCCTAAAACTTTTTGACCAATTGCTAGACGACGAGCCTTAGTGGTGTTCAAGCTAACGAACTTGATCTTGTCGCCATATTTTTCTGCGTATTCATGAATTGTGGGCATCAATGCCTGGCAAGGCACACAGCCATCACCATAGAAATCCACCAATACGTAACCATCTGCTTGTAAAACTTCAGCTTCAAAAGTTTCTTTGTTTACGTCTAACATTCTCATGCTCCTTTACTGTTGTTGAGCTAAATAATGCTCGATCTGCATCGCTGCAATAGCGCCATCAGCTGCTGCTGTTACAACTTGACGCAGACTTTTTACTCGCAAATCACCAGCTGCATAAACGCCAGGCAAATTAGTTTTCATGTTGTCGTCGGTAATAATATATCCACGCTCATCCATTGTGATTTGTCCTTCATACAGCTTGGTTTGAGGCAACATACCCACAAACCCAAACAAACCGAACAAACCATCTTCAGGATCAGCTTCGATGGTTGTTAGTTCACCCGTTTTAACGTTTTTAACCACCATCTTGGACAACATGCCATCGCCTGAAACTTCTTCAACCACAGTATCCCACATAAAATGCAGTTTGTCGGTCTTAAAGGCACGCTCTTGAATTGATTGAGCCGCTCTTAATTGGTCTCTTCTGTGAATTACAGTAACCTTTCGTGCAAATTTAGTAAGATACATCGCTTCTTCAACTGCTGAATCTCCTCCGCCCACTACATAGACTTCAAAATCTTCAAAAAAAGCAGCATCACATGTGGCACAGAAAGAGATGCCCGTACCAATAAAATTAGCCTCGTTTTTACAGCCAATGGGTCTGGGGAAAGCACCTGTGGCCAAGACAACTGTTTTAGCTTGGTATTCGCCTTTTACTGTTTTTATTGTTTTAATATCAGAGGTTAATTCTACGGACTTAATCTCATCTTTGACACGTTCAACACCGAAGTGTTCACACTGCTTAGTCATACGTTCAATCAGAGATGGACCAGTTTCTCCCTCCAACATCTGACCGGGATAATTTTCAATCTCAGAAGTGATAGCAATTTGTCCACCGTCCTGTCCTTTTTCAATCAGCAGGGTAGACAGGCGACTTCTGCCTGCGTACAGTCCAGCAGTTAAACCTGCTGGACCAGCTCCTAAAATAATTACATCGTAAATCTTTAACATGTTTTTACTCAAAAATAGTCTGACCAGATACTTCTGTTGTCAAAGCCTTTAAGGCTTTTTGTACGATCTGCATTCTGATCTCTTTTTCTTCTTCTAATGAGGTATTCGGATTACCTAGGGGATAGGGAATAGCCACTGCCGGAACAATACGGTTAGCACCTACTGTCATAGAGATGGGTGTAACTGTACAGATGTGAACAACGGGCAAACCTGCACGTTCAATTTCTTTGACCATCGTTGCACCGCAACGAGTACAGGTTCCTCAGGTAGAGGTAAGGATTACAGCGCTCACCCCATCGTTTTTAAGTTTAGCTGCAAATTCAGCTGCAAATTGTTTAGCTGAAGCAACAGCTGTGCCATTACCTACTGTGGTGTAGAAGTAATCGTGCAACTTAGCGATCTCACCTTTTTGCTCTAATTCACGCAGTACATCAACTGGCAATACACGATCGGGGTCAGCGTTAGCGTATACAGGATCATATCCACCATGAGCTGTCTCATAAGTTGCTTCCGTCAAATCTGATACACCAGCAATATTGTATTCACCATAGTGCGATGCACTGGAGCTTTCGATGTGGTCAGGGTTACCCTTGGGCACGATACCGCCAGACGTTACCAAAGCTATTGTTGCTTTTTTAAGATCTGCAATAGGGGCATTGGGTTCAACCCGATCGAAGCTAGGCATGGGATATTCTGTGGTATAAGGTTTTCCCGCCAATTTATTGATCAGCATTTTGACCGCACGAGCTGAACCTCTTTCTTGTTCAAAGAAGTTTACACGTACACCTTGAGGCATGTAGCCTTCTTCTTTAGATGCGCCAATAGGTTCTTTTTTCGCTAATTTAAGGGCCAGCTTTGCCATAGCGGGTACTGCAGTACGCATACCCGCCGCGCTATTTTTGGTCTCAACAATATAGATATCCTGCTTGAACATATCCGCACCAGGATTTTCTACATACATACCAGTTAAAACTGGAATTTGTAGCTCATCAGCAACTGCTTTAGCCACAGAACCACAAGCTACACCATATCTACCAGCATTGAAAGCAGGACCTGCAATAAAGACGTCAGGCTTGTTTGCTCTAACTGCTTCTACTACTTCTTTAGTAGCTTTTTCGATATTTTCGTTAAAATAACCATCGCCACAGATAATGGTGGCTACGATTTCTGCTTCGTCTTGGAAGTTGGCATTAAATGCCATGCCAGGACCAACAGCCTCGCCCACTCTCACTTCTACAGGATAGTCTGCTTTTTCTTCACCACCAATTTGGGCAAAGAACTGATTGATGTAATGTACAACTCTCAGCTTTGACATGTTTCCTCCTAGCGTGCAGACAGCTTATTAAAGCCGGTTTCATTGGTTGCGCCAGTGATAACTTGAATTTCAACTTCGAAGCTACCATCTTCTAAACAAGCATCTTCACTTGAACCAGCAATCTTGGTCATATAGTCCAAAGTGCCAATTACTTTATCTAACTTGGGCAAAACGATTACTTGGTTAGCGTTACCACCTGTAACTACAGCATCAGCTGCCACATCCGCATCTGCCAGCGATTGCGATTTACCATCTCTACCTGCGTATTCGTCAGTGATAATAACTGTCTTTACGCCTTCTGCTTCAATCTTCTTGCAATTCATAATCAAGTCGGTGTCGGGGTTACCAAAACCTTCTTGTGAAATAATTGCACCGTCTAAATCCAGCAATTTACAGAGTTTGGCTGTCCAGTCACTGGAGCGCTCTTTATCTTTTAAGAACACATTTTCGTTGGTAATAATGTGGGCCACAAAATTGAAGTCTTTACCATGTCGGGCAAACATATCTTCAATTACGGGGTTGTTTTGGTGTACGTAGGTAGGATTCTTGTCACAAGCCGAGACACAGTTACCTGAAACTATCGCACCATCCATAACTTCAGTCGGCACCATAATGGTGGACAAAGTATTTTTAGCATCTACGCCGTAGACATAAGTGTCGTGAAGCAAGCCCTGACTTTGTAGCATTTGTACATAAGCTACACGAGGTAAGTCGGGATATTTTTCTAATCCCTCTTTAACTGTGCAGGTCTCATAAATCTTAACTTCATCTGGCGTTAATTCTCTTGCTAATTCACCCAAGTGCACTGCCACCTTAAAGCCTGCCATGCGCACAGCTTTTTCGTAATCGTGTGGCTTGATATCTGCAACTGGTTCACAGACCATGACGAGGTTCAAGGTTTGAGAAAAAGGAGTGTAATCTGCACCAGGACCAGTCATATCAATGACACCCTCTTGGAAACCAACAATTTTACCTGCTGTAACTACTGCCATGCCCTTTAGTGCATAGGTTTTACCTGAACCAACGGTATCTACCTTAGAGATAACACCAGGGAAAATACCACCACGACCTTCGACTTTAACGCGTGGTTCAATAACATCCTTAACTGGCGTAATTCTCACTGATTCACCGGGTTTGGCGATATCAAATTCAACAGAGATCAGATGCTCATCTTCAAGCACTAAATCGCTCAGCGATTTCTTATCAACATAGAGCACACTGTTTTCAATTTTGGATTGTTCAGCAAACTGGATATCCGTGATATTGATATGACCTAGTTCTAATTTCATGAAATTCTCCTTTCATGAGCAAAAATTTATAAAAGTTCAGCTGACACCAAAGCATTCTTGATCAGTTGCCAATCGATCAGCTGAAAATCGTTTAGGACAGCCTCTTGATAAGAGTCTGTTCTATCAACAAATTTCTTGGTAGTTGCTTGCGCTTGCTCGATTAATTCAAGCGACCTTTCATCTACCTTTGCACTACTTTTAGGACGAGCAAGTAGCACTGATTTATAAGGTGTTTCTTTGGGCTTAACACTCCCAGATAAGGGATGTGTCAATAAAACAGCTCCCTGGTGCACCAGATCTCTGATGTGAGCCAATACAGCAACAAAATCACCATAAACAAAATCGAGTGTCAACGATCCAGAAAGCTCCTGTTCTTTAATCATCTGACTTGCTAATGGATTATTTGTCACAAGCAATTTTTGTTGTTGCATGTCCTTATGCACCCTACACATATTAGTTTGATATACAACTAATTTTAATGCTCAACTAGCACTAAGCTTAATTCTTTTTCGTCAAACTTAAATTAAGTAACATTATAAATGCTTAATTAGTTAAGTCCTTAAATAAGCTGTGTACAAAGCCAGTTCTGTAGCTTATTTCTGTAAGTAGGCAACTCTTCTGTTAAGTTTTCTGTTTTTGTAAAGGAATTATTTTGTAGAAAGTTCCTTCACTAACGATTACGCTTAATTCGTATACCAAAATCTCGCCACTTTACTGTCTTCGCCACTTTAACTGTTTCTTTACTAGCAATCGCAATATGTTTTTGTTTCAGTTGCTGACGGCTATAGTCACTTAGCACTGTGTAGATAACAGCAAAGATAGGCACAGACAACCACATACCAACAATGCCACCTAAACTACCACCTACTGAGATCGCAACTAAGGTCCACATGGCAGGAAGCCCTACGGCTGAACCTACGACTTTAGGATAGATAATATTCGCTTCTATTTGTTGTAAAAGCAAAATTAAGACAAAGAAGATCAAGGCCTTGATTGGACTTTCGATCATAATCAATAGAGTCGAAGCCAGCACACCCACCAAAGGACCTACAATAGGCACTAAATCGGTGATGATAATTATTACTGAAATCATCGAAGCATAAGGGATGCCAAAAATCAGCATACAGATAAAAGTCATCACGCCTAAAGCCAAGGCATCGATTAACTGACCCCGGATAAAGCCCTGAAAGTTATCGTGTAGCAAATGTGAGACGTATAGTAGACGATCGGCTTGTTTTTCTTTTAAAAATGCATAGGATAGTTGTTTGCCTTGCACTGTTAATCGCTCTTTAGCCAGTAAACAATAGATCATGAACATGAACGCGATAACCGCATTAAAGACTCCAGTAAAAATTGTGCTTGCTGTGTGAACAACTGAATTAAACACTTGTGTATAACCTGTTTGTAAAAATTGCCAAACAGATTGAAAAACCGTATCCCAGCTAAAACTCTTAAATGTCTGATCTAGTTGTTTGCCATATTCAGCTAAAGCATCATAGCGTTGTAAGAATTGCGATACTTGGTGTAAAAAGTGTGGTAATTGTTGTTTTAAGCCTAAGACCGATTGCACGAGCAGAGGCACGACCAAGGTTACAACGGCCACTGCTAGAGCTAGACAAAGAACGATGGAAAAAAACATCGATATACCACGTTTAGCCATAAATCCTAATTTAGGGAATACTTTGTGCAACAATTTTTCAATTAATCCCATAGGAATTTTAATTACAAAAGCCAACGCCGCACCAATGATGAACGGCTTCAAAATAGAAATAGTGTAATTGATGACCGACCACAAATATTTAGCATGAAGCAACATCATAACTAAAAGAACCGTAGCACCAAAAACATACAGTATCCGACGATAGAATTGGTTGTCTAAACGAACGCCAATAACCTCATTTATAGAAGTTTTAGCAGATCCTTCTTCCTTGGCTGTAGCTGATGCATCTAATCGTTTGGCTACAGCTTGATCAACCGCTTTAGCTAAATCACGGCTTTCTTGTTCTACATAATTTTTTTGCTCTGCCATATGACCTCTTTCATATTAAAAAAGCTAAAGTCATTTTAACAACTTTAGCTTCTACTCGGGTTGCTGTATCTAACTTTAATCTAGCTCTAACTTGCCTGTATAAAGCTGATGATACACACCTTTTTCTCTCAACAATTCTGCGTGTGTTCCAGACTCAATAATTCTGCCATGATCCAAAACCATGATCACATCGCTGTTGCGTATGGTAGATAAACGGTGAGCAATTACAAACACTGTTCTACCAAACATCAGATTATCCATACCTTGTTGCACCATCGCTTCAGTAAAGGTATCTATGCTACTGGTTGCTTCATCCAAAATCAATACTGGCGGGTTGGCAACAGCCGCTCTAGCAATGGATAGTAATTGCAATTGCCCTTGAGAAAGACCCTCTCCCGTGCCACTGATAACAGTGTCATAACCATCTGGTAATCTACGGATAAAATCATCTGCACATGCCAGTTTAGCCGCAGCTACTACTTCTTCGTCGCTGGCATCTGGATTACTATAACGAATATTTTCTTTAATGGTGCCAGTGAAAAGATTAGTATCTTGTAAAACAATACCTAAAGATTTACGAAGCGAATTCTTCTTGATATCGCGCACATCAATACCGTCATAAGTAATGGCACCTGAAGTAACTTCATAAAAACGATTGATCAGATTGGTTATAGTTGTTTTACCCGCACCAGTAGATCCAACAAAAGCCACCTTCTGACCTGCCTTAGCAGTGAGCGAAATATGATGCAAGACTAGCTTTTCTGGTACGTAACCAAAACTCATATCGTGGAATTTAACTTCGCCTTTGAGCGGTACATAGTTACCCTGTTTGGCATCCTGAAGTAAGTGCTGATACTTATCTTCTAAAGTAGCAGGGATCTTCCACGCCCACTGGAATTTATTCTCTGCACATTCACAAACATTGCCCGCGTGGTCATAACAGATATTAACGAGTTCAACATCACCATTGTCTATTTCTAGCTCTTGATCTGTCATCTCAAAAATACGCGTTCCTCCGGCTAACGCCATAACGATCATGGTGAAGGCTTGACCAAACTGCATTAAATTCGATGAGAATGCTTTGGTCATCTGCAGGTAACTAGCAATAATACCCAAAGTAATGCCACCAAATTGGTTGATCGCCATAATGCCACCCACCGTTGCTACTACCACAAACTGAATATTGCCTAAGTTTGCCACTATGGGTGCCATCATATTAGAGAGTGCGCTGGCTTTACTGGCAGATTTGAACAATTGTTCATTTACTTCTGCAAAATCAGCTTTACTTTGCTCTTCGTAATTAAAGACTTTAATTACACGCTGGCCGCTCATACGCTCTTTAGCAAAAGCAGAGAGTGATGCTAAGTCCTTTTGCTGATTGATAAAGAACTTGCTGGTATGACCACCGATAAAGCTGACAACCCACAACATCAGACCGCTGAGTATTAGCGTTACTAAAATCATAGGCGGACAAAGTACGATCATAGAAATAAAACAACTGGTGATCGATAAGAACATCACTATTAGACGAGTCAAAACTTGCGAAAAGAACTGATCTAAATAGGAAACATCATTGTTAAATAAGCTGATCAAAGCTCCACCCTTTTGCTGATCTAAGTAACTTAGGGGCATGTGTTGCATTTTCCCAAACATCTCTTGACGCAATGTATACAGCAAACGCTGTGTTACTTGTACTGAAAGCAAACTGTACAGACCGGTCGCTATTACACCTGTAATGAAAATTAAGGCAATCGTCATCACAAAACCGATAAAACGAGAAAAGTCTGGATTTTCTTGTCCCATCAGAGGAATGATGTAGTCATCGAGCATAAAGCGCTGGCAAAGCGATACTGTGAGTTGTGCAACTGAAGCAAAAAGCACGCTCAAGATAATTATAACCATTGCGCCCTTATGATCACGCCAGATGTAGCCGAGCAAGCGACCTAATATTTTTAAGTCTTTACGGCTCAGATTTTGCTGTTTTTTCGCTTTGTTACTCATCTTCGCCCTCCCTTGCTTGCTGTGCTTCATACATCTCGCGGTAAATACTGTTGCTCTTGAGCAATTCTTCGGCTGTGCCAATTTGATTGATTTCACCCTTGTCTAACACAATGATCTGGTCAGCATCCTCTACCGAAGATATGCGTTGAGCAATGATCAACTTAGTAGTATCAGGAATCTGCTCACGGAATGCTTCTCTAATCAAACTGTCTGTCTTAGTATCTACCGCACTGGTGGAATCATCCAAAATTAGAATTTTGGGTTTTTTGATCAGTGCTCTAGCAATGCAAAGGCGCTGTTTTTGACCACCCGAAACATTCTTGCCACCTTCAACTAAAAGGGTATCGTAGCCATCTGGTAGTTCACTGATAAATGAATCAGCTTGTGCTAGTTGGCAAGCTTCTTTTACTTCATCATCGCTGGCATTTTGTTTACCCCAGCGTACATTTTCACGAATTGTACCAGTGAATAAAGTGTTTTTTTGTAAAACAACAGCTACCGCCTCACGCAAAGTTGTGAGATCGTATTTTCTAACGTCTATTCCGCCCACTTTTACGGAGCCACTAGTAACGTCATATAGACGTGGTATTAAGTTGACCAAAGTAGATTTAGCCGAACCTGTTCCGCCAACAATACCAATTGTTTGTCCTGCTTTGATCGATAAGTTGATGTTTTCTAAAGCTGGTTTCTCTGCTGTTTTAGAGTAGTAGAAGGTGACATTCTCAAATTCAATATCCCCATTTTCTACTCTCATAACAGGATTTTCTGGATTTACTAAATCAATCTCTTCTTCTAACAGTTGTGTGATACGTTTTTTCGATGCCATGCTAATAATAAACATAACCAAGATCATCGACGCCATAATGATCGACATCATGATCTGGAAAGCGTACACAATAATGCTGTTTAGCTGACCAATCTCCATTGTGCCATCAACGATGCTACGACCTCCGATATACACAACCATCAATACCATGGCATACATAACCATGGTCGCAGCAGGTTGGTTTAAGGCAATTAGACGTTGAGCTTTGGCAGATAAATTGCTGAGTAAAGCAGCCTCACGATTAAATTTTTCACTTTCAAAATCTTCTCTAACATAGGCTTTTACAACGCGTTGACCACTAATATTTTCTGAGATGGTGTCACTGACAACATCGTACTGATTTAATGCCTTCAAATATCTGGGGTAGGTGAGCTTAATCAAAATTACCATCACCAAAAAAACTAGTGGCGCAACCCATAGATAAATCATGGCAATTTTAGGGTTGATGCGATATGCCATGATCCATGCCATCACGATGAGGATCGGCGTTCTCGCCAGTTGACGAAGGCACATTAAATATGTCTGTTGAATTTGGTTAATGTCAGTAGTTAAACGTGTAACCAAGCCTCCCGTATGGAAGTTATCGATATTATGAAAAGAAAATTCTTGAATGCGATTAAATAAAGTTTGCCTTAGATTTTTTCCACAACCAGCAGCGGCTACCGAAGCAAAGTAACCAGCAGCGGCACCAAAAATTAAGGCTAAAAAGGCCATGATAATCAAATAAAAACCTGTTCTTAACACATAGCCCATATCACCTTGAGCTATACCAATATCGATGATCTTTGCCATTTCGTAAGGGATTAAAACTTCCATTACGACTTCGAGCGCCACCATAACTGGTGCGAGCACGGCATAAAGACGATAGCCCTTGGTATTGCGCAAAATCTCGCCCATTGCTTGACCTTCTTTCTTATACTTTTGGGATTTAATGGATAAACAAATATTATATAACTAAACAGATTTTTATGTCTAGATCAATTAAAAGGTCAGCATTTGCTGACCTTTAACTAAACATTTTTTATTTCTTCTTTGGTATCCACCACACCAGCGGTAAAAAAACTAAAATGCCATAAATTACGAGCAAAATACCAAAGGGATTCTGCCAAACTGCTTCTTGCATATCTATTTCTGTGTGATAGGCAGGTAGGAAATAAGCGAAGAAACACCACAAATTCAGTGCAATTAGTGCAATGCTACTTACTATAAAAGCAATATGCATTTTGGGTTTGTGTTTGTCTGGTGCATATCTACGTGCCAATACTAAACCATAGGTGAGTAAAAATAAGATAGTTCCTAAAATAAACCATTCCATGATATGCCTCCTACGCTTTAACTCTACTTGCTGAAGGCCCAAATACGAATACCACCGACAATAATATTAGTGAGATGGCAGTACACTGTTTAATTCTCATAACAGCCTCCTATTTATTAAATGAGAGAACACCTATATCGTCTTTTTTCTTGTAAATATTGTCAATATATACACTTGTATAGGTTGTTTTTTTATCTTTTCTTTATATTTTTTAACATAGAAAGTCTTGTTTTATCCTCGCGAAAAAAGTTCTACACTGAATTCATGCGATAACTTTCGTCTTGAGGTAACTTATGCAAAAACATGAACTCTTAGTCTTGGGCGCAGGTCCAGCCGGTATATCTGCAGCATTGTACGCTAAAAGCAGAGGGATAGATGTTGCAATAATCGAGAAAAATAAAATTGGTGGCTTAATTGCCACAGCTAGCAAGGTGAGTCACTACACCGGTTTAATAGAAAATGAATCAGGTGATAGTTTTAGTCAGCGTTTAGCAAACCAACTGAAAGAAGCCGAAATAAAAGTAATTAAAGCTGAAATTAGCGCCGTAGATCTAACCGCCTCCCCTAAAACAATTACCTTAAAAGACAACGCTAATATTCTTGCTGCAGATGCAGTAATCATCGCCTTGGGGTCAACACCAAAACAACCTAACTATGACGTAATTGAAGATGTTTACCACATACCCAATGAGGTGGATATCAACTCTGTACAAAATAAGACAGTAATAGTTTTAGGTGGCTCCGATGCAGCCGCCAAAGAAGCAATTGCGTTGGCTAAAACAGCCAAACAAGTAGTAATGGTACAAGATCAATCTGAGCTACAAATGATTGCTGAATTTAAGAATAAGTTAGATGACCTTGCTAATTTCACGGCAATAACCACAGCTACTTTAAAAAGTATTCATTACCAAAGAGCAACTAATAAAATCAAAGAAATAACTATTAAAACAGACACAGGCGAAAAACATTTCACTGGTGATTTAGCCATTTTCGCCTTTATTGGTCAAACACCAAACAGCGAGTTGCTTAGATCTCAAATCACTTTAGCAAATGGTTTTGTACAAAGCGAAGATACACAAACTGGTATCGCAGGGGTTTTTGTAGCAGGTGATTTGCGTACTAAACAGGTGCGTCAAGTAGCTACAGCTGTAGCTGATGGCGCTATCGCAGCCATCTCCTGCGCTAAGTACTTAGCTAACCTAAAATAGCTACTGTAAACTTTGAAAATCTGCACGATAATCAAAATCTTTGGCTTGTTCTTGATCGTTAATTAAAATCAATTGATGGGGCTTGTCTTTTATTAGACTAGCCCCACCTTGATCTAGACTTAACTGCATCAGTTCATCTACTAAAGTAAAAGGGAAAATAACGGGATTACCACGCTTTGGTTCTTTCTCTGTGCCATAGTTAGGTTGCACAATGAATTGTCCCTTTTCTTGCACAAAGGCATTGTGCAAGCGCCATATTGTCTGCCTCGTAATAAAGGGCTGATCCGCTACAAAAAAAGCGACTCCCAAAGGAACATCTTGCTGGTATTTCTCTTGCAAATAAGCACACGCTCTCTTAATAGAAGTACTTTTTCCTTCTATAGCGCTTTCATTTTTTAATACTGTGTAGCCAAAATATTCAGCTTTCTTTTTAATTTCTTCCTCATTTGTCACTACCACAACTTCACGCCAGCTGATAGTGCTATTTGTTTGCAAAACAAAGTGGTACAAGGGCTTACCTTGTACCAACTGTAATAACTTAGGCAACTGGGCTCTCTTGCTGAGTCCAGCCGCTAAAATAACGCAAATTAACTGTTTAGACATCCTTCTTAAATTGCTTCTTGGGCTTAGAATACGCTGTATCTTTTAGAGGTAAACTGGTGCGCAATTCTCCATCCATAGCATAGTAGGCTCCAGCTATGGCAGGAGCTGTGGGAATAGATGCAATTTCACCAATACCTTTGGCACCATATGCCACCTCTAAAAGCTCTGGTTTTTCTACATAAATAGCTTCTAGATTAGGTATATCAGTAGCTTTGAGCAGACCTAAGTTACCAAACTTGGCTTTAACCTTGGAGCGGTCTAACTTGAAGTCTTCTGTCAGCGCATAGCCCATGCTCATCAGCACACCACCTTCGATTTGACCTTGAATCGAGATAGGGTTAACTACTTTACCAGAATCATGCGCGGCATAGATGTCTTTTATTTTTCCTTCTTCATCTAAGACAGCTAGATGTGTTGCATATGCATAGGCGATATGTGATTTGGGGTTGGGCTTATCTGAAGTCAGCGGATCTGTAGGCTCGAAATACTCATAGAAGTATTCTTTTCCCTCCAGTTTCGCCAAATCTCCACCAACTCGATCTAAGTCTTCTTTAAGTTGCAATGAACACGAACGAACTGCTTCACCCGTCAGCAAGGTCTGACGTGAGCCGGAGGTGGTACCACTGTCTGGTGATGTTTCTGTGTTTGGAGGCATAATACGATACTTATCTACGCCTAAGCCTAGGGCTTCTTCCATCATCTGTAAGGCGACCTGCATATAGCCTTGACCTATGTCAGAAGATGCAGCATAGTTTTCGATTACGCCGTCTTTAACAACTAGTCGACAACGACCTTTATCAGGTAAGCCTACACCAACACCTGCGTTTTTCATAGCGCAGGCAATACCAGCTCTACCAATATTGGCTTCGAATTGTTCTTTGACTGCCTCTAATGTTTCTTTAAGCGCAGTTGACTGATCTGCTAATTGACCATTGGGCAGGTACTTGCCTGGCTCAATCGCATTGCGATAGCGAATTTCCCAAGGAGAAATACCCACCATCTCTGCCAATAAATTAATATTCATCTCAAGAGCAAAATTAGATTGGCAGACACCAAATCCACGGAAAGCTCCTGCCGGGGGATTGTTGGTGTAGTAACCATAACCTCTAATATCTGTATTCTGGTAACAATAAGGACCTACTGCATGAGTACAGGCACGCTCTAATACCGGTCCACAGAGCGAAGCGTAGGCACCAGTATCGAAATAGATATCTGCTACCAAGGCTTGGAAAATACCATTCTCATCACAAGCCAGTGTGAAATCTGCTTCCATGGGATGGCGTTTCGGATGAAATGACAGCGACTCATCACGGGTGAACTTGGCTTTGACAATGCGGTTAAATTTATGGGCGGCTAAACAGGCAATGTGCTGCACTGAGACATCTTCTTTGCCACCAAAACCACCACCGATTAGCTTGTTCTCAACCACCACACGCTCGGGCTCCCAACCAAACATAATGGCGATTTCTTTTCTTGTGTCATAAACTCCCTGATCTGTGGTGTAGACTTTAACACCATCTTTATAGGGCATGGCTATGGCACACTCAGGCTCTAAGAAAGCGTGCTCTGTAAAAGGCGTGGAATAATGGTGGGTAACTTTATACTTGGCATTAGCCAAAGCCTCTTGCGCATTACCACGTTTAACGTGACGGCTTGCACAGAGATTACCTTTTTCATGTACTTTAGGAGCATCTTCTGCCATTGCTTCTTGAATGGTGGATACGGTTTGTAATTCTTCGTATTCAATCTCAACAGCCGCTTTAGCCAGCTCTAAAGTTTTTTCGTCTTCGGCTACAACTAAAACGATGGCATCTCCTGCACAGCGGGTGATCTCGCCTTCTTTAATCATCACATCCCAGTCTTGGATAATGTGACCAACTTTATTATTAGGCACATCTTCTGCTCGTAAAATACCGATAACGCCATCAATCTTCTCAGCTTTGCTGGTATCGATTTTAAGAATGCGTGCTCTGGGATACTTAGTGCGCACAGCTGAACAATACGCCATGTTATCAATAACCATATCGTCAACGTATTCACCATAGCCTAACACTTTAGCGCGCACATCGATTCTGGCTACGGCTGAACCCATACCAGCATGTAGATCAACCTTGGCTTCTTCTTTGTCTCTAGCACCTTCTTCACGCTCACAGACAGGGGTGGTAAGGGGTGCTTCACCTCTTAGGATCTTTGCTACCTGAGCTATGGCTTCAATGATTTTACGGTAACCAGTACAGCGACAAATATTGCCACGCAAAGCCTTTTTAATCTCTTCTTCCGTCGGATTGTTGTTCTGATCAAGCAATGCCTTGGCTGACATCACCATGCCTGGGATACAAAATCCGCATTGTACAGCACCACAATCACCAAAAGCGCTGACAAAAGCCTCTTTTTCGAAAGGATCTAAGCCCTCTACCGTAATGATATTCGCACCTTGTAATTTGCTGGTTTTGAAGACACAGGCTTTTTTAGCGACACCATCAACTATTACAGTACAGGTACCGCAAGCGCCTTGGCTACAACCATCTTTAACAGAGTGTAAACGCAAGCAATCACGCAAAAAACGCAATAGGGAAATATCTTCTCGGCAGGTAACTTGTTCTCCATTAACGGTAAACGTATAAGCTTGTTCAGCTTGCAAAGTTTTTTCTTCCATACTACCTCGCACAACGGCTCAGAATTATTGTGGTAGTTGAGCCATGACTACCTTATTAGGTAAACATTTATATTTCTTATTATAGATGATGCTTATTTGGGGCTCGTAACTTTTCTGGTTCCTTGGGCAACGTCAAGTTCAAGATGATCGCCACCAAAGCGCACACCACTATGGCATTGCCAAAAATTGAATGTACCCAAGCCGGGAAACGACTGAACGCATCTCCATGGTATGTAATACCTATGGCCATTGAAAGGGAAAGACCAGCTATTGCTAAATTGCGTTTAGTCATACCTGCTGTTGCTAACATCTTCATGCCTGTGGTGGCAATAGAACCAAAAACAGCAATTGTTGCTCCGCCCAAAACTGAATAAGGAATAGTCAAGAAAGCGGCAGAAACAATAGGGAAAAAGCCCACCACAATTAATATCAAACCTGCTAAAACAAAAACTTTCTTTGCTACCACGGCGGTGGTTACTACTAAACCTACATTTTGTCCGGCAATAGCATTAGGTGCACCACCAAAAATTGAACCAACTAAAGTACCGATATTATCTCCAATAATGCCACCTCTAACCTCAGCATCTGCAGCATTTCTGCCCCAAAGACCATAAGTAGTTGCTTCGATTTGTCCCATATCCTGCACCGCTGAGATCAAAGTGATAACTATAAATGGGATGATGGCTGCAAGTGAAAAATCAAGACCAAATTTGAGAGGAGTAGGCACATTGAAAATCGGTTGGTTTTCAAGCGATTCAAAATGGACTAAACCGAAGATCAGTCCTACGCCATAGCCAGTTGCTAAACCTAAGAGGGTAGCAGATAAACGGATAAAGCCTTTGCCGTAGTGGGTGTATACCAACGTAATGATTAGGGTAAACATGCCCAACGCCCAGGATTTGGGAGTGCCATAAAAACGTGAATTGATGCTTCCAGCAATGTAGTCTACCGCTGTACTAGATAAGCTAATGCCTATGGTCATCACTACTACAGCTTTAACTACGGGTGTAAAAACAACTTTGATATAACGATAAATGAAACCGAAAAAGATACCACAAAGAGAAGCGACTAGCTGCGCACCAAACGTATAAGATATGCCCATAGTGCTCGCAATTGTGGACATCACTGCAATAAAGGCAAACCCACTACCTACAATCAAAGGCAAACCAGAGCCTAAAATTTTTCTTTTATCAAGTGCTTGCACCAAAACAGCAATACCAGCACCTAAGAGAGATGCTTGAATCATGGCAACACGCTCGGAGTTACCAAGACCAGCTGCTGCCGATGCAATAATGGGCACAGTAATACAACCAACTACCATCGCAACAACATGCTGTATCGCTAAAGGTATGGCCTTGCTCCACTTAGTTTGATCTAAACAAACGGGTTTTTCTTTGTTCATTTTTATCTCTTTCACTCACTAACTTAAGCGTTTAAAAACTTCTTTTCTCTCGGGTTTAACCGTAGTAGCTAAGTACTGACCCTTGCCTTCTTGTTCTAATTGGAAATTTGCAAGCACTACTTCGCCACCTAGAACAACATCTCTCACCTTTCCTTGCACAGTAACACCCGCATAAACTGTATTCTCACAAGCCGAGTGAATATTCTCGTCTGTAAAGGTATGGGTGATATTGGGATCGTAAATGGTGATATCTGCATCTGAGCCTACTTGTAGCACTCCTTTGGTCGGATACAGATCATAAAGCTTAGCGCTGTTGGTTGACATCAGTTGAGCAAATTGAGAGAGCGAGATTAACCCATCTGCTACCAATTTGCTGTAGCACAGACTGGCTCTTTCTTCCACGCCCGGCAATCCACCTGGTGTAAAACGAAAATCGCTCAAATATGCATCTTTTTGTCCGTGTAAGCGATAGGCACAGTGATCGGTAGCTAAAGTCTGAATCTCACCAGCTACTAGCGCTTCTAAAATTGCTTTTCTATCTTCTGCAGTTCTCGGAATGGGTGCACAAACGTACTTAGCAGCCTCTAGTTCATCTTCGTTTTGATAAACTTCTTGATCTAAATAAAGATACTGTGGACAAGTTTCTACCGTTATTTTAGCGCCACGTTTTCTTGCATTTCTCACTTCTTCTAGACCGAGTTTAGAGGAGAGATGCACTACGTGCACGTTGGCATCTAGCTCTTGTCCAATGTAACTCAGTGTATTGATGGCATTTGCTTCTGCTAAAGCGGGGTGTGCTTTTGCTTTATTTAGCATAGAAGTTTGGTTCTTGGACTCTAAATCTTTAGCAATAGCATCTAGCAGATCACCGTTTTCACAATGCGCCTCTAACAGCATATTAGCGTTATTACATGCTTTAACTGTGCGATACAAATCGCCATCGTTGATTCTAAAACCATATGCCATATAGGCTTTACAAGATCTAACTCCTTGTTTTGCCAAAGTTTCTAAATCTGCTAAAGTTCCTTCGTTGACATCCACCATCTCCACATGGAAAAGATAGTTGCAAGAACATTTGGGAGATGCCTTGCTCAGTTCTCTAGCAATTACCTCATCTAAGCGCATGCCCCTATCTGCGGTGGCAAAATTAATAATCGTGGTGTTGCCACCATAGAGCGCAGCAACTGAACCAGTAGCATAAGAATCAGCCGTAGTAGTTAATGCATTGGTCATCTGCATGTGTACATGAGGATCAATAAAGCCAGGGAAAACCACACAACCCGTAGCATCAATCTCTCGTGTTACTTCGCCATATTGAGCGATGAAGTGATGCAGTCTTGCCTCGTCTAATTGTTCAATAGCTACAATTTTGTCTTGTGCTACCAAAATATCTGCTTCAGGTAATGTTTGCTCTTCTAAAACTACAAGTCCATGTTTAATTAATAGCATATTTCCCTCGCTTTCAAGTAAAGGAAGCTAGCATCAAGCTAGCTTCCTTTAACCTATCAATTACTTTGTCAATAAATAAGAGCGTTGCTTTTTAAGTGCAGATGCCATCTGCTGTAAGACATCAGGCAATTGAGCAAATTCTGCTTCACCCTCATCGTCAAAGCGATATAAATAGCGTTCGTCTGCCAATGGCAACAATCCTTTGTTATTGCTGTTATGGAAATCTTCTGCGGTTGTGAAAAGTGTTAAGCGATCGCGGTAAGGGTAGCAGGGTTCTACACAGGAGAATTGACAGTTTCCACATTCATTACAATTGCGATCTAAATGCAAAATCACTTTCTCGCCTGGCGCCAGTTCGATTAAGTCGTTTGCACGGTTCGGACACACATCAATGCAATTTTGACAGAGCACACGGCAGTGCACCTTTTCGCTTCTAGGTCCATTGTAATGGCCATATTTAAAATTGCGTTTCAGTTGCGCTTCTGTCTTAATATAGTGCTTATCTTGCAATACGTTGTCTCTGATTTCTTTAATCTTCGCAACGTCTACCTTTAAGCTTTCAGTTTCACTTGTACCTGCTCTTTGCGCTTTGCTTGCAGGTACGTTTGCTTGTACAACTTTTTGTGCAAGTTCTTGTAATTTATTAAGACCTCTTGGGCGAAGCAAGACTGTACAAACGGTGATCGGACAAATATTGGTTTCTAGTAGAGCTTGAATATTGTAGGCATCCGCACCACCACTAAAGGACATCGGTAAATCGCCAGCAAAGGCTTCACTCAAGACCTTAGCCACTTCAATTGAAAGCGGGAACAAAGATCTACCCGACATATACATGTTTTGTCCTGGTAATTCATCACCCGTGATATCTGTTTGGAAGGTATTGGTCAACTTAACGCCAAAAGTTAGACCTTGCTCCTTAGCTGTCTGCTTAAGGCGTGTCAGCATTGGTACAGCTTGTTCTAACTTCAGATCGGCATCGAACTGAGCTTTACCAAACTTAATATAACTAAAGCCCAGAGTATCTAAGATGTAGCGTACTCTATCGTAACCTAACAAAGTAGGATTACATTTGACATAGAGATTTACTTGTTTTTCTCTGAGCATGTAATCTGCCATTTTTTCAATTTCTTCCGGCGGACAACCATGCATGGTCGACAGTGTGAGAGATTTAGCAATAACAGGGCTAATGTTTTCAATGAAATTTTCATCAACATTAGCAAAACTATCTACTTGCTCTAACAAAACACGTTTACATTCAGCGAATACTTCAGTGTTGGAGGCATCCTTCATATTTTCAATAAAATAATCAACAGATGCTTCTTTGATGCCTTCTAAGTTGTAGCCACATGACATGTTGATAATAAAGCCATCTGGATCCCCTAAGCCGTATTCACGCGCTATAAATTTGCAGAGGAAGTAGCCTTTGACATATTCTGCCAAAGCATCTGCAGGAGAAAATTCACTGGACCATTCAACGTTGTAACCCTCATCTTCTGCACGAATACAAGGTCTGGGTATGCCTAAATCTTCGCCATACAGACTTTGGATAGTTTTAACTTCCATAAATCTCGCACCTGCCACATAGCAAGCTGCAATATTTTGGGCTAATTGAGTGTGCGGTCCAGCTGCTACACCCAAGGGATATTCCAATTTTTGTCCACCATAAAGAGTGAGTTCTGGTAATTTTTCGGCCTGATCTAACTCACTTGTACGGGTGATCTTCTTGACCTGGAAAATCGTTTGTTGCTCTGCAAATTCTTGTCGTACTTGACGCAAGAGGTCAGCGAAAGGTATCGCTCTCATGATATCGCTCATAATTCCCTGCACTTTCTCGCTGTACCAAAGAGATCTCTCCTCACTCTTTGTAAGCTAGGCTAGGCAAAAGTGCCTAGCCTTAAATTATTGGATTAAGCTTCGAAACTAGGATTTTTACCATCGTGAACAATGGCTTTGTAGTTGGCTCTGTCGGTATCACCTTCAGTTGAGAAACAGAGCACCACTGAATCTTCGTTTAAATTCAGTTTTTCTTTGAGTTCTTTTAATTGCTCTCTTTGCATCACTGAGCTGACAAAACCAGTGGTGGCTGCACCTGATTCGCCTGAAACGATCTTGGTATCTTTACCAACAGGGTTACCCAGCAAGCGCATACCGTGAGCTGCTACCCAGTCGGGGCAAGAAACGGCATATTCAGCGGTTTCAGTTAAAACATCCCAACCGATTTGGTTTGGCTCACCACAAGCTAAACCAGCCATGATGGTCTGCATATCGCCACCAACAAAGTGTAATTTTCCGTCTTTAGCTTCAGCAGTTCTATAAATACAATCAGCTGCATTAGGCTCAACAATAACGATCATGGGCTTTTTATCGCCATAGTGGTTAGCGACTAGACCGGCTACTGCACCAGCCAGTGAACCAACGCCAGCTTGTAGGAAAACGTGAGTAGGAACTACATCACCTAATTGCTCAATCGCTTCAAACGCCATGGTGGCATAGCCACGCATGATGTTCTTAGGAATTTCTTCGTAACCTTCCCATGCTGTATCTTGCACCATGATCCAGCCGTTCTTCTCAGCTAATTCGTTGCAGTGACGCACGGCGTCGTCATAGTTCATATCGGTGATTTCTGCGTCTGAACCACAAGCTTTAATGTTATCTAAACGCTCTTGCGCAGAACCTTTAGGCATTTTAACAACTGAGTTGTAACCCAATTGTTGAGCAGTCCAAGCCACACCTCTACCATGGTTACCGTCGGTAGTGGTAATAAAAGTCATATCACCTAATTTCTCTTTAGCTTCTTTGGAGGCTAATTTGTCATAGGTCATTTCGCTTAATTCAATGCCCAATTTTTCTGCCAAATAAACGCCCATCGCATAGCTACCACCCAACACCTTAAAGGCATTGAGACCAAAACGATAGGATTCGTCTTTAACATATAAATTCTTTAGACCTAAATACTCTGCAGTATCTTTTAACTCAACTAAAGGAGTTTCGGTATAAGCCGGGAATGATTTGTGATATGCGCTCACATTTCTGCAAGCTTCCATGCTTAAGAAGTCGCGTACACGGCTATTTTCCGGTGCACGCTTAATATCTGTCATCTTAAAATCTTGGTACATATTTCCTCCTTGGATACGCTATTGAAAGTATTGCCAAATCTCTTTGGCTCTAGCACAAGATTCTTTTGCAATCTCTTGCTCATTTACACCCAAAATCTGTCTATCGCGCATTACAAACTTACCGTTGATCATCGAGTCGACACACATTCTGCCAGTAAATCCAAAAATGAGATGTCCGTAAATGGTCTTCTCATTTAGCGGTTCAAAGGCGGTGTAGTCGAACGCCACTAAGTCAGCTAGCGCTCCCTTCTCTATAACGCCTAGACGTTTGCCATAGATTCGGCTAGCAATCTCGGGATTATTTTGTAAAAGTAGCTTTGCTGCTTCAGCAAAACCATGGGTTGGATCAGCTAGATCGTGGGATAACAATGTCTTCGCATTTGCCATCGAAACCAGCATGTCATTGGTATAAGCATCTGATCCTAAGCCGACCAAAATACCACGCTTAAGCAATTGCTCAACTGGAGTTCTACCTACAGCATTGCCCATGTTAGATTGTGGGTTATGTAAAGCGATCGCTCCTTTGTCTGCGATCAAATCCATCTCTCTTGCGGATACGTGACAGAGATGTACAACCAAATCGTTTTGACGCAACAAATCGTAATGTGCTAAACGCTCAATTACGCGTGAGCCATACTTAGACACACTGTCGTTTTCATCATCTATACCTTCCGCACAGTGACAGTGAATTGAAGCTCCTGTGCGATGCACTGCATCGGCGATTAACTTCATGCTCTCATCGCCTAAGGTAAACAGAGCATGCAGACCAAAATGTGCTCTGAGCAAATCTTCTGGCTGTTGCTTTAAACGCTCAATAAAGCGTACATTCTCCGCAATGCCTTGATCTCTTTTCTCTTTGCCGTCTCTATCGGATAATTCATAGCAGAAATCACAGCGCATACCTAAATCTAAAGCAGCTGTGGCTAGTTCATCTAACGATCCAGGACAAGCATAGGGACTGGCATGGTGATCGATCAAAGTGGTTACACCGTTTTTAATCGATTCAATCATGGTTTGATAAGCATTGAGGCGACAATCACGCAAAGTTAGCTTTTTATCTAATGCCCACCATAAATTCTCCAAAATCTCCATAAAGTTACGCGTTGGTTTGCTGTTAGACATACCACGCGCATAGGCAGAGTAAATATGAGTATGGCAGTTGATTAGACCAGGCATTACTAAGCGCCCTTTCATATCCACTTTCTCTTCAGTCGGATACTTGGTTAAAAGTTCACTTGCTTCACCTAAATCGGCTATTTCGTTGCCAGAAATTAAAATCGCACCATCTGCGATATAGGTTTGGCTTAAATCATGGGTGTAAAGCCTTAGATTGTGTAGTAGCATACTTTCTCTTTCTTGCGTATTACACAGGTAGGCAAACGCCAGCCGAAATGGCTGGCGTCTACCTAAGTATTTAACTAATTATTCAGCTTTGTTCTCGTCGGTGTAGACAGTGGGCAGAGCAGCATAGACAGCTGCGCAGGTGACCAAGTCTTGCTTCCAGCTAACTTCGTTAGGCGCATGAGCTTGATCTTCAGCACCAGGACCAAAACCGATACAAGGAATACCGTGACGACCCATGATGGCAACACCGTTGGTTGAGAAGGTCCACTTATCAGTTAAGGGGCGAGCTGCACGTTTTGCTTGCTCTTTTTCTACCGGTGGAGCGATACGTTTGTCTCCGTAAAGTGATGTGTAAGCTTTTTCAAGAGCTTTGGTTACTTTGTGATCCTTAGGAATTACCCAAGTGGGGAAGTAGCAGTCTTGCTCATAAGCTAAGCCCGTCCAAGATTCACGTGCATATTTGTACATCGAAACTTTAGCACCATGCTTTTTGCAAGCAGGTAAATCTTCGATCTCTTTGATACAGCTCTCCCAAGTTTCACCAGAGGTCATACGACGATCCAAAGAAGCGGCACAGCTATCAGCAACAGCACAGCGTGAAGGTGAGGTGTAGAAGATCTGAGAAGTGGTAACAGTACCACGACCTAAGAAGTTAGCTTCTTCAAAGTCGGGGTTGTATTTCTCGTCTAACATCTTGACTAAACCTTTGATTTCGACGCTATCGTCTGCAGGGTTTTCGTTCAATTGTTCAACTTCTTTTAAGATCTCAGCCATTTTGTAGATAGCATTGTCACCACGCTCAGGGGCTGAACCATGACAGCTCACACCATCGACATCGATTCTGATTTCCATACGGCCACGTTGACCACGATAGATACCACCATCAGTAGGCTCAGTTGAAACTACGAATTCGGGCTTGATGCCATCTTGTTCAATGATGTACAGCCAGCAGTTACCGTCGCAGTCTTCTTCTTGTACGGTAGCGGTGACCAAAACGGTGTATTCATCGTTTAACAGACCTAAGTCTTTCATGATCTTAGCACCGTACACTGCTGAAACAACACCACCTAATTGGTCTGAAGTACCTCTACCACCGATAGTGGTGTCGTCTTCAAAACCTTCATAGGGATCAAATTCCCAGTTATCTCTGTTACCGATACCTACGGTGTCGATGTGACCATCGAAACCGATTAAGGTTTTGCCTGTACCCATGTAACCTAAAACGTTACCTTGGGGATCGATTTCAGCTTTGTTGAAGCCGAGTTTTTCCATCTCAGCTTTGATGTGTTTAGCTTTGGCGCCCTCTTCGCAGGATTCGCCTGCTAATTTAACCAGTTCACGCAGGAATCTGGTCATCTCACCTTGATAGTTCTGTGCAGCTTCACGAATTTTTGCAAAATCCAAATTAGCCATTTTCATCACTCTCTTTCGCTTGAAACTAGTCGTTGTTAGCTAAACGTGCAACATCTGCATCGTACAGTTCTTGCAACTTGGCTTTGGGGTTCTTGATCTTTTGTAAGAAAATCATGGCAGCAATGATGTAGGGCTTGTAAGAAGCTTGTTGATACAGCTCTTTTCTGTAGCGATCAAAGACTGAAGCATCTACTTCACCTTCTTTACAAGAAACACCGGTGATGTCTGCAGGCAGTGGATGTCCGTACAGAGCTTTGCCGTCTTTGGTTAACTTCATCATCTCTTCGGTGCAAGCCCAATCTTTATGTTGAGCATTTTGCTCGAGCAAGCGTTTCTCTAAAGCATCGATACCATCGAAATCGCCATTACCATACAGTTCAGTTCTCTCTTCCATAGCGGCGAAAGGAGCCCAGCTCTTGGGGTAGACGATATCTGCATCTTTGAATGCTTCTTTCATATCGTTGGTGATAGTGAACGAACCACCATATTGCTCTGCATTCTTCTTAGCAACTTCAACAACTTCGTCCATTACCTCATAACCTTCGGGATGTGCTAAGACAACATCCATACCCAGTCTGGTCCAAAGACCGATACCGCCTTGAGGTACCGACAGAGGTTTGCCGTAGCTGGGGCTGTATGCCCAAGTCATAGCAATCTTCTTGCCTTTTAAGTTTTCAAAGCCACCGAAGTGGTGAGCGAAGTGTAGTGAGTCAGCCATCATCTGAGTGGGGTGATCGATATCGCATTGCAGTGAAACAACAGTAGGACGTTGCTCTAAGATACCTTCATCAAAACCACGTTGTACGCTATCTGCGAATTCTTTTTGATAGGTATGACCTTTGCCGATGTACATATCGTCACGGATACCGATAACATCAGCCATGAAGCTCAGCATGTTAGCTGTTTCTAGCAGAGTTTCACCGTGAGCGATTTGAGATTTTTTCTCGTCTAAGTCTGCAACTTCTAAGCCCAACAAGTTACAAGCTGAGAAAAATGAGAAACGAGTACGAGTTGAGTTATCACGGAAGATTGAAATGCCCAGACCTGAATCAAAAATCTTTGCTGATTTGTTCTCTTCTCTTAACTGACGCAGAGCATCTGCAACAGTCCAAATTGCCTCTAACTCTTCCATTGACTTATCCCAAGTCAGGAAGAAATCGTCGTGGTACAGTTTGGAGAAATCTAATGAATCAAGACGCTCCAACAGTTTTTTAAATTCCATATTTCCTACCTTTCTTCCGTGCAACTATCTCAGTTACTCCGGCTTATACCTAAAATATTCCTCTACAGCCATAGCTGTTAGATACAAATTAATTATCGCAACTGTTACTCTCAATCGCATTGATATAACGATAAACTGACTGTACCGAGATATTGAGCAATTCAGATACACGGCTCACCGTGCCTTTTTGACCAAAAACTCCCTTTTCATATAAACGTCTTATGGGATTTTCACTCAAATCTACACGGGACAAAGGAATCTGACGATCCCAGTACAAAAATTCATGCTCTATCATTTGTTCTGCGATCATATCGAGATGGTGATCCATCATGGGAGCTTCTTCGAGACCCTTATCGCAGAGTCCATAGAGTAACTTAGTGTTGACGAAGTCACGATAGCGCATCAGATCTGTCATATCGTAGTTGATGCAGAGTAATCCACAGAGTTCACCCTCATGCTTAATGTAGTAGGTGGAAGCTCTCAGCAATTTCTGGTCACTTTCGTTGGCTAAAAGATAATTAGAAATATAGTCTGTATCGTGATAGTCCTCGCGCATTATACGGTTTAGCATCAGACCACTGATCTCTTGCCCTTCGCTTCTACCACTGATTTCACCATGCGAGATATGAATAATTTGACTTTTACCCTCATGATAATCACGCAGTACTACTTCACAGTTAGGACCAGAAGCCTGAGAAAAGAAATCGACTAGCGGTATGTAGCTAGTCACAATTTGTCTTTTTTCTGCACGAGTTAGCATCGAACTACCTGCTTATTATCTAATTGATCAACTTGAACTGATGTCTTGCGACACTCTTAGTCTATGTTAATTTATTAGTATATTCAACGGTTTTTGTGAGTTTTTTCTCACGTCTCGCCAGATTCTATTTTTTGAATAAAGCAGGCTTATCTGTCTTGTGCAACATGTATAAAAAGCAATTGAAGTGCAATTAATGTTTGCCACTAACTCGCCCTTTTGCTACACTTAGTGCAACTTACATGCACCGAGGTCTTTATGGAATTTGCTGACAAATTGCGCTATCTGCGCAAACAAAAGGGGTTAACACAAGCCGAAGCAGCTCAAGGTATAGGCGTTTCTTTACGCACTTATAAATCTTATGAGCTAGGACACACCATACCTAGATCTCATCACTTCGCACAACTTCTAGCAAATTTTTATAACGTAACTTTAGAGCAACTATTCAAGCCCAGCGATAAGTTACTACCAACAGAAGCGCCTAAATTCAGCACATCCAAAAATGAAGCAATCTCGTTAGTACAGTCTGTGAGCAAAATGTTTGCCGGTGGAGATTTTTCTGAAAGAGACAAAGAGTATGTCATGATGGCAATTCAGAAGGCTTATTGGGATGCTAAAGCTGGACACATCAGCGCTAAAGACGATATTAAAGTCGCTTTAGATTTAGCAACCTTACTGGGTCAAGATGAATAATCTACCATTTCAGCGCGCAGAGGAATTAGTGCGCACATACCACACCAGAGATCCCTTCGCCTTAGCAGAGATGGCAGGAGCTAATCTCTACTGCGAGCCACTGGGTTCACTTCAAGGTATGTACTCCGTCATCTGTGGTAGGCGGTGCATTTTCTATAACCAAGATCTTTCTTTAGCAGAAGCTAAGCTTGTTGTCGCCCATGAGCTGGGGCATGACCAACTCCACCGCGACACAATTACGGAGTTTGGCATCTTAAAGGAACATACTCTATTGGATTTAACTGCAATTACTGAATTAGAGGCTAATCGCTTTGCCGCCAATCTTCTGTTATCTGATAAAAACGTACTTAATATGTGGAAAAATGACTATACAGATAATCAAGCTGCCGCTGAATTAAACGTGCCCTTAGAAATCTTCTTGCTCAAAGCAGAATATCTAGCGACACGTCTTAAGTTAAATATCAATTTGCGAGAAATTTCTACCAAAAAACTCTTTGGCTAGATCTTGCACAAAGAGATTTCATCTCAATTAGGTAGGCTAACAATGGTGTAATCCGTTTCCGGTAGATTATTGCTTCCTAGCTGATCGGCATAACCTACACTTTGTGCGCCAAATTTCTTTTGCAAACGGTAAAGTGCGAGATCTAGTTTTTCCTGTTTGCTTTGTACCGGCGAAGAGAGACTCAACTGTTCTTCTGGCTTAACAAAAGTTAAATTGATCGCCCGTATCGTCAAGGCTCTAACCGGTAATTCCGTTTTTAGATCATAGCTTGCTTCAAATAATTCTAGACACGCTGCAAGTAGTAACTTAGCAGATTGTGTGGGTTTATTTAACTGAACCTGTCTTTGCAGAGTGCTCAAATCATTTCTCTTAATCGTCAGTTGTACTCCTTCTGCTAGCATCACTTCTTGGCGTAAACGACTGGATACTTTCTGCGCTAATTTTTCTAAGACACTATGTACCATGTCGATATTCAGCAAATCACGCCTACAAGTAACCCCATTGCCGATACTTTGCGGAATATGTCTGCTTATATTTTCTTTGACAGCGCTCAAGGGAATGCCATTGGCTATTTGCCACAGATTTTTACCATTCTTACCCAACCACAGTTCAGGCAATGCAACATCTAAATTAGCTAAATCACCAATAGTTTCGATGCCATGTCGCTCTAATACCTGCCAAGTTGCTCTGCCAACACCAATTAAACTCTTGATCGGCAGTAGCCAAATCTCTGTTTTAAGACTACTGGGTGGCAAGGCATAAACCGAACCATCTGAGGCTAAATCGCTAGCCAACTTAGCAAATTCCTTCGTAAAGCTAATACCAATCGATACACTCAGTTTGGTTTCAGCATAAATTTTTTGGGCAATTTTTTTGGCTAAATCTACCGGCTTGCCAAACAAATTTTGACTTGCCGTTATATCAAGCCAGCACTCATCTAAGCCAAAGGGTTCCACTTGCGAAGTATACTGCGCATAGATTTGGCGTAATTTTTGTGAATACTCTTGATATAGCTCAAAATGAGGAGGAACAATGATCAGCTCTGGACACTTCTGTTGCGCTTGCCAAATAGCTTCGCCTGTTTTAACGCCAAAGCGCTTCGCTAGAGCTGACTTTGCTAGCACAATACCATGTCGCTCTTCTTTAGCGCCACAAACCGCTACAGCTTTGCCTTGCAATTCTGGACGTTGCAGAATTTCAATTGATGCATAACAATTATTGATATCCGAGTGTAAGATAACTCTTGTTTGATCCATCATTCTAGTCACAAAAACATTATAGTGCATTTTATTTGCACCTTCAGTATGTTTTTGCACTTCAAGAGGAGAATATATGTCTAAAAATATAGTAGTTTTAGTTGAACCAGAAATACCGGCAAATACAGGTAATATATCTCGTACCTGTGTTGCAACTAATACAGCTCTACATCTAGTCGAGCCCCTAGGGTTCGAACTAAGTGATAAGCGCATCAAAAGGGCTGGTTTAGATTATTGGTTTGATCTAGATTTAACCATTTGGCGTAGTTTGGATGAATGCATGCATTACTTTCGCACACAACAAACTCATCAACTTGTTTTTGCTACGACAAAGGCACCTCATCGTTACACCGATTTTAATCTGAATAAACCTGTGGCATTGTTCTTTGGTAAGGAAACTAAAGGGTTGCCTGAAGATTTACTCTTTGCTCATCCAGAAAATTGCGTACGTTTGCCGATGGGCAAGGATTATCGCTCACTTAATCTGTCTAATTCTGTGGCTATCTTACTCTACGAAGCTTTAAGGCAACAAGGGTTCCCCAATCTTTTCTAACTATTAATCCCCACCCTTTACAACTGGTATAAAAGAGGCGATAGGAGCTACAAAGCAAGCCACAGACGTTAAGCATTACATGCTTTTCCCTACTCAGGCTATGTCAATCTTCTGCCCAAAATGATTTAAGTCTACGGGAGATGCTTCTGTCTTAAATAATGACAGCTTCAAGCGTGTGCTGATATTTTAGCAACAAAGTATTTATTGCCAATTGCAAAAGAACAATGCATGAAAACAAAGGGAAGCTTGTTGTTTTATGTTGGGTTGCCTTGTTCGTAAATAAACTAATTTTGTTGTAGAAAAATTTATAGGACTAAAAAACGACTAGCAAGAAGAGCTTACTAGTCGTTTGAAAACACTTTGTCTAAAAACTTTTAAGCTGCTTTGTCCTCAGGTTTTTCACGTAAAACTAAGTTGAGAATAACAGCCACGATACAAGCTAATACAACAGGAGATGTACCGATTGCGGTATAAACACCAGGGCTAATCCAACCCATCTTATCCACTGAACCAGCAACATTCTTACTCATGTCACACACAGCAGTGAAACCCATACCACTAGCAACAGCTAAACCGACGATAGCAGTATTTCTAGGAGTGAAGGGTTGTTTGGCGATCAGCTTAATACCATTCATAGTGATCATGGCAAAAACTGATAAGGTTGCACCACCGATAACTGCAAACGGAATGGTGGTGAGCAATGCTGACAACTTAGGAATTAAGCCAGCCAACAAAATAATGATGGCAGCCAGTGAGAATACTCGACGGCTGACAACCTTGTTTTGTGAAACGATACCTACATTTTGTGAGTAAGTAGCAGTAGGGGGGCAACCAAATAAAGCACAGAGAATATTGGTTAAACCATATGCCATGATGCCACCGCGTAACTCTTCATCGCTGGGGTTTCTATCCATACCACCGACAGTGGTGGAGGTCAGATCGCCAATAGCTTGGATGGAGTTTACTACGAACAAGATCACAAAGCTGATAATTACTGCTGGCTCAAATTTAGGCGCAAAGTGCATCGGAGCGCCGATGGCAAACCAGCCTGCTTGACCTACACTATCCAATTTCACCATACCAAAAGGAATGGAAATAATATAACCGCCGATCATGGCCAATAAGACTGAGCTCAATTTGAATAAACCTTTGGTGAAGTGGTTAAAGAAAATACCCAAAGCCAAGGTTAAAATAGCAACAGTCCAGTTCTGCCATGAACCCCAGCCAGGAGCAGCAACATTACCTGCGCCACCCATATATTTCAGAGCAACTGAATACAAAGACAGACCGATAACAAAAACTACTGTACCTGTAACTAAGGGAGGGAAGAGTGGGCGAATCCACTTGACGGTGATGCCGAATAAGAAAGCGACAACACCACCGGCAATTTGTGCACCAAAAATAACACCAATTGCCTGTACGGGATCACCAGTTGAAGCTGCATATTGGGCTGCCACTGCTGACATGGTGGGCACATAAGCAAAGCTAACACCGATAATCACAGGTAATCTAGCACCTAAAACACCACCCAATGGATAGAGCATAATAAATGTGGCAATTGCCGACATAACTAATGACATCTGAATTAAAAGAACTTTGTCAGCTTGTTCTAAACCAGCTGCACCAGAAACGATTAAAGCAGGGGTAATGCATCCAGCGATCATGGCAACTACGTGTTGCAACGCTAAAGGCATACTTGCTTGAATCGAGGGTTTGCCTGTGAATTCAAACAATCCAGGCATCTGACTCTTTTGCATAAGAATCCTCCTAGTAAATAAAAACTTACCTTTATTTAAAGCACAAATGCTTTCTACCTTACACTTTGCAGTAACGCTTCTACTGCCTTTTCATCTGACGCATCACAAGCTAGATTTGCCATATTCTCAGCAACTTTTAGCTCCTTGGGCAATTCATAGTTCACTTCAACTTCTACTGGACAATGATCAGATCCCAGTACTTGCATATGAATTTGCGCATCGTGCAAATCTTTTTTTAGCGCGCTTGAAACCATAAAGTAATCTATTCTCCAACCCACATTGCGCTCTCTAGACTTAGCAAAATTAGACCACCAAGAATAGACTTCTGTTTTATCGGGATAGAAGTGACGGTAGGTATCAATAAAACCATTCTCTAAAAGTTGTACAAATTTCGCTCTTTCTTGGTCTGTGAAACCGGCACTCTTTCTGTTGCTCTTGGGGTTAGCTAAATCTATTTCTTGGTGTGCTACATTGAGATCACCACAGAAAATTACTGGTTTTTTAGCTTCTAAAGTTTGGAGATATGCTAAGAATTCATCTTCCCAAATCTCGCGATACGGCAACCGCTCCAGCTTGTTTTTGGAATTGGGTGTATAGACAGTTACTAAATAGAAGTTAGGATATTCCAAAGTTATAACTCGTCCTTCGCTATCGTGCTCTTCCTTACCGATACCACAGCTGACTGAAAGAGGTTTGTACTTAGCAAAAATAGCTGTACCTGAATATCCTTTACGTTCTGCATAATGATAAAACTGCAGGTAGCCAGGCATTTCTAGCTCTAACTGTCCTGCAGATAATTTAATTTCTTGTAGACAAATAAAATCACTATTGAGGTTTGCCATTGCCTCTAAAAAGCCTTTTTTTACAGCGGCTCTCAGGCCGTTGACATTCCATGATACAAATTTCAACATTGTCTACCTCAAATAATTTTCTATTGTTCTCTGCTGTTAGCTTTTTGCATATTAGCAATAGCGTTAAGTAAAGCTAGAGCAATAATCGGTACCACAATTAAATGTAAAATCATGGTCATCCAACCACCTTTGACAATCAAGCTGGTATAAAAAGCAACCGGAGCTTTAGTAAACAATGCACTAGGCGCTGTAAGCAATGCATTTAGTATTGCATAACCAATACGACCAACTAACATAGCAACAACTAAGCTAACCAGCATATTGCAGACGGTACACTTAGTCATTTTAACTCTATTGAATAAGAAACCAGCGATTCCGCCATATAGAGCACACTCAAACATCATGGTGGTGGCGACGGGATATAGGGGTGGCATACTTGTCAGTAATGAAGAAATCAAAGGCAATAAAGCACCACACACTAAACCAGGAGCACCGCCTAATACTAAACCACAAATTAAAACGGGAATGTGAATAGGAGCGATCTGTACACCTAAGTTAACTCCGTGTACCAGCATGGGCAAAATCAGACCTAGCGCAATAAAGGCAGCTATGCCTGTAATTTTCCTTGTTGTTGAATTCATAAATACCTCTTCTAGTAATTGTGTTTTCTCTCCTGTGAAGTATTTTGCTAGATGCACCTACCTTACGCAAGCAATTTATTTAAAGTTTTATTAAACGAATTGGTATATTTGCATTTTTGCTGTGCTTGTTTCTTCAATCTTTAGAAGAAAACCTTTCATAAACTCATATCTTTGCTTGTGCTAAGAATAATCCATCATTGACACCCTTTATTAGTTGTGGCTAACTTAATAGGTGCCTTTTGCGAAGGCGAATAATTTGCAAGTCTAGGAGGGTTACATGAAATCCTTACGTTATTTTTTGCTAGTAGGTTCACTGTGCTTAGCCTTATGCCAAGCTACTCCTGCGTTAGCTACTAGTAACAAGGAAACAAAACCTGATTGTTGTAAAGAACAAAAGGATTGTTGCAAGCAAGAACAAGATTGCTGTAAAAAGAAAGCTAAGGAGCATCACCATCACCATAGCTCAGCTACCACTTTTGCTATTGGTCAAAGTTATACTTTAGCTGACACTTTTACTGTTAAAATTGAGCCAAGCAAGCATACAACTTCATTACATCTCACGCTCCTTACCCCGTCTCAGGCAAGTAAGTTGAAGCCTGCTGGACTAAAGGCGACCAAGAGCGCAACAGTCAAGGCAGAGGCTGAAAACGAAGTGGTCTTAGCCCGTACCTACGAATTGGCAGCAGATAGCAAAGAAGCTAAAACTTACCAATTCAAGTTACCTAAGGCGGGGGACTATCAACTCTATTTCGATCACTTAAACAAAACCAATGTCACTTATAGTGTGTTATCTCAAGATAAGGAAGTAAAACCTATCCAAGAGGAACTCTATAACGAAAATAATCAAGACATTGCTAGTGGTTGGTTTTTAGATAGCATGGTCACCGATAGATCTATCTCAGAATGGCAGGGCGAATGGCAATCTGTCTATCCCTATCTCCAAGATGGATCTTTAGATAAAGTTATGGCCAAAAAGGCTGCCAAAGGTGACAAAACCAAGGAAGAATACAAAGCCTACTACGAAAAAGGTTACGCCACAGATATCAGCGCTATCAAGATTGAAGGAGATAAGTTCACCTTTAGTAAAGGCGAAGAAACTGTAGCTTGCGAATACAAATACGATGGCTTCAAAATTTTAGACTACTCTAAGGGTAATCGTGGTGTACGCTATCTCTTCTCAGCTAAAAATCCAGTAGAAGGAGCACCTAAGTTTATACAGTTCAGTGACCACTGCATTTACGAAGGCTCAAATCCTGCCCACTTCCATATTTTCTTTGGCAATGAAAGCCAAGAAAAACTATTGGAAGAAATGGACAACTGGCCTACTTACTATCCCAAAGATATGTCAGCAAAGGATATCGTTGACGATATGTTGCATCACTAAAAAAAGGAACTGCAAATGCAGTTCCTTTTTTATTCCCATTCAATTGTTGCAGGTGGTTTTCCTGTGACGTCATAGACAACACGGTTAATATGATCCACTTGGTTAACAATTTTTAGTGACACTTCATCCAATAATTCATAAGGTAGTTTAGCCCATTCTGCGGTCATAAAATCATTGGTTGTCACTGCTCTAAGCGCTAAAGTGTAATCATAACTACGCTCATCACCCATCACGCCTACAGAACGCATATCAGTTAAAACAGCAAAATATTGGTTAACCGATTGCTCTAAGCCAGCATCCACAATGGCTTGTCTAAAGATGGCATCCGCTTCACGCAAAATATCTAAACGTTCTCTAGTCACTTCACCGATTACACGAATTCCTAGTCCTGGACCAGGGAAGGGCTGACGCCATACTAATTCTTTAGGTATGCCCAGCTCTAGACCTACTTTTCTCACTTCATCTTTGAAGAGATCACGCAGGGGTTCAATTAAATCAAAATTGACATCCTCCGGTAGTCCACCCACATTATGGTGGCTCTTAATCACAGCAGCTTCACCTACTCCTGATTCAATTACATCAGGATAGATGGTGCCTTGAACTAAGAACTCACAATCTAGGAAAGCTTTAGCTTCATCTTCAAATACACGGATAAATTCTTCACCAATGATTTTGCGCTTTTGCTCAGGATCTACAACATTTTTCAGTTTGCTCAAAAAGCGGTCTTCTGCATTAACACGAATTAAGTTCATATCGAACTTTTCTTTGAACACTGCCTCCACTTGATCGCCTTCATCTTTACGCATCAATCCATGATCCACAAAAACACAGGTTAATTGCTTACCTACAGCTCTGTGTACTAAAACAGCAGCCACTGACGAATCAACACCACCAGATAGAGCACAGAACACTTTTTTATCGCCTACTTTACGCTTGATTTCTGCAATCATTTCACTTGCGAAATCATCCATCTGCCAAGTACCTTGCAAACCACAAATTCCATACAAGAAATTTTTGAGCATCACTTGACCATTAGCCGTGTGCTCAACCTCTGGATGGAATTGAACAGCATAGAATTTGCGCTTTGTGTCTGCCATCGCGCTTACAGGACAGTTATCTGTTTTAGCAACAATATCGAAACCAGCAGGTACTTCTTTCACCAAGTCACCGTGGCTCATCCAGCAAATATTGTCGTGAGGAATTTCTGCAAACAGCTGGCAATCGGTAGCTAGATCCAGTTTAGATCTGCCATATTCTCGCATTTCAGCGCGTTCAACTTTACCGCCCAGATCTCTTGCCATCAATTGACAGCCATAGCAGATACCCAAAATCGGTAAACCGAGCTCATAGATTTTCGGATCACACTTAGGAGAACCCTCAGCATTGACAGAATTAGGACCGCCAGTAAAAATAATCGCTTTATAGCCCGCTTTAACAATTTCTTCTGCTTTAAGATTGCCAGGTTTAACCTCACAGTAGACATTTAGTTCACGCACTTTTCTTGCGATCAGTTGTTTGTACTGACCACCAAAATCTAGTATTACTACTTTTTCATAATGACTACCAATGCTACCTACTGCTATCTTGCCTTGTGCCATAATTACTCCTCTACTATTTTGCTAGACGTTTGGTTAATTCTGCTATATCGTCTACCATCTTACCAATGTGGGCGATGGTCTGTTTTAGGGGTTCATTTGTTCTAACATCTACACCTGCACCGGCTGCCAGTTCCATGGCATTTTGGCTACCACCTTTTTTCAAGGTCTCTAACCATCTCTTAACAGCCACATCACCTTCTTTAAGGATTTGTTGACTTACCAGAGTAGAAATCGTCAAACCAGCGCTGTAGGTATATGAATAAAGGCCCATGTAATAGTGCGGTTGGCGCATCCAGGTTAACTCTGCTCCATCATTAATTTCTACAGCATCACCCCAGAAATTCTCTAAAGTTTCACGCTTTAACTGATTTAAAATCTGCGCATTGACCACATCGCCTTGATCGATCAATCTATATACTTTTCTCTGATAATCGGCTTCTAATAAGTGAGTTACAAAATTATGGAAGTAAGTGTTCGCAATAGAGGCTGCCAAAACCCATCTGCGATAGCGATCACTATCTGCATTTTGGTACAGATAATTGTTGAGCAACATTTCGTTACAGGTGGAGGGGGCTTCAATAAAATATAGGCTACTCTCCGCTTGCAGTAAACGGTTATGGCTATTGCTCAACCCAAAGTGTCCTGCGTGTCCTAGCTCGTGTACCAAGGTGAAAACATCGCTTAATAAACCATTCCAATTCAGCAGGATATAGGAGTGATTACCATAAGGTGAGGCACAGAATCCTCCGGTTGATTTACCAGTATTTTGTGCGAAATCACACCATTTTTCTTTTTCTGCCAGCTCCACCATCTGACTATAAGCATCGCCCATGACAGCAAGGCCCTTTTTCGCATAGTCCCATGCTTCTTCCATGGTAACTTTAGGACTAAACTCTGGATCTAAATCTACTTTGAGATCGGCAAAGGTCATTTTTTCTAAGCCGTGAGCATCTTGTAGTAGACGAGCGTACTTGCGCATATGTGGTGCTAGATCGCTCATGATCATATCGATTTGACGATCGTAGACTTCTCTTTCTACATCTTGTGAAGCTAGCAAGTAATCAAACACACTGCTGTAGCCACGCATATCAGCTACAATTTTTTCAAAGGAAACCTGCTTAGCATAGATTTCAGCAATACCATTTTGGTATTTGCGCAAAGTATCAGAGAAAGTAGCAAATGCCTTACGACGTACTTTAGTTGAGGCATCGTATTGATACTTGTTTTCCCATAAGACAAAAGATAGAGGATAGGTTTTGCCATCCACTTCAAAATCAGGGAAGTGCATATCAGCTAATTTAAAAGTGCCATAAAGATTTTCAAAGCCTTGTGTTATGGGGCTTAATCTGGCTAAAGTTGTTTCGACTTCTTTGCTTAAGCGATGTTCTTTCTGTTTCTTTAATAGAGTTAAAAAATAGGCATATTCGGGATGGTTTTGCTCTGCTTTTGCCAATACTTCATCGTCTACATCGTAGAGCTGACTCATAAAGGAACTCAGCTTAGTCTGCCAAACACCTGCATCGCTGTTAATTTTGCTATAGCGTTCATTTCTCTTGCTATCGCTATAATCGACACTCAGATCCAGGCTAGCAAAGTGCAAGACAGTGCTTATCTTTTCGGCAATATCTTCATAATCAGCTAAAGCGCTGACTAAAGCCTCTTCATCTTTGGGGGCATTCTGCCATTTTTGACTGAATGTCTCGATCTCTGTTTGCACCTCTTGTACTTTGTCTAGGTAGTCCTGTTCATCTTTACACAGATCTTTGAGCGACCACTTAACTTCTTTTGTGACTTCACTTCTGCTCAGCATAGTTACCTCTCTGCTTGTTTACTACGTAAATAATCGTACAGCATCACAACTTCAGCGCCACTTTTTAAATAAAAACGGCGTCTCTCTTTATCTTTAGTAGCTACAAATTGAACATAAGGTTTTTTCCCTAAACCATAGACCAATGTCTTACCTTGTAGCTCATATTCTGTGCTTCTGGTTTCAGTCAAAATTGTCAGCGGTGACTGATTACTTCTACTAAAGTCTTTCAAAAGCACATAACTGATGTTGCCTTGGTTATCTATTTTAAGACTAGCTGGTTCTTCTTTTTCCGCTACTCCTGGGATATAAAGCGTGCAACTCGCTTTAAATTCCATGCCCTGATTATATTTTTGACTCAGCGCTTCGGCTTGTTTGGTATGCAATAGACGCGGTGAGATCAATTCTTCATTTAGTTTTAGCAAACCACTTTTTTCTGTTTGCATACTAAAATCACACAGCTTGCAAGTTAAACTATGTTTTTTAGCGATCAAAGACAATTCTTGTTTGCACTTTGGACAATAATGCAAGAGCTGTTCTAAGCCATCTGGCTTTTGACGTTTGTTATAACGCCAAAGTTTTTCGCCTTGTTCTAAACGCCTTTCTTGATCTCGATAATCGCTCTGGGCAAAGATCGGTTTGAGCAAACGCAAAATTTCTGCTTCTGACATCGTTTTTAGTTGCTCTTTAGTTGCCAGCAATTGTGTTTTAGCCACCACTTTACCTCTAGAAAATAAGCTTCTACTATAGCGTGGCCAAATTAAATAGCTACCTTCAAGTGAAACAGCTGCTAAATCTACCTCAGCTCGCTTAATGATCCGCAATAAAGTGTGATTCGTAAATTCATGTTCGCCAGATAAGCTTCGTTCACCTTCAGGAAAAATTGCTACGCTATCTCCAGCTTTAAGTGCCTTTAAGATTGCTTTGATCGCAGAGGTATCAGCCGAAAATTGCGTGATCGGTATACAGCCTGTGTGACTTAAAAACCACATACCGAATTTGGTGCTTGCCAAAAGATCTGTAGCAACAAAGCGACAAGGCTGACCTATACCCAAAGCTAGAGCCATAAAAACACAATCTAAATAGTTTTGGTGTGGCGCTATTACCAGTGTCGGATTTTTACCCACCTCTAAGTTACTATCTCTTTGAGCTGAAAAATGAAACCACAGCTTAATTGGCAAAAACACCAAGCGTTGCATCGCCGTATACCAACGGCGCCAATTTTTAACAGCACTAACTTGGTGTTTTTGTGATTTACTTGCCATTATTTGTTGTGAGTAACAAAACGTACACTTGTCATATGTGGTGGATCTAAAGGTCGATCTTGTGGACCTTTGGATAATTTGGCAATACGATCAACTTCTTCCATGCCCATCACTACTGTGCCAAAAGCAGCATACGAACCGTCTAAAAACTCACTGTCTGCATTACAGATAAAGAACTGTGAACTAGCTGAATCCATCATCTGTGAACGAGCCATGGAGATCGTACCGCGTAGATGAGAAAGTGAGTTGGGTACGCCATTTTGTAAAAATTCACCCTTGATTTTCTTGGCTGAACCACCCATCCCTGTGCCAGTGGGATCACCACCTTGAATCATGAAACCATCGATGATGCGGTGGAAAATTAAGCCATCATAGAATTTTTGTTCTACCAATTGACTAAAGTTTTCCACTGTCAATGGTGCTACTTCTGGATTTAGTTCAACTACGATGTGATTTTCGTTTTCTATACATATATCTACTAATAAAGTAGGTGTTTCACTTAAAGTAAAACCTGTTGCTACTTCTGCCATAAAGCCTCCTTAAATTGCTTTAGGCTCAATTATAAACCACCTATGAGCATCTGCCGAAAACAATCACTTTATTTAGGTTGCTTAAGCGGTTTTCTGATGGAAAAAGTAAATGCCCATAAGGTAAAGCAGGCAGCTATCAAAAGAAAACCATACAAATTGATGATGCGCGTTAAAATCATGGCTGGCATCACCATCTCTTTAGGCAAAACACTCTCAAACATAGTGATAAAACCACTCTCTGTAATACCAACCGCACCAGGTGTCGGCAGGGCAGAAGTACTCATGTAGAGCACAGATTGCAAGCCAAAGGAGCGCAAGAAAAAAGATAAAGAGGCTTTGGCGCCTAAAGCAACACAGACAGCAAAAGGGATAGAAAATAAAGATCCCACTTGCAACAAACAAGTCAAAAGCATTCTGATCGCTACTTTAAAATCTTTTTTGATACTGCTGGAATCATCAGCATAGTTCTTCAAAAATTTGGCTACAGCTCGTTTGAGACGCATCGGATGGCGAAATAACTTGCTCTTGAGCAAGAGCCACAAGACTCCTTTAGCCACAAAGCGTAAACACTGCGGCTGATAAACCACAAAATAGCAAAATAAGCCAATACCTATATTAATGATCAGACCAATGATCAAAAAGTAGTGCATATAACCTAAACTCGCCATCACTCGGTTGTAATCAAAAATAAAAGTCAATCCCGTGTAAATATACATCGCTATGTAGTAGTAAAAAGACATAGCAATAAAAACTAAGCAGGAATGTGCGATATGTATACCCCTTCTAAATAAATAATAAATCTGCATGGGTTGTCCACCACTAGTAGAAGGAGTGATGTTATTAAAATAAAAGCCTAGCATTACTGATTGAAATGCAACACCAAAGGGGATTTTCACACCAGAAAAGCGTGCTAAAAGCATTTTTAAGTTACTCGCTAAACAGGATTGATGCACAAAGATCAAAGCAAAAGCCAAAATAAATAATGGAATATTGGTAAATGCAAGAGAGTGTTTAATCTCATGCCAAGCATACTGTTTTAACAAGATGGCAAAAGTAAAGTAGACGATTGCCACCATGATAAGAAAACTTAGTCCATATTGGAATACCCACTTTTTTATTTTAGCTTTGCTTGCTTGTTGTTCCACTCACTACCTCTAATGCTCGATCTGTACAATACGCAGGGGAGTATTGTCACTTTGGCTTTCTTCGTATTCCACCCTTAACTTATCTCCTGGTTTAATGAAAGGTAGATTTTGATCGACACTGAGTGCTGCAAAAAACACCTTATTTTCCTGTTTAAACACCATGTAGTAGTAAGTATTACCCTCAATGGTTACCTGGGTAATATCTGCTACTTCTACTTGCTTAGTTAAAGTCTTAACTGGTTCTGTTTGCTCTGTTGGCTGATTCGCCAACTCTTGCATCTGGTAGTTATCGATTGCTTCCTTGATGCTAGTTGCTGTTGCTGTTCTCTGATAATCTTGTGCATCGACTAGCGCATACATTTTAATCAGCTCTGCCTCATCTTTCAGCGCCATACAGTAAGTAGGTCTACTACCAATATTCAGCAAGATCGGCCAAGTTGCTTTATAACCTTTTTCTTGTACTGCACCTTCTGCACTGTTGCGAGCGGATTGTTCGTCTGCTGAGGCAACTGGATAGAACTTAGTTTCCTTTGTGCGCATATTTACCAAAACAAAACCTAAGTTAGAAGAGTCTCCCGCAACTGAAGTTATACCAGTATAGAGATAAACATCGTCGTTAATCGCCAAATAGTTATATCCATCTGTGGTAGTTAAAACACCCTTTTGACCAAACAGGGAGTTTAACCATCCCGATTGGTATAGACCATTGTAGTTTAGCTGCTCAGTCACCATCTCCTCTGGATAAACACGGTCTATCCAAGAGGGTGCATCTTTGACATCGTAGTATTCACAGCTACCATCTACAGCATTACACAAGATGACACCTGTGACATCTAAACCACCAAACCAGCCTACTTTGGGACTTTCTGTAGGCACTATCCAGTAAGGATTACCATCGTCATCTATTTCAATTTGTGGTTCACCCATAATGGTAAACGGATATTTTAAACGTAGATGGCGCTTGATATTACGGAATAAGGGCTCCGAATCTGAATATTTCATACCCCCTTTTATTTCTTGTAAAGTTACTTCGCCATTAGTCATATCAACACGAATTAGTCTGGGTAAACCCTCGCTTCGATTGTTAAACCATTTGAATAAATCACCATAGCGCAACTGGGTTACACGCACGGGTTTTCCTTGATAATTGATTTGTGTGTAATCTGGAGCTACCTCGAACTGAGATACCAGTTCAGGAATTTCACCCATTTTTTTATTGCCTAAACGAGTAGCAGTAACGCGATCGACCGTGGGGATATCGTAAAACTTAATCTCTGCTACATCCGCTGTAAAATCACCGTTTTCCTTATGGATCAGGTTTGCATAATTACGCGATTGCAAAATCGGATGAGAAAATAAATTGAGCACAAAGAAGAGTACACATAGTAGCAAAGGAATAGCAAGTAAACGAATACTTTTGATCAAACTCACGACTAGAGCTATCAGCTTGCCCTTGACCTTGAGATTTTGTTCATCTGACTTCTTCTTGTATTGATGCCAAGTATTGACAGGAATCAGGGGCCAAATCACAGCAAATGATATCGGTATTAACAGACCACAGAAAGTTTGTGATCGTAGGTTGATTGGTGGCACGAAAACCAACCACAGCACAGCTAATCCTAGGATTAACCCAACATAGTAGACGATCAAACTTCCTCGCCAAAATCTTCCCTTACTTGCTTTTGTCTTCACGTTATCTCTGGTTGATCTCTCTTTGCCTAGAAATTCAAACTGTGCTTTCATGTTCCCTCCTAGTAAACTGGGATAACATATTCAGGACTGGTTTTTTCTGCTGGTTTAACTTCTTTAATTTGAAGCACTAACCGCTTTTGCCCTTGTTCCTCTGTCATTTTAAGTGTACCTGTTGCTGTAATCCAGGCACCATCTTTTAGTTCCACCGAGCTTTCATTTTTAGCATACAGACCAAACGGGAACATATCGGCCGCACAACATGCCATACATAAACGAGCGATCGCTATTTCCCCTTGTTCTAAGTTCGGTGCAGAGGCAAAAATAAAGCCTTTGAGTGTGAGCTCAACGCCATCGTAAATCTCAGGATGTTGTAATAGTTCTTGCACCCAAACATAGTAATCTGCATCTGAAACCTTGATTCGGTTATCTTTTGGTCTTTCATTTTGTTTGTTTTGTGCTCTTTGCTTGGATGGGGTCAACGGAGCTGGTGTAAAATCTCCTGTCTTCTGATCTTCTGGCAAATCTTGAATACCTTTGAGTTGCTTAAATTCTTCTACTGTCATCGGCTGTCTAGCTTTGCCATAAGGATCATCTGCAGGATAGTTATTGCTTTGATTAGGATTTGCTTGGTCTCCACTAAAGGTTGGTGTGTCCTGTTTAGCAAACCAAAGTTTTTCGCCAGAATAACTGAGCAAGGTACTCTCACCACTGTTGTTGATCGTACTAAAGCTGAGAGACGAGGCATTTTTATGTGGCAAGAGAATTAAAACTAGAGGAATGATTAAAACCAAACAATGCAAAACACTTTTTTGCTCCTTTGCTTTCGTTCTCTCCTTAAAAGCAATTACCCCTAAGGCAAAAGTTATCAGCACAAAAAATATTAGCCACGGCAAACTTTTATGCGTGACATAGTTTTGGTAGTAGCCTGAAACTACCATTAGGAAAATTGCTAAAGATGCAAGCCACAAGCTACTAGCTTCTACTAAAGCTTGCCAATTATTTACTTTTTTCCCTCGCATATCTCTATCCTATCTAGCATCTCAAAACTTAACCTAAACAAAAGATAAATAAGTAGTAGGCACTAAGTAGTGGAATAAAGTTAAAGCTACAAGTGACAACAACAAAATTAGCATTAATAATTTAGCGATAAAGCCAATCTTAAAACTGCGATAAAGCATTAACGTATTTTTGATGTCGATCATCGGGCCTACAACCAAGAAACCTAGTACAGCTGCTGGTCCCACTTGGGCAATAAACGACCTTGCCACAATCGCATCGGACGAAGAGCACAAGGACAGCACATAGGCCAAAAAAATCATAAATAGTGTGCCCCAAAACCAGGAAAACTGACCTAGCTGATTGCCATAAATCTTGTAGATTGTTTGAAATAATGCTGAGATTAAAATACCGATTAGTAGGTAATGTGCTACTTCAAAAAATTCTGTTTTGACGTGACTTAAGTAGTGAATAAGTATTTGCTTCAAGGGACTTTTCGCTTGGTGTTCCTGCTCATGATCTTCGTGAACATGTGTATGTTCTGTATGCTTATGTCCGTGGTAATGATCATGCTGTTTATCATAGTGATGCTCATGGTGGTGGTGATGGTCGAGGTGCTCATGTTCATGTGCGTGGGCATGACAACAGCCACAAGCACAGGTAGATTCGCTTAATCCTTGATGCATGAAATGGTTTAAAACGAATTCTGCATCGCTTTCTTTGCTACTACCTTTAGCCATCTTTAGCCACAATTGCATGATCAATCCAGCCATAACAGCAATACACACACCAAGACCTAAACGGGCATAAAGCATGTGCCTACTAGTTGGAAAAGCTGCCAAGGTAGAAAGTACAACTACTGGATTAACCACAGGCGAGGCAAGCATAAAAGTTAAAGCTGCCGGCAATGGTACTTTTTTCTTAATTAAACCTCTGAATACCGGAACTGAAGCACAGTCACAGACTGGTAAGAAAAAACCGGCAATCAGGGCATAAAAAATACCCGGCAAGGTTTTCTTCGGAAAATGGTTTTGAAACCAATTGCTCGGAACTAGTACTTGAATTGCTGAAGATAAGGCTATACCCAGCATCAAGAAAGGGAAAGCTTCCAGCATCATACCGATGCAATGGTTCAGAAAGCTATCCACTGGCGAATAAAAATTAACATTCATAAGTGAGATTATAAAGCTTCATTTTTAATGATGATGTTCATGGTCACATCCGCAATCTGTTGACTTAGCATCTTCGTGCTCAGCCTCACAGTTATCGCAGTAACCATATATTTCTAAGTTGTGACCCCTAACTTTGAAATCTATTGCTTCTAATTGTTCGGTGTACAAATCCAAGGGACATTGTTCTAAAGGAAAGATTTCATGACAGTCTAAACAGGTTGCATAATGCTGGTGTCTAACTGTATTTAGTTCATAAAATGCCATATCTGAATGTTGGCGCATAATACGATTAACTACACCGCTTTTTTGAAATAACTCCAACGCGCGATAGACCGTTGAATGCCAAGCAGTAATCCCCCTGCTATGTAAGCGTTCTAAGATATCTATCACCGTTAGAGGACGATCTGCTTCTTTGAGAATTTCAAAAACTTGTTCACGGTTTTTGGTTTTTTTGACACTTTCAGGCCAACTAGGCAATCCTTTGCTTGACATAATTCTCTCCTAATAAAAGAGGACGCTCAAGCGTCCTCCAAGATCTAACGTCTTTTTGCTTTGAGTAACGTCAGATTAACTATTTATCTCTGTTTAGTCAAAAACTAGTCAACCAGGGCTTGTTTCAAAGCTTCAATGTTTTTCTTCATGACAGTGATATAATCATCGCCATTTTGTACTTCTTCAGTGGATAAGCTCTCTACAGGACTCAACACCTTGACTTCAGCACCAGCCTCTGAAGCGATTGCTTCAGATACTTTGGGGCTTAAAATCTCTTCAGCAAAAATGACTTTAACTTTATGCTCTTTGACAAAATCAACAATGTCTGCCATTTTTTGTGGTGAAGGTTCTTTATCTGCATAAACACCAGTGATACCCATTTGTTTTAATCCATAAGCTTTAGCTAAATAAGCAAAAGCAGAGTGGTTAGTTACAATTTCATCTCTGGTTTTATTCTTCAAAGCCTCTTGGAATTCTTTATCTAAATTATCCAAATCAGTTGCTAATTTTTCAAAGTTTGCTTTATAGGTCTCAGCATTATCTTTGTCTAATTCAACTAGAGCATTAAGAATATTTTGTGCTTCACCTTTTGCCATCAAAGGAGCTGTCCAAACATGGGGATCCCATTCTCCATGATGGTGATGATGATGGTGATGTCCCTCTTCACCTTCTTCATGCTCATGGTCGTGATCATGTTCGGCATCAGCATCGTGATCGTGTTCATGGTCATGATCGTGTTCAGCATCGGCATCATGATCGTGCTCATGCTCATGCTCATGTTCTTCTTCATTTTTGATGAGATCTAAACCCTTAGATGCTTCAACTAAGGTTAACTTATCGTTTTTGACTGAATCACCTATAGAGCTAACCCAATGCTCCATGCCAGCACCGTTATACACCAGCATATCTGCATCGCTCAACTTAACAATATCTTCTGTTGAGGGCTCCCAATCATGTGCTTCTGTGCCACTAGGAACTAAGTTTTCAACTACTGCTTTATCGCCAGCAATACGAGAAGTTAAGAAGTACATGGGGTAGATCGAGGTATAGATTTTCTTCTTACCTGCATTATCTGTGCCAGTGGCCTTGGTATCTTTATCGCTCACCTTAGCGGTGGTTACATTTGTTGCTTGTTTACTGCCATCTGTTTTGCTTTGGTCTTTGCTACAAGCAACTAAACCTAAAGCCATTACACAGCAGATAAACAATGCTAGAACTTTTTGACTGCGTGAAGTTTTCATTGTGTTCTCCTTGTCACAAACAAGATTGCAAATAAAACGATGCCTTACGGCATCGATATTTGCTGTTGCGAACCATTCGCATTTAGGATATCTGCATGATATGCCCTTAAATGCGATTTGTCAAACTTTCTTTTACAACTGCAAAATTTTAGCTGTAATGGGATCTAAAGTTGTATGATCTAGTGTTTCCACATTCCCTTGATCGACCAAATCGCTATAGCCAGCAATCAGCGGTTGAGCAACCTTTGTCTCAATGCCAAATTCATCTGCGAGCTTATCTAATTTGCTCTCACCAAAGAGATGGTGTTTGCTCTGGCAATCTGGGCATTGAAAATAACTCATATTTTCGACTAAACCTATTACGGGTTTGCTCATCATTTTCGCCATTTTTATCGCTTTACCCACAATCATCGATACCATGTCTTGCGGCGAAGTAACAATGACAACACCATCAACAGGCAAGGATTGAAAAACAGTTAACGGTACATCACCTGTTCCAGGGGGCATGTCCACAAATAAATAATCTATATCTTGCCAAAGAACGTCGGACCAAAACTGTTTTACCACTTGCGCGATTACTGGACCTCGCCATACCACTGGTTCTTTGGCATCTTCTAGCATCAAATTGAGTGAAACTATATCAATTCCTGTTCTAGATTTAGCGGGTTCAATACCTTCTTCTGTACCATAAAGTTGACCTTTCAGACCAAACCCTGTAGGAATTGAGGGACCTGTGAGGTCAGCATCTAAGATGCCAACTTTATAACCCTTACTGCGCATATTCACAGCAAGTAGTGAGGTAATCAATGATTTACCTACACCACCTTTACCGCTCATCACGGCAATCACATGCTTCACTTTACTAAATTGATTTAATTTAGCGCTAAAATCAGTTGCCTCTGGCACTTTGAATGGATCTTTACCATTGCTGTTTTCTTTCATTTTGCGCACCTGTTCGCGCGCTTTAGCTAACTTTTCCTGATAAATAGCTTCTTCTTCTGCAGTTCTTTGTTTTCGCTTAATCTCCGCCATTTTCTTCTCCTATAACCTTAGAGTTCATACAAATCACTGGGTAAACTAAGACCATACTCGTTGTTCGTAATATTTACAGTGCCTAAAGCAACGCCATCTGGTGCACAGCTACGTTTAAACTGACTGTTTTTAAAACGACGTTTGAACTCCTGATACCATTTAGCAACTTCTGTTGCTTCATATTTACCTGCAAAAGCCAAAGTCACACGATAGACCACATCATCTTTGGCTGTGAGACCATATTTGAGCAAAAGATAGCTGAAGTAATCGTGTAATTCATATGGTCCTACGATTGATTCTGTTGTTTGTGTGATCGACTTTTTATCTTCTGTTGGTATCAATTCTGGGCTAATTGGTGTGCTTACAATTCTTTCCAAGACAGCCTTGGCTTCCTGATTTTCTTCACCCAATTTTTTAGCCTCATACAAAACAATTTGCTGCATCAGAGTTTTAGGAATCGAAGAATTGATATTGTACATAGCCATATGATCGCCATTGTAGGTGCAAAAACCTAAACATTCTTCTGATAAATCACCTGTTCCCAAGACAATGCCGTTTTTCATGTTGGCTACGTCCATCAAGATTTGTGTACGCTCTCTGGCTTGTGCATTTTCCAGCGTAATATCTTTTTGCTTTAAGCCACCATGCCCAATAGAAGCTAGATGATCTGCAACAATATCTCCTATGGGCACTTCACTAAAATCACAACCCAATGCTTTTGCTAGCAAGTAGGAATTATCGTGAGTTAGATCAGAAGTTCCAAAACCAGGCATGCTCAAAGTTATGATGTCTTTGTTTGACCTATTTTTTTGCTTCATTGCTCGTACTGCAATCAAAAGAGCACAGGTACTATCTAAGCCACCAGATAAACCTAAAACCACTTTACAAGGCTCGTTAAATGAGAGTAGATCCAATCTTGTATTTAAGGCCTTAGCTGCTTTATCTAAAATGAAGTCTAATTTTTCTGCTTGCGATTCAGTTTTTAGATCACAAACCACACCCGATAAAAAAGGTGAAGTATTGAAAACCCGTAAGACATTTTGCTTTTCTTTACAGGTAAAAGAAAAAGCATCTTTCAAACAAAATTCTTTTAGTTCTGGTATTTCAGTAGCTAACTTAGTCAAATCATATTCATCAGTGCACTTTGTTTGGATAAAAGAATGTGTCGGCACCGCTTCTTTTTGTTTTGCCTGGTAACAAGCTAACTGATATAGATCAACATCGTAAGTCAGGATATTAGGGTCATTTTTTTTACTTTCCTGCTTAGCAATTAAATTACCTTCTTCAAACAACAAACGTTTACCCACATAACACGCTTCACTCGATGATTCACCAAAGCTAGGCTTAACATAAGCAATTACCTGTGCATTTGTTTTACTCAAAGAAGCTAGAGCTTGCTCTTCATAAGCATATAAATCATAGCGTTCTGAAGCTTGTGACAGAATAACCTGTAAGGTAGAAGTTATCTGTAAAATTAGCGGTTCTTTTGTTGTCAATGGTTGCAGGTATGCTTTTACTATCTGCCCCCTAGGATCAATTAAAAGAACTAATTTTTGATTTATCTGTTCAACATTAGCAATTAAAGAGAATAAAACATAGGCTGTTCCCTCTTTGCTCTGTGTTTGCAGAAGTTTAAGCAAAACTTCTTTTTGCCTTACAGCTGTTTCTTGCCAACGCAAAACATCACCTGCTGTGATGCCAACTGTTGGTAGTAAAGGAAAAACAACCAAATCGCTGTCACTAGTCTGTTTAAGTAACTGCTTTACCTGTTCATAGTTAGCTTCTTGCTTACCTAAACGCAAATTATTATCTACTAGTGCTAATCGACAAAAATCATGTTTCATTTTGCATCTCTTTCCTACAAAAATAGATGTTTAACAAAATACTGCGTTATTATAATACTAATAACTTTAATCAAAGGAGTTTTTATGGAACAAAATCAAGTTATTCCTGAAAATAAACCTGTAGAACAAACAGAAATGAAGCAAAATACTTCTGTATCGGAAGAGCAAGCGGTTGCAAATCAAACCAATCAAAATTATCAAACAGCTATGCCAAGCCAAGCAGGAATGCCAAATCAGTCTCCCTTGGGTGCACCGGTAGCTCCAGCTCCTGTTTCTCCTAAAGAAAAGAACCCCTTTTTCTTAAATCTATCTGATTTTATGATAGGTTACTTTTCTGAGGGACCAGAAGCATTATTTAAGGTGCCTGTAACTTCTACTCTGCGCATTATCTTTTTGTGCGTTAACCTAATCTCCTGCCTTGTTACTTCTCTTCTGATTAACTCAACTTATGGTCAATTAGGTGTGGGTCTGCTCTTTTTCTTACTCACTCAAGGTGTGTTATTCGGTTTTAGTGCCTTAGTTCAAACCAAAGGCTACAATCCACATAGATTTGAATTCATGCACACACTGGATATCTTTATTGTCTCCGGAATGCATCATGTCGCATTAATGCTTTTAGCCTGTTTCTTCTCTTTTGCTGGATCACTTATAACCTATATTTTGGCTGATAGAATCATTTTAATCTCCCTTTGCTTGCAAGCAGTTCATATCGCCTTTGCTGGTAAAGTACAATTTAAATTACCTTCTAAATTCTTATACTTTATGACGATTCTTGTTGTGTTTATCTGCATGTTTTTGCAGGTAATTATATAGATTTAAGTTATGCCTGAATTACCAGAAGTAGAAACAATTAGACGTTCTCTTTTATCTTTAATTAAAGATAAAACCATACAAAAAACAGAGATCTTTACAGACTCTGTTTTTTGTAATCATACTGACTTCACTGTGACAGGATTTAAAGTTGTAGATATCAGACGAAGGGGCAAGTATCTTCTCTTTGATTTAGCTAAAGAAAAAGAAAAAGCCCTTTTAATGATTCATCTAAGAATGACTGGTAAATTGCTGTATAGCGATTTTGCTGACGATGTTAGAAAGCATACCCATGTCAGATTACATTTTGTTCCAGAAATAGTTGATTTCAATGACATCAGGCGCTTTGGCAAAGTTGAATTATTACCATACCAAAGCGATTTACAGCACAAAAGTTTACTAAAACTAGGCCCTGAACCTTTTTCAAAAGAATTTAGCTTAAGCTACTTTTTAAAAGTTTGTAGTAAAAGACCTAAAACAACGATCAAACAACTTTTGTTAGATCAAACTGTAGTTGCTGGGTTAGGTAATATCTACTGTGATGAGGTGCTTTTCCGTATAGGCATTCACCCTGCCTCTCTAGTCGGTAAAATCCCAAAAGAAAAGCTCACAGCACTCAAAGAAAGCATCGCTCCACTCTTAACTGAAGCAATTGGTTTTAGAGGAACTTCTTTTAGAGATTATGTCGATGGTTTGGGTAAAAAAGGGGAATTTCAATTACATCTCAAAGTCTACAGCCGAGCAAAAGAAAAGTGTTATCTTTGTGGATCAGAGATAGAGAAATGTAAAGTTGCTGGCAGGGGAACTCATTTTTGTCCAAATTGCCAAACTCTGTATAAATAAAGGCTTGCCTAGGCAAGCCTTTATTTCTTTTCTGGCACAATTTCAATCCAGTAACCATCTGGATCTTCAATGAAATAAATGCCCATCTTTTCATTTTCCATACAGATCACACCCTGCTCTTGGTGTAATTTTTTGGTACTTGAAAAATCATCTGTACTAAAAGCCAAATGAATTTCATTATCACTTAAATCATATGGAGTCGTTCTATCTGTTAAATGAGTTAATTCCAACTGAAAGTTGTGTGTTTGATCTGTTAGATATACCAAAGTAAAAGATCCATCACTTGCTTCTTTGCGTCTTACTTCAGTTAAATTGAGACTTTTTTGATAAAAAGCAAGAGATTTTTCTAAATCTAAAACATTGATATTCATATGTACCATTTTTAGGTTCATTAGCTTTTCCTCCTAAAGAGTTATTTTCTTTTATTATGCTAAAATTTCAAGAATGAAGCCGTTTCGTTTAAGTGATTTTGATTTTAAAAAATACCGCTATCGCTATAAAGTGAAACTACCTGGGTTGCTACAACTAGCATTAGCGCTTATTTTGTTTTGTTTACAGCTTACTGCCATTTATTACCTAGTCACTTTTTTTGAAACACAGTCCTATGTTTTACTGCTTGCAACACAAATTATTAGTTTGTTGCTAGCTCTTTATATGGTCAGAAAAGATAGAAATCCTAACTATGCTCTCTCTTGGACCATTATTTTGTTAGTTATCCCCTCTGCCGGTTGGTTGATGTTTTTTCTTTGGGGACGTAATGCTAAATTTAAAAAAGCAAAAGAAAGTGTAGTAAGTGTAAACTCAGCCCTTTCTCCTTTAATTTCACAGAATAATCTTCTCTTAAAGGAACTAGAAAAAAGAGATCGCTATCGTCTACTACAAGCTAGATATTTAGCAAATAAAGGGTTTCCTCTCTACCAAAATACCAATTGTGAATACTATCCGTTGGGTGAACTACAGCTAGAACAATTATTTCGTGATTTAGCTTCAGCTAAACGTTTCATCTTCATGGAATATTTTATTATCGCTGACGGTTTTCTCTGGAATCGCTTACGAGAACTATTGATAGCTAAAGCTAAAGAAGGTGTCGAGATACGTCTAATGTTTGATGATTTTGGGAGCGTTTTAAAAGCTCCTAGAAATATTATTTCTGATCTCTCTTCACATGGTATCCAAATCGTTAAATTTAATCCTGTTTTGCGCTATATTTCCAAGTTATATCTCAATTACCGCAACCATCAAAAAATAGCAGTCATCGACGGAGATATAGGTCACACCGGGGGTATTAATTTTGCAGACGAATATGCCAATATTCACCGGCGGTTTGGTCATTGGAAAGACACTGGTATTCGTTTAACTGGCGATGCTGTCTGGGGGTTAACTACTACATTTTTAACCATGTGGGAAATGGAAAAACATAAAGATAGTAAGCAAATTAACCTGGATACTGAAAGCTATCGTAAATACATGCCTAATTCCTTAGGTGCTGATTCTGTTTGTAATAATACTAATGATTTCTTTATTCCTTACTGGGATGGTCCATACAACAATCCTGATAATCCTTCAGAAGAAGTCTATGTTTCCATGATCAATACAGCGGTTAAATCCATCTACATCACAACTCCATACTTCATAGTTGATGACGCCATGATCCAAGATCTCTGTAGAGCTGCTGAAGCAGGTGTAGATGTCAATTTAATTTTGCCAGGTAAACCAGATAAAAAGATTGTTTTTGCTGTTACTAGGTCTTACTATTTACGCTTACTGCAAAGTGGCGTCAAAATATATGAATATACACCAGGATTCATTCACGCTAAAACCATGCTAGTAGATGATGAACATTTAGTTATAGGTTCGATTAACTTCGATTTCAGAAGCTTTAACTTGCTTTATGAAAACGCAGTTTGGATACATTCAAAAGATATTAGTGGTGTTGTTAAACAGGATATTTTGGCTACTATTAGCAAATGTCAAAAAATAGAACTAAACGAATGGCAACAAAGATCCATGCTCTTACAAAATATCTTGGATCCTTTCTTTCGCATACTTGCTCCCATGCTGTAATAAAACTGGTATATTGTATTACTTTTGTAATATTAGTGCGTTTTTCTGGGCGTTTTTCTACAGTTATTAACCTTATTAACAGAGTTATCCACAAAAAAAAGGATTTTTTCTGCAAAATCTGTACTTACAAGCAAAATCTTATTCAACAAAAGTACCGTAAAACAATATTAATCCAGCTTGTTATGACAACATATCATGTTAGCAAGCTATACTTATTAACATTTTCCACTGAAATACAGCGTTTTTCTGTGTGAATAACTCATTGTTAATAACTCTGAAAATATCCTACTGCTGGTACTTTTGCCACTTTTATTTACCTGCTTTTTTTGCTAAGATAATCAAGCGTTAGAAAGAGGGGATTTAAATATGGAGCAAGAAGCTCAATTAATTTGGAATAAAGCCTGCGAAGAATATATAAAATCTGAAATATCTAATTTGAGTTATACAACTTGGTTTAAACCTGCTAAGGCTTTTTTTGATCAAGAAAATAATTTTGTTTTGAGTGTGCCTAACGAACTAACACTCAATCATTTAGAGCCATATGAAGATTTAATCGTTAATGCTATAGCTTGTGCTACGTCAATAAAATTTAATCTCAAATTTGTTTTATCTGATCAGTATCAAGAGATGACACTAAAACCTGATACTAACAGAATACAAAATAAATTCAGTCAAACACTTAATTTAAACCCTAACTATACTTTTGATAACTTTATTGTTGGCGATAGTAATAATGTTGCTTACGCAGCCTGTATCTCTATTGCTAGTATGCAGAATTCTCAATATAACAATCCTTTATTTCTCTACGGTGGTTCAGGTCTAGGTAAAACACACTTAATGCAAGCTATTGGTAATCAAGTAAAAAAGAATTTTCCAGACAAAAATATTGTTTACGTTAATACTGAATCTTTTAGTAATGAATTTATTGAGGCAATCCAAATTAAAAACTTTGATGCTTTCAGAAATAAATACCGCCAAGCAGATCTTCTTTTGATTGATGACGTGCAATTTCTAGAAAAAAAAGAAAAGATGCAAGAAGAATTTTTCCACACTTTTAATGCCTTGTTTGAATCTGGAAAAAATATTGTCTTGACTTGTGACAAAAGACCTCAATCTCTTTCTACTTTAGAAGAACGTCTAAGAACAAGAATGTCTAGCGGTATATGTATTGATATCAAGGCACCTGACTATGAAACCAGAATAGCTATTTTAGAGAGTTGGGCACAAAGACATCACGCCAATATACCAAAAGAAGTATTTGAATTTATCGCAAGCAATATATCTTCTAGTATTAGGGAATTAGAAGGCGCTTTCAAAACCGTTATTGCTTACACCATGTTAGGTCATAACATAAACTTAGAAACAGCTTCTAATGCCTTGAGTGATTTAATCAAACCTAAAACTAAAAAAGCAGTAACAGCAGATTTAATCATGAATGTAACAGCGAATTTCTTCCAAGTTTCTTCTGCAGATTTAATCTCTAAAAAACGTTCTAAGGAAATAGTAGAACCTAGACAAATTGCTATGTATCTCTGTAGATCTCTGATTAATATGACATTCAGTGATATTGGATCTGCTTTTGGTGGTAAAAATCATGCAACAGTAATGCATGCCTATGAAAAAACTAAGCAAGCTTTAGAAAAAGATCCTATTTTTCAAGAAAAAGTAGCAAGTATCAGTGAAAGATTAAAACAATAATCCACATATTACTTCACATTTGTTTGTAATTAAATGTGGAAAACTTTAAGTTTTATCGCTCTTTTCTACTGATAAAATAGGAGTGTTGATTAGTAAGAAAAATTGTAATTATTCTCTTTCTTACTAACAGAGATTTTAACTGATAAAAACACCGATATATGGTGAAAAAGAAAGTTTTTATCATAATCAACAACATGATGAATATGATGATTACTTGTGATAATAAGTAAACAAAACGAAAGGAAGGCCTATGCGTTTTACTTGTCAACAAAGAGATTTAAACAATGCAATTCAAAATGCATTAAGAGCAGTACCTACTAGATCAACCATACCTGCTTTAGAAAGTCTTTTAATTGAAGCAAAAAATAATCGAGTAACTGTCACAGGTTACGATGGTGAAATGGCTATTTGTAGCTATGTTGATGCAACTGTAAGTGAAGACGGCAGATATCTTTTTAATGCTAAACGTTTTTCCGATATCATCAAAAAGCTCTCCGATGATGTGATGACTTTCTTCTTAAAAGAAGGTACAGAAGTATGCATTGAATGTGGTGAAAGTGTTGTTCATTTAAGCGCAAGTACAGCAGCTACTTACCCTGAATTACCTGCATTTGATAAAGATAAAGTTTTAGTTATGGAGCAAAAAACTTTTTCTGATATGGTTCGTGCAACTCAATATGCAGCTAGTGACGATACAGCCAGAGGCATAATGCAAGGAATTAAAGTTTCTGTTGAAGATAACGTTATGGAAATGGTTGGTATTGACGGTTATCGTATTTCTTTGCGTAGAGAATATCTTAAAGGTGAATCGCCTGATATGGAATTTGTTGTTCCTAAAAAGGCTATGCGTGAACTGCATCGAATCTTTAATGAAAAAGATAGTCAGTTAAATATCTGTCCTACCGAAAAATTTATTTTATTTGAGACAGATAACAACATTTTGCTTTGTCGCCTAATGGAAGGTACCTACTTGGAATACAAAGGATTATTACCTGACAGTAAAAAAACAGAGATTGTTTTAAATAGAGGTGAGTTTGCTAGAAGTGTTGAAAGAGCTTTTTTGTTGATTGATGAAAATATCCGCAGATATCCAATTACTCTCACTAATGTTGAAAATACCTTGCTCATTTCAACTATGACAGGCATAGGTTCCTTGCAAGATAAAATAGGTATAACTTTCAGTGGCGAACAATTAGATTTGGATTTTGATCCTTTATATTTTAGTGATGCTTTGAAACATCTAACAGATGAAGAGATTAAAATTGAATTTAACGGTACAAACGGACCCTGTTTTATTAAACCTTTAGAGGGTGACAAATATATTTGTATGTTGTTACCTCTTAGACGCTAAAAATTTTGAGGATGTTTCACGTGAAACATCCTCCCTTTTTCTATGAAAGTTGATCGCTTAGAATTAAACAATTTCCGTAATTATAGTTTTTTAGATCTGAAAGTTTCACCTCATATCAATATTTTGATGGGAGAAAATGCTCAAGGAAAAACTAATATATTAGAAGCTATTGCTTATTTTAGTAATGGAACTTCTCAGAGAATCCAAAGACAAGAAGAACTTATTAAAGAAAAAGAGAGAAGTTTTTATATTAAGTTAGAGTTTATAAATAGAGATCAAAGAAAAGAAGAGATTGAAATATCTTTTCCGCAACAAGATAAACCAACAAGATTGATTAAAGTAAATAAACTTACTGTGCCACGTTTAAGTGATCTATATGGCAATTTTAATACTGTTCTTTTTTCTCCAGATGATCTGCTCTTGGTAAAGCAAGGACCGAGTAAAAGACGTAACTATCTTAATTTACTGATAACGCAGTACAGTTCTGCTTACTTTCGTAAGTTGCAGGAATATCAAAATTTTCTTAAACAAAGAAACGCCTTGCTAAAGCAAATCAAAGTAGAAGTAAATCAAGGAAGAATATCTATAGAAGAAATTAAAAAATTTTCTTCTGCAGGAGCAGGAAATAGAGTTGATCTAACCTTACTCAATCTACAAATATGGACTGAGCAACTGATTGATGTAGCAGTAGATATTTTGCAATACAGAGCAAAATGCATTGCAAAAATTAGCTCTAAAGCTAATTCTCTAATGCAAGAGATATCGGAAAATAAAGAAAGTCTAGAGGTTAAGTACAGAACTTATTCTCATATGCAATCTTTGATTTTGGCTTTGCAAAGAGAAGAGATAGCAGAAGAAGAGTTTAGGCAAAAGAGTAAAGAGAAGATTAGAGAAAGATACTTCTCTGTGTTAGTAGACGATGTTTTTAGTGGCAGAACAAGTCAAGGAACTCATTTGGATGATTTAGAAATCGTAATCAACGATAAAAGTGTTAAGAGTTTTGCTTCACAAGGACAACAAAGATCCGCAGTTTTAGCTTTAAAATTAGCTGAGTTACAGATAATTGAGGAAGAAACCAAAAATCTACCAGTTTTGCTGTTGGACGATGTTTTATCTGAACTGGATAAAAAAAGGCGTCAAAAATTATTGAAGATGGTGGAAAGAAACCAAGTTTTTATTTCATGTACAGATATTGATAAGTTAAGCATAAACCAAGAGATAAAAAAGAGAGCAAAGATCTTTGAAGTAAAACAAGGAAAAGTATATGTACATTGATATTGGTCAAGATTACACTATTTCATCTCGCTTAATCGTCTCGGTACTAGATATTGAACAAACAACAACTGTTGATTCAGTTATGTGGCAAGTTGTAAAAAAAGCAGATGATGAAGGTAGATTAGAATACATTGGAAGTGATTTACCTAGATCTATATTAATTACCTTCGATAGACGTATATATTTATCTCCCATCAGTTCTAAAACTATTGCCAAGCGTATAAAGACAAGCGAAGTTAAAGACTTTAATTGGGGCAGTTTAGTATAATAAAAGGGAATTTTGAGAAAAGAAAAGGTAGCTATGTCTGATAAAAAATTCGGTGAAAACTTTGAAGAAATGTTGCATCGTGCAGAAGAAGATGCACAAAATGAAGATGAATTAAGAAATCTTGCAGAAAACGTTCATGCTCTAACTGAGGATTATGAAGAAGATAATAAAGAAAGAGCATTAACGGAATTTGATACTAGCAATGATTCAGAGTATAGCGATAACGATATTCAAGTCTTAGAGGGGCTAGAAGCAGTCCGTTTGAGACCTGGTATGTATATTGGTGATACCACGCCACGGGGACTACACCATTTAATTTATGAAATTGTAGCAAACTCTGTAGATGAAGCCTTAGCAGGTAGATGTGACGATATCAAAGTAACTGTTAATAAGGGAGAGTCCATAACAGTAGAAGATAATGGTATTGGTATTCCTGTTGGCATTCATCCACAAATGGGTATTCCTACAGTTGAGGTTGTGCATACTATTTTGCATGCAGGCGGTAAATTTGGTGGTGGTGCATATAATTTTTCTGGTGGTCTACACGGTGTAGGTGCTTCGGTAGTAAATGCTTTGTCTGAATGGATGGAAGTATTTGTTAAAAGGGATGGTAAAGAGCATCATATTAAATTTTCTAGAGGCAATACCATATCTCCCTTAAAAGTAATTGGAGAGGCAAGTAGTTCTGGTACCAAAACTTGCTTTAAGCCAGATCCTGAAATTTTTCCTGAGCACAAAATCGACTTTGATTTGATGGTGACACGCTACCGAGAAATGGCTTTTTTAAATCGTCAGGTTTCAATAACACTGATTGATGATAGAGGAGATGAACCAGTAGTTAAAAAGCTTCACTATGCAGGTGGTATTGTTTCCTTCATTGAATATTTAAACAAGCATAAGACGGTTTTGTTTGAAAATCCTATTTATTTTGCAGGAAATGACAACAATCTTTTTGTTGAAATCGCCTTGCAATACAACGATAGCTACAGTGAGAATGTTTATTCTTATGCCAACAATATTGCAACCGTAGAAGGTGGATCTCACTTAACTGGTTTTAGAGCTGCTTTGACCAAGTGTATCAATGACTATGGTCGTAAATATAATCTGCTTAAGGAAAACGAAAAGAATCTTCAAGGAGATGATACTAGAGAAGGTCTTAGCGCTATTATTAGTGTAAAGATACCGAATCCTCAGTTTGAGGGTCAAACAAAAACAAAGTTAGGTAATGCTGAGGCAAGAACAGTTGTTGAAAGTATAGTAAATACAGGATTAGCAGAGTTTTTGGAAGAAAATCCCAGTGTAGCAAAAGTGATTTTGCAAAAATGTATCTCGGCCTCAAGAGCTCGTGATGCGGCTAGAAAAGCTAGAGATATGACGAGAAGAAAGTCAGTCTTTGAATCTAACTCTCTTCCAGGAAAACTTGCAGATTGTCAAGAAAAAGATCCTACCTATTGTGAGCTATTTATTGTAGAGGGCGATTCTGCAGGTGGTTCAGCCAAAGGCGGTAGAGAAAAGAAATATCAAGCAATTTTGCCTCTTTGGGGAAAAATGCTAAATGTAGAAAAATCACGTATTGACAAGGTCTTTGATAACGAAAAACTCTTACCTATTATCTTAGCTTTAGGAGCAGGAATAGGTAATGAATTTGATGTGAGTAAAATTCGTTATAACAAGATTATCTTGATGGCAGATGCTGATGTTGATGGTTCTCACATTAGAACGTTATTGCTCACTTTCTTTTTCCGTTTTATGAGACCATTGATTGAAGAAGGACATGTTTATATTGCTTGTCCACCGCTCTATCGAGTGTACACAGATAAACAAGATTTCTATGCTTATCAAGATGAAGATATTGAAAAAATAAAGCAGGAACATAACTTAGTAAATCCACGAATTCAACGCTTTAAAGGTTTAGGCGAAATGAATGCTGAACAGCTGTGGGAAACAACAATGAATCCAGATACACGTCTATTGATACAAGTTACTATCAATGATGCACAAATGGCTGATGAGACTTTTTCTTTACTTATGGGAGATAAAGTTGAGCCACGTCGTGAATTCATTAATGAAAATGCTAAGTACGCTGTCAGAGACAACTAAGGAGCATTATGATCCTTGCTATTGTTAATCAAAAAGGTGGTGTTGGTAAAACAACGTCCGCTGTAAATTTAGCGGCTGCTATTGCAAAACAAAAAAAGAAAGTTTTGCTGATAGATTTAGATCCACAAGGTAATGCTACATCTGGTGTAGGACTAAATAAAAATGAACTTACAAAAACTACCTATGAGATAGTATGTGAGCAGATTAAACTAAGCGAAGCAATAGTAAGCATAGAGAATAACTTTGATTTTTGCCCAGCAAATGTCAATTTAGCAGCAAGTGAAGTTGAATTAGTTTCTGTTGTTTCACGTGAAACAAAGTTGAAAAATGCCTTGGTTGAAGTAGAAAAAAACTACGATTTTATTTTAATTGACTGCCCGCCTTCACTTGGTTTGCTCACGCTCAATGCTCTAACAGCGTCTGATGGTGTCTTAATTCCCATTCAAGCAGAATTTTATGCCCTTGAGGGTTTAACACAATTATTGGCAACTATCAGACAAGTAAACGAGAAAATAAATCCAGAACTGACTGTTTTTGGAACTTTAATTACTATGTTTGATAGAAGAACTCAGCTTGCACGACAAGTAGAAATAGAAATAAGGAAAGTTTTTGGAGACACCGTATTTAAAACGGTGGTGCCTAGAAACGTTAGATTGAGTGAAGCACCTAGTTATGGTTTGCCGATTACTAGTTATGACAAACATTCTAAGGGGGCGAAAGCGTATTTAGCCCTAGCTAAAGAAGTGATTAGGAGAGTGTAGTATGGCTGGATTAGGTAAGGGTTTGGATGCTCTTTTTGCAACAGCTAATATCGATATGCCACAAAAAATTCAGGAGAAAGTTATTGAATTAGATTTAAACCAAATTTCTCCCATGCAAGGTCAACCAAGAGAACAGTTTGCAGAAACTGAGCTAAATGAACTAGCAGAATCTATTAAACAACATGGAGTTCTACAACCAATTATTGTTCGTAAAGAAAAAAAGGGTAAGGACACTTTTTTTCGTATAGTTGCAGGTGAAAGACGTTGGCGTGCTGCCAAGATAGCAAAATTAAAAGTTATACCTGCGCTAATTCGTGAAATAGATGATAACAAAGCTCTGCAACAAGCGATTATCGAAAATATTCAACGTGTAGATTTAAATCCAATAGAAGAAGCAAAAGCATTTGAACGTCTACAACTGGAATATTCCTTAACACAAGAAGAATTAGCTAAAATCTTAGGTAGATCTAGATCAGCTGTTGCTAATAGTCTCAGATTAAATAATCTTGCTACTTCTGTAAAAAAAGCTATTTTGCAGGAGACTATAACAGAAGGACATGGCAGAACTCTGCTGGGGTTAACGGAAAAGCAACAGCAAAAAGCACTTGATTTCATTCAGAAAGAAAGACTTTCCGTACGCCAAACAGAAGTTCTCGTTAAGAAAATCAAAGAACAAGAAAAAAACATCTCACATGTAGCAACAAAGCAAGAGGTTGAATATCAGTTAAATTTAAAACGCATACAAGAAAGATTAACAAAAAAATTAGCAACCAAAGTTAGATTTAATGATCAAGGGGGCAAAGGACAGATTGTTATCACTTATAGCAATTTAGATGAACTAGATAGATTGTTAGAAGAACTAGGTAGCAAGTGATGAACATTCTAAAACAAGTAGCTGAAATAAAGGCAAAATATTTAGTTATTCTGTACGAAAAGCATGGTTCTACCCCACAAAAAGAGGGTGCCTATATGTTGCTAGGTAAGTCAGGAAAGCAAAGTGGCACGATTGGTGGTGGCTTGATAGAACATGTTGCTACATCATTAGGAGCAGCCATTTTATCTAGTGGTTTAATAGCTACAGCAGAATTTACTTTATCAAATTACAAAGCTGGTGCCCTAGGTATGGTTTGTGGTGGAAAAAATAAGTTGATCTATATTCCCTTGACTGCTGAAGTAATGAAGGAATTAGAAACAGGTACACTCTGTTTTGCTATGCCAAAAAAGCAATTGCAAATTTTTCCTAAAGAAATATTGGCAGAATGCGATGAATTCTTAGATAAAAGTGATAATTTTACACTTTACCAGGAGTCCTTAAATATAATTAATCCGCCTAAATTGCCAGCCAAGTCCTGTTATAGCAAAGGTAATAATTATGCTTATTTTTGTTTTAAACCTATGCAAGCTCCGCGAATAATTATTTTTGGTGGTGGACATGTAGCGCAAAAGGTGAGCTACTTATTATCATTTGTCGGTTACAAACAGGTGATTTTAGAAGACAGGTTAGAATTTCTCAAAAAAGAGTTATTTGCTAAAGAAGCTGAATTAAAAAAAGTTGAGTTTAGCTGTTTTAAAAAGGAACTAACAATTGAAAAAAATGATTTTATTTGTGTTTTAACGAGAGGGCACAGATCAGATATTGAGGTTATAGATCAATTATTAAAAGAAGAATTTAGCTTTCTTGGTGTCATGGGTAGTAAAGCTAAAAAACACCATATGCTGGATGAACTAACCAAACGAGGCTATAACAAAGAAATTCTAGATAAAATAACATGCCCTATTGGTTTGGATATTGGTTCAGTCAGCATTGAAGAAATAGCTGTGAGCATAGTCGCGCAAATAATAGCAACCTATCAAAAAAATGCTAATTAAACCTAGTGTAATTTCTGTTATTGGAGCTGGTGGTAAAACGAGCTTAATCTGTTCTCTAGCTTATCAATATTTGTCTAATAATCTTTCTGTCTGTATTACTACTACAACCAAAATGCAGATATTAGCTACAGCTAATACCTTTTTTGCGCAGAAAGGAGAGATTTTAAGTCAAGGTCTTATATTCCATTACAACAACAAAACAAAAGAGTGGGAGAAATATCTTAGTAACAAGTCAAGAATAGAAAGAAACGGATTTAATATTTGCTACCTAGAAGAAGATTTAATAAAGGAAAATCTAAACCAAGAGAAGTTGCCTTTTTTTTGCCAAGTGGGTAAAAAAATAACAGAGGAAAAAATAGGTTCAATTAAAGAAAAGACACTACAAGAGTTAGCCAAAAGGTATCAAGTAGTACTAGTTGAAGCGGATGGTGCTAAAGGAAAACCACTAAAGGGTTGGCGAAATTTTGAACCAGTTATTGCTGATATCAGCGAACAAATCATTATGGTAATAGATGGCTCAACTATTTTTAGACCTATTTCAGAGAAAAATATTTTTGCGCTAGATCTATTTAAAAAGCAATTCGTAAAAAGAGAAGAAGAAATCACACCGGACATCTACAGACGCATTTTAGATGTAAAAAAAGAACCTTGGTGTAGGATAAAAAATATAGAAAAAAAAGACCTTTATTGCTATATAAGTCATGCAGATCTCTTAGATGAAAAGTATCAAGAGTTAATAATTAAGACTATTTCAGGGAGTAAAAATGTTTAGTAGCGACAAAACTGAAAGACGTGCTCAAATAGCAGAAATCAAGCAATGCTTAAACGAAAACTATCAATTACCTTTGGTTATAGTGAGGGGAGCAGGTGATCTAGCTACAGGAGTTATTCAGGCCTTAAGCAGAAGTGGTTTTCCGGTACTTGCTTTAGAAGTTGAAAATCCATCGGCGATCAGACGGACTGTAGCTATTTCAGAAGCAGTTTACCAAGCAAAAGTAAAAGTGGAAGATGTCATTGGTGTGTTGGCTACAAAGCCTAAAGAAATAGTCACTATTTTGAAAGAGGGCTTTGTGCCTGTAATAGCCGATTCAAAGGGAGAAGCAATACCATATCTAACTCCCAGCATCGTTGTAGATGCAATTTTAGCTAAAAAGAACTTGGGAACTTATAAAAAAATGGCATCCTTAGTGATAGCTCTAGGTCCTGGATTTCAAGCACCGAAAGATGCACATATTGTTATTGAAACCATGCGAGGACATGATCTAGGAAGACTGATTACTAGTGGTTTTGCTAAAGCTAATACAGGTATTCCAGGTGCAATAATGGGTCGAAAAGAAGAGCGAGTTTTAAGAGCACCTGTTGCTGGTAGATTGATTGCTTTTAGAGAAATAGGTGATCTGGTTGAAGCAGGTGATATTATCGCTATGATCGAAACAGAAGATTTGCAGAGAGTAGCAATTAAAGCTCCTTTTGCTGGTCTTTTACGTGGTCTTTTACCGATGGGTTATCCTGTTGTTGAGAACTTTAAAATAGGAGATATCGATCCAAGACAAGCAGAAAGACAAAATTGTTTCACCATCTCTGAAAAAGCAAGAGCTCTAGGAGGGGCTACTTTGCAAGCGATCTTTTTAGAACGTCAGAGATGGCAAAAGTAATTAAGGTTTGACTACATGATTTTCTGTCAGCAGAAGACAAATATTATACATATTGGTAATCTCACCAATTTTGAGTTTGTCTTTTAGTTGGTATTGTTCAAGACAAAGACCACAAGAAAGAATCTGTACACCCATTTGTGCTAGTGCGTTTAGGTCAGAAAGTAAATTTTCATCATCTGTCGTCGTAATATTTACACCCTTGTTATAACAAATAATGGCTTTGGGTAATTGCTTGTTTTCAGTGAGTGCAAAGATAAAGTTTTTCAGTAGATTTTGACTGAAAACATCGTCTCCCTCACCCATTTTATCTGAAGAGAAGACAACAACATAAGCAGAATGATCTGTCTTGTTGCTATTCTTTTGAGCGAGTTCTAATACCTTGTTTGAATCGGGCAAGAAAGTGAGTGAGTATGTCTTGTCTTTTTGCTCTGTTTTGACAGAAAAGGGTAAAGAGTCTGCTAGCTTTTCTAAATTACTAACAGCTTCTTCGTTATCTACTAAGATTTGAAAAGCGTTTTTTTCGTCTTGTTCAGCCTGCTTTTTCGCTAAAACTACAGGTAAGGGACAAGCTTTTCCTAAAGCATCGATTATAAGCATATAGCCTCCTATAAAATGTTAATCTGCTTCGCTGAAGCAGATGTTTTCTGACTTATTTCACCTACTAGGTGCATGGCAACACCTAATTTTTGACATTCCTCTATGAAAGCTTCGTTTTGTTTAGCATCTGTAGGCATCGCAATGAGAAGTCCACCAGATGTTTGTGGGTCAAAAAGTAATTCATTATATGGTGTATTGTCGTGTCTAAAAGAGCAGAGATGGTGAAAAGCTTGACGATTACGTTGTCCACCTCCGGTAACTAACAGCTCCTTAGCCTTAGCTAGAGCGCTAGGATAGAGGGGCAATGATCTGGTATAAATCGTTGCTTCGTTAGCTGAAGAAAGCATTTCTTTTAGATGACCGATCAAACCAAAACCAGTTACATCCGTTAAAGCAAGACAATTATGTTTGATTGCTAAAAATGAAGCTTGTTTGTTTAAAGTGGTCATGCCCTCGATGAGAACTGCGTAGTCTGTATCACTTAGTTCACCCACCGACCTTGCGCCACATAAAATACCTGCGCCTAAAGGCTTGCTCAAATAGAGTTTGGCTGGTTGTTTAATTTGGTTGTTTAGCTTTAAGTCAGACTTTTTTGCGAAACCAGTTACTACCAAGCCGTACTTAGCTTTAGCATCATGTATGGAGTGACCACCAGCAATTACACAGCCAGCTTCTTTTACTTTATCTTGCCCACCACGCAGAATCTCTTTCAATACGGTAGTATCTTCATCGCTAGGAAAAGCAACAATATTTAATGCAAAAGCAGGTGTTGCACCCATAGCGTAAATATCGCTCAAGGCATTGGTTGCTGCAATTTGACCGAAATAATAAGGTTCAGCTACAGGAGTTGGAAAAAAATCTAAGGTTTGAATCAGTACATTTTCCTCATCTATTTCATAAATACAGGCGTCATCTGCACTCTCAAACCCGAGCAACAATTTTGGATCAGCATTTTGCTTTGGTAGAGAGGCTAAAATCTCGTGTAGTTTTAAGGATCCTATTTTAGCGTTGCAACCACCACAAACTTCAAGTGCAAGATTGCTGTCATAAGCTGTCATAAAAGCTCCTTTAATAGATGTTATGTTCATCGTAATACAAAATAATGGTTCTACTTTATTCAATAAGGTAATAAATAGCATCTCTTGAGTAAGTCGTGCCTAACTGTTAAACTTGCATAGATAAAAACTAACATTTGGAACCATTCTGGGAGGTATCCTGATGCTTAGATACAAAAGGTTAAGTCAGGCTTGTTGCCTGATCTTATTGTGTCTCTCACTCTTATTTACTGTGCCCAATACTACAGTCTGGGCAACTACTACAGAAAAGCAACATGCTGCTGATGCAGGTGACAATAAAACTTATTCTAGTTGGCTAGATGTAGCCAAAGAGATGGAAATCTACCTCGATAATGCTGAAAAAGCATTCAATGAAGGTAATTACAAAGAAGCATATGATTTTGTTAATCAAGCATACTTTGGTCACTACGAGGTTTCGGGCTTTGAGCGCGTAACCATGGACTATATCTCCGGTAAACACGGCAGACAAGTAGAAGGTCAAATTTACTTAGTCCGTAAACTGGTATCTGAGCCAGGAGATAAAGCTGAGATTAACAAAGAAATAGTCAAGCTCAAAGAATTTCTTTTTAGAGATGCTAATACTTTAGATGGAACCAGCCAACAAAACGAAACAGAAGACAAGCAAAACTCTGTACCAGTAGATCAAGCTTTAGGCAAAAACAAAACGTATAGTTTCACTAATTCGTTTGCCCTATTACTGAGAGAAGGCTTAGAAGCAATTTTGGTGATTGTTGCTATCTTGGCTTACCTTTCCAAGACGGGTAAGAAGAAAGAAATGCGTGGAGTTTACTACGGTGCCTTAGGTGGCATTGTTTTTAGCATAGTTCTAGCCTTTGCCTTGAATTTCTTCACCGATTATTTTGGTTTAACCTCAGTTGGTCAAAGTAGGGAGATTTTTGAGGGAGCAGCCATGTTTTTAGCTGTAATTGTGCTCTACTGGGTTTCTAACTGGATGATCAACAAATCTGAAGTTGAGGAGTGGAATAACTATATCCACGGTTTGGTTGACGATTCTTTAACCACAGGTAGTAGAGTAGCCTTAATTTTCTCTTCTTTCCTAGCAGTAGCCAGAGAGGGAGCCGAGTTGATTTTGTTTTACCAAGCTTTGCTCAGCAACCAGCAAACGGATATGCTCTACATGTGGCTTGGTATTTTGGCAGGTGTAGTTGTTTTAGCCATCGTTTATGTCTTAATTCGTGTCTACTCCATTAAATTACCGCTCAAGCCATTCTTCTATGCGACCAGCATTTTGATGTTCATCCTCTGTATTTCATTCTTAGGTAAAGGTGTAGCAGAATTCCAAGAAGCAGATTTAATTGGTAGACACTATATCCTAGGTGATACCTACGACAGCTTTAGCGTTGAGCTTTTGGGTATTTACGATCGATACGAAACTCTCATTCCGCAAGTGATTTTGCTTCTGATCACTTTAGGTATTTTTATCCGTCATTTGGGCAAAAAGAAGCATAAACAAAAGGTTGAAACCCCGTAAGGGTTTTAAATAGAGATTTCTGGGAGGAAACTATGAAAAACAGAAAAAGTTTACTCGCTGTACTTTCATTAGTTATGGCGATGGCTGTTTTACTGGTTGGTTGTGGTAAAAAAGAAAACACTAATCAGACCACAGTAGCAACCACTGGCGCAAGCGCCACACAAGAAGTAACTGCTCAAGGAACAGAGCCACAAGCAAACGCACCCATGCCTGGTGCGGAAGATACTACTGGTTTCAAAGAGTATTTCTTAGGTGATGAGAATCATCCCATTGAGTTAGATGGCAAAATTGCTGTCGCAGGTGTGTACTTCCAACCTGTAGATATGGAACCTGCTGGTAATAGCCTAGCTAAGGAAGATGCAGATTGCCACATTGAAGCAGACATTACCGCTTTAGCAAACAATGGCTTAGGTTATGGTGCAGACGATTTTGTTCCTTGGCTCAATGTTAAAGCCATCATTCAAAAGCAAGGTAGCGACAAAGTACAAGAAGTAGCTTGCATGCCGATGAATGCTAGCGACGGTCCTCACTACGGCAACAACATCAAGTTTGAAGACGGTATTGGTGTGTATGACATTAAGTTTGAGATTAGTGCTCCTGGCAATGAATATCTCTTACACGTCGATAAAGAAACTGGTGTAACAGGTCGTTTCTGGACTGAGCCCTTAGTTGCTGAGTTTAAAGATTTTGAGTGGACTGGTCCTGCTGGTCGTTGGTAAAAACCGTTTTAGTTGGCTGACAACTGTCAGCCAACTTTTTAGGAGATGATGTTTTATCCTTAAGTATTTGATTGAGGTACTAGAGCAGACAATGGTCTTTTTTATTCTGCTCGGTAGTATCTATTCATTGATCACCTTTAACGATACATACAAAGATGCACATTTAATTAAGCGTTGGCGGATAAGCACTGCGATCTTAGCTTTGATCGCTTCTTTGTTTGGTGCCTATTTAAAGTTGGAGCCATCACTTAATATGCATCGTGCCACTAATACTTTTATTTCTATGGTGGCTGTTTTAGTTGTGTCTTTTATCTATGCCCTGTACTTGCTTACACCAATAAAAAAGCTTTTGATCAAACGGGGTGGAAAGATATATCGAAATGTAACGCTGGCGTTAACTTCTCTTTTGACCATAGTGTATGCGCATTACTATTTGGCGCAACTTTGGGAAAAAACGGCAGAGTTTATGCCATACGATACCAACCAAATCAATACGGATGTTTTAGCAAGAATCGCAGGCTGGCTTTTGGGCATAGTCATCATGTTGCTGCTTTCTTTGGCACTGTACAGTACCTCTAAACTTTGCGGTACCAAAACAACCAGCAAATACTTAATCTTTGCTTTGATTGCAGGTAGTTTTACACAAATTATTGAGGTTTTACAGCGTCTCTATGCTCTGCGCCTAATTCCACGTAACCGCAATCTCTTTAAATTTATTTCTTTTTGCTTAAACCACAGCAATTGGTTTACTTACTTAGTTTTGTTAATTCTCTGCTTAATACCGTTACATCTATTTTTGCAAAACCGCAAAATCAAAGGAGTGTTTAAGAATAATGCGGAGAAGAGAAAAGCCAAGGCACAGATCATTTCTATTAGAAGATGGTGTGTATTTGTTTTAATGATGGTGATTGTAGCTGTGGTATCTACGACCGTCATTAAAGAGTTACATAATCGAGAAACTCCTTTATCAGATCCAGAACCCTATAAGATTCAAAACGATCAAGCGATTATTCCCTTAGATCTTTTAGCAGATACTCATTTACATCGCTTTGAATACCAAGCCAAAGACGGTAATAAAGTTCGATTTATTGCGATAGAGAAATCAGAGAATAACTACGCTGTCTGTTTGGATGCTTGTGAAATTTGTGGTGCCTCAGGTTACTTCGAGCGTGGTGATGTTATTGTTTGTAAACTCTGCGATGTGGTGATGAATCGAGGAACTATAGGCTTTGCCGGAGGATGTAATCCTATACCGATTGATTTTGTAATTGAAAATGGTGAAATTCATGTTGCGCTCAAGACCTTAGATCAAGAGTCGCAACGCTTTAGATAGAAAGAGTGTCATATGTTTTGGCGAATGGTAATTGGTTCACTTAAACATCAAAATCGCAAAATGCTACTAGTGGCATTTACGGTTGCTTTGGGCGTTTCGCTAGCTACAGCTATGCTCAATGTATTGCTGGGTGTGGGTGATAAAGTCAACGCTGAGCTGAAATCGTATGGTGCGAATATTAACGTGATGCCTAAAGAAGCATCGCTGCTAGGTGAACTTTACGATATAGGAGAAGTGGACCAAGAAACAGGTTCATATCTCAAAGAAGAAGAAATGCCTAATATTAAGACAATATTTTGGGCATACAACATAGTGGATTACGCACCATATTTAACGACGAAGGTGAGTGTTTTGCAAAACGATACTTCTGTGAGATTACAAGGTACCTGGTTTGAGCATACTTTCAAAGTTAAATCTGGTAGCGAAGTTACTACTGGCATGAAGCGCCTGAAAAATTGGTGGAAGGTAGAGGGAGAGTGGCTTAAAGATACGGATCAAGATCAAGTGATGGTGGGTTCTGAAATAGCACAAAAACTCAAAATTAAACTGGGAGATGGTATCAAATTAAAAGGTAAGGCCAAAGAACAAGAATTCAAAGTAAAGGGAATCTTTACTTCTGGTGATCAAGATGATGATGCTATCTTTACACCATTACGTACGGCACAAGAATTAGCTGATCTTAGAGGCGATGTTTCCCGCGTAGAGGTATCTGCCTTAACTACGCCAGATAATGATTTAGCGCGCAAAGCTGCTAAAAATCCCAAGAGTTTAACAGTTAAGGAATGGGAAGTGTGGTATTGCACAGCCTATGTTTCTGCTATCAGCTATCAGTTACAAGAAGTTCTGACTGATGCTGTGGCTAAACCGATTCGCCAAGTAGCTGAATCAGAAGGTGCGATTTTAGATAAAGTACAACTTTTGATGCTCTTGATTACTGCCTTAAGTATGTTAGGAGCAGCAATGGGTATCTCTAACTTGATCACAGCAAGTGTGATGGAAAGATCACCAGAGATAGGCTTGAGAAAAGCCATCGGCTCACATAATTTACCAATTGTACGTAGCATCTTGACGGAAACAGCTATTACCAGTTTGCTCGGTGCGCTTTTAGGCTATGGTGTCGGGTGTATCTTCACGCAAATTATTGGTTATTCCGTCTTTGGTTCATTTATTAGTTTGTCGGAAACAGCTATACCTGTGGTTATAGTGATGGTACTCTTAGTGGTACTTCTAGGTAGCATACCCGCTATTCGTTACTTGTTATCTTTAGATCCCACAGATGTTTTACACGGAAAGTAGAGGCTAAAAATGCGTAAATTTAATTTTTACTGGCACATGGTGATAGCCTCTTTACTTCGTCGTAAATCACGTATGTTGGTTGCGATGCTAGCTGTAGCTATTGGTGCAACCATTTTATGTGGTTTGTTGCTCATCTATTTTGATGTGCCAGAACAGTTGGCAAAAGAATTTAGATCTTATGGTGCTAACTTAATTGTTTTGCCACAAGGAAATGACCACAAACTAACAGAGGAGAGCATAGCTCAAGTTAAATCTGTTATTCCTAAAGATCAAGTTGTAGGTTTAGCGCCCTACGCCTACCATCCGGCAAAAGTTAATGAGCAACCGTACACGGTAGCAGCCACCAATTTTGCTGAAGCTAAGGCAAACAGCCCCTACTGGCTGATCGATGGTAGTTGGCCTAGTACCAAACGCCAAGTTTTACTAGGTAAAGATGTGGCAAATGAAATAGGTCTAAGTGTGGGCGATAAATTTCAAATTTCTGCCACCACAGATGAAGAACAAGCAAAACAAGGTGATAGTAAAAAAACAGATAGTAAAACTAATAGTATTGTCGATTTAGATAAGAACATGACTAAAAGAGATTTTGTAGTCTCAGGCATTGTTACTACAGGTGGTGCAGAAGAAGCTCTAATTTTCATGTCATTTTCCGATCTCAAAACCTTAGTCAAAGATTACGATGGCAAAGTAGATGTCTTAGAGTGTTCGGTTAAAGGTGATACAACACAGTTACAACAGTTAGCTAATGAGATTGAAGCTAAAGCAAGTGGTGTCTTTACCAGATTGGCTAAGCGTCTGACTACTTCACAAGATCAAGTTTTAGCTAAATTACAGAGCTTAGTTTGGTTAGTTACCTTAATTGTTTTAGCCTTAACGATGATCTCTGTTTCTACCACGATGATGGCGGTGGTGGCAGAGAGAAGAAAAGAGATAGGACTCAAAAAAGCACTGGGTGCTTCAGACAAGGGAGTGATGCAGGACTTCTTTGGTGAAGGTGCTTTGCTAGGTGTGTGCGGAGGATTGATAGGCTCAATTTTAGGTTATCTTTTTGCTGTGCAAGTAAGTGTTAATGTTTTTGCAAGAAGCATCGCCTATAGACCCTTAGTGGTGCCACTTACTGTTTTACTAACAGTTGCGATCACGATGTTGGCATGTATATATCCTGTGCGTAAAACTTTAGAAATCAAGCCGGCGATTGTGCTTAAAGGAGAATAAATGAAAGACGAAAAAAAGCCGATTTTACAATTAAAAGGTGTTTCTAAAATCTATGGAGAGTTAAGAGCTTTAGACAATGTTAGCCTCGAAGTACAACCAGGTGAATGGCTGGCAATTATGGGGCCATCTGGTTCTGGCAAAACAACTTTAATGAACATAGCAGGCAGTATGGATACTCCAAGTGAAGGTCAAGTTATTTTAGATGGACAAGATATATCTAAAGAATCTGCCCGTAATTTAACAAAGATTAGACGCGATAAGATCGGTTTAATCTTTCAACAATTTCATTTGGTTTCTTACCTAACTGCCTTAGAAAACGTTATGCTATCGCAATACTTTCATAGCATGACCGATGAAAAAGAGGCCTTAGAAGCCTTAGAGAGAGTGGGCTTAAAGGATAGAGCCAAGCACTTGCCAAGCCAGCTATCTGGTGGCGAACAACAACGTGTTTGTATTGCTAGAGCCTTGATCAATCACCCAGCTGTTTTACTAGCCGACGAACCCACTGGCAATCTAGATGAGAAAAATGAACGCTTGGTATTAGAGATTTTTGACCAATTACACCGAGAGGGATCGACCATTATCGTGGTAACACATGACCCTGAGGTGGCAGAGAGAGCCGAGCGCAAAATTGTTTTAGAACATGGCATTATCGCACATGATGTAGATCAGGGGATGAGACGCCAAAATTACTAATAGGAGGATCATATGAAAAAGCTTATTTCCTTAGTTATTGCTTTGGTTTTATGTTTAGCGATCGTTGGTTGCGCCAAAGAAAAAGCTAATTTTAAGCCAGGTGTTTACCAAATTAAGAGTAGTGTCACTGATGAGAAAGGTGGCTACGGTGAATTAAGCGTTGAGGTAAGCGCAGATGGCAAAATTGCTAAGTGCGAATTTTTAACCTTTAATCAAGATGGCACCGTAAAAGACGATAGCTATGGTTCTGGCTTGCCAGAGGGACAAAGAAAATTAGCTCAAGACGCAGTCAAAGCAAATGCCACTTTTGCTGAACAATTTAAGCAATACCAGAATGTGGACGATGTAGATGCAGTGTCAGGCGCAACTTGGAACTATAACTTATTTACTGATTGTGCTGATCAATTCATGAGCCAAGCCAAACAAGATTAAAACTATGAAAAAAACTCTCACTTATTATGTTTTAGCTGGGCTTTGTGTTTTGCTCGGTGTACTAGTTGCGATGATTCCTAACTATCTCCTGCCTGTCTGCGATTTGCAAGCAACTTATCTTAACCATCCACCAATGGCATGTTATTACAGTGCTAGAGCGGAATTAGGCCTGGGTGTACTGCTTGCGCTAGAAGCAGTGCTGTTATTTTGGACTAAGAGTAAAGAGTCTACTCGAATGGTTGCTTGTACTCTTATTTTTACAGCCATACTGAGTCTCTTGGTGCCATCATATCTTATAGGCGGTTGTTTAAATCCTCAGATGTCTTGTCAAAAGGTAACTTTCCCCAGTTTGTACTTAGTTTTAGGCATCGAGCTTTTTATCTTGTTACTACTTTTGTTGCAGACGAGAAAACAGGTTGGAGAAGACTAGATGTTCAAAGCCTATCGTTTAGCTTCTTTAAAATTTGTCAGGCAAGGCAAAAAGAGTCAGAGATTAAGTATCTTAGTCTTTATTTTGGCTACCATTTTATTTGCCGGTAGTTTTTTAAGTTTGGCGCTCACGCGAGGTCTAAACAGCATGGCAGATCGACTAGGTGCAGATATTATGGTGGCCCCGAGTGGCTTTGATAGCAATATCAAAGGTGCTCTGCTCAGAGCAGAGAGCAGTGATTTCTTTCTGCCAGCTGCAACACTAGCAAAAGTTAGAGAAATAAAAGGGGTTAAAGAAGCTACCGCCCAATTATTTTTAATGTCACTTTCTGCATCCTGTTGTTCATATCCAGTACAAATCATTGGCTACGAGCAAACAACAGATTTTAATGTCAAAGCATGGCTCAAGCAATTCAACGTGGACAAGGTTAAAGAAGATGAAATTATTGTGGGGCACAATATCGTAGCTGAAGTTGGTAGTAATCTGCTTTTCTTTAATAAAAACTACCGTGTAATCGGTAAGTTAGAGAAGACTGGCATGGGTTTTGATAACTCTGTTTTTGTCACCATGCAAGAAGCAAGCAACATCTTAAAACACGATTACTTTAAACAAAGAGATGAATTGAAAGCAGAGCAGGGAGTGAAAGCACCCGAGGGCACCAAATTAATAGCTAAGATGCATGAAAATACTGACATCTATTCAACGATCTTGGTGCGCAAAGAGCAAGATATCAGTACTGATACTTTAGCTCGAGCCATCAATGAAAGATTTAGAGGAGAACAGATTTATGCACTCACCACGACTAACTTGCTAGGTGAAGTAACCAACAAAATAAGCTCACTGCAGATGTTATTGATCACATTGTTGGTGATGTTGTGGATTTTATCATTTTTGGTATTGTATTTCGCTTTTTTGAGTATCTTTAGCGAGAGACAACTGGAGTTTGCAACATTGCTCTTGATCGGTGCAAAGCAAGTTTACATACGTAAATTGATCAGTTTTGAATCTGTTTTAGTCTGCCTTGTAGGAAGTATTTTAGGTGCTTTATTTAGCTACAGTGCTTGTATGCTATTTAGTACCTGGATCAAAGAGCAATTGGGACTACCATTCTTGCTTCCAAGTATTGGGACAAGAATTTTACTCGCAATTCTGAGCATTGCTATTTGTAGTTTAATAGGTCCTATCTCTAGTTATTTTGTCTACCTTAAATTCAAGCAAAAAGCACCGACTGAGGTATTAAGGAGTAGTTCATAATTACTGAAACAAATCATCTACTATTTGTTTTACTCCTGAGTAAACATCGTCATAGCATGTTTGAAAATCACCAGTGTACCAGGGATCTGCTACATCTTTACTGAGTAGAGGAAAACAATTTTTCAGCGCATCAATGTCAAAAGATCTAACAATATTACGGCGATTGTTTTGATCCATATAGTAGAGGAGATTGTCTGAACTAAAATCTGCTGGGCATAACTTTGTCGCTTTTTTGGCAGATAAATAAGCTAGAGAAATGCCTCTTCTTTGTAATTCTCTAATAGTGCCATGATGTGGTGGATTTCCTAGTTCTTCACTACTAGTAGCACGACTGCAAATTTCTAAACTCGCAAATTCAGGCTTTAATTTTTTGCCCTGTTTTTTAGCCTCGTCTACCAGATGTTTAGCCAGCGCTTCAGCCATGGTGCTACGACAAATATTACCGTGACAGATAAAGATTAACTTCACATTGAACTCCAAAAATCTAAGCTATATGCCTTTGGGTCTTAGCAAAATTATAACCAAAAGACACACCGGCCAAAGATAAAGCAACGCCCAGTCCAGTATAAAAGTAAGCGATAAAGCTTGTTGGAGCTAAGTTAAAAACACGTAGCGTAATGCCTAAGGTCATCATGAAGGCCATAATCAAAAAAGATTTTAAATCGAAGAAGAGAAAGAAATATTGTTTTTGCTCTTTGGGATAGCGCAAAATACGCAAAGTATGTTTTTTTACCAGCTTGCTGAAAACTAAGAAGTGAAAGAGCAAGAAAACCAGTATGGACAAACATAAATGTAAAAAAGAAACTTGGTTTTGATAGGCAATAATGCCAATGCGCAAAATGTTAATACCTGCGATACGCTCGATCATGGCGGCAAAAGAACTGGGTTGAGAGATAACAGACAAGGCTTTTTCGTCGGATAAAGCGATCTCTCGAATCGGGGTATCCCCAAATGCATCGCCTTGCGGTGATGTTTTTGTTGTCTCAAGTTTAGAAGCAAATTCAATTCTCTTACTCTCTTGTTTAGATTCTGTTATCTGTCGCGGAATTTTAATAGTGCCAAAACAAAGCAAACTGAGTAAAAAAGCAAAGGAACTGTCCAGAGGACATAATTAGTCACGGGGCTCATATTGCTACCTTCGAGCGGTTCCTTTAAGTGAAAGAGAATCTGCTCAAAGCCCAGCACACCAAATTTTAGATAACACCATATCGAACTAGCGATCAGCCACAAACTTATGCATAAAAGTAGGCAGACCGGTAGGCTCAGGCGATAAGAATAATGTTTGTTTTGGACTTTCATGCAACTAATAATAACGCAAAAACACGTAAAAGGAGCACTGATTAAGTGCTCCTTTAAACATCTAGTCGGGCTAGAAAAATTAGTCGATTACCGAATGGCCTGTCGATCGCGTCGGGGACGACCTAATGCACTGCGATTAGTGTCCAGTCTATTTGTTATCGGCTTTTCAAGATCGATTAATTCTCTTTGACTTTTTGTACAACTTTACCAGCAACGGCTGCGCCTGCAAGCAAGGTTAATACCAACAGGTAATTGGTGCTTTCTCCCGTCTTAGGTAAGGTCTTTTTGCCTTTTTCCTTTTGAACCGAAGTCGTATCTGAAGTCTTAGTTGCGGTCACTTTAGCTTGCATATTTTGTGAATTATCACTCACTTTACTGACATAGATCGGCTGCTTAGATATCTGAGGTTCAGACACGGCAGTGGCTTTGCCAGTCGGGTTAGGATTATTACTCGGTTCAGATGGTTTTACCACTGGTTGATCGGTATTCTTTACGGTAGCTTTAACAGTAGTCGGCTTAGCTTCTGTTGGCTTAGCTTCTGTGGGTTTAACCTCTGTGGGTTTGGTTTCTGTTGGTTTAGCTGTCGTCTCTTCGGTCTCTAACTCTTCACCTTTGATCACAACATTGGTGATCATCATCTGTAAATCGTCCATCCGCATGGTAAGATTGCAGGTTAAGTTCCCTTTTTTGAGTTGCTGTAAAACCTTTTCATCTGCCTTAAATTTAAAAGTGCCTCGTTTCGGATCATAAGTGGCAGTTAACCCCTCGACCGATGTAGTCACTTCCTGGAAAATATGGAAATTAGGATCTTCGATAGCGAAAGCTTCACGCAGTAGTTCCGATATACGTTCGGTGCCTTTGTAAGGGGAGATCAATTCTTCACCGATAGTTATATCGAGTGGATTAGCTGTTGAAGGTACGCTTTGATTGAAGAACTGGATACTGCCCACTCCTTCGTTTAAAAAAGCGATGAATTTATTGCTTAAATAATCCGCTACCTTAGAAAAATCAGCGATGCGGTTGCCGCTGGCATCAAAGGTCTCTAATTTCGGTAAATCTAAAATCACATCGATATTCTCGATCATGTTTGCAGAAATATCCAAAGTATCGAGTTCTTTGAAGTTGCTGACCACCGAAATGTCTTTTAACCCGTCGCTGACGATCGGATTGGTCTCATCACCTGCGACATGCACATTGTAGTGTACGTCCAAGTATTTTAGATTGACTAAGGGAGCCAACGGTGAGATATCCTCGATCCAGTTGTTATATAACTTTAAGTGCTCGAGATTAGTCAAATTTGCTAGCGGAGCAACGTCGACGATACGGTTTCTGTCCAATTCCAAGAAAGTCAGTTTTTGCAACTGAGATAGAGGTGTTAAATCCGCTATTTCATTTTCACTCAGCAATAAACGCTCTAAATTGACAGCGTATTGGATACCTTCGATACTTTTGATCCCACGCGAAATAGCGAATTTAAAATCTGCGGTTCCTCTTAGATCATGGGCTGGTAAAAGTTCGTTAAACTGATTGATATCTAGCTCGGTCAATCCCGCTAATTCAGCTTTTGTAATCGCTTGATCTTCAGCTCTAGAGCGATCGATAGCTTTGTTTAAGAGAGCTTTAAATTTCGCGTCAGGAATATTTACGACATCAGCAGAATTGTTTGTTTCTTCCTCAGGGACAGCAGGAGTAATCTCTTCTGCTCTCGTCTGTTTGTTCGGTCGCAAAAAGACTGCCGTCACAACCAAAACTGTTACTAAAAATAAAGATAACAATTTTAAAATAGGGTTTTTCATACTTACCTCCTACAGGTATCGTACTAAGAAAAACTCTTTGAATTATTCTTTATTCTTATCGTTCTCGCTTCTAGGTGATCTGCCAACACCTGTGCTAGCAAATCTTAGTTAAGGCAGTGAATTATTGAGTGCGAATCGCTTCTAACGCCGACAAGCGCATCGCACGACGGGCGGGTAAAATACCTGAGACCATACCGATCAAGGTGGCAAAAACCATGCCGATCAGCACTAACCATAACGGTATCAACATCAATCTATTGCCCAACATACCGATCGCAGCTAGCTGGCCGGTCGAAGCCATAAAAGTATTCACACCGTAGCTCACCAACAGACTTAAAACACAACCGCCTAAACCGCAAATAAAGCCGATCAATGCCGCTTCACAGAGGAAAATATTTCGGATCCAGCTCAGACGGCAACCCAAAACTTTAAAAACACCAATCTCTTTGGTGCGTTCGTAGATAGACATCATCATCGTGTTGGCGATGCCGATCGCAGCTACGAGCAAAGAGATTAACCATACAAGACAAGCGAGTAAAAGTAAGTACTTAGGTTTGACCTTCATGTAATTCTCCTGCAATTAACAACTCAGATAGTATGTTCGTCTGAGCGATGAGCGTCAAGCTAGGTTATTTGCTGGCTTACCTGCTACTTTGCGTTAAAATTAAGAAAAAAGTATCGAGGTACAAAGTGCGTTTTTTGAATTTTGGTTCACTCAACATCGATAAAGTGTATAGCGTTGAGCAGTTTGTAGCAGAAGGTGAAACGGTATCTTGTCTGTCTTTGCATACTTTTGCTGGAGGCAAGGGGTTAAATCAAGCAATTGCTTTAGCTAAAGCAGGAGCAGAAACCTATCAAGCAGGTGGTGTAGGGGATGATGGCGAATTGCTGGTAAAAACCTTGCATGAAGCAGGTGTCAGCACTAAGTGGCTGGAAAAAAGAAATGTGGATAGCGGGCATGCTGTGATTCAAGTTAATTCGGAAGGTAAGAATTGTATTTTGATTGCACCTGGTGCGAACTATGGCAATTCGATTGAGTATATCAGCTGTGTTTTAACAAATTTTAGCGCTGGTGATGTTTTGCTTTTACAAAATGAAATTGACCAAAATCATGAGATTATGCAACAAGCTAAAGCTAAGGGATTAAACATAGCATTAAACCCGTCACCACTAAACGAAGCCATTTTTGCTTTAGATCTCAGCTTGGTGGATATTTTATTGCTCAATGAACATGAAGCGCTCGCGTTAGCAGAGAAAAAGCAACTATTAAAGCAAAAACTTAATCCGCAAACTGATTATACGGAGCTACTCGCGCTACTCTGTGAGCACTTACCTCAATGTCTAATTGTTTTGACCCTGGGTAGTGTGGGAGCTATTTGCCAAAAATTTGGACAGGAAGCAGTTTTTCAACCGGCATTCAAAGTAAAAGCGGTTGATACTACGGCAGCTGGTGATACTTTTACAGGTTATTTCCTTGTATCCTACCTATCTACTAGCGATCTTAAACACGCACTAAAAATGGCTAGCTTAGCCTCTGCTATTGCAGTAACTAGAGCTGGAGCTGCTCCAAGCATACCGCTTAATGAAGAGGTTTTAAGCAAAGCCAAAGAACTTAATGTTTAGATAAAAACTTGCGAATAATTACAGCAATAATCGCTACAACAAAGAGAATTAAAGCAAAGATCAAAAATTTATTGGATTCGCCAGTTATTGGTAAAGCTGAAAGCAACAGAGAAAACATAGTTACCTCACGAAGTTTTTCTCAAATTTTAGCACGTGAGGAAAGGAGATAGCATAGCAATGTTAAACCTAAGTGAAAGCAAGCAAAAAATATTAGATGAATTGGTAGCCAAAGAAAAAGATTTTCTTTTACAGCTGAGAAGAGAACTTCACCTAAAACCAGAACTATCTGGCAAAGAATATCAGACTAGCAAATTTATTAAAGAGCAACTAAAAAAGTGGCAAATTCCCTATCAAGAGATTGCTCCCACCAGTATTTTGGGGGTGATTGACAGTCAAAAACCCGGTCAAAATGTTGCGCTAAGGGCTGATATTGATGCCTTGCCCTTAACTGAAAAAGCAGATGTAGCTTTTAAATCAGAAAATGAGGGAGTGATGCATGCCTGTGGCCACGATGCACATATGGCGATGCAATTGGTTGTAGCTAAAATTCTAGCTGAACATAAAGATCTATTTACAGGTAAGATCTATCTCATCTTTGAATCAGGTGAAGAAGATGCCAGTGGTATTGATTACGTGATCAAAGCACTCAAAGCAGAGCCGATTGATTATATATATGGTACGCATGTTGCTAGCTTTCAAGAAATAGGTGAAGCGAGTTGTTTAAGTGAAGCGGTGATGGCTGGTCAATACATACTGAGATTGACCATTAAAGGTAAGAGTGGACATGGGGCAAGACCAGATTTGGCGCAAAGCCCAATTGTTGCAACAGGCATGATTTTACAGGCACTGCAGGCAGGCTGGATGCATATTCTAGATTTAAGAAAACCTGTAACATTCTCCTTTGGTACAGTTCATGGTGGCTTTGCTCACAATGTTATCCCCGATGAGGTAGTTTTGACAGGAACTATGCGCTTTTTCGATGAAGAAGCTGGCAAAGTGGCGCTTGAGCTGTGGCAAAAACTTGTCTTAGAAACGGCTACACTTTATGGCACCAAAGCGGAAATCGAAATTGTTAAATTTATTCCTCCGGTCAAGAATGATGTATCTTTGGCTGATTTGGTCAGAGAGTTACAAACAGATCTAGGGTTAAAACAGGCGCAAGAAGCAAAATGGAATGCATCAGAAACTTTTGCTAAATACCAAGAGATAGCGCCTAGTGTGTTCACCTTTTTGGGATGTGCCAATCAGAGTAAAGGCATGATCTATGGTCATCACCATGAACAGTTTATGGTGGATGAAGATTGTCTGACAGATGGTGTAAAACTAGCCCTTAGAACAACTTTGTCTCTTTTACAAGCCTAAGATCAGTACTAAACTAAAGAGATATTAGCTAAGAAAGAGGAGATGCTGTGAAAAAGCAAGATCGCTTTTATGTAACAACGCCCATCTACTATCCTAGTGGCAGTTTAACTGTGGGCAACACATACACAACTGTAATTGCTGATGCCCTTGCCAGATACCAAAGAATGCAAGGCAAAGAAGTCATGTTTTTAACCGGTACCGACGAACATGGCCAAAAACTACAAAAGGTTGCTGAGGCAAGAGGAGTCGCACCTAAAGCTCACGTAGACGAAATGGCTGAAGAGATCAAAGAGCTGTGGCGCTTGATGAATATTTCTTACGATCACTTCATCAGAACCACTGATCCTGAGCATGAAGCTGCCGTACAGCAAATTTTTCAACGCTTGTATGATCAAGGGGATATCTACAAGGGAGAATATCAAGGCTACTATTGTACTCCGTGTGAAGCCTACTGGACTGAAACCCAACTCAAAGACGGCAATTGTCCCGATTGTGGCAGAAAAGTAGAGATAACTAAAGAAGAATGTTATTTTCTCAGACTTTCTAAATATGCAGACCGCCTGATTAAGTATTACGAAGAGCATCCTGAGTTCATTGAACCAAAGAGTAGAGCCAATGAAATGCTCAATAACTTTTTGCGTCCAGGATTAGAGGATTTAGCTGTTTCACGTACATCTTTTGATTGGGGTATCAAAGTACCATTTGATGAAAAGCATGTGATCTATGTATGGTTAGATGCATTGAGCAACTATATCACTGCCTTAGGTTATCCAGATAATAAAGAAAAGATGGAACGTTTTTGGCCTTGTGATTTGCACCTAGTAGGCAAAGACATCATCCGCTTTCACACTATTATTTGGCCGATTATTTTGATGGCACTTGATCTACCCTTACCTAAACAAGTTTTTGGGCACGGTTGGTTACTTTTACAGGGCGATAAGTTGTCTAAATCCAAAGAACAAACTGGGGAACAGGTTACAGTAGTTGATCCGGTGCTCTTAAGTGAGGAATACGGTGTGGATGCTATTCGCTACTTCTTGCTGAGAGAGGTTGCTTTTGGTCAAGATGGTAACTTTAGCAATGAAGCCTTGATCAAGCGTATTAACAGCGATTTAGCTAATGATTTAGGTAACTTAGTCAGCCGTACTACCTCCATGATTCTCAAATATTTTGCTTTGGGTTTACCGGAGGAAGAAAAGAGAGAAAGCGCTCTGATTGACTCTGAGTTAAAAGAGTTTGGTGCCAAAACTTTTGCACAAGTAACGGCTGATTTAGATGCATTAGAAAGCTCTTTAGCATTGCATCATCTATGGCTTTACATTGGTCGCTTAAACAAATATATCGATGAAACGACACCTTGGATTTTAGCTAAAGATGAAGCTAAAGCGCCACGTTTGGCTGAGGTCTTATATCAATTAGCTGATGGCCTATATCGTGTTGCTACGATGCTCTATCCTTTCATGCCAGAAACTGCATATAAAATAGATCAATCTTTAGGTATTGAACGTGAACCTAAGGCAGATGGCAGTAATTTAGTGTGGCAAGATGCAGCTAAAGCTGGCACTTACGATGTAAGCTTAAAAATCAGTAAAGGTGAGTCGCTCTTCCCGCGCCTAGATGTTAAAGAGAGTCTAGCTAGTTTAACTGGTAAGTATCTTAAAACCAAAGAAAATCATGCTCAAAAAGATACAAAAAAAGAGCATGAATCAGTAGAAAAAGAAGCCAAAGACCTGATCAATTTTGCTGATTTTGACAAAGTAGAGATGAAAGTAGCCAAGGTACTTGCTTGTAGTAAAGTACCGAAGACAGACCGTTTATTGCACTTTGAACTCGACTTAGGAAGTGAAAAGCGAACCATTATTTCTGGTATTGCTGAGTACTATGAGCCACAGGAGTTGCTGGGTAAACACTTGGTGGTTGTTACTAATTTAGAACCTAGAAAAATGCGGGGCATCCTATCTCAGGGCATGATTCTTTCAGCATCTAAACCCGATGGTAGTCTAGAAGTGATTGAAGTTTCAGAGAGTATACCAGAGGGATCGGTTTTAGCTTAAAAGAGTTAGAGGAAGATATGTACGAAGCAGATCTAGCAGTCAAGATCTTGGTGATAGAAGACGATCTCGATATCAATGAGTTGCTCTGCACTATTTTGCAACGTGCAGGCTATGTTGTTGAAAGAGCTTTCAATGGCAGAGAAGGCCTAGCTAAATTTGAAGCGTGCAAAGATCTAGCGCTAGTTCTGCTAGACTTAATGCTTCCAGGCAAAATGGGAGAGGATGTAATCAAAGAGATTAGGAAAACAAGTCTTATTCCTATTATTGCAGTATCTGGTAAGGCGTATATTGCAGATAAAGTGCGTGTCTTTGATTTAGGTGGCGACGATTACATCACGAAGCCATTTCATAAGGAAGAGATTTTATCGCGCGTAAGAGCAGCTTTACGCAGAAGAAATATCTATGATCAAGTAGCAGAAAAAAGCAAAGTAAAAAACGAACTGGAAACAGGCGAGATTAAGGTCGAAAAGCTGAGTATCAATTTAGGTGAGCATGTAGCGAAATATGGAGACAAACCATTAGATCTCACGCAAACACAGTTTGCCTTGCTCAAAGTGTTTATGCAAAACCCACGCCATGCCTTTACTAGAGATCAGCTCTATCGAGAAATTTGGGGAGAAGAAACCTACCAAGACGATAATACGATCAATGTTCATGTGAGCAACTTGCGCAAGAAACTCAAAGAAATATCGGGAAAAGATATTATCATCACGGTTTGGGGGATAGGTTATAAATTGGTGCTGTAATGTTTTGGGTAGATACACATTGTCATATTCACACAGAGCAATTTGCTTTCGATGGAGACGCTGTCTTAGAACGTGCTAAAGAAGCAGACGTAGGCTTAATCGTACTTTCTACAGAAACTATTGGCGATAGCAAAGAGGCACTTAAATTTGCATCTGCTCACTCACAAATTTTTTGCGCTGCGGGAGTTCATCCGCAACAAGCATCAACTTGGCATGAAGATAGTTATGCTGAGCTCAAGAGTTTAGTCTTATCTGATAGAAAAGAGCAGGCAAAGCATAATTTGCCACCTAACATTGTAGCGATTGGCGAAATTGGCTTAGATTATTATTACGAAAATTCCCCACGAGAGATACAAAAGCAAGTTTATTGGGAGCAGATTAAATTAGCTTACGAATTAGATCTGCCCTTTATCATTCATGAAAGAGATGCTTTTTTAGACTCCTATACCATTTTGCAAAAGGCTAAATCCAGCGGATATTTACGTTCAATACCCGCAGTCGCACACTGCTTTTCTGGAAGCCTAGAAAGTGCAAAGCTATTATTGAAGATGGGTCTATATCTCGGATTTGATGGTCCATTAACATTCAAAAATGCTAAAGCTGCACCCAGTATAGTGCAAGGAATGCCAAGAGATCGCTTGTTGCTGGAAACGGATAGCCCGTATCTAGCGCCTGTACCATTTAGAGGGAAAAGAAATGAACCTAAGAATATCCCTATTATTGGCGAAAAAGTGGCAGAGCTGTGGCAGGTAAACACTGCAGAAGTAGCAGAGCAGACCACAGCTAATGCCTTGCGCTTTTTTGGCTTTAAAGCTAGAGATTAAATCTCTAGCTTTAACTCAGTGACTGCTTTATCCAATTTTTCACGTAGGAAGGTGGCAGCAAACACTAAATCATCTTGCCAGCTTTCGCTACCGATATACCAAAATTCACCCACGAAAGTACGTACACCTTGCCCTAGAAGTTCAGTGATTGTTTCATGGTAGGCAGTGTGGCCAGTACCAAAAGGTATTTCTCTATAGTGATTAGGAATTGTTTCTTTCAGATGAGCTGCTACGATGTGACCTCTGCCAGTTTTAATATCTTCGGTGGCACTTTTTCCATAGATGAGACTAGCGTTTTGCAGATTGCCTATATCGGGATACACACCTAGGTAAGGATTATTGATCAGAGATACATAATGCATCGCCTTAGCTACAGTATCCATGAAGGGTGTTTCCATTGTTTCAAAGCCCAAGGTAACCCCTTTTTTTGCAGCCATTTTACAAGCTATAGCCAAGTTTTGGGCAAATAAGGCTTCTGTTTCTTTGGTCCCCTCGTCATAGTAGGTGTCGTAGCCTGCTAATTGGATAATACGAATCCCCAAATCATAGGCTAGATCAATTGCTTTTTGCATAATTTCCAGCGACTTTTCACGTTTTTTAGGATCTGGATCACCTAAAGGGAAACGACGATGGCCCGACAGACACATAGATTTCAAAGGACAATCAAGCTCAAAACTTAAGTTTCTTAAGTTTGTACGTTCAGCTTTATTCCAATCTAAGCGTGCTAATTTCTCATCTTTTTCATCTATGCTGAGTTCGATGTAGTCAAACCCACTTTTCTTAGCAAACTCAAATTTTTCTTGCCAACTCAAGTTGGCAGGCATGGCCTTTTCATACAAGCCTAGTTCGTAGATTTTACTCATAAACTTCCTTTCTTTGGTGTGCTTTTAAGCTGTGCTCTGGCACCACTATTACTTCGATTCCCATACGCCTAAAACGAGCGATGAGGTTTTTGTTGCTGGATTCATCACAGATTAAAGTATTGATTACACTTAGATCGCTGTAGCGATAACTACCTATATGGCCAATTTTGCTGTGATCTGCTAATACGACAACACGACTTGCTTGCTCTATCATCTGCAAATTTACAGAGCCTTCTTGAATAACAGAAGTAGAGATACCAGCCTCTGGGGAGATACCAGAACAGCCTATAAAAGCGATTTGTGCTGATACTTGTTTTAAATTGTGAACTGCGAAGTCACCAACTAAGGATTTCTTGGTTTGATGCAACTGACCACCCGTCATGATTACAGTGACATCGGGTTTGACCTCTGTATTCACAGCCTTAGCATTGTTGGTGATAACCGTGACATTTTCGGCTAAGAGATGGGAGAGAAGCATCAAGGCAGTAGAGCTGGTGTTTAAGAAGATGGTGTCATTATCTGAGACTAAGCTGGCTGCTTTTTGCGCTATTGCTAATTTACTCTGTAACTGGGTGGAGCTAAAACTAGTATTGAGAGGATTTAACAAAATGGCCTCACCATAGCGTCGGCTGATGATATCCATCTGTTCGAGATATTGTAAATCACGTCTGATAGTTAAGGCAGAAACGGAGAAATGTTTTGCAATCTCTGCAATCTTTAGCTTGCCGTATTGTTCTAGCAAAGCGATGATGGCGCTTCGTCTATCGTCTACAAATTGAACACTACGCTTCATACAATCTTATGAACTGTTTGATCATTCTAACTGAATAAATATTCAGCATATAAAACATAACTTGCAAACAGTGCTTATCTCTTTCTAATTTTCTCGTGACGTTATCTAATTTTAGTCAGTTTAAATTAGTTTCTTCTAGTTAAAATAGCCAACTTAATTTTAATGTTAGTCTTTAGGAATGCCTAACAATAGGATTATATGAACGTTATGAATGATTAATTGTATTTGTTGTTGATTATGCTAAATATAGAGGATGTATTTTGACAATCTGACAATTGAGCCTAGTAAATTAGCTTTTTATTCTCTAAGAACAGACTCCAAAGGAGGTTCCTATGCTTTTAAAAGATATCTATGAAAAGAAACACTATATTTTCACAACAGAGAAATTGTCTTGGCAAGAAGCTATCCGCAAGTGTTGTGAGCCTTTAGTAGAAACAGGCATCGCTACAGCAGATTACGCAGAAGAGATCATTGCTTGTATCGAAAAATACGGCCCCTATGTAGTGATTTTGCCCGACATTGCTTTACCTCATTCTACAGAGAATGCCAAGGGTGCTCTGGGTACTGCGATAGGTTTTATGCATAGTAAAGAAACAGTGGAGTTCGCACCTGGTAATAGTGAAAAAGATGCCCATATCTTCTTTACTTTAAGCTCCACCAATCCTGATGAGCATATGGAGAATATGCAACGTCTGTATACAGTGTTAACGAACGAGGCAGCGTTAGAGGCCTTGAAAAAAATAGAAAAGCCCGAAGATCTTCTGGCGATCGACGCTTTAGTTGAACAAGCCTAGATTTGAGGCTAAGAGGTGTTTATGGATTCTGTATTGAATTTCTTAAATGCGGTTTGGGTTTATTTCGCACAGAACGTGTTAACCCAACCTCAGTACTTTATTGGATTGATGGTAGTCATCGGTTACATCCTTTTGAAAAAACCTTGGTATGACGTACTTGCCGGTTTCTTCAAGGCTGTTATTGGCTACATGATCTTAGCTGTTGGTTCAGGTGGTTTAGTTAGCAACTTCCGCCCTGTATTAGTTGGCTTAAAAGATCGTTTCAACCTGCACGCCATGGTAATAGACCCTTATTTTGGTCAAAACGCGGTTCAAGCAGGTATGGAAGCGGCAGATGGACCTGCTTTCGTCGCAGGCAAGAGCTTTTCTCAAGTCATGTTCTTACTGCTGTTTGCTTTCATCTTTAATATTCTTTTAGTTGCTCTGAAGAAATACACCAAGTGCCGTGCTATTTTCACCACTGGTCACGTGCAACTGCAACAAGCAGCTACAGCATTCTGGCTGATTTTATTCTGCTTCCCTGGTTTAAACAGCACAGGCGTATTCATTGTCATGGCGTTAGTGTTAGGTCTGTACTGGGCAGTTGGTACTAACTTAACTGTTGGTCCTTGCCAAAAACTGACTGATGGTGCCGGATTCTCGATTGCTCACCAACAGATGTTTGGTATTGCTTTGTTCAGCTACTTAGCAGAAAAAATGAATGCCAAGAGCAAGAAGCAATCCAAACGTTTAGAAGATCTGAAATTACCTGGTTTCTTACGTATCTTCAACGAGAACATGGTTGCAACTTCAATTTTGATGACCCTGTTCTTTGGTACAATCCTGCTGGTCTTAGGTAAAGACTTCTTGATCGAAAAAGAATTCATGAAAGAAAGTCAGTCTTTCTTGTTCTATATTCTGACCACATCCTTAAACTTCGCCGTATACCTGAGCATCCTGCAATTAGGCGTACGTACCTTCGTTACCGAGCTTACCAACTCCTTCCAAGGTATTTCATCTCGCCTGCTCAAAGGTGCTGTTCCTGGCGTTGACTGTGCTGTATCCTACGGCTTTGGTTCACCCAACGCAGTTACTTTCGGTTTCTTGTTTGGTGCTTTAGGTCAATTCATTGCAATTATCGCTTTGATCTTGCTCAAGAGCCCGGTGGTTGTTATCGCTGGTTTCGTACCTGTGTTCTTTGACAATGCTACTATCGGTGTATTCTGTAACAACCGTGGTGGTATGAGAGCAACCATGATCTTCCCCTTCATCTCTGGTCTGTGCCAAGTATTTGGTTCAGCCCTGATCGCATCTTGGGTTGGTATGGCAACCTACGGCGGTTACTTAGGCATGTGGGACTGGGCAGTGATGTGGCCGATGTTCACCGGCGTTATGAAGTTCTTAAGCTATGCTGGTTTGGCTTTGATCATTATTGCTTTAATCGCAATACCCCAAATCCAATATCGCTTAAACAAAGAGACCTATTTCTTAGAGACCGAAGACTATGCCAAGTGCAAGGAAATTCGTGCAGCTAAGAACTAATCAAGCGTAAGATAAGAATAGATGCTAGAAATAGCATCTAGTTTTTCTCAATTGAAAGCGAGGTTAATATGGCAAAAATTTTAGTAGCATGTGCCAACGGAGCAGGCACTTCTTTAATGATGAAAATGTCAGTACAAAGAGCATGTGACCGTATGGGTCTGCGTGTGGATAATATCCACCATTGCTCCCTCTCTGAAGGTGTTAGCTCAGCCACACAATTTGATATTGTTTTCGCACCTTTAAACTTCGTTGATATGTATCAACAAGCAGCTAACCAAGGCGTAATGGTCATTGGCTTACGCAATGTATTAAGCGATCAAGAAGTTGAAGAAAAACTCAAAGAGAATGGTGCTTTAGACAGATTTGCCTAGCTAGTTGGGAGCTGACATGCAATTTAAAAAGCAAAAGCTAGCCGATCTGAATCTGTGTTATGCCATCGGTAGATTTAAAGGTAAAGATCAAGATTCATTTTTGGTTGCAACAGAAAAACAAGGACCCTGTTTACGTTTTGATTTAGAGGGAAATCTAATCGAAGAAGTTTGGGCAGGTCCAGGTGGTGTAATGACCATCACGCAAGTACCAAAGCGAGATGATCAATTTCTAGCCACTCAAGAATTTTATTCACCGAACTGTGGTGGAGAAGATGCCAGAATTGTTTCGGCAACCCGTGATGATTCTGGAACGTGGCAGGTTAGAACTCTCACAGATCTACCCTACGTGCATCGCTTTGGCATACTGAAAGCCAAAGATGGAAGTTATCATCTGATCGCTTGCACCATCAAGAGTGCCTGTGAGTACAAAGAAGATTGGCGCACGCCTGGCAAAGTATATGTTGCCGAGTTGGGTGAAAACTTAGAGCAGTATGACAAAGATAACCAATTAGAGTTATCTGTCTTACTAGATGATCAGCTGAAAAATCATGGTTTTTATTTGAGCAAAGAACAAGATTACTGTTTGATCGCAACTGCTAAAGCTGTTTATCGCATCACACCTCCAGAGAATAGTTTAGCTAATTGGCAGGTGGAAACATTAATAGAAAAATCTGTTTCAGATATCTGTTTAGCTGATTTTGATGGTGATGGTAAGGATGAATTATTGACACTTGCTGAATTCCATGGTGATGAATTATCTGTTTATCACTTAGACGATGCAGACAAGTACAGTCAATTGGTTTATCGCCACCCCGAAAAACTTCCTTTCTTACACGCTATTTGGTCATGTGAACTAGATGGTAAAGAAGTGGCAGTTATCGGTCACAGAAAAGGTGATCGCGATCTGTTTATTGTCAGCTACGACGATCAACAAAAAGACTACAAGATCACATTGATTGACCACGATTTTGGACCAACAAATACCTATGTTTATCAAGACAAAGGGGTGGACAAGATTGTTGCAACCAATCGTGAAACCAATGAAGTAGCTCTATATACCGTAATTAAATAGGAGGAATTATGCCACATATCGATGATATTACTCGTGAAAAGTGGATATTGGGCGCATTCCCTGAGTGGGGAACATGGCTCAACGAAGAAATCGATGAAACTGTAGTGGAACCAAACACCTTTGCTATGTGGTGGATTGGTTGCACAGGTCTCTGGATTAAAACTGAGAATCAAACCAATATCGCTATCGATTTATGGTTTGGTAATGGCAAACGTACCCAAAAGAAGAAATTCATGGATGAATACCACCAAATGGCTAACATGACTGGTGGTCGCATGCTCCAACCCAACCTGCGTGGTGCGCCGATCGTATACGATCCATTTGCTGTAACTCAGGTGGATGCTGTGCTCAGCACCCATTATCATAACGACCATATCGATCCTTTCTTTGCCGCAGCTGTCCTCAAAAATTGCAAAGATGATGTACCTTTCATTGGTCCGCAAGAAAGTGTCAACAAATGGTTGTCCTATGGTGTACCCAAAGAGCGTTGTCGTGTAGTAAAACCAGGTGATGTAGTAGAAATCAAAGACACTAAGATTGTTGTTTTAGATTCATTTGACCGTACCTGCTTGGTAACTGCAGATGAAGACATCAGAAATACTTGCCCCAACAACATGGATGAGAAGGCAGTAAACTATCTGTTCCAAATGCCTGCAGGCAATATGTATCACAGCGGTGATTCACACTACTCTGTTTACTATGCTAAACACGGCAAGGATTACGATATTGATGTTGCTATGGGTTCATATGGTGAAAACCCCATCGGTAACCAAGATAAGATGACTTCAATTGATATTCTGCGCATGGCAGAGGCCCTACGTTGCAAATGCGTAATTCCTTTGCATTACGATGTCTGGACAAACTTCAAAGCAGATCCGATGGAAATCGTCTATCTGTGGCGCTATAAGAAGGATGTCTTACAATATCAATTCAAGCCCTTCATTTGGGATGTAGGTGGCAAATTCGTCTGGCCTAACGATAAGGATAAGATTCAATTCCATTATCGTAGAGGTTTTGAGGATTGCTTTGAGAATGAACCTAACGTTCCTTTCAGATCGATTTTATAATAGTAATAGCATAACGAGGACTCGCATGCCTGCGAGTTCTCTTTCTGTTAGCTATTAGTCAGAGGAGGACGTCATGAAAAAACTCCAAGTGAGCAAAGTTTTCTCACGAGGTATCGCCGTAGGTCCTGTATTTTGTGTTAAAGAAGTTGAGACCAAGATCGCCACATACCAAGTGAATACAAAAGAAGAAAAAGATAAGGAAATCGATCGCTTCGAAAAAGCCAAAGAGAAAGTTCTAAGTGATCTCTTTGTAGTGGCGGCAGATAATCCTATCTTCCAAGGACATGTCGCTATTGTGAGCGACTTTATGCTCACCGATCAAGTAAAACAAAAAATTGAAGCAAATCAGAATGCTGAGGCTGCTGTGTCCGGTGCTATCACTGAATTAAAACAAATGTTCGAAGCGATGGACGATGAATACATGCGTGGCAGAGCCGCAGATATGGTGGATGTCGGCGATCAGCTAATCGCAGCCTTGCAAAATAGAAGTAACGACAAATTTGCAAGTTTGAATCAACGTTCTGTAATTGTCGCAAGAGACTTATATCCCTCAGATACTGCCAGAATAGATTTGGATAAAGTTGCTGGTTTTATTACAGAAGAGGGCGGTGTTACCTCTCATGTAAGCATTATGGCAAAGAGCCTGGGTATTCCTGCTTTAGTTGGTGTTGTGGGCATTCTTGATGCTGTGGAAGGTGTAGATAAGATCGTTTTTGATGCAGAAACTGGTGAAATCTATCTAGATCCTGACGATAGTTTTGTCGATGAATATGTTGCCAAACAAAAACAGCAAGCTGAGCAAAATGCTAAATGGTTAGAGGCAGCAGATAAACCAGCTAAAACCTTAGATGGCCACGAAGTTAAGATCTATGCCAATGTTGGTAATATTAGCGATGTGGAAAAGGCAGTAGCTCAAAAATGCACAGGAGTTGGCTTATTTAGATCGGAATTCCTCTACATGGAAAACGATCATTTCCCCACGGAAGAAGAGCAATTTAATGCTTATAAACAAGCAGTTGAAACTCTAGGCGGTGAAATGATTATCCGTACTTTAGATATCGGTGGCGATAAAGCTCTGACTTATTACACATTTGAGGCAGAAGAAAATCCTTTCTTAGGCTTTAGAGCTATTCGCATGTGCCTGGCGATGCCGGAGATTTTAATTACGCAATTCAAAGCGCTACTCAGAGCAGCTAAATTTGGCACGATTAAGATTATGTTGCCCATGCTTATCAGCTTAGATGAAGCCAAACAGGCTAGAGAATTACTAGAAAAGGCGAAAGATGAGCTACAAAAAGAGGGTAAGGAGTTTGCTGAACAAGTCGAACTCGGCATGATGATTGAAACTCCTGCAGCTGTAATGCTAGCAGACGATTTTGCCAAAGAAATGGATTTCTTTAGCATCGGTACCAACGATTTAACTCAATATGTATTGGCAGTTGATCGTGGTAACAAGAAGATTAATCAGTTATATAACAGTTTCGATCCAGCTGTGCTACGTGCGATTTCAACCGTTATTGATGCGGGTCATAGAGCCGGTATTGAGGTTGGTATGTGTGGTGAGTTTGCTTCAGATTCACTGGCAACTAAGTTGCTTTTAGGCTTAGGCCTAGATGAATTTAGCATGGCTTCATCTGAGACTCCTAGAATTAAGCAAATGGTGCGCGAATTAAACTATGAAGAATGTGCAAAGCGTGCCCGTGATATAATCAAACTGTCCAGTGCCAGTGCAATTTTAGAAGCTGTTAAAGCTTGGAATTAACTTGGCAGAAATTAAGTTAGACGAGGTTTAGCATGGTCAGTAAAGAAGTATTAGTTAGAAATAAAACTGGTTTACATCTGCGTCCCGCAACCGAACTGAGTGCAGTTTGTAGCAGTTGCCCCTGTGAAGTTACCTTGGTTTGTGAAAAAGGTCGCATCAATCCCAAATCTGTCCTGATGTTAATGGGTGCTGGTATTAAAGCCGGTACAACCATTACTGTTGAGTGCGCTGGTGATCAGGAACAAGAAAGCTTAGACAAAATTGTCAAAGCAATCGAAGGCGGTTTTGGTGAAGAACTAGTTTGCTAACATAACCTAAATTAAATTTTAGAGGAGGCATGAGCCTCCTCTTTTATTTGCTCAATTTTCTTTTTCATAAAACCAGTAGAATAGGACTTGATGAAGTTAGCTAAAACAATTATCGATATTACGGATATTAGTAAGAACTACGGCACCAAGAAAGTTTTACAAGATGTTTCTTTTGCGTTGCCGAAAGGTGCTATCTGCGCAGTTTTAGGTAAAGAAGGTGCTGGCAAGTCGACTTTTTTAAGCCTCTTATCAGGTTTGAGCAAAGTTAGTAGTGGAACCATCAATCGGGTGAACTATCAAAATATTTCCACTGAGATTAAGCAAAGTTTTTTAAGTGAAAAAACAACACTGTATACAAGGTGGTCTGGTTATACTCAGTTGCAATATTGGCGCCGATGCAAAGGTGCAAGTGAAGCAGATTTGTTGCAGATATTAGAAGAATTACAACTGACTTCAGTAATCGATGCAAAGATTGAAAATCTATCGCAAGACAATAAGAAAAAGCTGACTTTAGCAGGGGTGCTGATGGGTGCACCAGAAATTTTAGTGCTAGATGAACCGTTTAAGTCACTTAAGCAGGAAAGCTGTGTTTTGCTACGGAAAGTTTTACTTAGACTTAACTACGAGAAAAATACCACAATTATTATAGCGACGAGAGACTTAACAGAAGTGGCTTCGCTAGCTAGTAACTTTGCTTTTTTACGACAGGGACGCTTAGTTGAATACTTAAGCAAAGTAGAGCTGAAAGCTAAAGAATTAGCTGAAATAGTTTTAGATACGAAAGAAAATATTAAAGCGTGTGCGTTATTAGAAAGAGAACTAGGAATTTACAACTACTTGGTAAGCTCCAAGCAAAAAATTTTAATACGCGAAGAGTATGAAGTAGCACGTATAGTTGAAATGCTGGTTCGAAACCACATCGGTATAAATGAGTGCTATTTACAGCGACTAACAATGGCTGAATACTACGAGAGATTGGTATTTTAGATGAAGTTTTTTCAGGCAGAAAACTATCGGTTTTGGCGTACTAGAAGTACATATCTAAGCTTGGCTTTAGGTACAAGCGTACTAATATTTTTGCGTTTATTGCAAACACCAATCAGTTTATTACTGGGGCAAGAAATAAGCTTTAATTGGCTTAATCTCATCTTCAATCTCAGTACAATTTTGTTGCCGTTGAGCGTAATTTATGTGCAGTTTATGGGCTGGAAGAATAAAGAAGAACGCCAAACTCTGATTTCCTTGGGTATTAAAAAGACAGTTTTCCCCTGTGCAGAATGGCTGACCTTAGCCTGGCGTTGTTTATTTTATTGGCTATATTTTAATATCCTGGTTTTGCTTTTAGCCTTACCTCGCATTCAATCACCATCTAATTTAACGGTTCATTATTTGTTAGCTGAAATAAGTTTATTTTTACTTTGCTTGTTGTATTTAGCAGTAGGTCAATTCTTGCTTTTTATTTGCCGCTGGCTGGGAATAGCTATGTTCTGCGAATTGGTGCTCTACTATCTTGTATTACCTTATTTAGCTAAAGCAGTAGATGCATTTTCTTTTCTTTCGTTTTATATACCCTATGTGTTATATCCCAATACAGTAGATGAGTTTACGGCTTCTTTTAGTGAGCATTTTCTTTGGTGGATACTAGGTTTAATCTTTGCCGGCTCACTGTTTTTAGCCAGCGCTACTCACTTATTACAAAGACAGGAGCTAAGAGCATAACCATGGTAATTATTGCCTGCTTAATCGCCTTAATTTGCGTAGTTCTGCTAGTGATCTATCGCTTAGAGATCAATTACTACATCAATTTGTTAGAAAATTTAGCACGAAATAGCGAAGAGCAAGAAGAAGATTTTAAAGAACTGGAAGAACTAGCCAGAGGCAGGAGCAAAGGTTATCTTAAAAATGTTAAAATCCAACAACTTTTGCAGTTTGCTGAAGGTCAAAACGTTAGACTTAACTTTCCGTTACCATCTCTTAGGCGACTAGCTAAAGTAACTGTGAGATTGTTTTCCGCCAAGCGCAATGAGCTCCAAGCGCAGATTACACACAAGCAACAATTAGAAGAACAGATCACGCATATTTCCCACGATTTACGCACACCACTGACCGCATTAGCGGGCTATTTAGAACTACTCTTTGAGACAAAAGATGTAGCAGAACAGGAGCGATATAAGAGTATAATTTGGCGCAGAATAACTAGCTTGCAAGATTTAATCGCTGATTTTTATGCTCTGACTCGGGTTGAAAGTCCAGCGCTGATGCTAAACAGTGAATTCTGCAAAATAGATAATCTGCTTTCCGAGGCATTGCTATCTTTTTACGAAGACTTTAATCAATGCAATATCCAAATGAAAGTTGAGCTAGAACAAGCACCGGCAGTTTTAGCAGAAAAGAAATCACTTTGCCGTATTTATGCCAATATCTTGCAAAATATTTTGCGCTATGGCGATCAAGAAGCCAGCATTTGGCATGGACAAAACTTGCCAGAAGAATTAAAACAAGCTTTGCTCAAAGCCGATAAATTACCCGAGAAAGCGCCACAATATACTGTTTTTAGAAATAAGATTAAAGAAAGCTATCTCAAGCAAGAGATCGACTATGAGCGGATTTTTGAAAGACTGTTTTCTGGTGACTTGAGTAGAAGTAATAATCGTTCAGCCTCTGGTTTAGGTCTATACATAGTCAAACTTTTACTCACGCAACAAGGCTTCGGTATAGTCAGCTTAAAAGTAGCAGATGAGCTTTTCCTGGTTATCTCCTACTAGTTATTGTGCCAAGCCAAAGCTCGTCTAGAGATTGTTTTTGTAAATCTTTGCCAATTACAACTACATCTGCAGAAAGATCTTCTGCATCACTTATGCCATAGATAGTATAAGTACCGGAAACTAATTCAAAATGGAGCATTTCACACTGGTTTGCTAAGTGCACATAACCTTTAGCACGCGCTATTTTACCCATAGCGCCTCTAATCATTATCTCAAGATAAGCCACTAATTGATCTGCACTTTTCACAGACACATTTTGGTATGAAAGAGAAGTTAGATCTAAAGGTTGATCCTTTTTCCTTAAACGAAAACGGCGCTTCTCAATTGTAGTGGAGTTGGATGATTTTGACTTTAAAACTAACTCTGTATCTAGCAAAGATAAGAACTGGTCATTCGTAAATTGACTATAGTGACATAAAGGGAAATTGACATCTTCTGGCAAATTTAATTCTCTTTTAATTTCAGTAAAATCGTTTAAGGAGAAATCCTCTGATTTGCTTACAATTACTGTTCCCGATTGCCAAATTTGATCTTTAAAATATGCGGGGAAATCTGCTTTGCTTAAACGGAAATTTTGCCCATCAATAATGGTGATGGGAGCGAGCAAAGAAATTTGTTCATAGCAAATTGTCTGTAGCTTTTGAATAAGTCTACTAGGCATTGCAACCCCACTGGGTTCGATTAGTAAATAGTCAGGATTTACTGTGTTAGCGATGGTCAAAACTGAAGCTGTAAAATCGAGATTGGTTGAACAACAAATACAGCCTTCAGTTAACTCCCAAATGCGTAAACTTTCACAAGCCTTATCGGCAAGAACTTCGCCCTCTACTTCTGTTTTTTTGAGAGTTTGGCTATCTATATTTAAGGCGCCAAATTCATTTTCTAAAATGGCAAAAAACTTACCAGTACGCTTGACTAATTCCTTGATAAATCTGGTTTTACCAGCACCTAAAAAACCACAGATGATCAATATTTGCATAATTAACTATAAGACCCGAGCTGGGCTCGGGTCTTTCTACTTCTAAAGATTTAGAGTACAACTACGGGTTTAATTAAATCCTTGGGCTTATCTTTCATTAAGAATAAAGCATCTTCTACGTGCTCGAAACCTTGGAATTTATGGGTGAGCATCAAGGAAACATCCAATTTACCGGCTGCGACTAAGCTACCTAATTTTTCTAGGCGTAGACGTCCACCAGGCATCAGACCACCAGTGATCAGCTTGTGACCCATGCCAACACCCCATTCTGCACGAGGAATTTTGACATATTCGCCTGAACCTAAGTAGTTGACGTTACCGATGCGTCCACCGGGTTTAAGCACATTAATAGCAGGTTCGAAAGTATCGTTATCACCACCAGCGACGATTACTTTATCTACACCCTTGCCACCGGTCATCTCTAATACTTGCTTATCGATGGGGCCATCTTTGTAACCGATAAAATCTGTTGCACCGTATTCTTTAGCAACGTCACGGCAGACTTGGCGAGTACCGACGCAGATAATACGAGAAGCACCACGCAAAGCCGCACCAGCTACTGACATCAGACCTACAGGACCGATACCGATAACTAAAACAATGTCACCGAATTGAACATCTGCCAACTCAACACCGTGGAAACCAGTGGGAACCATGTCGGATAGCATACAAGCTTCTGCTGGGCTGATAGCATCGGGAAGATGAGCTAAGTTGGCATCAGCATCGTTGACATGGAAATATTCTCCGAACACACCATCTTTGAAGTTCGAGAATTTCCAACCTGCGAGCATACCACCTGAATGCATGGGGTAGCCAGCTTGTGCTTCTAGTGAGTCCCAATCAGGAGTGATAGCTGCCACCATAATACGATCGCCGGGCTTGAAATCTTTTACCAATTCACCGACTTCATCGACCACACCACAACCTTCATGACCTAAAATCATGTTGTGACGTTCACCAATGGCTCCTTCCCATACTGTATGGATATCTGAAGTACAGGGAGAGAGAGCTAAAGGACGAATGATAGCATCCTTCGGACCACATTTGGGGCGTTCTTTTTTAATCCAACCGGTTTTACCGATTTCTAACATTGCATAGCCTTTCATAAAGACCTCCTAAATACGAATGGTTCACTGCTGTAAACGTTTGAGATAATTTTACAACAAAATAAAGAATAAGACTGACATCACCTAGAACCTAAATGCATAACGGTGATAACTATCTTGGTTTCATCTTAGGTGAGTGAGAGATAAATCTCAAGTAAATTGTTTATCTTACACAATATTTATAACTGTACAAGGTATAACATTAGCTAAATATTACCAATAAAATGATGAGCAAGGATCTTGCAGTTAGTAATTTTTCAACTTTTGCCCACAATTGCTCAGGTTTAAATTCGTATACTAAAGCTGTAAGAAAAGTGAATTTTTGTAACCCGAGGTAGATATTTTTTGAAGCATAAACTACAACAGACAAAAACTGGTTATTTAGATCATCTGGCGAGTTGGCTAGTGACGAGAAGAAAGCGCATTCTGGTGTTTTGCTTGATCTTAGCCATTTTTTCAGCAATTAAACTACCTCAAGTAAAAGTAGATTACAACCTAGCGCACTATGTACCGAGTGAAGCAGCTTCAACTCTGGCTTTAGAGCGCGTAAAACAGGGTTCAGTATCTTTGCCCAATGCCCAAGTTATGGTTAAAGATGTCAGCATCACAGAAGCGTTGAATTATAAGTCTAAATTGTCAAAAGTGGCGCATGTAGGGAAAGTATTTTGGCTAGATGATCAGGTAGATCTTAAAACTCCTTTAGAGATTGCGAGTCCTAGTGTAGTAGAAGCTTTTTATAAAGATAAGAATGCTCTCTTTTATTTGACCATAGATGAGGGTGGAGAAGTAAAAGATGCAGATGCTGTTGATTTGGTTAAGATAGTTGCTTCTTTGCGTGAAGTTGTAGGTGAAAAAGGAGCTGTTAGTGGTCAAGTAGTGGAATTAGCTTCTGCCAAAAGTGCTGTACAAAGTGAAATGCTTACCATCCTGCTTTTCATGGTACCGTTAGTGCTCATAATTTTGTGGATTAGCACAACTTCATGGCTTGAGCCCTTGTTGTTTATCGGAACTATTTTTGTGGCAGTGTTGTACAACATGGGCACTAACTTTATCTTCCCTAAAGTTTCTTTTGTCACACAATCAGTAACGGCAACTTTGCAACTTGCAGTCACTTTGGACTACATGATTTTTTTGCTACATGCTTTTCAAAAGCATAAGCAGAGTGGTGGGATTCCTAATCAGGAAGCTATGATTTTAGCAGTTAAAGATTCTTTTTCTTCGATTACAGCATCTGCCCTAACAACCTTCTTCGGTTTTTTAGCACTGGTATTCATGCGCTTTAAAATAGGTTCGGATTTAGGTTTAGTGTTGGCCAAAGGTATTTTATTTAGCTTATTTACCGTGGTGGCTATGCTACCTGCTTTAGTTTTAGCGCTAGATCCTCTCCTAGAAAAAACTAGACATCGCACATTGGTGCCACAAATTCGCTTCTTACCTAAGTTGGTGCGCAAAATTACACCAATTGTAGTAGCAATAAGTTTACTAGTAGCAATACCAGCATTTTGGGCGCATGAACAAACAGATTTTCGTTATGGCATGGGCGCATTCCCCAAAGAATCTAGAGAAGAGCGCGATCTGAACGAGATTAGGTCTACTTTTGGTAGCAAGTACACCATGATTTTACTTTTACCCAAAGGACAATTAGCCGCCGAGCAAGAGCTGGTAGCAGAGTTAAACAAGATGCCTCAAGTAGATAGCATCAGAGGGTATGTAACAGAAGTAGGTAGTTCTATTCCTGCAGATTTTTTGACGGATGCACAAAGAGAGCAAATCTATACTCAAGATTTTTCTCGCTATATTCTGCAAATTGATTCACCCAGAGAAAGTGCAGAAACATTTGCCTTGGTTAAAGAAATTAGAGAAGTTATAGCCAAACACTTTGTCTTAGCAAATAAAGATCTAAATACAGCTGAAGTTGCCTACTTAGCTGGTGAAAATGCTTCGTTGTACGATCTCAAAGAAACAGTGAACCAAGACAGCATTATAGTCAATGGGTTAGCTATTTTAGCTGTAGGCTTGGTCATTTTACTTGCTTTTAGAAAACTGATGGCACCTCTAGTCTTGCTCTTTACGATTGAGCTGGCAATTTGGATTAACTTGTCTATTCCATATTTAACGCACACACATTTGAGCTACATAGGCTACTTGATCATTTCAACAGTGCAGCTAGGAGCTACAGTTGACTATGCAATTTTATTAACGAGATACTATTCAGAATATAGAAAGCAGTATAGCAAGAGCCATGCACTGGAAAAAACAATAGAAAATTGTGCTCTCTCAGTGATAACTCCCGCTTTAATTTTAGCGGTAGCAGGCTTTATTTTAGGACAAATATCCACAATTTCCATCGTTAGTGAATTAGGTAGAATCTTAGCCTCGGGAGCCTTAATAACTTTATTATTGGTGCTATTCCTTTTGCCCGGACTGTGGTTAATTAGTGATCGTTTTTTGTGTAAAAACCGACTAGAAAAGGAGTGACTATGAGTAATTTTAGAAAAACGAAAATTTTTGCAACTTTAACAGCAATGTTGTTGCTAGTGAGTACAGTTAATCCCGTTTTAGCAACGAGCAAAGAAGTCGAAGAAAAAGCACAAGTTGCTTCTTTTAGCAAAACAGAAGCAATCTTTGGCAAGTTGCAAAATGACGGTGCGCTGAAAGAAGCATATGTTGTGAATCAGTTTGAGGTGACAGATAAAAATACGCGCGAACTGAAAGATTACGGCAATTACAGTGAAATCACTGCGATATCTACTCCCGAGGCCGCTTTAGAGCAAAAAGCAGATGAAGTAACGTTTAAAGTAAAAGATGGTAGGAATTGGTATCAAGGTACCTTAAAACAACCTCAATTACCTTGGAATATTCGCTTGCACTATTACTTAGATGGCAACGAAATAAAGCCAGAAGAATTAAAAGAAAAAAGTGGTGCCCTTAAAATACAAATAACCATTACTCCGAAGAAAGATGAGAAGAGTAAGTTTTATACTGAGCACTATGCCATACAGGTTCGAATCCCTTTCCTTGCAGAAAAAAGTGAACAAATTAAAGCAAAAGACGCAGTGATAGCGAGTGAAGGTAAGGAAATTACCGCTACCTATACTCTGTTACCAGGTAAAGAAAAGTATGAAATAGAGGCGGAGGCTCAAGTCAGTAATTTTGAGCAAGCAGGCATTAGATTTACAGCCATTCCCTTAAAACTAGCCCTAGATACAGAACAACAGGAACAATTACAGGACGCCTTAAATCAATTTAACGATGCAGCTAATAGCCTAAAAAAAGGGTCATATGAGTTAGACGAAAAAGGAGATTCTTTAACTCAAGGTGGAGATAAATTAAAGCAAGGTTCTAGCAAATTAAAAGATGCGAGTAAGCGCTTAAATAACGGCATTCGTGATTTTCTAGCAGGTGTTAGCAAATTAAATTTAGGCAATCAAAATTTATCTAATGGAAACAAAGAGCTAGCGGATGGTGCAGAAAAATTTGCTTTAGGTATAGATAAGTTAGGCAAAGGTTTAGCTTTAATAGCAGCACAAAATGAAGCTCTAAGCCAGGGGGCTGGTGCATTGAATCTTGCCCTAACCCAGATGAAAGATTCAGTGCCGACAGTAAAGGATAATAGTGATCAACTCAAACAGCTAGAAGAGGCAGGCAAAGATCTAGAAGTGGGTTTGACTGCTTATGTAGATGCTACTAGTCAGCTTGTAGATATGGTGTTGCTGGGCAAGGATGCTCTTTCACAATTAGGTGCTTTGACAGAGGGATTACAGAGTAAAGAATTACCTGAAAGCAACGAAGCCTGGCTTAACGCATTACAAATAGATCAAGCGAAGTGGCAAGATAAAGACATTCAAAAATTAGCTTCAGTACTTAGCTCTCAAGCGATTGCGCAAAACAAGCTGGCGCAGAAGTTAGCAGAGCTTAAACCGACAATAACCCAATTGAATATGGCTCTTAAAACGCTTGATAACACCAAGATGCAAGAGTTAAAAAAGCAAGCGAGTGCACTCAAAGATGGGTTTAGCAAATTTAAGCAAGGTGTAGATCAATTGCTTAAACTTGCTTCCGGTGAAAGCTTAGCTAGGCTCAAAGAAGGTCTGAATCTATTAGCAACTAAAAGTCAAGAATTTAGTACAGGTCTAGATAGTTATTTAGGTAGCGTAGCGGAAATCGAAAAACAAGTTAACGGTACAGAAGAGGTAGCCGGTATTGTGAAGGGAGCTAACAGCTTAAGCGAAGCTAGCAGGGAATTAGCGAATGGTAGCGAAACTTTAGCTAAGGGAAGCGATGAACTAAAACACAATAGTGATGTGCTAGGGAATGGATTAGCCGAATATACCTCGCAATTAGGCACGTATTACCAAGGTGTAGAAGATTTAACTTTTGGTTTTAAGAGATATCTTAATGGTGTAAAAAAAGTAGCTAAGGGCAATGAAAAATTGTCTTCTGGTGTGAGTGAGTTTAGAGATGAAGTTGAAGCAAAATTGATCAAAGAATTAAATAAGTACAGTGGCAAAGATTTTAAAGCTAAATCTTTTGTATCAGATAAAAATAAGGGTGAAGTAGCTGTACAATTCATTTTGCAAACTTCAGGCATTGGTCAAGAATAAAAAGCTAAAAGTGTTTGCGTGGGTAATCTTTGCGTAAAAAGGGTATCCAGTTGAGTACAACAGCTAAAACGACGCCTATTATGGTTTCAACTACACGGTTGTAAGCAAAGAGTAGAGGATTGATGTCGTTGCCATGGTTTAACACGATGGAAAAGAAAACGACAACGGTTATAGTAGCTGAATTGGGTTGCCTTATGGTCGAAATTAACCAAATGAGAAAGACAACAACTAAGGACATACAGAAATAATTGGCTACCGGATATATAGAAAGCCAACGACCTAATTCAGCATATAACCAAAGCAAGCCAACAAAACCGCCAATAAAAGTGCCTAGCATACGGCTTAGACCACTGCTTAAAGCAGTTTTCATATCGGAACGTAAACAGATGATAGCTGCTATAACTGAATAAAAAACACTGTCAGTATGACCGCGTAAAATAGCAATGATAAAGCAACAAAAGACGGCTATTGCCGTCTTAATAATGCGTAGTCCTGGAAGTTTTAGCTGAATTTTTTCCATTAGTCTAGGATATTCTCCTTATAGACTTGATAGAGCTTATTTAACTTCTCCATTTTAGTGTCCATTTCTAATTGTAGGGCAGAAGCTTCAGCCAAGTTACCATTGGTCAGGGCTTCGTAGATCTGTGAAAACAAGGATGTGGTGAACGTGTTGCTTTCGTCGTGACTGCTCTGTACCAATTCTGAACGGATAGAAGCGATTTCATACCAGAGTTCATCTAAGAATTTTAGACTATCTAAATCGCGTTCTAAAAGATAACTCAAGCTTTGACGATCCAAACTGTGTAGGCGCTTCGTTGCACGTACCTTGTTACGATTGACTTCGATTAAGCGATCTTTCAATTCACGTACCCATAAGTCCAACATGGCTTGGATATAACTTTGCAAAAGACGCTCAGTAAAGACATTATCTGCGGTCAGAATAGCTAATTGTTCAGTTGAAGAAACTAAATTTTGTAAAGTGTCGTGTACATTAGCTGCCGGCACGCCAAACAGGGAGTCGCGTTCAGCATCACTATAGGCAGAAAAAATATCTAAATCTGAACAATACTGGTACTCTTTCTTGAGATACGGAGTTTCTTCACCTTGTTTTTTACGTAGTTCTGCTACTAGCTCCTGGCTACAGCTGGGATTTGAGCGTCCGGAGGTAGCAACAGCTTTAATGCCGTCAAACATTACTTGGCAGATAGCGGCTAAAGCGAAGTATAAGTTGGTTCCTGGTGCAGGTGAACGCATCTCAAATCTAGTTGAAGGCTTGGGTGCTTTGGGATTTCTGATCAAAGAAATTAGCACGGTGCGGTTGCGCGATAGTTCACCCGCTTTTTCGCTGATGGCAGCTACAGGGTGGGTGGGAGCTTCAAAGCCTGGTTTTAAACGATTAAAGGTATCGTTGGTGCAGGAAACAAAAGGAGCAACTAATTCACGATAATGCTTCAAAATTCCCATTAAAGCACCATAACCCGCGCAGGAAAGATTATCCTTAGTGATATCTTCTGGTGCAAACAAGTTACAACGTTCACCATTTTTAAAATAAAGCCAGACGTTGAAATGGGTATGTTCGCCAGAGCCAGCAACACCTGAAATAGGTTTAGCAAGGTAAGAAATTTCTAAGCCATGCAAGCGGAAAATTTCTTCGATAATGATTCTAATGGCTTGCTCATTATCCACACCTTGCAAGTCATAATCATAAGACCAATCAACTTCTAATTGCTCTAAAATATGGTCCATGTCTCCCGTTCCAGTAAGATGTGCTTTAACACCACCTACTTCCTTATGTCCCATTTCTGGATTGAAGCCATACTTATCTAAAACGAGTAGAGAGCGTTCTAAAGCGGAGCGGACAACACCCTTGGTACGCTTCCAATATTGTTCTTTTAATCCTTGCGAAATTGAAAGATGTTCTTCAGCTACAACATCATCAGGAGTTTTAACCCAAAACTCTAATTCGGTGGCGATGGTTAACTTAACATCGGTTAGTTGGCTTACATCTTGCGAGCAAGGGCAAAGCTCAGGATAACTTTGTAGCAATTCTTTAATGCGATGCGCGAACGAAGCGATAGCTCTCTTCAGCAATGATCTCGAGCACACAAAATCTTGGTTGTGACGTAAAAAGCAAGGAATCCGTAATGTGCCACAAGGAAGTTTTATATCTGGCAAGATATGTTCGTAATTGTAATCCACATACCAGTTGACATCTAAGTCAGCGATGAGATCGACTTGTGCATCGTTGATATTGGCTATTCCAGGCAAAACTACAGAAGAACCGTCTGTCTGCACACTGCCGTGTAAATATGAAGACATGCTCTCAATAAATTGCGAAATTGGTATTTTGACGTCGGTATCGTTGCCTGCAATATCTACAGCGATCAAGGAAACAAAACAAACTTCAGGATGTTTGGCTAAAATTTTAGCTAATTTGCTTTCGTCGTGATCTTCCGGTTTTACGCAGTACAGTAGGTTGGGATACATGGAAAATGATGTGAACATATGCTACCTAATTTCTCTTGTTTTAGTTTGAACCTGAGTTCATTAAGATCGCTTAATTTTACACCAGTTACAGCCTGAGCACATCATATTGATAATGATATAATCACACATAGTTTAGTATTTAATAAAATACCTACAGTAGGGAGAATAGGCTTGAAATTATTTTCTGGCAGAAATAGCTCTAACAATAAACACAAAGCAGAGTTGTCACTTGCACAAAACCCTGTAAAGAACAAGGCAGAGAGATTGGCACCAAAGAGCAAAAGAAAACAAAGAGATGTTTCTTCTATTTCTGCGCCTATAAATCGTAGATCTAAGGCGCAAAAGTCGCAAGCAGGCAAGACAGCGCAAGCAGTAAAATACAATTCACAAAAAGCCTCCACTGTAGAAGTAAAAAAGACGGGTAAAACTACTAGTGAATATTTTCGTCCTACTTTCAATTTAATTTACGCTGAACCAAAACAAAATCCGAAAACTAGACAACAAGCGAGGCGTACTCAAAAACCAGTCCCTACCCATGTCGAGACAAATGACTGGCAAGGTTTGATCAATGCTACAGACTTTACTCGTGGCAAATTAAATTCCAAGGAATATGAGCAAGCGGTTCATTCATCTCATGATTTTGGTGCGCCAGAAGAATTTAATTTTGTAGCGTCAGCAAAAGCCAAAGAAGCGATGTTAAAAAGAGAGCGTCCAGCCAGAAGGAGTCCTAAAAATCAAGCTCAAGTAGCAATTGAAAGAGATAAAGCAACAAACAAAGAGCCAGATAAAGAAAGTATCAGTAATCAGAAAAATACTAAAGAAACACTTATAGCGGAAGTAAAAGCTAAGGCTAAGCTACAAGTGCAAAGCAAAGCTCACGTCAATTCCTATGAAAAGCTATTGGCTAAGGCTTATAGAGCAAAGAAAAAAGAAGAAAAAAATAACGAACAAAAACTAAAACAAACCAAGAAGTCAGAGCAAACTAAAAACACTAAACCAACGCAATCAACTCTAAGTCTTAAGAGTGTAAGCAAACAGCAAACAGCTGGAGTACAAAGTAAAGGTAAACTCACAGCTAAGATTAAGCAGAGTGAAACAAAGAATACTAGTAAACTAAAGGCGACTAAACTAACAGCAAAGCAAGGGAAAAAAGCTGAACCTACGGTGAACAAACTTAGCTTCCTTGCTAATACAAAAACTAAAGTAGCCGGTGTAGCTATCTTTTTGTTACTTATTGTTGCGGGATTTTTTGTACTAAACAAAGTTCTTCAGCCAACAGTTTTGGGATCTGAGATCTACCTTGAGCAAATTTCGTTAGGTAATTTGGATCAGGAAGAATTTACCAAGACCCTATCAAAAGTCGAAGCAGATATCCTGAAACAATTTCCGCTCAAGCTGAGTACACCCAACCAAGATGTTCAGGTAGATTTAGCGGATTTAGGAGTTGAGCTTGATTTTGCAGCGATGTTCGAGCAAGCCAAAAATCAGGACGAGAAACGAAGAGAGCAACACAAAAAAGGATGGTTTGATAATAGTCCTACCACTCCTTTACCTGCCATTAGCTTAGGTTATGTTTTCACTCTCGATGAACAAAAATTTAAACAGAACTTGCCTAAATTACACAAAAAATTAGATAGTAAACTACAAGAAGCAGAGATCAAAGGCTTTGATATAAAAAAGCTAGCTTTTGATATCTCGCCATCCTCTTCTGAGTTCAAACTAAGTGATAGCGAATTAAAACAAAAGTTAGAAACGTTGATACATGGCGGGATGAAAGAACAGACAATTGAATTGGCTAAAGGAGAAGGCAAAAAGCCCAAAGTAACTAAAGAAGTGCTTGCAAGTAAAGTGGGCTTGGTTTCAGAGGCTTTCACAAAATTGCCCTATTGGCAAGAAAGCAGAAACCAAAATTTGAGAAGAGCCAGCGAAATTCTAAATGGTTACATGCTGAAACCAGGAGAAGAATTTTCTTACAATACAGCATTAGGTCCCCAAGATGAGGAGCACGGTTTTGCTCTAGGTTATGCTGATTACAACGGAGTGCCTATTTTAGAAATAGGTGGCGGTCTTTGTCAGATCAGCACAACATTATTTCAAGCCGTTGCAAAAGCTGATTTAGAGATTGTTGAGCGACACACGCACGGTAAAATGGTGTCTTACACACATCATGGTATGGATGCTATGGTTGCTGATTGGGCTGATTTTAAATTTAAAAATAATAAGGATTATCCTGTAGCCATCAGTGCTAATTTTGATGAAACGGAAGGCATTATCACTTACAAAATCTATGGTCAACTTTTGCCTGACAATCTCCATATAGAACTTGAAAGTGAAAAGATAGACGATATCAAGGCCTCAGATGTAGTTGAGTATGTATCCAATAAGGATATGGCGCCGGGTGAAGAAGAAGTCCTGCGCGATAAAATCGACGGTTCAGAGTGGCGTACTTACAAAATCTACTACGATAAAGACAACAATGAAGTGAAGAGGGAATCTTTCTTATATAGCAACTATGAAGCTTATACCAAAAAGGTACAAGTCAAAGATGCTAGTCTTTATCAAACGGTGACTACTACGAATAAAGACAATCATCAGAATAATGATGAAGATAACTATCCTGGTATAGATCAGGTAACTGCAGATTCTGATTCTCATAACACTGCAGATGACGATAAAAATTAAGGTGCGGATGTTTTCGAATATGCCTCATGCTCTGATCATGCCCACAATGTTTGGCATTGAAAAAGTGACCAGCTCTGAGTTATTAGCTTTGGGATTTAGCCAAGAAAAGATTACTGTATCTGATGGCAGAGTTAGATTAGAAGTTGACGATATCGACTTAGCTTCAGTAGTTGCTAAATTAAATTTTAATTTGCGCTCGGCGGAGCGTGTACTAATTGAACTTGCAGTAGGTTCTGCTACCACTTTTGATCAAGTTTTTGACTTCGTTAAAAGTTTACCTTGGCATCAGTGGCTTGATCCAGGCTATTTAATTAAGGTTGAAGGTTACTCACGTAAATCTCAATTGTATGGTGTGCCTTCTCTGCAAAGAGTGATCAAAAAAGCGATTATAGAGCAACTCAAAGCACAAAAGATTGCTTTGACTGCTGAAGGCAACATTTTAGAAGACATAAACTTAGGACTTGATCACATACGCTTCATTATGTATGAAGATCAATTGATTTTAACTTTGGATACAACTGGTGTGGGTTTACACAAGAGAGGTTATAGACCACTCAGACATGAAGCACCTATGCGTGAAAGTTTAGCCTCTGCTTTGCTTGCGCTAGCGCAAGCAGAACGCAAGATTAAACAGGGTAATTATTTCTGGGATCCCCTCTGTGGTAGCGGGACTTTACCTATTGAGCTAGCTCTAATATTGACCAAAACAGCGCCTGGTATCAATCGTCATTTTTTAGGGGAGAAGTTAAGCATAGTTGGTAAAGCTGTTTTTGATCGAGAAAGAGAATTAGCGAAACAAACATCTCTTTTGTATTATCAAGATAGGGATGCTAGGAAAGTTGATTTACTAGCAGAACTTAAAGGACATATTTTTGCTAGTGATCTAGATGAAAACGCCATTAGCAACGCCAAAGAAAATGCTAAAAGAGCTGGCGTGGATGCTCTCATTTCTTTTTTTCAGCACGCTCTGAGAGCAGATTTGCCAGAGCAACTGGTAGGCAAAGAAACGCTTTGTATAATCACAAATCCTCCCTATGGTGAACGTTTGGGTTCTGAGCAAGAAGTAAAAGATATCTTTAGATCACTTAGACAATTATGTTTTAAGCAAGAACACTTAAGAAGTGACCGCTATTTATATGTTATTTCGCCAGCACGATATTTAGAGAAGATCATGGAACATTTGGCAGATAAAAGGCGCAAGCTCTACAACGGCATGATTGAATGCACTTTTTATCAGTTTTTTCGCCACCCTAAAAACTAATCTAACTTGAAGAAAAACTGTTTTTGTGCGAACTGAATTTTGCAATTATCGGGCAAAATATACTCACGATGTTTGTTTAGTTTTTTACCGTCTACATAGGTGGCATTACATGAGCCCAAATCTTCGATGAAATAGTTTCCACCATAACGTGTGATGCGGGCATGTTTACGACTGATACAGGGGTCTAAAATGGGCAAATCACAAACAAAGCGATCTCTACCAATTAAAAAGTCATCTACCAAGATAAATGAACGCAAACCTTCTTGTTCTCTAGAGGTACCAGGGGGACCTTCACTGATCAAAGCAATACGATAGGACATCTCATCTAGCTCTAATGATTGTGTCTTTTCAAAGGGTAGGTCTTGAGCTTTGAGTTGTTTCTTGATACTCGATAATAAACTAGTTTTAGCAATTTTCTTACTTGATTTAATTAGTTGCTTAGTTGAGTTTTGGTGATGTTTTTCTTTGGTTACTTTCTTCTTTGTCTGGGGCACTTTAGTTGCTTTGGCGCAATGCTTATTTTCAAATTTAGTCAGCAATTGTTTAGCCTTGCCAAAAGAGTTTAACTTGATAGAAGCTAGCCAAGCCCGTAGCAAAGAGTGCCAGGAACGTTGGAGACTGGCAGAATTTGTTTCTACCTTTTTTAGCAAGAGGTCAATGAGTGAAGTAAATTGCAAGTAGCTACTAGGTAGAGTGAGGTGCTCAAATCTCACCGGTAAGCACGGTATTTGTATTTGCTGAAGTTTTGCTTGATAGAAAATGAGCTTGATTGTATGTACATGTAGCAGGTTTAGCTCAAACGATAACCCAATGCTGTGACAATTTTCGGCACAAGCCGTAAGTTCATGTAACAAATTTAGCCAAAAAGAAATATTAGAGAGAATTGTCGGATTATCATCTAACAACCTAGCAAGAGTTTCTTGTTCTTTTAACTGTAAAGTAAGTAGCTGGAAATTGTTGGTAGTATTGGTACAAAGCAGAGGTAACACAAAAGCGGGTGGGTTTTCCGTTAGTAGATATAACTCCGCTTGTTCAATTGTCTGGGGTAAAACGCGATAAGTAAGCATACTAGACCTCAAATTGCCAAGAGATAGCGAGCTATCTCTTGGTCTTGTTTAACGGATGCCATCGATGATGGAATGATCAAATACTTTCTGCATTAAGCTGTTTGCAAAAGAAACGATTTGCGATCGAAACAGCAAAGCGATAGCGATTAAGATGGCGATGATTATTACTATTTCAAGCGTACCTAAGCCACATTCCTCTAACGATTTGTGTTGTTGCTTAGCATAGGCTTGAGCATATAATCTCTGAGCAATTCTCATAGTAACTCCTTTCTATTTGATTTATTGCTATTCAATAGAGGACGAGCTAAAAACTGAGCTCACTTAAAGTTAGTAAAGCTGGTAATACAGCAGTTGCCATTACAATTAGTAGATCAATACTCATGGGTATCAGTAACTTTAGGCTTCGATGCTGTAAATATTTACGCATGGCATCGCGATAAATTTGTCTGCTATTGCTGGCTTGTAGTTGTAAGATATGTAAGAGTTCTTGACTGCCATCTTGTTCATAGCGAGCGATGAGGTTCAAGCTGGATACCAAGTCGGAATGTTTTAGATGGCTAGAAATTTCAGCTAAAGCTAGAGCAGCGCTCTGGCCACTGGTAATACGCATCCTAATTTGACGCAGTTCATGTGCAATTAAGGTAGCAGGTCTAGTCTGATAAGCGCTTTCAATCAAAAGCAAACTCTTATCTAAAGTGATACCGCTACTCAATAAGTTAGAGAGTAAATTTAAGAGACAAGGGTATTCAAGGCTATAACAGAGCTGTAATTTATCGTAGCGTTGCCAGAGATCTAATTCTTGTACCAAAGGTAGTGCTAGCAGTAAAAGAGGAAAAGCTAGGGGCAGATTGGTAAACAATAAAAGTATTAGACAACAGCTAAAGGCAAGTATGCTTAAATAAATCTTAGTGCGAAAATATTTGTAAAAAGCATGTTGAACACTTGCTTCTTCAGGCGCTAATTGCTCTAGTGCTTGTTTTAGCCAGTAACTTAAATCAAGTGGCAAAATGTTGAGCAAAGCATCAGCTAAGGTGATGATTATTACACTCTTTACAGGTCTTTTGCTCAATTTCAACCAAGGAACTTTATTTTTGGGCTTAAATCCACTGCTGAGCAAGTAACAAGTTAAGCCACCTGCGATAATCGATAAAACATAAAGTAGATGCCAAATAGAAGTAGCTAAGTGAGAACCACTTAAGTTATCGAGATAACCTCCACTAGATTTGCCCATTAACCAGGCAAAGAAGAATGGGAGAAAGACTAAAATAATAGCCTCTGAATTTTTAGCACTTTGTTCTGCGCGAATTGCTTTTTCGAGTTGAATTTCTTCGCAAAGAGAGCGATGTGTTTCTCTAATATAAAGATCTAAGCGACCACCATATTGTCTTAAAAAACCTAGACTATGGAAAAAAGTAGTTGCTAGAGGTAGAGAGAAAGCATCGCTCAGATTTTTCAGGCAGTAACTGAGCTCAACTTGCATTAAGAGTCGCTGTTTTAGACTATGCAAAGCAGCATAGAATTTGCTTTTTGCACCTAGCTGTCTTGCTAAATCTGCTTCACTTTGAAGCAAAGCATTTTCTAAGGTGTTACCCGCAGAAACTTTACCACTCAAATATTCTAAAAATAGTCTTAGTTGTTCAGTATTCAAATTTGTGAGTCTAGCACAGCGATACCAATAGCAAGTTATAGCTAGAGATAAAGAACAGACTAGTTGCCAAAAATAAGAATTGATCTGCCAACATCTAGCGCCAAGGAAAGCGAAGAGAACTCCTAGTAGGAGAGATACTATTAGTAATTTCCAATTTAGAGCTAATTTGTAGCAGTGTTTAATTTTTTGTGCGTAATAGTTCATTTTCACTATTCCTTTGAAAGATAGGTTCAATTACAAACTGATCGTTTGCCAAGCCTGTGAGACTGATGATTTCTCTGACTTGTCTTGTACCAGAAGATGTACGCTCAAGATGTACTATCAGATCTATGGAGCTAGCCACTAAGCGCCTAATTGCTTCGAAAGGTAAATTGGCAGACATCAGGATAAGTAGACAGATGCGATCTAGCATTTCTAGACAAGAATTGCCGTGACCTGTAGACATACTGCCAGGATGGCCTGTGCTCATGGCTTGTACCATATCGAAAGCTTCAGCACCACGAATTTCACCCACGATTATGCGATCGGGGCGCATGCGTAGTGACGCCTTAATCAAATCTTGTAAACTTATCTCGCCATTACCGTCAGGACTTGGGGGACGTGACTCTAGTCGTACCAGATTATCTGAGTCCTGTAGATCTAGTTCTAAAGAATCTTCGATAGTAATCAGGCGTTCTGAATTAGGAATGAAGGCTGAAAGTGCATTTAAAAAGGTAGTTTTTCCTGTTCCAGTACCGCCACTAATAAAGATATTTTGCTTTTGTTGTACAGCAGAAATGAGAAAGTTTTCTACTTCTTGCGTAAAACTCTGCCTTGCTTTTAGATCGTTTAGAGATGGTTTAATACCTGTAAATCTACGAATGCTCAGGCAGGGTCCGTCGGGTGCAGCCGGAGGTAAAATAGCATGTAATCTTGAGCCGTCTTTGAGTTGCATACTAGCAATAGGATTGGCTTCGTTGATTAATTTGTTAGCACGGCCGAAGAATCTGCTAATTACTCGGATGAGATGTTCTTTGTTTTCAAATCGCAGTCCAGTTAAAGATAATTTACCCTCTTTTTCGATATAGACAGCCAAAGGACCATTGACCATTACCTCAGTAATTTGTGGGTCATTCAAGAGTGGCTGCAGTAGATCAAAACCACAGATGGTGTTGTAGAGTTGTTCAATCAGTAGTCGTCTGTTGGCTAGGCTCAAATTTTTGCTTTTTAGACGTTCGAGCAACAGTTGATGTATGTGCTGTTTGATCGTTAAATCATCTAATAAGTCTAAGTTGGGCAAGCGACGCACCAGAATTTCGATTAGTTTTTGTAATTCATTTTGGGCTAGTAACTGCATCATATTTCCTCGATCGGCATAAACTTACAGCTTTTAGGTAGGTTTGCTAGATGTTTAGCTAATTGTTGTTGATATAGAACAGAACCATAACTTTTATCTTTAGGTAAATCACCAAACCATATATCACAGAGAGAAGCAATTTTAGCTAAGAAATCCAAGTCATAAAATTCTGCTTCTAAGATGAACACTGTATCTGTAGATTCTGCTAAATAAGCTCGTATGCTAGTAATGAGATTTTTGATAACAACTAAAGAAAGTTGGCACAAATCTAAAGGGGCACAATCTAAATTAGGAAGCCAAACACTAGCGTGATGAAAAAAATAGTGTTGGATAGTTACTTGGCCGTGCTCTAAAGATAGCAATAGTTCAGCAGTACTTTTGGCTTCATTTAGGTTGTTTGCCTCTAGAGAACCAAAACATTCGTTTGCGAGTGAGAGTTGATAAAGTGAGATCAAGGGGAAGTAGTAAACTCTTATACCCCTATCGTGGAAATGAGAAAAGAGACTATTTAACTTTTGTTTGATATATATTCTATCTTTTCCGGCTAACAGCAAGAGACGATCGTTACTAGATGATTTACTTTCTTTTAGCAAATTATCGAAAAAAGATGTGGCGTTGGGCAGTTGGCAACTGCGCAAAATATAGGGAATACCACTATGTGCTTTAAGCCAAGGGTCTGATTGATGATCGCAGATTAAAACTAAAGCGCAGTCTGTAAACAACTCCCAATTATATGCTGTGAGTAAGTTAGTAGAAATAAAAACTAGCTGGTATTGAGTCAAATCTTTGGGTATGGCAACAGTGAGCTCAACTTGAGCCAGCTCGCCGTAATGGCGGACCAATGTTGTTGCCAGTAAGTTTGCGAAATGTTGTTGTTGATCCACGATTAGAAATTGCAAAGCGTGCATAAATCCTCCTTGAGCCTGAATTCATTTTGCAGAGAATTAAAATCGGCTAGCAGATAAAAAACGACAAATGATGACAAAAGGTGTACTGTATCCATCTTGCACAGGTGAGTAGATGGTGATACTATCTAGCGACAACAAATTATCTTAATTCTTATCGAGAGTGGTGGAGGGAACGGCCCGATGAAGCCCGGCAACCTGCAGTTTGCAACGGTGCCAAATCCGCAAATCCAGCGAGGATTTGACAGATGAGATGCCAATTGGTTATCTGAGTGTTAGACCTCGCACGAGAGAGGTTATATGAACAATTGGTTATTTACATCTGAATCAGTTACTGAAGGACATCCCGATAAAGTTTGCGATCAAATTTCTGATGCTATTTTGGACGCTTTGCTCACTAAAGATCCCCGTTCACGCGTTGCGTGTGAAACCATTGCTACAACAGGTATGGTACTAGTGATGGGCGAAATTTCCACAGAAGCCTACGTAGATATTCCACAAATTGTAAGAGAAACGATCCGAGAGATTGGCTATCACAAAAATAGTGGTGGTTTTGACGCTGATAGTTGTGCTGTTTTGACCAATATTGATGAGCAATCTCCAGATATTGCTAGAGGTGTTAACTGTGCTTTAGAAGTGCGTTCATTAACAGAAGTGCAAGCTGAAGCAGAGTTAGGCGCTGGTGACCAAGGTTTAATGTTTGGTTTTGCCAATAACGATACTCCCGAATTGATGCCCATGCCCATTACCTTGGCACACCGTATTACGAAGCAATTAGCAGAGGTAAGAAAAGATGGTAGAGCTAAGACTTTTCTACCTGATGGCAAAGCACAAGTAACAGTGAGATATGAGGGAACGAAGCCTGTTCATCTCGACACAGTAGTTGTGTCAACTCAACATCTAGCCAGCGCAACGAGCGAAGAAGTAGAGCGTGAAGTGCGTGAATTAGTACTCAATAGCGTTTTGCCACAACATCTGTACGATGAGAAAACACGTGTTTTAATCAATCCAACAGGTAGGTTCGTTACTGGCGGTCCTGTGGGTGATTCAGGGCTCACAGGTAGAAAAATTATTGTTGATACTTATGGCGGTTTTGCTAGACATGGTGGGGGAGCTTTCTCAGGTAAAGATCCAAGCAAAGTAGATAGATCTGCCTGCTATGCGGCTAGACACGTAGCTAAAAATATTGTGGCGGCTGAATTAGCTACTGCTTGTGAAGTTCAACTAGCCTATGCTATCGGAGTTGCAGAACCAGTTTCTATTTACATTAATACCTTTGGTTCAGGCAAAGTGAGCGATGAAAAGCTGGCAGAGATGGTGACCCAGTTGGTTGATTTGAGACCTAAAGGTATTATCGATCGCTTCAAGTTATATCGTCCTATCTATAAACAAACCGCTAGCTACGGTCATTTTGGTAGACCTGATCTCGATTTACCGTGGGAGCGCTTAGACTTGAAAACGAAGTTTCAAGAGTACTTTTTGTCCTAATCTATGCTGAGAGGAATTTGTTTTGCCTGTGGCAGAAATTGTGCTGGTAGAGTTACTAGTCAAGTTCAACGAGATTTGACACTAACTTATTTTTCTAGCCGTACAACTTTACCTTTAGCTGATCCGCTAGAGCAAATGCTGTGCAGAAGGTGCCTAACACAAGTTCCTTACCTCGTACCAATTCAGAGACAAAGACTTAAAACAGAACAAAAATGTCGACTTCAACTCAAAGAGCATAGCAGTGCAGAACCATTACAAACTGATACCAAGTGGCAACTTGAACTTATAGACCAAGTTTTACCCTTGAGATTAGGAAGTCAATATCTCAGAGCAGATGAAACATTGCTGATCACTAGCTATACGGGTTTAGTGAAAGACAGCATAATCGGCTTGAAGTTTAAGCAAAAGGCTCACTTAGCGGAATTGCTGGCTTTAATTTTGCAGAAAAGATTACCTTGGGATAGCTGGCGAGAGCAAATTGTTTTAGTGCCTATTCCACTGAGTGAGAAACGAGAAAAAGAGCGTGGCTATAATCAGGTGATGTTAGTTTTACAACATTTAGCCCGAAATAAAAATTTAGCTATTGCCGATTTATTGGTAAAGCAAACAACGGTGGCTAGACAAAGTGAACAGCTCAGCAGAGAAGCGAGAGAAACAAATATTAAAGGAGCGTTTAAGCTTAAACCTGTTTTAGAGTGTTACAATTGCCAAAAAGAAGAACTAAAAGAAAAGATTCTGATCTTGGTAGATGATGTATATACAACAGGAGCGACACTACTAGAAGCACATAAAACTTTACTTAGCTCAGGCTACAATAAAGTTTTGCGTCTTGCGCTCGCAATCGACTAAAGGAGAGATGGATGATTAAGCATGTAATCTTCGACGTGGATGGAACTATTTTGGATACACAAAAGCCCACGCTGGAAGCTTTGCGCATAGTGATTGAAGAAATGCAAGAAACCACTTTGCCTGAAGATATTAGCTTTATTTTTGGCTACACCACGGAAGAGGGTTTGAGACGTTTAGGTTGTACTAACATTCAAGAAGTAGCTGAGCGTTGGGTACAAAAACTGGGCGAGCAAGATCGCTCGGGTTATGTTTTCCCAGAGATTGCAGAATTGATGCAGGAACTAAAAGTACAAGGCTATAAAATAGGTGTAATTACTAATCGTTTGCGTCATGAGTATAATTTTGACTTTGATAAGCTGGCGATTAGTGAGTATATAGATTTTTCGGTCTGTGCTGATGACGTGAGTTTACCCAAGCCTTCAGCAGAACCGATGTTGTATTATCTAAAACAGATGCACGCTAAACCAGATGAGGCTGTGTTTATTGGTGATACCAAAGCAGATATGCTTTGCGCCAAACAAAGTGATGTAATAAGCATAGTTGCAGGCTGGGGTGTAGAAGCTAAGGATGAGATTGTAGGGGATTACTATCTAGCAACTCCTATAGATCTGTGGCAACTACCAATGTTTAAGCAAAGTGAGGTATAAGCATGAGTGTCTCTTTTGTAAAACCAGATATTCGTCCAGGTGATTTTGAGCTGATCAAACAAGTTTTAGAGTCTGGCTGGATTACTACTGGACCTTTAACTAAGCAGTTTGAAAAAGAATTGACTGCTTATACCGGCACTAAGCGTTTAGCAACTATGAGTTCGCAGACTATGGCAGCTGAGTTATGTTTAAGACTACTAGGTATAGGTCCTGGTGATGAAGTAATTGTGCCTGCCTACACGTATTCTGCCAGTTGCTCGATTATTTATCATGTGGGAGCAACGCCTGTCTTAGTAGATAGTAGACCGGATAGTTTTGAAATGGACTTAAAGTTGGTTGAAGAAGCTATTACAGAGAAAACTAAGGCAATAATCCCAGTAGATTTAGGTGGTATTGTTTGCGATTATGATGCCTATTTTGCTATCGCGGAGCAAAAAAAAGCTTTGTTTAAGCCTAGCGATAATCGTTTTCAACAGGCGATTGGCAGGGTGATTATTATTGCTGATACGGCGCACTCTTTAGGGGGTAAATATAAAGGCCAGTATGCGGGCTCGATTGCAGATTTTAGCAATTTTTCTTTCCATGCAGTTAAGAATCTAACAACAGCAGAAGGTGGAGCTGCTACTTGGAAATCTATACCGGGTATAGATGATGAAGAGATATATAAGCAATACATGTTGCTATCACTTCACGGACAAAACAAAGATGCCTTAGCGAAAACGAAGCTAGGTTCATGGGAATACGATATTATTGAACCCTACTTTAAATGTAATTTATCTGATATTGCATCAGCGTTGGGTATGGCACAACTAAAACGCTATGATGAAATTCTTGAGCGTAGACATGCTATTATTCAGCGTTATCAAGAGGCTTTTGCTGATACTAGAATTAAAGTCTATGATCACGGCACAGCAGATAATCGTTCTAGCGCCCACCTAGCCATTGTACATATCGAGGGTGCCTCAGCAGAAGAACGCAATCTCTTTATCGAGTTGATGGCAGAAGATGGCGTTTCTTGTAATGTACACTACAAGCCGTTGCCTATGCTCAGTGCCTACCATAAGAGAGGTTTTGATATTAATAATTATCCCAACGCTTATGCTTTTTATGAGAATCAGGTTTCTTTGCCTCTTTTCAGCCTAATGACCGATGAAGAAGTCGAAACAGTCATTAAAGTAGCAAAAGAAAGTTTGGAAAAATTAGCTTAAATGTTGCGATCTTGGGATAAATTACCTGCTAGGTTACAGACCAACGCAGTCAGACCTTATTATGAAGTTTTGCAAAGACATAAGCTTGCCTTGGTGTGCAAGCGTCTTTGCGATTTGCTTTTAGCGATTTTGCTTTTAGTCTTGTTAGCACTCCCTATGTTGGTAATAGCGCTTCTAATTAAATTAGAGGACAGAGGTCCTATCTTTTTTAGGCAAGAACGTGTAACTCAATATTGTCGTATTTTTCGTATTTTTAAATTTCGTACAATGACGGTTAAACAAGATGCTAAAGCATCTCAAGTAACTACTAAAAATGATAATCGCATAACCCGTATCGGCCATTTTTTACGTAAAACTCGCTTAGATGAGTTACCGCAACTCTTTAATATTTTGACAGGCGATATGTCACTGGTGGGTACGAGACCAGAGGTTGAGACTTTTGTTAATAGCTACAGTCCAGAGATGTATGCAACCTTACTTTTACCTGCGGGGGTAACTTCTCTTGCCAGTATCGAATATAAGGATGAAGCCAGATTGCTATCAGAAGCTGATGACCCACACCAGACTTACGTGGATAAAGTTTTGCCGGCTAAAATGAAAATCAATCTCGAGCAATTAGCTAATTTTTCTTTTGCACAGGAGCTCAGCTTACTCTTAAAAACAGTGTTAGCTATATTGCGCTAGGAATTTATATGTTAAAACGTCTGTCTATCAATCAAGAACGCAAGATTCTTTATAAAAATACTTTGATGCTATATATTTTGCGTTTTTCCACTTACTTCTTTGGTTTTATTACTGTACCCTACCAAACTAGGGTATTAGGCAGTGATATTTACGGCAAGGTAGGCGAGGGTATGGCGTTGATGCTGTACTTTCAGTTATTGATCGATTTTGGTTTCATTCTTTCAGCAACGCAGGAAATAGCATATGTTGTAGCTGAAGACAAAAACAATAAGCGGAAAATATCAGAGATCTACTCTGCTATTCAATATGGTAAGTTCGCTTTAATTGCCATTGCTACCGTCGTCTTAGCGTGCATATGTTATTTCAATTCGCATTATGGAGAAGATCCGCTCTTTTATTTTGTGTTCTTAATTGGCACAGCCGTAAATGGACTAGTACCAGATTTTGTTTATCGGGGCATGCAAGAAATGGGAGCGGTGACCATGCGTGTTATTATTTCGCGCTTAATCTTTACGGGTCTAATTTTTCGCCCGTTAATATGGCGTGGTCTGTGTCAGCTAGCACTTTGATAGATTTGCTTTATAGAATTTATTGGGTGGCCAAAAGAAGCAAACAATTAAAACTAGAACAAGTAGTGTAATAGTAAGATAATCATATTTAGTGTATTGATTAATTGAATATAGGGAGAAGTGCATGAACACGTACTTTTATCGACTTAAAGACAAGACAGAAAAATTTCTAAAAAAATTCCTGGAATATATCACCTAGGACACGCAATTAAATTACAGCACGAAAAAGCAAGAGCCAAGAAACGAAATGATGCGCTAAAAAAACATGGGCTTGAAACTATGGCTCTAGTACAAGAAGTGTTAGAAAATGAGGGATATCGTTTTTATTTCTGTTATGGAAGTTTACTAGGAATTGTACGTGAACGTGGAATGATAGGTCACGATCTCGATATTGATGTAGCATTAGATCCAGCCGATGATTTTAGCTGGGAGCATTTGAATCAAGTTATGACTAATGCAGGTTTTGTTTTACAGCGGAGTTTTGTTATTGGCGATGATATTAAAGAAAGAACTTGGTTTTACAACAAGGTTGGTGTTGATATTTTTTTAATCGAGCATGTAAAAAATGAGATTCTTTCACCTTTCTTTTTTAGAAAGAGTGGCACAGAATATGAACATAAATTGGAACAGGGATATGCTCAAGTAAGAGAGCCAGAACCTACTGGAATTACTAAGTTATCTATTGGTCAAGATAACCAAACTTTTGAAGTTAATGTACCTAAGAATTACGAAGAAATTTTGCAGGCAAATTATGGCGCAGATTGGCGTACGCCAAATCCTCATTGGTCTTGCTGGCAAGCGGTATTTTTTGAATGAAAGCAATGGCGCAAGAGCGACACGTTGGTTGCTACATAACGGTATGTGGTACTATCTATTACCGAAAGACGGTAGCATGCTGGTCGGTGAACAAGTAGTTGATGGCAAGAAATACAAATTTGCTAGTTCAGGTGCCTTGATTGACGCTTCGAGAAATTGGCAGATTAGTAATGGCGTTTTGTATTATCAGAATAAAGGGCAACGCTCTTATAAATTACCCAGCAACGGTATTATCATTATCTCGCTGAAAGAACAGAGAATGTGGGGATACAAGAATGGGAAGTGGATGGCTACTCCTGTGACTACTGGCAAAAATTCTACGCCTACATATCCTGGTTGGTTCAAGATAAATTCTAAATACCGCTCCATTTACTTAACATCTTCAACTTATTCATCCTTTGTCAGTTACTGGATGGCGTACAGTGGCTCATCTTATGGCATTCACGATGCAAGCTGGCGCGATGTATTTGGAACTCAGTCCTACACTTACAATGGATCGCATGGTTGTATCAACACACCCAAAAGAGAAGTGAAAAAGTTCTATGAAACATTCTCCGTTGGAACTGATGTCTGGATTTACTAAGTTAAGACTTTAAGCTTTGTGATACGCTCTAGTTGGAACTAGAGCGTTTTTTATTGGAGTCAAATGAGAATATTACACGCAGCAGATTTACATTTAGGCATTAAGTATAGTCAGCTACCTAGAAATGTTGCGCAAACCATGCGCCATGCCAGCATTAGTGTTTTGCAAAACCTAGTGCAACTGGCTAACGAGAATCAAGCGATTTTGCTCCTGGCAGGCGATACATTTGAGGCGCAAGCAATTACTGAAGCAGAATTGGCGCAAGCAACAAGTATCTTAGAACAGTGTGAAATGCCAATTGTTGCGGTAGCAGGTAATCACGATCCGTACTATCCGCAATCACTGTATGAACGATTCGTGGATCTCCCTAACTTTCATTTGTTGGGAGTTGATAGCATGCGCCTAGATTTACCCCAATACGATCTAACCATCTACGGGCAGAGCTTTAAGCAAATTCATGTGTTTTCTAGCTTAATGCCTGAAGTTGTAGAAAAAATCAATGCGGATAGGATGGGAGATGAAAAGCCACTTACCAATAATGTTCTCCTGATGCATGGTGATATTTATCAAAAGCAAAATACGAGTGTTTATAATCCGATGGCGCTTGATACCTTAATGGAATTGCCTGTTGCCTATGTTGCCTTAGGTCATATCCATAAGCCAGAAAATTTTAAGCTAGGTGTTTTTTCGGCTACGGAAAAATGCTGTTATGCAGGTGCACCTATAGGTCATTCATTTAAAAATATTGGTCCTAAACGTTGTTTGTTGGTTGAGCTAGAAGAGAACCGTATTATCAAGCAAGAAGCAATAAGTTTAGATATACCACGCTTCGAAGAACAGCGCATTGTGTTGCAAAGTGCCCACACTCTCGCACAGAGCGAAGAAATTCTTAAGTTTCTGCAGACAGATGAAAATTACAAGCGTAATCTTTATCGCCTCTATCTTAAAGGTGAAACTGAATTTGAGCCAGATTTATCTGCAATCAAGTTACAGCTACCGTGTTATGTAGAACTATTTGATCGGACAGTAAGACCTTTAGCAGAGCAGGATACGGATAGTGTAAAAGGACTTTTCGCACATGCTATTGCGCAAAAAAAATCTAGGCCAGATTTGACCAGTGAAGAACAAGAGATTATAGATTTAGCGTATAGCTTAGGGTTAGAAATACTGAAAGGTGAATTAGACATCTTAGATAGGTGGAGTCATTAGACGATGCGACTACAGAAAATCGAGATAAGTCAATTTGGTAAATTGCAAAACCTAAATTTAGTATTATCACCAGAGGGTAACATTATTTTTGGTGGGAATGAAAGTGGCAAAAGCACCCTAGTTGCTTTTATTGTTGCCTGTCTATATGGCTTGCCTAAAAGGAATGACCGTAGTATCAGTAAAAGTGATAGAAGTCGTTACCGTCCCTGGCAAGCCCATGGAATTATGGGCGGAGCTTTAGAGTTTGAGCAACAAAATAAGCACTATCGTTTAGAAGCTCAATTTGGAGCTACCCCTGCACAAGATAAAATCAGATTAATAGATAGAGATACCAATGAAGCGATTGGCTTGGAAGGCAAGCAAACAGTAGCTGAATACTTACTAGGTATGTCGCAAGTAACTTTTGAGCGTGCAAATTTGGTGCGTCAACTTCAGGTACAAATAGCAAATGATAACAAAAAAGAAAACAGCGAAGTATTGACTGCCCTGGGAAACTTAGCTGCGGTTGGTGAAAGCGATGTCTCTGAAGAGGCAATTCAGATGAGCTTAAAAGAAAACCTAAATCAGCTGTCTAGCCCACGCAGACAAAATGCCATAATCCCTGGGTTAAGCAAACAAATTGCTAGTAAGAAAGAAGAATACTTGCAAGCTGAAACAAATGAACAAGTAGCCAACAGCAGACAACAAGAATTATTGAGTTTAGAAGCAGAACTTAAAGAGTTAGATCAAACAGTGAAAGCCTTAGGCGAATACAAAGCACAACTTATTCATTGTAAAGAGCTAAACCAAGTGAATAAGCTAGCTGAAGCGATTAGCGAAAAACAAAGAGAGTACGTGAAACAAAAAGAAGCTTTGGCTCAATTAGATAACCTATTGCCAAGCCAAGAGCTAGACAAGTTTAGAAATACGAACAATAGTTTGTGTTTAATTGTCACACAGTTAGATAACGATTTAGCTAAAGAAACCACTTTATTCTCACAGTTACAGCACTACAAAGCAGAAACTAGGGAACTAGAGAACCAGTTAGCGAAAAAAGAAAGCGTAGCAGATTTAGCAACAGAGCTAACAACAAGGAATAACGATCTAAAACATCAGCAGGAAAACAAATATCGTATAGAACAGGCCAAGGAACGATTATTTAGCCAAAAAGAAGAGCTGTTAATTAAGAAGCAGGAACTACAGGCTCAGGTTACCAAGACCGAAGCTAAGCCAAAAGGAAAGCAGAAAATTCTGCTAGCTTTAATACCGATTGTGCTGGGACTTGGACTAATTGGTGTAAGTAGGTTCTTATTTTCCAGTTTATTAGTAGATTCTGTGTACATTTGGCTAGGAACAGCAGTAGGCTTAATTATTAGTTTTTGCGGTCTTGGCTTAGGGTTGCTGGGTTTAAGAAAACAGACAAATAGTGAAAGACTAAAAGAGCAGGTGCTTAAAGAAGCACTCAGGCAAAATGAACAGCAGATGCTAACGAATAATCAAGCTATTGCAGATAATAAAGTAAAGTTGAAGCAACTAGAGAGTGAATTAGAGAGAAGCAGAGAGAAATTAGAGAATTTGCGCTCAGGTTATGAAAAAGTGCAATTACTCACACAGAAAGAACAACTGCTGGTGCAGGAATTAAAAAGCAAACAAGGCGAATATCAAGAGTTAGTCCAATATATAAAGAGCAATTTAGAGCATTTAGCTAGTCACGTACAAAGCATAACCGTCTTTATAAAGGACAGAAGCGAACTCGATAGAAACAAGCTAGGTATAAAACTAGTCACTGAGCTAGAGCAAGAAGCTGAAGAAATTCAGCAGTTAACAAAGTTGGCAGAAGGGCAGCAGATCAGGACAACGCAGATCAACTCTTGTTTGAATAAGCTCGCAAGCTCAAGCCAAAGTTTTGACGAGTTATTGCAAGATTTCAGTAAACAAAGATTTGAACTAGAAGCTAGTGTTCAGCAAACAACGGAATCTTTGCAATTACTAGGCGAGCAGTTAAATGAATTGCAAACAGAAGATGCTCATATATCTGATGAGTTAAAAAAGTTGAGCAAAGTAGAACTAGAGCAGCGCCTAGCTGAAATTACAGCAGAACTAGCAGACAATAAAGCACATCTGCAAGAAAAAGAATTAGAGTTTGCTGAAGAAAGCACACGCTTTGCAGAGCGTTATCAAGGGAAGAAAACACCAGTAGAGATAGCTCGTGAGATCGATGACTTAGAGTTAAAACTAAAAGAAGCAACACGCTATCAGCGAGCGCTAGAATTGGCGCAAGCAACTTTTACAGAAGTTTTTGCAGAAATTCAAAGTCGTTTTGCGCCTGAATTGCAACAGCAAGCATCAGCTTATCTTACGCAGATGACACAAGGTAAGTACGCCCGAGTTTTGGTAGATAAAACGCTTGCCCTACAAATCCGTGAAACAGGATCTGCACAAACATACAGTAGTGATTATTTATCGGGTGGAGCAAATGACCAAATCTACTTGGCATTACGCTTAGCGCTATGCGATCAGCTGGACGGGGCTAAGGAGGCACCACTAATTTTAGACGATATATTTGTGCAATACGATGACAGAAGGCTCAAGGAGGCATTGCAACTACTAGCCCCAAGAGAGCAACAAATTTTATTGTTTACTTGTCAAAAACATGTGGTAGACCAGGCCGAAAAGGATGTACCACGACTACAAATACTTGAATTGCCTAACAATAAAATTTAGTTTTTCTTTACCTAAGCACAGATTTAAGCAACTAGACTAACAGTAACTTGTATTTACAAGTTGGCTAGTTTTGGCTATCTTTAGAGAACTTTAGCAAATAGTAGAAGAGAAGAAAGAGAAGAGAGGAAGACAGGGGGAGTTATGCTAGAAAGCTTACAATATTTTTTTCGTAGCGTTCCAGATCAACCACGCCCAATGCCACCCTTGGTGCACATTGCTTTATTAGTTATTTGGTTAGTAGTAGTTTTCTTATTAATTGAGCGTGGTCATCAATTGGCGGAAAGACCTCGTCTAGCAGATCGTTTGCTGAAGGTTATGGCAAGCGTGTTATTGCTAGACTTTGTGCTTATGAATGGCTGGATGATCTTCAGTCATATCTTCAATGCGCAGGAAAATCTATCGCTCTTCCATTGCCGGATGGCAACCATCTTGTTGATAATAAGTATTTTCTTTAAGCGCAAGAAGATTATTATTCCCGGAATGTGGTGGGGTCTAATGGGATCAGTTGCTACTTTAATCGTGGCGGAGACCTATCCCTACAATTTCCCACACTACTCTAATTTTAATTTTGTGATCATGCATTTCTTGATCGGTTGGATCAGCGTTTACATGGTAGCAGTTAAGGGTTATCGTTATCCGACGAAAGACTTGTTCTTTATGCTTAAAGTGACTAACCTTTATAATCTATTTTTGTTGATGTTCAACCTGACAATGCATTCGTTTGGTTTAACACAAACAAATTATGGTTACATCAACGAGCCACCATTGCCTTTAGCGATGCTCTATAAATCACTGGGACCGATTGGCTACATTTTATTTAGCCTTATGATCTACAACGTAATCATGTTATTGACTTGGATTTTAGGTCGTTTTGTACTGGTTCCTTTAGTGAGTAAGCGACAAGCTAAAATTGAACGTGCAACTGTTCGTGGCTGGTAAATCTAAATGAAGGAGTAACTTATGTCTGATACAACTTGTAGCAGCCATAATAGAGCGCTGGCATTATGCCAGCGTTTAATTCGTAAAATTAAAGAGTGCCCCTTAGATATAGTTGTTTTTTGTTTGTTTTTGTTGGCGGCACCCATTATGGAATTGCTCAACCGTCCTTTTGGATATGAGCCTTATAACTTGCATTGCTGGATCGATGACAAGATTCCTTTTATCAAGGAGTTCATCTTTGTCTATCACTCGTGGTTTCCTCTTTTATTGCTCTGTGGTTTGTATTTTTACAGCCACAATCGTAGGTTGGCACGCCACTATTTCTTGGCTATGTTTACAGCACAACTGCAAGCATGCATTATTTTCCCGCTTTATCAAACTTATGTTCCTAGATATGATGTGGGACGGCTAGGTAATGATTTAGCATCAACTCTGGTTAAGGCAACGTATATTATCGATAATCATCACTGCGGTGCACCCTCGATACACGTTACTTTGTGCACGATTTTGATCATCATGTTGTTGCGTTTTAAGCCACTTAACAATTGGGTGCGCTGGTTTTTAATTGTCTATGTCTTTGCAATTGCTCTCAGCACCTTATTTGTTAAACAACATGTCTTTTGGGATTTTCCGACCGGTATGCTAAATGGCATTGTGGGTTACTTTGTCGGCTTAGGTTTATATAAGCTGTGGCAGAGTATTTTGCAAAGATACTATCACAAACGAAATTTGCCAGTACCCAACTAACAACTAGTTTGCTAATAACACAAAACAAAAGCCGAGCAATCTTGCTCGGCTTTTGTCGTTACGGAGTAGGTAATAACGTTAATCTTCTGCAAAAACACCCATTAAAGCAATACCAATAATGGCAAGAGTAATTGCAATATAGTGTTTAACCGATAGTTTTTCTTTGAGAATAATACGGCTCCAGATTACAGAAGCTACACAGTAGGCTGAGATGATGGGGGGAGCTTCCACAGGATTTGCTGCAATCGCGTAAATATAACAGACCTGACCTATGGTTTCGAAAGCACCACCAGTTACTTTGGCGATATCAGTTTTCCAAGTAAAATCAGCTTTTTTGAAAATGATTAAATAGAGTAAAACTAGAATGCCAACAATGAAGAAAGTCATTTCGTAGGCTGTGTTAGCTACATCTTCATCTAGTTTCTGTAAGACGATAGTGTCGCCGAAAGTTCCGAGTGCATCAAGTATGCAGTAAAGAATGGGCAGAAGTAAGGCGAGCCAGCTCTTAGTGTAGCGATGGTTAGATGATAATTGGCGCTCGATGCGCTTTTGTGGGTCCTCTACATATTCGGCATAACCTAGTCCTAGTACACCCAATAACACAAACACCAAAGCCACAATTGCTCCTGGTTCTAACTTTTCACCCATCAATAGATAGATCAAAAGCACCATACCACCAGAAGTGTTACAAATTGGTGATGAGATGGAAAGTTCGATGTATTTAAGGGCGATATAGCCCATCAACATGGATGAGATATAGAGCAAAGAAACAGGCAGGTATTGCCAAACAACCTGTAAATTAAACTCCACTTGGTTGACAAAGATTGAATACATCGCATGACAACCAAAGACAAAACCGACTGCAACTACCATTTTTAGTGACGCTTTTCTTTCGGTAGAGCTTTGACAGCCGATTTTAGACATCAGATCAGAGCCACTCCAAAAGAGCAGAGTGATCAAAGCTAAAATAAACCACATAAGTCCCTCTTCAATAAGTGAGTTTGCGACTACTCCTCAATTGTGCTGGCTGCCCAGATACTAGTTTCGCTAAGTGAGGGATGAATAACTACCGCATCACTTAAAGCTTCAGCATAATGAGCTCGCAACTGGCGTGGAGCTAGTTTGCGTTCTTGCACAGTTCTTCTTGTCGCAATTTCAGAATTATATATAGGAGAAGTTGATTGTGCAATATATAGTAAATTTATATATGGCTGAATCAAGTCGGTGGCATTAGGCCCAGCAATATGAACACCTAGTAGTTGATCATCTTCACTCAATAACACTTTCGTAAAGAGATTTTCAGAATGATCAATACCTAAGGCGTAACCTTTAGCTGAATCTGCGAAGTCAAAGCGACCTACTTTATACGCAATATTTTTAGACTGTAGTTCTTCTTCGGTCATGCCTACGCAGGCTAATTGTGGATCAGAAAAAACACCGCTAGGCATAAAATCGTAGCGTACTTGGCGACGACGCTCTTTTGCCTCAGGCGAAAACAGATTAAACGCTAATACTTCTGCTTCGTAGTTAGCCTTGTGTCGAAGCTGTTGCTGTCCAACCAAATCTCCCAGTGCATAGACATTGGGTACACTCGTCTCTAAGTATTCATTGGTTAGAACATAGTTGCGCTCATCTGTTTTGATGGTAGTTTTATCTAATTGCAGAAGATCAGCATTTGAAACAACACCAGGAGCTATCAGTAAAGCTTCGGAAGTTAAGGTTTGTTTGTTTTTAGTGCTTTTGTCTTCGATCGTTAGGTGGATACCCAAATTATCTTGTTCGACTTGTAAGCTGTTTTGATTTAAGAAGCAATTGATGCCGCGATCCTCGAAATGTTTTAGTAGGGTTGCCGACAATTCATGATCTAGCTTTGGCACTAAGCGAACATTACGCTGTACGATGTTAACCTTTGTTCCATAGTTGGCAAAGAGGTGCGCAAACTCGGTAGCGATTACCCCGCCACCAATAATGGTTAAAGACTGATAAGGCTTTTTAGGGAATGACTTTTGAAAGAAGGTCTCGCTTGTTAGGTAGGTAACTTTATCTAACCCCTTAATTGGCGGTATATTGGTGCGTGAACCACCTGCTAGCACGATGATGTCTGCAGTTATTTTTTCGCTGGTACTACCATCTTTTTGCTTTACCTGTAATACCTTATCTTCTACAAAGTAACCTGTGCCTTGGTAGACATCTAAATTAGCTTCTGCCTTATATTCTGCTAGGATATCTTGATTTTCCTTAGTCTTCGCAAACAATCTATCTTTTAGGTTTGACCAATCAACCTCTAATTCCCCTTTCAAGATACCTAAATTCCGTAATCTTGCGACTTCGCGCATGAGATCTGCAGGGGTGATGAGGATCTTGCTGGGAATGCATCCACGATTTAAGCAGGTACCACCGAAATCACCTTTTTCAATTTGAGCGCAGGATAATCCTTGTTCCAATGCTTGATCTAAAACTATGTTACCAGCGCCTGTCCCGATGATTAGAAAATCATAGTGTTTCATAACAACTCCTTGCCGTAGTGCTTAATTATTAGTTTGCCCTTGAATGTGTATAATAAATATGTCTGTGCTTATTTTAGCTTTAGCGATACAAACAGCTAAAAAATAAGCGCACAAGTCACGAAACAATAACTTGAATAGGCAAGTTCCCTAGGAGGTTTTTTCATGGTTCAACAAGTTTTGATCACTGACGTGTTGGCTCGTCAAATTTTAGACTCACGTGGCAATCCCACAGTCGAGGCTGAAGTCGTAACTGAAGAAGGTACTTACGGTAGAGCAGCTGTTCCTTCAGGTGCATCAACTGGTGCTTTTGAAGCTGTAGAATTACGCGACGGTGACAAAGACTGCTACATGGGCAAAGGCGTCTTAAAAGCAGTTGAAAATGTTAATACTTTAATCGCTGATGAATTGCTGGGCATGAATGTTTTTGAGCAAGCAGCTATTGACAAAGCCATGCTGGAATTAGATGGTACTGAAAATAAGAGCAAACTAGGTGCCAATGCCATGTTAGCGGTTTCACTTGCAGTAGCTCAAGCAGCGGCTAATACATTAGGTATCAGCTTGTACAGCTACCTAGGTGGCGTTTATGGTCATACTTTGCCCGTCCCCATGATGAATGTTATCAATGGCGGTAAACACGCTGATAACAGCATCAACTTACAAGAATTCATGATTATGCCTGTTGGCGCAGAAACTTTCTCTGAGGGCTTGCGTTGGTGTACAGAAGTATTCCATACCTTAAAGTCTCTGCTGAAGGCAGATGGCTACAGCACCGCTGTTGGTGATGAGGGTGGTTTTGCTCCTAACTTCGAAAACGATGAGCAACCTTTACAATACTTGGTGCGTGCTATTGAAAAAGCAGGCTACAAGCCTGGTGTAGATTTCTTTATCGCCATGGACCCCGCTTCAACCGAACTTTACGAAGAAGCCAAGAAAATTGGTAAAGAGGGTTATCTGTTCTGGAAGAATGGTGAGTTCAAAACTGGCGCTGAGATGGTTGATTTTTATGAGCATCTGTGCAACACCTATCCCATTATCTCAATTGAAGACGGCGTAGCTGAAGAAGACTGGGACAGCTGGAAGTTGTTGACCGAGCGTTTGGGCCATCGTTGCCAATTAGTGGGTGATGACTTATTCGTAACCAATACCAAACGTATTGCTAAGGGTATTGAGCTGGGCGTATCTAACGCAGTTCTGATCAAAGTTAACCAAATTGGTACTTTAACAGAAACCTTAGAAGCTATTGAAATGGCTCAAGTTAACGGCTGGACTGCTATCGTTTCACACCGTTCTGGTGAAACCGAAGATGTTTCTATCGCAGATCTAGTTGTTGCCACTAATGCGGCCCAGATTAAAACTGGTGCTCCTTCTCGTACCGATCGTGTCGCAAAATACAACCAATTGATCCGTATCGAAGAGGATTTAGGTCAATTTGCTCGCTATGCTGGTCGTAAGGCTTTCACTTTCGATCGCTACAAGAAATAAGGGCAAATTTAATTGCAGACTAAAGGGGATTTGCCAAAAACGGCAAGTCCCTTTCTGTTTTCAAGATTTTTGATGGATAGGCAACAAAAACAAAAAATACATCGTGAATTTTGGCACTACACTTGGCTTAATGCGCTGGGTATGTTTGGCTTTTCTTGCTATATTTTGGCGGACACCTATTTTATTGCTAAAGGTGCTGGTGTACAGGGTTTAACAGCGCTCAATTTAGTTTTGCCAGTTTATTATTTGTTTTATGGTATTGCTCAGCTTTTGACTAACGGTGCAACCATTCGTTATGCCATTGCCCTAGGCAGAGGAGATACAAAACAAGGTTCGCAATATTTTACGTTAGCACTCAGTTGTGTGTTCTTAATTGGTAGTATCTTTAGCTTGATAGGCATATTCTTTTCTCCCTTGCTAGTTGCAACTCTAGGTGGAAGAGAGATTGTTTTAGAGCAGGGTAGCGTATATTTGCGAACTCTCCTAATAGCCACACCAGCTTTTATGTTAAACACTTTGTGTCAGGGATTTTTACGCAACGATAAGGCGCCTAAACTAGCTATGGCAAGCTTGCTTATCAGCAGTTTAATGAATATTTTGCTTGACTATATCTTTGTTATGATTTGGGCGAAAGGAATGTTTGGTGCGGCACTTGCTACAGCATTTTCGCCTGTGATTTCGTTGATGGTGATGGCACCATTTTTCCTCTACAAGCGAAACAACTTCCATTTTGACTTTACCTATCTGCGAAAGCCGAACAGAGCTAAAGCAACTCAATTAAAGCTTATTTGCGTTACTGGCATTCCAGCATTTGTTGTAGAGATGGCTAGTTGTGTGGTTATGCTAGTGTTTAACTATTTGTTGCTAGGTTTAGGTGGTAGTTTGGCAGTAGCAGCCTATGGGGTGGTGAATAATTTTGCCATAGTTGTGGTAGCAATTCTCAATGGAGTGGCGCAAGGAGTTCAACCTCTGCTGGGAAATGCTCATGGTTCTAAGGATCTTTTGAGGTTAAAAATTTTATTTAGAGATGCGCTTTTGGTTGCGATACTGTTTGGGGCGCTGGTATGTGCTGTAGTTTTTTTGTTTACAGAAGAATTGGTTTCGTTGTTTAACAGCGATAATAACTCGGAATTAAAACGACTTGCTATTCCGGCGATGCGTATTTATTTTGTGGGAATTTTGTTTGCAGGAGCCAATATAATTTTTGCGCAATACTTTGCCTCAACAGAACATAATTTCAAGGCACAAATGGTAACTCTACTTAGAGCGGCGATTATCTTAGTGCCTTGCGCCGTTTTACTCAGCTCATTTTTTGGTATTGCGGGTATCTGGTTCAGCGTTTTGAGTACAGAAGTGGCAGTCTTAATTGTAGCTACTTGGTTGTATAGAAAAGATCAGCATATTAAGTATTTACGATATAGCCAGCTTTCAGGTCATGATTTAGAATAAAGTAGTTAGTAATAGATAAAGACAAGTCAGTTACTAGGAGGACATATGAAAAAACTAGTGCTTATCCGTCATGGTCAAAGTGAGTGGAATAAAGCTAATTTGTTTACAGGTTGGACCGATGTTGATCTCTCCGATCAAGGTAGAGAAGAAGCCAGAAATGCAGGTCGTGTATTAAAAGCTGAAGGCTATGATTTCGATTACTGTTATACATCATATTTAAAACGTGCGATTCATACCCTAAATTTAGTGTTGGAAGAAATGGATCGTGAATGGCTACCTGTACATAAGAGCTGGCAATTAAACGAGCGTCACTATGGTGATTTACAAGGCCTCAACAAAGCAGAGACGGCAGCTAAGTATGGAGAAGAACAAGTTTTGATCTGGCGTAGATCTTTTAGCACTCAGCCCCCTGCTCTAACAGAAGAAGACGAGAGAAGTCCTAGAACACAAGAGCAATATCGTGATGAGCAAGATAAAACCATCTTACCTTTGACCGAGAGCTTAAAAGATACCATTAGCCGTGTAGTTCCTTATTTTGAGCAAGTTATCAAAGCTGATATGGAAAACGACAAGCGTGTTTTAATTGCAGCTCATGGTAACTCCTTGCGTGCACTGGTTAAGTACTTCGAGAATCTGAGCGAAGAAGAAATTATCAGCGTGAATATTCCCACTGGTGTACCTTTGGTCTATGAGTTCGACGACGATTTTAACTTCCAAAGAAAATACTACTTGGGTGATCAAGATGCTATTGCAGAACAAATGAAGCAAGTTGCCAACCAAGGGAAAGCTAAGTAGATTGTGTCATTTGTGCCAATAAGTGCCTGTGTAACGACATTTTAATAAGAGCTTTGGCAAGATAGCCATAAGTCCAAGTAGCCAAAATACTTGATGAATTAGGAGTTAATGATGAATACTTTTGGATTAGTTTATTTTACTACTGGTGGTAACACCGAGAGCATGGCAGAAACTTTGAGAGATGCATTAGAAGCAAAGGGTGCTGAAGTTTATTTTTCTGCAGTTGGAGAAGCTGACGCAGATGAATTCTTCAGCAAGGACGTATTACTGTTTGGTTCACCTGCTCAAGGTACAGAAGGTATTGATGAAGGCGAAATGCTTCCTTTCATCGAAGATAATGCTGACAAATTAGAAGGCAAAAAAGTCTTCATGTTTGGTTCCTATGGCTGGGGCGGTGGTGAATACATGGAGAACTGGAAAAATGACATTATGGATCAATACAATGTTACTTATCCAGCAGGTACCGTGGTTACGCTTGAAGCCCCCACAGATGAAACTGAAGAACAATTACAAGCCGCTGCTGAACAGCTAGTTGAAGCTTAAAAAGCTATTTAATTAAGTTGCAAAAGAGAGCGAATTTTCGCTCTCTTTTTGTTTGTTTAGGCTTATGATTAGTCGAAGCATCAATTGTGAATGTAGCTAAGTATTATTTTTTTATTCACATACATGATTGTGCTAAGTGTATAAAATAAAGGAGATATTATTTTAGAGGTGTTGGTATGAAAAAATCAACGATTAAGCTATTGGCACTGGCACTGTGTGTGCTCCTTATTAGTGCCGGTTTAGTTAAAAATATTATGGCAGAAGAGGAAGTAAATAACACACCAAAGCCGATGACGGTGTTTTCTTTAGATGCGGGCAGAAAATATTTTTCACCAGAACAAATTAAAGATATTATTGACCAACTACATGATCGCGGCTATACACATATGCAACTTCTGTTAGGAAATGATGGTCTGCGCTTTTTATTGGATGACATGGGCGTGAATGTTGACGGAACAGAATATGATTCTGAAGCAGTGAAAACAGCCATTGCTCATGGTAACGATGCCTATTACCAAGACCCAAACGGGAATCATCTAACGGAAAGTGAGATGAATGAAATATTAGCCTATGCTAAGAGCAAGCAGATCAGTATTATTCCAGGTATTAACAGCCCTGGTCATATGGATGCCATACTACACGCTATGGACGAACTTAAGTTTGAGAATCCACGTTTCATGACCTCTGTTCGTACCGTAGATTTGGCCAATGAAAAAGCAGTCAAATTCACTAAAGCATTAGTCTTAAAATATGTTGATTACTTTGGTAGCTCTATTGATTATTTCACCATTGGTGGTGATGAATACGCTAATGATGTAGACAATGCTGGTGGTTGGCGTGCTATTCAAAAAAGTGGCAAGTACAGTGAATTTGTTAAATATATTAACGACTTGACAGCAGAGATAACAGATCGTGGCATTACGCCCATTGCCTTTAATGATGGCATCTACTATAACTCTGATGATTCGTTTGGCACTTTTAATACCAATTTATTAATCTCATATTGGAATGCTGGTTGGTGGGGATACGATGTAGCTAAGCCTAGCTACCTTCAGGCTAAAGGTCACCGTATTCTCAACACCAATGATGGTTGGTACTACGTTTTAGGGCATGAAGAGAGTAAAATTTACAACCTGAAAGATGCTCTAAAAAATATGAAGAAAAAGCCCTTTAATGAGGTACCTGGCGCCAAAGCGGGGGAGATTGATATTGTTGGCTCAATGCACTGCTTATGGTGTGATGATCCTTCTAAACCATATCTACCCGACAGATTAACCGAAGCTCTAGATACATTTAGCACCAGCTATAAAGAAATGATGAGTGTACACGAAGAACCTGTGATTGAAACCACGATCACAACCGCTAGCACCACCCAAGCAACGACTATCGCTACAACTTCTGCTACCACAGAAGTAACTACTGTTGCTACTACCCCAGGGGTCACGGTCACTGCTACCAAGGCAACGACTGAAGCTGTAGCTACTAGCACCACCCAAGCAACAACTATACCAACAACCAAGCAAACAACCAAAGCAACTAGTGTTGCTACGATGAAAGCTACAACTACAGTGAAGGGAATAGAAGAGCCAGTTGTTATTCATACAACCAAATCCGAGCTGGATAATAATACTCAAACTCAGATAGTTTCTTCTAAGAAGATAATGAGATCTCAAGCGACAACATCTAAGGGCGAACTTAACACTACTGCTAAAACGAAGAATAAAGCTTCTGCCATAGTACCTAAAACAGGCGTAAATAAAGGCAGTGAATTTATATTGCTGTTGGTTTTAGGTCTTGTATGTTTAGCAATAAGAAGACACAGCATTAAGCAATAAACAAAAATTAACAAGACTATTTACTAACCGCGACATAAATTAAGTGAATTTAAGAAGATAGTTTTTTAGTAAGACGCAAACAAAAAGTGAATGAGAAATAAGCATTTGTAATTAGTTACTGAGAGGGAACCACCAGCTGGTTCCCTTTTTATTAGTGTAGTAAAGGCTTGCACATGTAAGAGTTGATCTCAATAAACGTATTAAGATTTGATAGTGATAAATCAAGCGAGATTGTAAAACAAAGCAAACGCATATAGTGTTAAGACCTTTTGCCAAAACACTACCTGCTGTGCTATGATAGATAAACTTAAATTCATCTCAGCTGAATAAAAGATATGAGGTGAAATATGCAAAGTACTTTTACTTATCCCACTAACAACCTAGGTTTAGGAATAAGCTCTCAAACAACTTCTGCGTCAGAGCACCAACTAAAGTTTTCTGTAGTTGGTTCTGATCGAGAATTAATGCGACAGATCAGCGTCACACTGCGTCAGCATGGCATACTCAATATTGCATATGGCAATGGAGTTGCCCATTATTTGGTAGATGGCAGAACGGATAAAGTTCGAGCCGCCAAACTATTGCTAAATGAAGTCCAATCTACTAACTATTTAGCAACTATACAACGTGAATTTGTGGTACGAAATCTTTATCAAATGGTGGATTCAGTGCTTAATCGTTATTGTTTCAATCGCGAACTCAAAGGCTATAGCTATCTGCGATATGCGTTAGTTTTGCTAATGCAAGATGAAGATCTGTTGCTAGCATTAGGTAAATATCTTTATCCCAAAATAGCGATTAACTTCAACGCTAATGAGGAACAAGTAGCACGCAATCTACGCTATTTATTCGAACAGCTTTTTCTAGAAGAAAACACTAAATCTGAAGAAACAGCAAAGCTTTTACGCTATCAAACAACTTCAACTAAATCATTGCTAAAAGCAATGCTTTTAGAAGTCAAAGAATTTGAACAAGTTGAGTATCACTATTAGCAGAAGTGGCGTAACGTTAACGATGCTTGCACAAAATGTAATAAAAGCTTCGTGTTAACGCCACAGTTATGAGATATGCTATAGATAACTCCCTATAAAGAGAGGAAAATTGTGCAAATGATCAATGAATACATCGAAGATTTGATGAGAAATCCTCTTCAGGAACTCATCATTCCCGCTGAAAATGTAGCTACCGTTCGCAAAGAAAACACTCTGTTACACGTCTTGATGCTTTTGCAAAATATAGGTTATTCGTCTATTCCCGTTGTCGACAATGAATTAAAACTGCAAGGTGTTATTCGTATAGATGACATCATCAAAGGAGTGATTGACGAGGTCAATTTCAACTGGGAATTGTTGTCAGAGAAACGTGTAGGAGAAGTGTTGAGCAAAGATCACTCAGTGGTTGGCGAACAGCCCGAATTAGAAGATATCCTGCATAGTCTAGTTGACCATAATTATGTCAATGTTGTAGATGAAGACGGAGTTTTCCGTGGCATCATAACTCGTAAAAGTATGTTTAAGCGTATCAATTATGTGGTACATGAGTTAGACAACTGTTTGCAGATTGAACCCTTAGGTCAACCAGCTAATTGTTAAGCTAATAACTAGCGACTTTTGCTTTACCTTTGCAAAAAAAGTATTGACAAGTAGCTGTAAAAGGAGTAAATTGATTTGGCATTTGATTTGCGCCCTTAGCTCAACTGGATAGAGCGTCTGACTACGGATCAGAAGGTTGTGGATTCGATCTCTGCAGGGCGCGCCAGCCTCCTAATTTAGGAGGCTTTTTTTCTGCGTATAATTTGCAACATCAAGAAATATTTCTAGCTATTTTAGGCAAAAGATTACTTAAGAATTTAGAATAAAAATATGCAGAGATAAAGGAAGTAAAGTAGTGTAGCTTTATGAAAAAACATAAAACGAATGCGCTTAGAATGTTGGATACCTTAAAGATCGACTACGAAACCTTAGCTTACGATGAACAACAGGCAGACGATGGTATCGCAGTTGCAACACTAACAGGTATGCCAGTAGAACAAGTTTATAAAACATTGATCACAGAAGCTAAGAGTGGTAAACATTATGTTTTTGTTATTCCTGTAGCAGAAACATTAGATTTAAAAGCAGCAGCTAAAGCTGTATCAGAGAAAAATGTCGCCATGATTGCCGTAAAACAGCTATTACCTCTCACGGGATATGTCCGAGGGGGGTGCTCGCCGGTAGGGCTAAAGAAGCCTTTCCCAGTAGTAATAGATGAAACGGTTTTGTTACATGAGCATATCTGTGTCAGTGCAGGAGTTAGAGGATTACAGGTTCGACTTAAACCAGCTGATTTAATAAGAGCCGTGGGTGCTAGCACCTACGATTTAATAGTTTAGTGGAGGTTAAATATGCAACAGCATCCTGAACTTAAGTTTGAAAGTGATTGTTTTTATTTAGGTGAAAGCAGAGAAGAAGCCTTAGCAATTATCGAATGGAGATATGTTGCTGAAAAGGTAATTGATGTGAATCATACTTTTGTTTCTGAGTCATTACGGGGACAAGGAATAGCACAAAAATTAGTTGAGGCAGTTTTGGAATTAGCTAGACAAGATAATTTAAAAATTATTCCCAGCTGTTCTTATGTAGATAAATATTTAGCTAAACACGAAGCTGAATGCCATGGTTTGCGTCACCAGTAAAACTAGGAAAACTGAGGAAATAAGAGAAAGCAGAAGTTAAATAAATAACGGATTAAATACAGCAAAACAACGGGTTTCGTATCTTTTGCATAGAACTAAATGCGAAAAATTTCTTACAATAACAGTTGTTTGAATGAATAAGCAGTGATGTTCACTTTAGGAGTTTTTATGAAACAAAAAAAATTTGGTACCAAGATTGCCATTGTAGGTGCAGGTAAAGTAGGAGCTAACCTAGCATACGTTATGTCGATAACGCATGCTTGTGATGATTTAGTTTTGATTGATATCAATCACGACTTAGCCGAAGGTGAGGCGATGGACATTCTGCACGGTTTACCTTTCTTAAATCAGATGAAAGTACGCTGCGGCGATTATAGCGAAGTTAAAGATGCAGATATTATCGTAATGGCAGCTGGTGCAGGCAGAAAGCCGGGCGAGACACGTCTAGATCTAGCTGTTAAAAATTGCCAAATTGCCAAATCTGTAACGACAGAGATCATGAAACATTACAATGGTGGCGTGATCGTGGTAGTTGCCAACCCTGTAGATGTATTAACTTATAAAATGATTGAATGGTCGGGTTTACCTGCAAACACCATTGTTGGTTCTGGCACAGTACTAGATGGTATTCGTTTCCGTACGCACTTAGCGAAGAAATTTGGCATTGATATGAAGAATATCCATGCCTATATTCTGGGTGAACATGGTGACGGTCAATTCCCATCATGGAGCTTTAGCAAGATTGCTGGTTTTGGTATTGATGAGTTCTGCAGAGTTTCGGGCATGACCTTAACTGAAGCGGAAAAAGAAGAAATAGCATTGCAAACCAAGACTGCAGGTGCTGAAATTATTAAGCGCAAAGGTGCTACTTTCTACGGTATTGGTGTAGCGGTCGAAGAAATTTGTAAATCCTTGTTACACGATGAAAATACCATTCGTACAGTAGGCGCTAAACTGAGCGGTGAGTTTGGTATTTCAGATGTGGTACTAAATGTGCCATGTATTGTAGGTGCAGAAGGTATCGTCAAGATTTTAGAGTTGGAATTACCAGCAGATGAGTTAGCAAAACTACAGAAAGCTGCTGACAACATTAAGGCCACTTTAGAGGTTGTTAAAAACATTTAAAACAGCTGAAGTTCTTTATTTTCAAATTAAGAGAGGCTAGCTACGAAGCTAGTCTCATTCATATCTAATATCAATAAAACACAAATAGCTACTGTGTAATAATAGCAGGCGTTATCAATGATTATTCAAACGAGGTACAGTATGAAAAAAACTATTTCGGTTTTACTTGCTGTTGCCATGTGCTTGTTTTTAGTCGCTTGTGCAGGCGAGCAGAAAACAACTCAAACCACAGGCAAAGCAGAGCAAACTCAAGTTGCAAATACAGCTGAAACCAATGTGCAAAACAAAGGCCAGTCAGCTATTACTTTCTACGGTTCAACTACTTTAGCTCCCGTAGTTTCCAAAATTGCAACTAACTTTACTGAAGAATTTGAAAAATGGAATAAAGTAGATTCCAGTTTGCCAGAAGAGAATATCGCAGTTTTTGTTGCGTCAGCTGGCTCAGGTGCAGGTGTTAAAGCTGTTATTGATAATACAGCAGATTTTGGCATGCTAGCACGTGAAGTAAAAGATGAAGAGAAGCAAAAAATTAAAGATTATCAAGAGTACAAACTGGGTTTAGATGCTTTAACTATTTCAGTTAACCCAGAAAGTCCTCTCTTACAAGTTAAAGACGACATCACTAAAGAAGAGTTGAAAAAAATCTTTTCAGGCGAATACAAAACTTGGAAAGAATTTGACGCTTCCTTGCCTGCTGAAGATATCGTTTTAGTAATTCGCGATTTAGGTGGTGGAGCTCATGAAGTTTTCCAAAAGAAAGTTATGGGAGAAACAGAAGTAGCGGCAAATGCTATTCAAGCTCCTTCTATGGGCGCTCTGGTACAAAAAGTTATCGAAAACAAGAATGCCATTGGCTACGCTTCTTTCGGCATGGTTAGACAACATCAAGATGAGTTAAAGCCTCTGAAAGTAGAAGGCGTTGAGCCAACCGCAGAAAACATTCTTTCTGGTGCTTATGATATTTCTCGTCCGTTGGTAGTGGTTGGTTCCGGTGAGCTGACCGGTAGCAAGGCAAAGTTTATGGAATATCTGCAATCAGCAGAAGGAACTAAAGTTATCGAAGACATGGGCTTTATTGCTAATAAATAATGCATAGATTATGCGTAGATTAAAGGAATGGAGTGTAGCAATCCTCTGTCGAGGAGCAGCGCTATGCTCCATTTTATTGTTTGGTTTTGTTTTATTTTATATTTTGCATGAGAGTTTAAGTTTCTGGAGAGAAGACGGATTAGTACAATCTTTTTCTACTCACTGGCAACCTCTAAATGATCAATTTGGCATGCTTATAGCACTTCTAGGGACTGTGAGTGTTGCTTTGTTAGGCGTGCTCATTTCGCTGCCGATAGCGCTAGGCATTACAATTTTTGCTACCTGTTACTTAACCACTAGATGGCGCACTTTAATGGGATCGTTTTGCGACATGCTTGCAGGCATCCCTTCTGTTGTTATGGGATTTTTTGGTCTGATTGTATTGTTACCTATGATTGAAAACTCTTTTGCGTTATCCACAGGAGAAAGTGTGCTCTCTGCTGGAATTTTGTTAGCTGTAATGTTACTTCCCTATGAGATATCGGCTCTTTTGGAAACAGCACAGCAGTTGCTTGAGCGCTACTGGCAAACAATTTTAACATTTGGTGTAAGCAAAGCGTATTTTGCTAGGCGTTTTTTATTGCCCAATTTGAGAGTTTCTCTGATATCTAGTTTCCTTTTGGCTTTTGCAAGAGGTGCAGGAGAAACAATGGCCGTAATGATGGTTATTGGTAATAGCAATCTTTTACCATCATTTTTGGGCAAAAGTTCAACCATCCAAGGGCGTATAGCTTTAGAGATGGGCATGGCAGTAGTGGGAGGTAAGCATTATCAAGCTTTATTTGCTTCTGCCTTTATATTGACGCTACTAATTCTATTAGTTAATTTGACACAAGCATTATTCCAAAAATGGGTGCAACATGAACAAAACTAGTAAACATTATCTGCTTAACAGCCTATTTTATGCCTACTTGTTGTTGGCGTGTGGTTTGTTGCTAGGTTTTGTATTGTTGTTTATCAAATTTATGTTGTGGCAGAGTGCTAGCTTACCTAGTTGGTATCAATTCACTTCTGGAGCCTCAGCCTTCGGACAAAGAGGTGGATTGTTATCTGCCACTATTGGCAGTTTGTGTTTAGGATTTGGTGCAGCAGTTATCGCAGGTGTATTGGCGATGCTAGTTGCAGTAGCAGACTATCTCTATATTAAAAGTGTGACGCTACGTCGTGTTTTGCAGAGCGTGATTCGAACTATGGCAAGTGTACCGTCTACTGTACTCGGTTTGTTTGGCTACGCTTTTTTTGTACAACGCTTACAATTTGGCTTGTCCCTGATTGCAGGTATGTTAACTTTAGCTATTATGATTTTCCCTTACCTAGAACTCCGCTTCTATAAGCAATTAAATGAAATAGACATAAACCTAGTTAATACGGCTAAAGCTTTTGGTGTTAAACGCCAATACTTGCTTTGGTATTTATTGCTTCCTTTAATTCGCAAACAAGCCTTACGCAGTGTAGCTTTACAGATGAGTTTTGCGATGGGGGCAACAGCTCCGCTTATGATGACAACAGGTGTACTTAATGCACCTGTCCCTAGTAGCTTAAGTGATCCGGTTATGTCTTTGCCACACCATCTCTATCTTATTTTGAGCCAAGGTCTAGACAGAGCGGAAGCATATCAAACCTGTACGATTCTATTGCTTTTAGTATTCGTAATAAATGTAGGAGCTTTTTTGCTAACCCTAGAGAAAAATGTGTAAGAGGTTATTATGCATAATATTTTGAAATGTCACGATTTGACAGTTAGCTATGGAGCTAAAGAGATATTGCACCAGATCAATACTACGATTCCAGCAAAACAGATTACAGCTATCATTGGACCGTCAGGTGGTGGCAAATCAACTTTTCTTTTCAGTCTCAATCGTTTGATCGAAGAGCGAGGAGGAAAAATTAAAGGGGATATCCGCTTAGATTTGACTTGTCAAAAGCCGGCACAAAGTATTTTAGATTTACCGAAAGAAGAACTTAGGCAAACGTTAGGAATGGTTTTGCAAGAACCTGCTATTTTTCCGTTTAGCGTAAAAGAGAATTTGCGTTTTGTTTTGCGCTACTATGGTCTTCCGGCAAATGATGATGCCTTGCTATCATTATTGGCTAAAGTTGGGTTGAGGCAAGAAGTTGAATTGAAACAGCCTGCTCTATCGCTATCGGGTGGACAAAAGCAGAGGCTAGCAATCGCTAGAACCATTGCGATGAAGCCACAAGTACTCTTACTCGATGAGCCCTGTTCACAACTGGATATTGGCAATACAGAATTGATCGAAAAATTGCTCTTAAACCTAAAACAAGAGATGACAATTGTTTTGGTTACGCACAATTTGGCACAAGCCAAGCGTATTGCAGACAGAGTTTTATTTATTTTAGACGGCAAACTAATTGAAACAAGTAGTAAAGAAAAAATATTTTCTAACCCTCAAAGGAAATTAACTGCCGAATATTTACAAGGTGTGTTCGGCTAAGCACTCACAGGATATACTCTTGCAAAAGAAAAGGCTAATTGCTATCATCTTATGGACTCTTTTTGCGAGGGTCTATTTCTTTTGTCATTTTTAGAGGAAAGGAGGAAGCAAGATGCCTACATATAACCAACTGGTTCGTAGAGGTCGCTTAACCAAAGAGGAAAAGTCAAAATCACCTGCTTTGCAAATGGGTATGAACACGCTGAAAAAGCGTGAATCACTGTACCATTCGCCCCAAAAACGTGGTGTTTGCACTGTGGTTAAAACAACCACCCCGAAAAAACCTAACTCAGCATTGCGCAAGGTTGCTCGTGTGCGTTTGACTAACCAAGCAGAAGTAACCGCATACATTCCTGGCATTGGTCACAACTTACAAGAGCACAGCGTTGTAATGATTCGCGGTGGCCGTGTAAAAGACTTGCCTGGTGTGCGTTACCACATCATCCGTGGCACATTGGATGCCGCAGGTGTTGCGAACAGAATGCAAGGTCGCTCTAAGTATGGAGCAAAGAGACCTAAGGCCGCTAAAACTAAGTAGCGGTAGGAGATCGGTTGGACACAATTGACAGAAAGTAGCCTGCTTCCTTATTTAATAGATACAGGTCTTTCTGGCTGACACGTTCAAACCGTGAGTACCTATGATTTCGGTTATCCGTATGATCATGAAAGGAGGGAAGACAAGTGCCAAGAAAAGGCCATGTACCCAAAAGAGAAGTTCTTCCAGATCCCGTTTACCATGATGTTCGCGTGGCAAAATTAGTTAACACCGTGATGTTAGATGGTAAAAAAGGTCTGGCTCAACGTATTGTCTATGGTGCTTTCGACATCGTGCGTGAGCGCAGTGGACAAGATCCATTAGAAGTATTTAACCAAGCTCTTGAGAATGTTATGCCTCAATTAGAGGTCAAAGCTCGTCGTGTTGGTGGTTCGAACTACCAAGTTCCTATCGAGGTTCGCCCCGATCGCCGTCAAACCTTGGCTTTGCGCTGGTTAGTGGGTGCTGCTCGTGGTAGAAATGAGCGCACCATGAAAGAGCGTTTAGCAGGTGAGTTGCTGGATGCTCTAAATAGCACCGGCTCTGCATTCCGCAAGAAAGAAGAAATGCACAGAATGGCAGATGCCAACCGTGCCTTCGCTCACTACAGATGGTAGTAGGCGAATTAACTACCAATTACTATAACGATAGGGAAGGAGCAAGTCCGAATGCCCAGAGAATTCTCTCTTGAGAATACCCGTAATATCGGTATTATGGCTCACATCGATGCCGGTAAAACAACCACTACGGAACGTATTCTGTACTACACTGGTAAAATTCACCGCATCGGCGAAACCCACGAGGGTGGAGCAACTATGGACTGGATGGTTCAGGAAAAAGAGCGCGGTATCACTATTACATCGGCGGCAACCACTGCTCAATGGCGTAACTGCCGTATTAACATTATCGACACCCCGGGTCACGTTGACTTCACCGTTGAAGTTGAGCGTTCCTTGCGTGTGCTCGACGGAGCAGTAACCGTCTTCTGTGCAAAGAGCGGTGTCGAACCACAAACCGAGACCGTATGGCGACAAGCTGACACATATAAAGTTCCTCGTATGGCTTATGTCAATAAGATGGACATTATGGGTGCAGACTTCTATCGTGTCTTAGACATGATGGTTGATCGCTTAGGAACTACTCCCGTAGCACTGCAATTACCGATTGGTAAAGAAGAAAACTTCAGCGGTATCATCGATTTAATCAAGATGAGAGCAGAAGTTTACGAAGATGCCGAAGGTAAAAACGTAAAAGAAACCGACATTCCGGCAGACATGGTCGACATGGCTAACGAATGGCGTGAAAAGATGATTGACACCTTGGCTGGCATGGATGATGAGCTGGCGATGAAGTATTTGGAAGATGAAGAAATCACCGAAGATGAGATTCGCCAAGTTATCCGTCGTCTAACCATTTCAGCAGAAATCACTCCTGTATGCTGTGGTTCATCCTACAAAAACAAGGGTGTGCAAATGATGCTGGATGCCATTGTCGATTATATGCCGTCACCTGTTGATATTCCGCCAATTGAAGGTGTTGTACCTCAAACCGAAGAAGAAACTAATCGTAAAGCCGATGACAATGAGCCTTTCTCAGCTTTGGCATTCAAGATTATGACCGACCCCTTCGTAGGTAAGTTATGTTTCTTCCGTGTCTACTCAGGTACTTTAAAAGCAGGTAGCTACGTTTACAACTCCACTAAGGGTAAGCGCGAGCGTATCGGTCGTATTCTGATGATGCACGCTAACCACCGAGAAGAGATCGACGAAGTTAGAGCTGGTGATATTGCCGCTGCTGTTGGTCTGAAAGATACCTCAACTGGTGATACTCTGTGCATAGAAGATTCACCTGTAATTTTGGAGTCCATGGAGTTCCCTGATCCCGTTATCTCGGTAGCTATCGAGCCTAAGTCCAAAGCTTCACAAGAAAAGCTGATCGTGGCTTTAGGCAAACTGGCTGAAGAAGATCCTACATTCCGTACTAATACCGACCCCGATACTGGACAAACATTGATTTCAGGTATGGGTGAGTTGCACTTAGACATTATCGTTGACCGTCTATTCCGTGAGTTCAAGGTTGAAGCTAATGTTGGTGCGCCTCAAGTTGCTTATAAAGAAACCATTACCAAACCTGCTAAGGCACAAGGTAAGTTTGTACGTCAGTCTGGTGGTCACGGTCAGTATGGTGATGCAGTCATCGAAGTCGAGCCTTTAGAGCCCGGCTCAGGATATGAATTCGTCAACAAGATCGTTGGTGGTGTAGTTCCTAAAGAATTCATCAAGCCCATCGACGAAGGTGTCCAAGAGGCAATGCTCTCTGGTACCATCGCTGGCTTCCCAGTTGTCGATGTGCGTGTAACATTGGTCGACGGTTCATACCACGATGTTGACTCATCAGAAGTCGCCTTCAAAATTGCTGGTTCAATGGCATTTAAAGAAGCTATGCGCAAAGCTGCTCCTGTCTTGCTCGAGCCGATGATGCGTGTAGATGTTGTAACACCCGATGAATACATGGGTGATGTCATGGGCGATCTGTCCTCAAAGCGTGGCCAGATTATCGGCAATGAGATGAATGGCAGAACTGTGATGGTCAAAGCATTCGTACCGCTGTCAGAAATGTTTGGTTACGCAACAACTCTGCGTTCCAGAACACAAGGTCGTGGTACATTTGTAATGCAGATTGACCACTTCTCACCAGTACCCAAGAATCTCACAGAAGATATCATGGGCAAGAAAGCCTAATATTGAGTGTGAGACGCTGTATTCATTTACAAATAAACTCTGTTGTGTACAATTAGAGTTGCGATTTTAGTTTTAGCATGTCCTAGAAAGACATACCTAAGGAGGATCCCACATGGGTAAACAAAAATTTGAGAGAAATAAGCCTCACGTTAACGTAGGTACCATTGGCCACGTTGACCACGGTAAAACAACTTTAACAGCTGCTATCACCAAGGTTTTAGCCATGAAGGGTGGTTCCAGCTACACCGATTACGCCAGCATCGACAAAACTCCTGAGGAGCGTCAACGTGGTATCACCATCAACTCCTCACACGTTGAGTACGAAACCGATGCACGTCACTACGCTCACGTTGACTGCCCTGGCCACGCCGACTACATCAAGAACATGATTACCGGTGCTGCTCAGATGGATGGTTCAATCCTGGTAGTTTCAGCTTCTGACGGTCCTATGCCTCAAACCCGTGAGCACATCCTGCTCGCTCGTCAGGTAGGCGTTCCTGCAATCGTAGTTTTCATGAACAAATGTGACCAAGTTGACGACGAAGAGTTGCTCGACTTAGTTGATATGGAAATCCGTGAACTGCTGAATGAGTATGACTTCCCCGGCGATGATACTCCTATCATCCGTGGTTCAGCTCTGAACGTTATCGAGTCCAGCAGCACAGATCCTAGCGCACCTGAGTATGCATGCATCAATGAGCTGATGGAAGCTGTTGATACCTTCATTCCTACTCCTGAGCGTCCTACAGATCTGCCTTTCGCAATGCCTGTTGAAGACGTATTCACCATCACTGGTCGTGGTACTGTTGCTACCGGTCGTGTTGAGCGTGGTATCATCAAGGTCAATGATCCCGTAGAAATTGTCGGTCTGCAAGATGAGCCTCGTGCTTCAGTTGTTACCGGTGTTGAAATGTTCCACAAGATGATGGATCAAGGTGAAGCTGGTGACAACGTTGGTTGCTTACTGCGTGGTGTTCAACGTAACGAAGTTGAGCGTGGTCAAGTTATCGCCAAACCTGGTTCAGTCCACCCTCACACCAAGTTCGAAGGTCAAGTTTACGTCTTAACCAAGGATGAAGGTGGTCGTCATAAACCCTTCTTCAGCGGTTACCGTCCTCAGTTCTACTTCCGTACAACTGACGTAACTGGTATTGCAAACTTACCCGATGGTGTTGAAATGTGCATGCCTGGTGACCACGTCACCATCAGCGTTGACCTGATCACCCCCATCGCTGTTGAGCCTGGTTTGAAATTCGCTATCCGCGAAGGTGGTAAAACTGTTGGTTCAGGTACCGTTTCTAAGATCTTAGACTAAGATAATTAGGAATAGCTAACCAAGGACAAGAGCCCAGCTCTTGTCCTTTTTTTATTTGTGATTTTCAAAACTGTGTATCTTCTACCTAGTTTTAATATACTGTATGCACGAATACGTCACGGAGGAGAAGGTATGCATAAATTCAAAAAACTATTAGTTTTGTTAGTCGTGTTTGCTATGGCATTATCGATTACACCACTTACATCTGCGCTTAGAGCTGAAGAGCCAAGTACAGATACACCCGCTGTTGTAGGTGAAGATAAGCCTGCAACTGAAGAAGATACAAGCAATGATACAAATGTAGAAAATGCTCCCGCTGAAGAGAGATCTTCAGCAGGTACTACAACAAATGATAGCGGCACCAATAAACCAGCCACTGAAGATTCTGTTAATGAAGAGGATACTATGAGCGAAGCAGCACCTGCTCCTGCACCTGCTAATACAGAAGAGAGTGATCCTGTAGTGGGTGAAAATGAGGTTGTTGTTACCATCAAATTTGTTAGCAATAAGGCAGAATTCCCAGTAGATGAAGAACTCGAAAGAGTAAATCCCAAAAAAGTGGTGCGTAAAGTTAACGTTAACTACGTACCAGGCTATCTGAATGATGGGAAAGTAGTGACGTCTAAAGGTGTTTGGACACTTAAAGATTGGCAACCTAGTTGGGCACTTAAGCCTACGAAAGATGGCGATAATACGATGACAGCTGTTTGGGAATTTGTGCCATATCGCTTAGCTACTGTTGATTACAAGTATATTTCTGAAAGTGTGGGTCACACCTTGCCAGAAGATATTGCCAAGACTGTACCTGAAGCAACTGAGCTTAAAGTTGAGAGCAGAGTTCAACCAAGCGAACCCAGCCCCAAAGAACATGAAGTCGATGGTGGCAAGTGGGTGTTCGATAAATACAAAGATGCTGAATTAACTGTCACAGAGTTTGGTCCTAACACAGTGGTGGGTCTCTGGAAGTTTGTGCCTAGCGCAGGAGATGAGCCAGAGATTGACCCCAATGCTGGTGCTGAGGAAAACAACCGTCAATATGTAGGTCTACGTGTCTATGCTTTTGAAGACAAAGGAGATGGCAGGGCGCCTGAAGATTACGATCCAGAGCAAGAGTCATTTGTTTTTCTCTACTACAAGATCAAATCTGCAGATGGTAAAGAAATTAAGTTTATTCCTAATGCGCCAACCTATTTGGAAGCGGGTAATTATTATTTAGAAAATGCACGTTGCCGTGATTTTGCTCCGATTGAGAAGCATGAATTTACCATTACTCCTGAACAGGTACAAAAAGGCGATGTCGTTGAAATCCGTTTATTGATGAAGAAACAGCCAGCAGATAGACATAAACCCATAAGCATGACCTACCAAGTTTATGTTGATGGTGTCTTGATCAGTGACGAGGATGCAGCTAAAATTCCTTGGCGTGTTTATGATCGCTTGAAAACTGACGGTAGCCAAGGTCCTGAAGTTGAAGATAAGTACAATCTGCCCATAGAAAATAAGAGTGGTGGTACAAACTATTTGTACAATGTGGATGGACCAGATTATGAGGTTGTTAATCCCAATGATCGCTGGTTCTATGTTGAAGATTACACCATGGAAGGTAAAATGGTTGCACCGAAACCCATTCGCTTAAAGCGTACAGAAAATAGTGCAGCGCCAGTTCCTACGCCTCGCATTACTAAAGCAGATTTACCTGTGTTGTTTGTGGATGAACCAGGAGAAGTTCACCAGGCCTACAGCAACGATAGATCAGGTCTAGCTGTTGGCAGATACGAGGGTGATATACCCGAAGGTATGGAGCAGAGAACCGTTTATTACGATGAAATAGTTCGTTTTTACGAATATACGTCGCCTCGTGGTGTAGATGCTCAGTTAGTTGGTACGCCTACTACAGCAGGAACCTATAAATTAAAATTAGTACTAGCAACTCCCTCAGGTTTAGGTGGCACCTATGAACGTACGCTCTATGTTTTAGATCGTAGAGAGCTCAAAAAACTTGTAGCAACTGGTGATGATGTTAAGCAGACTACTAAGTATCTGCGAGCAGATGAAGAGTTGCGCAAGAAATATGACGAAGCTTTGCAAGAAGCAGAAAAATTAACCAATTTGCCAGAAGATGATCGCAGAAGATATACCTTGCGCCAAGGGGATATTGATCAGGCACTTAAGAAGCTCAAGCAAGCAGAAGAAGCGCTCAATGGTAAGACCGATGCTGAAACATATCCACCAACTTTCCAAGCTGTCACTATCAACGAAGGGGAGAACTTAGAGCCAAATAGTTTTGTGACTAACTTGCCAGAATTACCTACTGGTACAGAGATTGTCTTTACAGAAGATGCGACACCCGATTTAACTCCAGGTAAGCACCAAGTGAGCATTACTGTTAAATACCCAGATGGTTCTAAGGTAGAAAAGTTAGTCGATTACGAAGTTGTGGCGAAGCCAACACCAGCACCGACAACTACAGTTACAACTAGTTCGCCAACAACTTTAACAACAACTACTACCACTAGTGTACCGACCAGCACCCAAGTTGCACCTGTAGTAAGTACTGTTGCTAAAACAACGTCTTTAGTACAGGCAACAAACGCACAAACTGTTACCAGTAAGCAGGCAGATAAGACACAAACAAGCCAGCAAGCTATAGCCAAAACTGGTGAAACTAGAACACAGATGGGTATCTTATTGTTATTAGCTGTCGTTGGTGGACTCGCACTAATGCGCAGAAGAAAATATAACTAATACGTATTTTTAGTAGTAAAAAGGAGCTACCTGTGGCAGCTCCTTTTTTTAATTTAATTAAAAGGGTAAGTAGTAAGAAATATCGAACGGTAAATCGAGCGAATAGCCCATTGCTTTAATACCCAACCAAGCAATTAAGCTGATGAAAACTAATAAAGCGATAAAAGCAGAAATGCGCTTTAAGAGTTTGAAGCGATTAGGAATGAAAGATAATACTAAAAGCAATAGGGTACTGCTGGCTGTATAGAAAATTAAGTTACTTTGCTCTGAGCCCTGTAGCAAGTTTAAGAAATTCAGACCGTAAACACCGCCGATACCTAGAATTAAATTTACGACTAAGAGAAACACGAGTAGCCATTGAGCAAATGATTGGGAATCTTTGCTTTCTGCGTACTCGATTTCAGCAGTTTCATCATCTGGATAATAAGGATCGAAGTCATTATCTTCGACCGAAGGAACTTCTATCATATTTAAGGTGTAGCCTTTAGCAGGGAAGTCACAGGCAGGATAACGTGTTTCATCGCCGAAATCAGCTAAAGTATTATCACCGTATACTTCTGTCCATTCAGGGCTATTCACTTTAAGTGGTTGTAACAGCTTAAAAGGTAAAGCGCTGATATTTTCAGGATCAGTCTCATGAGCAGAGTTTTCAGAGTCTAGTTCCAAACTAAAAATAGGTGTTAAGCGTTTGTCGGGAGTAGTAGTTTCTAAATCCACAGGAGTTTCGGACAGATAAGTATCTTCTTTGGTAGTTAAAAGATTATTAGCTGTGTCCTCTTCGTGTACTAGCTTGGCAGGTTGTAGCTTAACACGCTTAATCTCAGGCAACTGCTGGTGCTTGTCTTGGGAAGTTGCAATGCCTTGTCGCTTAGCAATTTTATTTGAATCAGGTCTTAGCAAACGATCATAGGCACGGTAAGTTTCGTCTTGTAGCATGCGTCTACGCACGAGGAGAGAATCTGCTTTTTCGTCTCCCGTCAAGTTATCAGTAACTTTGGTTTTGTGCTGATTCAACTTAACCTGGGGTTTGCGCACGCTAGGTCTGTTACTTAAATTTTCTTTGTTAGAGTCTTGCGGGCGTGGGCGACGTCTACCTAAATTAGCATCATCTTTTTTAGGATCTACACGCTTAACTTTTAGATCTAAATTAGAAGCATCTGTACTAGAGGCTCTGTTTGCTTTTTGCCCATATTCACGTCCGATGGCAAACACCTTGCGGTGAGATTTTGCCTCAGCATTGTGTTGCAAGCGATTAGGTTGCTGTTTCTTATTATCATCCATAATTAACTCCTGCCTCTAGCTTATCAGTAAGACCACAATATGGATACAAAAAAAGCCACTTTTTAAGTGGCTTTGGTGGGTGATACAGGACTTGAACCTGTGACCCCCCGCATGTCAAGCGGATACTCTAACCAGCTGAGCTAATCACCCATAACGTTCAAATAACGCTTAAATAGGTTACAATACATTAGATTGTTGTGTCAACAGTTTGGAGAGGCGAATTATGGCTAATTTTCAATTAGATCAGACTAAAGCTCCTTTGTATGAAGCTTTGCGAGAGTATAGAAATAAGCGCATGGTCGCTTTTGATGTTCCAGGGCATAAACAAGGCAAGGGCAACCCCGAGTTAACTACTTTCTTAGGTAAGGATTGTTTATCCGTGGATGTAAATTCCATGAAGATGCTCGACAATCTAATTCACCCTGTATCGGTAATTAAAGAAGCTGAAGAATTAGCCGCAGATGCCTTTGGTGCTAAAGGTTGCTTTTTTATGGTCAACGGTACCTCTTCAGCTGTGCAGGCGATGGTACTCTCTACTGTTAATCCAGGCGAAAAAATTATTATGCCTCGCAATGTGCATAGGTCTGCGATCAATGCCTTGATCATGGCAAGAGCAATCCCTGTTTACGTTAATCCAGATGAGGACAAAGAGCTGGGCATACCTTTGGGAATGTCGGTTGCAGATATCGAGCAAGCAATTAAAGAAAACCCTGATGCTGTCGCTATTTTGGTCAACAACCCTACCTACTATGGCGTTTGTGCCAATCTCAAAGAGATTGTTAAGTTAGCACATGCATACAATATGAAAGTCTTAGTAGACGAAGCACACGGTACACATTTCTATTTTTCCGATAAATTACCGCTTTCAGCCATGCAAGCAGGTGCAGATATGGCGGCAGTGAGCACCCACAAAACAGGTGGTTCGCTCACCCAAAGTTCTTTATTACTTGCAGGCGAAAATATGGCAGAAGATCTGGGGTATATCAGACAAATTATCAATTTAACGCAGACCACCAGCGCTTCTTACCTGCTCACATCATCGCTGGATATTACTAGACGGAATTTAGCGCTCAACGGGCAAAAAACATTTGAACGTGTTTTGAATTTGGCGGAATACGCTAGAGCAGAAATCAATACCGATGGCGGATTTTACGCTTTTGGTAATGAACGCTGTAATGGGGATTCATTTTATAGTTTTGATGCAACTAAACTATCCATCCATACGCGTCGAATAGGTTTAGCAGGCATCGAAGTCTACGATATTTTGCGCGATGAATACGATATTCAAACTGAATTTGGCGATTTAGGTAACCTGTTAGCTATTATTTCTATTGGCGATCGTCCTAACGCAGTAGAAAGACTGCTAGGAGCTCTGATAGATATTAAACGTCGCTGGGGCAAGTCGCCTGACACTTTGATGGTAGGAGAATATATTGCCCCTAAGGTTGTGATGACACCAGCAGAAGCCTTCTATGCTAAGTCTGTACAATTACCTTTGGCAGAAACGGTAGGTAGAATTTGTACAGAATTTGTGATGTGTTACCCACCGGGTATCCCGATTTTAGCTCCTGGCGAAGAGGTGACAAAAGAGGCTCTTGACTATATCAAGCAAGCTAAAGAGAAAGGTTGTTCGATGACGGGTACAGAGGATCTCAGCCTTAACAAATTGCATGTAGCTATCTAATAAAATTAAAAGCGTAATTGATCAAACAAAAGGAAGGGTCTTGTGATGAGTCTTTGGTTCAGTGAATTACACACCCCTAATGTGAAGCTATCTTTCAAAATTAAGCAACAATTATTTGCCAAAGAGAGTGATTACCAACGCATCGAAATCTTTGATACTTACGACTGTGGCAAAATGCTAGTTTTAGATGAGCAAGTGATGCTGACAGAAAAAGATGAATTTATTTATCATGAGATGCTGACTCATGTCCCCTTAGCTGTTAATCCTGATATAGAGACAGTTTTAGTGATCGGTGGTGGCGATGGCGGTATTCTGCGAGAGTTGAGCAGATACCCGCAGATCAAACACTTAGAATTAGTTGAGTTAGATGAGCAGGTGGTAAAAGCCTGCCAAAAGTATTTACCGAAAACAGCTTGTGGATTTGCTGATCCCAGAGTCAAATTAATCTACGCTGATGGTCTGCGCTATGTACGCACCAAAACCAATGCCTATGATCTGATTGTGGTAGACTCTACCGATCCGTTTGGTCCTAGTGAAAGTTTGTTTACCAGAGAATTTTATGGCAATTGCTATAACGCTCTCACCGAAAAAGGTATTTTAGTTAATCAGCATGAGAGCCCGTACTATATTCGTAATCGTAATGAAGTAAGCAAGATCAGACGTAAGATGCAGGCGGTGTTTGAGAATAATTATCTCTATCAGGCACATATTCCGAGTTATCCGTCAGGTCACTGGTTGTATGGCTTCTCCTCTAAATGTCTACATCCCATAAAAGATTTGCAGGCAGAACGTTGGTTAAAACTGGGATTAAAAACTGATTACTATAATCTCAAGTTGCATCAAGGAGCGTTCGCACTGCCCAACTATGTGTTGGAATTGTTACGCGATTAGCACTAAAAGCACCTATTTAACGTAATTTATACGCATTAAATACCGCTAGTAGTGGTATGGAAATAAAAGATAGTTTAAGGTATAGCATTATCAAAAAGTGTAGCTAATGATAAAGATAGACTTTAGCTATACGAAGCTATATTTGTGGAAGATAGGAGGTTGTATGTCATCCAAAGCAATTATCGGTATCAGCGGTAGCTGGATGTTAGATGAAGATGGTATGTTTCCTGGTTATGCCAGAGCATATGTTAATCACGATTATGTACGTTCAGTGACTGAAGCCGGCGGTATCCCCATGGTCTTGCCCTATGTAGAAAAAGCAGACCGCGAAGTAATTATCGAACAATGGTTAGAGCAAGTAGATGGCGTGATTTTGACTGGTGGTCAAGATTTATATCCACCTTTTTACGGTCAAGAGGCACGTGCAAAATTGTCTACCGTTTGGCCAGAAAGAGATGAGTTCGATACCATGCTCTATCAAAAGGCACTAGAAAAGAAAGTTCCGATTTTGGGCATCTGTCGAGGCTTTCAATTGATCAATGCGTTGCGCAGTGGTGAATTATTGCAAGATCTGAGTTATGCCGATCATGAATTGCTAAAACATTGGCAAGCTCATTCTCCCACCATGCATATCCACGAGGTTAAATTCGAAAAAGGATCTACTTTTGCTGAACTGTTTGGTGAAAGTGCGATGACCAACAGTTTCCATCACCAAGCTGTCATGCGTGCAGGTGAGGGGTTGAAGGCTGTTGGACACACTAGCGATGGTGTTATTGAAGCGGTGGAAGATAAGGAACACCGTATTTTGGCAACGCAATTCCATCCAGAGATGACATCGGGAGTTAGCGAGGGTGAGGCGAAATTGTTTAAGCACTTTGTGGAGATGTGTACAAAGTAAGCACATTTAACGCTAGATCTGAAACTAACATAAACTCAAACCCAACTCTAAACTAATGAATTTGAGGAGACGAACAATGTCAATTTCCAAGCAGAGCGTAAAGCGCTTCGGCTACTGGTCGATTGTGCTTTTAGCCATCAATAGTATTATCGGTACAGGTATCTTCCTAAACCCCAAGTCAGTTATTTTACTCTCCGGTACATGGGCACCCGTAGTATATATCGGTGCGGCTGTTTTTGCCTGTGTGCTCGCAGTTACTTTTGCTTCTGCAGCTAAGTATACCCGTAAAAATGGTGCAGCTTTTGCTTATTCAACGGTTGCCTTTGGTGATAGTGTAGGCCTTTATATTGGCATTACCCGTTTCGTTGCAGGTGCTATTGCTTGGGGCGTTATGGCGACCGCCGTCGTTTCAAGTACCATTGAAATTTTCATGGGTAAAGAAAATAAGACGTTTACCAATGTGACCATTGGTTTCTTGCTGTTAATGGCAGTTGTTTTAGGAATTATTTTCTCAGGTACCTACGTCACTAAGATTTTCAGCAACCTGTCCACAGTAGGTAAAGTGGCAGCTTTGGCAGTTGCCATCATCGCTGGTTTAGTTATTTTCATCAAAACTGGTGAAAACCACATGCATGAAGTAAACAGCGTCTTAAACGATGCAGGTGAACCTGTGGTAAAACCCATGAACTTTAATCTGTTCATCACAAGTGTAATCGCAGCTTTCTACGCTTTTACTGGCTTTGAATCAGTTGCTTCTGCCGCCAGTGAGATGGAAGAACCGGAAAAGAATTTACCCAAAGCAATTCCTGTAGCTATCGGCATCATTGCTTTAGTGTACGTAGGTATTGTTACATCAGCTATGTTGGCAAATCCTGTAGCTATTATGCAAAGCAAAGATACCGTTGGTTTAGCTTCTGCCTACAGCAATCCTTGGATCAAAAACATCATAACTTATGGTGCTGTGCTCTCCATGTTTGGTATCAATATCGCAGCTGGTTTCTCCACGCCGCGCGTATTTGAAGCTATGGTTGATGAAGGTCATTTACCCAGCTTCTTAAGCAAGCGCTCCAAAAACGGTGTGCCTGTTACAGCATTTATTGTGACAGCAGCTATGGCTATTATTGTGCCGATGGCTTTCCACTACGATATGCAAGGAATTATGATTATTTCTTCAATTTCACGTTTTGCTCAATTCTTGGTTGTACCTATGGCAGTCATTGTTTGCTATAAAGGTATGGCGAAAAAACAAATTTTACAGGCTAAGGGCAATGTGATAACTGACGTAATCGTACCCATCTTAGGATTCTTGCTCACAGTCTTGTTACTGGCAATGTTTAGCTGGCGCTCCAGCTTCTCCTTAGAAGATGGAAGCCTGAACTACTATGCTATTTCAGCCATGATTTTTGGTTATGTAATTTTACCGCTTTTGGTTTACATTCCCTACAAAGCAGGCAAGTTCAAAAAATAAATGCTAAATGAAAGAGTAGAAAAGGGGTTCATTTTGAACCCCTTTTATTTGCTAGCAAGCATGATGCACAATTCTCGTAAAATTTTGCAGGCAGCTGCCGTAGATACACCAGATTGATCGTAATGGGGGGATAATTCCATAATATCTATGCCCACAATATTGCAGTCTTTATAGGCTAGTAAGGCGTTGAGCAGTTGCATAAAAGTAGCTCCGCCAGGTTCAGGTGTACCTGTGCCCGGCAGGACGGATGGATCTAACACATCTAGATCCAACGTTAAATAGATTGGTGTTTTAGCAGAAGCGAGTTTTTCGGCAACCAAGCTGGCATCATCTAGCGTTAGCGGATGAAAATCTAAATGCTCTTTCGCAAAAGCAAATTCTTCTTTTAAGCCAGAGCGGATACCGAAAGAGTGAATTTTTTGATCTCCTACAAGTTCCCAGCAACGCTTGATTACAGAGGCATGTGACAATTCGTTACCCAAGTAATCATCACGTAAATCGGTATGAGCATCGAAGTGAACGATTTCCAAATTAGGATAGTGCTTAACGCATTCACGCACAGGACCTAAAGTGAGTAAGTGTTCACCACCTATCATTAGCGGAATTGCTTTTTTTGCCAAAATCTGTGCTGTCTGCTCTTCTAAAGTTTGTAAAGTTTTAGTTTGTACACCAAAGGGAAGTTCCAAATCACCTAAGTCATAGACTTTGTAATTTAATAAATCTAAATCTTGGTAGGGGCTATAAGTTTCTAAGCCAAAAGATTCTTCACGCATACGAGCGGGCGCAAAGCGAGTGCCGGGTCTAAAGCTACAAGTACTGTCGTAAGGTGCACCGTAGACTAATACACGAGCATCTGTTGCATCTTCGGCAAAGCCACAAAAAGTTAAGCGATTACTTTCTAAATTAACCATGTATCCTCCCAATTATCGCTGTTCAACATAGGGTAATAAACGGGCGTAGCCCAGTTCTCTCATCTTAGTTAAAGGTACAAAACGAAGAGATAGTCCGTTGATACAAAACCGTAAGCCTCCTTTAGCGCTAGGTCCATCCTCGAACACGTGTCCTAAATGAGAATTAGAGGCTAGAGCCGAGACTTCAGTTCTTTGTAGCATGAAGCGAAAATCTTCTCTATACCGAATGATGTCAGTGGTAATAGGCATGGTAAAGCTAGGCCAGCCACAACCGGCATCAAACTTATCGTCTGAGGAAAATAGAGGTTGTCCGCCGACAATGTCAACATAAATTCCTGGCTCTACCACCTTGTTATATTCGTGACTGTGAGGAGCTTCTGTGCCCTGTTCTTGCGTTACTTTATAAGCATATTCATCGAGCTTTTCTTTAATTTGCTTAAGTTCATCTTCGTCAGCTTGCGGTGGATATAGCACAACAGACAAAGCTTTTTTAGGATTGATGTGACAATAGCCATCAGGATTTTTCGTTAAATAATTTTGATGATATTCTTCAGCTGGAACATAATTTTTTACTGCTTCTAATTCGATAGCAGATATTTGTCCTAAACTCTCATCTAATAGCGCTAGTGATTCACGAGCGATGCGCTCGCTTAAATCATCTTCTGTCTCGAAATAAATACCAGTGCGGTATTGTCTACCCTGGTCAGCTCCTTGCTGATTTACGCTCAATGGATCGATTACACAATAGAAACGATCTAAAATTTCGGCTAGCTTTATTCTGTTAGGATCGTAGCTGATCTTGACACACTCAGCATGATCTGTTTCTTTGATAGCGTTATAATTGGTCTGTTCTGTCTTGCCGTTGATGTAACCAACTTCGGTTTGACAGATGCCAGGAAGTTGTTGAAAGAAGGATTCTGCTCCCCAAAAACAACCAGCGGCTAAAAAAATTGTTCGCATAAAAACCTCTCGATTGCGTTAGTAACTACAACTAAAGTTAACACATAGCTAAATGAAAACTCGTAATTTTTATCAACGTAGAGATCTTTGTCTGATCATTATAGTTTTATTGGTTTCTGGTGCCGTCTGGTGGCTCACTAGTCAAAACCGCTTGATTAGCGATGATCTAGTAGCAAGAGTACAGAGTTCAGGAGATATAGTGTTAGAAATACCGCTTAACTCAGCTCATTTTGGCACTTATCAGGTGCCAGATAAGCAGGTGGAGTTGGAAGTGAGTGAAAAGGGTATTCGCTTTTTGCACAGCAACTGTCCCGATCAGATTTGTGTTAATGCGGGCAATTTAAATACTAATGGTAATTTTGCTGCCTGCATTCCTAACGATGTTTTAGTGAAAGTTGAAAAGAGATTAGGTGATGCGAATAAGCCAAATTCGACAGCGCCAGATGTAGTTATAGGTAAATGAGTAGGTATAGTAAAACAAAACATCTAACATTTTTAGCTTTTCTCTTTGCTGTTGCCATGGTTTTAGCTACGCTAGAGAGTCTGTTTCCGCCACCCTTGCCTATACCGTTACGTTACGGTCTAGCCAATGTGGTAGTAATGTACCTGCTCTATGAACATAGTAAGCAAGATGCCCTAATTATAGTTTTACTTAAAGCGCTATATGTTTTACTACTTCGAGGACTAATAGCTGGGGTGCTGAGTTTGAGTGGCAGTCTTTTAGCGTGGCTCATTTTAGTTGTTTTACTACTGCCTAAACTTAAAGTTAGCTACTTGCTAGCTAGTACAATGGCAGCTATCGCCCACAACTTAGCGCAACTAGTGGTGGTTTCTGTACTCTACAGCAGTTTGATCAGTGATGGTTGGCAGCTTTTGGTTGCCCCACTTATCTTTTGGGGTGCTGTGACAGGTGTTGTTAGCGGTCTAGTACTTAAAATTATTCTGCCGAGAATCCGACCGATTATTCAGGCATATCACATAAAGTGAGGACATATGATGCACATAACCACAAGAGGCAGAGCAAAGGGCATAGTTATTTGGTTTTTATTGGGCTGTTTTCTTTTAGTTAGTACAGGCTGTGATATGAAAAAGAAGACTGAAAATAGTAGATCACAGATAACGGTTGACAGAGAAATAAAGGATAAGCAACAACATGAATTTTTAGGTTATCTCGATACTTTGACAGTAGTAATTGCCAAAAATATTACGGAAGCTAAATTCCAAGAGCTCTGTCAAACACTTGAAGTCGAACTTAAGCGCTACGATCAGCTTTTTAATTCTTTCAAAGAATATCCAGGTAGCAACAATATATGGCGCATTAATCAACAACCAGTAGGTGAACCGTTAACGATAGAACAAGATGTCTATGACTTATTGTTAAGAGCAAAAGAACTAGAAGAGCAAGCTCCTTTTGCTAATCGTTTAAGTGTAACGTCAGGCTATTTACTGGATTTGTGGCAGGAATATCGCACGCAAAAGCAGACTCCCGATGTACAAGCATTAAAAGATGCAGCTAAGAAATCAGGCTGGCAGTTTGAGCTAAAAAAGAAAGATGGTAAATGTACTATCACTCGTCTTGCGGATATTAGGTTAGAAACAGGAGCAGTAGCTAAAGGTTTTGCGATGCACTTGATAGCAGATAAGTTGGAGCAAAAGGGCTACAGCAATGTCTTGCTTAGCGTTGGCGGCGATGTGGTGCCTGTAGGGAAAAGCAGTGACAAGTGGCGAGTTGCTATACAAAATCCATTACAAAGCATCAAAGGAGATGAACTGGCACAAAAACTGTTGCAAAAGCATGCCTCTAAAGACGCTTACGCTGACTTAGCAAAAAAAGATTTTTTAGAAATACAAACAGTCGAGCAGGAAGCAGTGGTGACCAGCGGTATTTACGAACGCTACTATTTGCAAGGAAATGAGTGGTATCACCACATTATTGATCTGCAAACCCTGTATCCGGCTAAAAATTATCTTAGCCTTACAGTTACAGGGTCAGATATTGTTCTGTGTGATTTTTTATCTACTTATTGCTTTAATCTCACTCTAGATGAGATTAAAGAGCTGAGCAAAATATATCCCGATTACCGCATAATGGTGGTAGATCGAACGCTGAAACAAAGTGAATTTGGTGGGAAAAAACATGGATAATCCAATTACAATTCAATATTTTGAATGGTATTTACCGGCAGACAGTAAACACTGGCAACGCCTAAAAGATAACGTACAAGGCTTAGTTGAGATGGGTGTTGGTGGCGTGTGGTTACCTCCTTGTTATAAAGGAACAGGTGTAAATGACGTAGGCTATGGTGTTTACGATCTCTATGATTTGGGTGAGTTTGAGCAAAAAGGCACAGTTGCAACCAAGTATGGAACTTTAGCTGAATTAGAAGAAGCGATCAGTACTTTGCATGAGCATGGTATCGCAGTCTATGGTGATTGTGTTATCAATCATAAAGCGGGAGCCGATGAAACAGAATTATTCAAAGCTGTAAAAGTAGATCCCAATAACCGAGAAAAGCAAATTTCAGAACCTTTTGATATTAAGGGGTGGACTAAATTTACATTCCCTGGTCGTGGCAATAAATACTCCGAATTCAAATGGAATTTTAATCACTTCACTGCTACAGACTACGATGAAATCAGCAAGCAAAGTGCAATTTATCGCATTTTAGGCGAAAACAAAGGATTTTCTCAAAGTGTTGACGACGAAAAAGGTAATTTTGATTATCTGATGTTTGCAGATATTGATTACGATCACCCTGATGTGCGCCAAGAAATTAAAAAATGGGGTAGCTGGTACGTAAATAAACTCAAACTAGATGGGTTACGTCTAGATGCACTCAAACATATTGATGAAACTTTTATCGATGAGTTTGTGCAGAGCGTGCGTCAAAACACAGATAAAAATCTTTACATGGTAGGCGAATACTGGAATGGTGATGTGGGCAAACTCAAAGAGTATCTAGCTCAGGTCAATACATGGTTAGCGTTATTTGATGTTGCTTTGCATTTTAATTTTTATCATGCGTCAAATAGCGGAGACAGTTACGATATGCGTCAGATTTTTGCGAACACGTTGGTGGAAGATAAACCGCTAAATGTGATGACTTTTGTTGATAACCATGATTCACAAAAAGGTCAAGCGCTGGAATCATATGTGCAAGAATGGTTTAAGCCACTAGCCTATGCCTTAATTCTCTTGCGTGAAGATGGCTATCCCTGTCTTTTCTATGGTGATTACTACGGCTGTGGTGGCGATAATCCGACTCCCGCACTAAAGGACAAACTAGACCCATTACTTAAAGCCCGTAAACAACATGCTTATGGCGAACAAAGAGATTACTTTGATGATCCTAACTGCATCGCTTTTGTACGCTTAGGTGATGATAAACATGAAAAATCAGGGCTAGCTTGTATCTTGAGTAATGGAGAGGGTAAGAGCAAGTATCTGGAGATGGGAACATTGCGCGCAGGGCAAGAATGGTACGATTTGACGGGCAATGTAACTGATACTGTTATGCTAGATGAAAAAGGCGGAGCTGAATTTAGTTGCGCCGGAGGCTCAGTATCGATCTGGGTAGAAAAATAAAAGTAAATTCAAACTTGAAATAAGAGGTAACAAGATGAAGCAGATAACACTTTTTTACTTGCAAAACTGTCCACATTGCCAGCAAGCATTTGCACATCTAGCTGAACTTAAACAGCAACCAGAATATCGTGACATTGAGATTACACAAATCGAAGAAAGCGAAGAAGCTGAGTTGGCAGAACAATACGACTATTTTTATGTGCCTACTTTTTATATTGGAGCAGAAAAGGTACATGAAGGACATGTAGAAAAAGAAGATGTTGAAAGAGTGTTGCGTCTAGCATTACAAAACTAAGGTATATATTGTGCTACAAGTATTTGTTCGTAATTTTATCAGTTTTGATTTTCTTATTTTTGTGTTGGCAATCTTTAATGCCGGCATTTTTTTACGTAGCTTAAGACTTACTAGAAAGCTAAGAAAGGTGTTAAACCCCAAAGGTTATTTACCGGGTGGTTGGCATGACTATCGCAAAATTTCTGCATATTACCATAAGTATCTGAAGCCTGAGGGAGAACAAGAATTACTTGAGCGCTATCGCAAAGTTTTAAGCAGTTATTCTTTGTTCGAGAACATCTCTGCGATTTTCCCGCTGCTGGGTATTCTGGGTACCGTTATTTCTCTGATTCCCATGGTTAATAATATTGGTGAGATTGAGACCAACTTATTTTTTGCAGCGTTAACCTCCACATTTTGGGGCATTGTATTTGCCATTATTTATAAATCAGGTAATGGCTTGTTGCAGGCAGAGATTGAGATTTTAAGTGATCAAGTAAATTTGTACGTGGATCGTAATACCAGACTTCTAGTTAAGGCTTCCGAGATTGAGATTAAACAAGAGATGGAAAAAAAGTCGGATAGTACGACTGAAAACACGATTACCAAAGTATCTACCGATATTGATCCCGAAAAGGAATTAGTCTAGTGCGTAAAAGACGTGGCTTAACAATGGATTTAACGCCTTTATTGGATGTTATTTTAATCATCCTCTTCTTGGTTTTGATGGTACAAAAAATTGAGACGACTAAGGCTATAGATAAAAACAAGCAACAAGCAGATAGACAAAAACAGGCTGAGGTAGCAGTACTAGCAGAAAAAATTGAAAAGCTACAGCAAGAAAACCAAAAGCTGAGTGAAGATTTAACACAGTCTGAAAAAACTAAGCAACGCATCTTAGAAGATCAAGGTCTGACACAAGAAAAGCTAGCACTAGTAGATGTTTTAGAAGAAGAGAGCAATCAGTTGCGTATAACTATTCCTAGCAATTATCCCAGGCAACCTTTAGCCGTAAAGGATATGGCAACTGGTGAAATAAAAACGTATGAAGATCTTTATAAGATGACTGAAGCCATTAAAGAAAAGCTACAGCAAGGTGGCAACAAAATGGCTGTCATTATTCTTTCTTTCGATAGTCGTCATATCCTTTTCAAGGATTATCAGAGAGTTAACCAGGCAATTTTGCAATTGCGAGCAGAAGCTAAACAGAATATTCTCTACCGTGAGCAAGATCAAGCCAATTAAAGCACCAACCAATATTTTGGTGCTAAAATTAAAAATCATTATTCTGAGAGGTGTGTTATGGATTCAGAACAAAAAAACACAGTGGAAAATTTGACTCAAGAAAATATGACTATTGGCGAGCAAGCTGCTAAAGTGACTGAGCACGGAGCCGATGAACTGACAGCTACAACTGAACAAGTTGAAACTAAAACAGAAACTGAAACTGCTAAGACAGAAGAAACGGCCCAACACGCACAGCCTAATCAAGCCCAGCAACAGGCTTATCAACAGTCGCAAGGGCAAGCATATTATGCTCAACCTCAGCAGGCACAAGCATATCAAGCTCGCTATCAACAACCGCAGCAAAATCAACAACAGTATCAACAGTACTATCAACAACCACAACAAAATCAACGCCAACAGGCATATGGTCAACCTCAGTTTGATCAACAACAGTATAGAAACCAACAATATCAGCAACAGTATGCATATCAAAATCAGCAACAAGCAGGTTATAAACAACAAGCAGGTCATAACCCTTATGCTCAGGCTGGTTATGGTCAATTCCATATGCAAACTCCAGCACAAAAGGCGATGCATCAGTATGAAATTGGCAAACTTTGCTTAAAGATTGGTGCTATCTTCGACATTGTCATCGCCAGTATTATTTACTTGCTAGCACTGATTATCATGGTTGGTGGCAGTGCATTGTTATCCTTTAGTAGCTCTGTTTCTTCTGGATTACACTCAGCAGACAGCTTTTTTGATATGGATGGAACAGGATCTAGCCTAGGTGTTATCAGCGGTGCCGCTGGTGCTTTAGGTGGCGCAGTTGTTTTTGTAGTCGCCATTCTTGTGTTGTTAATAGGTACTTTCTACTTAGTTAAGGGTATCTTGAGTCTCAAGTGGAATAAACGTCCCAAAGAAGCGGATAATAGTGTGGCGGCTATCGTCTTAGGTGGTATTGCGTTGGTAGCTTCCTTCTTCAGTATGAGTACGCTTTTAATCTTCTTAATTGCTTTAGGCTTCGAGATTACATACTTAGTAGGTGCTATCTTAAAGCAAATCAATAAGAGCAAATTCTAGTTGGCGCAGAACAGTAGAAATGGTTTATAAATAGCTAGAGGACACTCTAGCTATTTTGTTAGGAGATATTATGCGTAATCAAGAGAAAAGGAAAAAACACAGTTGGGGCAAGTGGCTGATTTTGTTGGTGATTTTGGCAGTGTTGGCAGGCTGGCTCAAGGGTTGGATTCCAGGCTTAGGTAATGGCATGGAACAAATTTATTCGCAATTCAAGGGGAAAGATGTTACTAGTAGCACTACTACTAGTACAACGGAACAAGTAAAACAAAGTGAAATCAAAGTCAGTGGTGACAAAGTTTACTTAGATGGTAACGAAATTCCACTAACTGAATTGAAAGCAAAACTACAAGCACAAAAAACTTCCGAAGTGACTATTGTTGATGATGGTGCCATTAAGGCAACTTACGATGAAGTTTTTAAGATTCTGAATGAACTGAATGTTGCAACTGATCGCTAAAAAGTCCTGCTCTTTACGAGCAGGACTTTTTTACATATACCTTTTCAACCAAATCGGTTAAAAAAGCTGAATTGATTGCACCATAATTTACATTAAATAAGACTTTATCGCCAACCTTAAGTTCGGGTGAACCCGGCAATAATTCAACTAAAGTGTGATCAGAAGAAGAGCCGAGCACAGCGAAGTGCGGTTCAGCTGGAGTAATATCTCCCATGCCAAAATCTTGCTTGCCTAAAGCTACTAAACAGCGACGAATAATACCTCTATCCTTAGGTCTCTCTAATTGTTTGCCAAAAGCATTCAAGCCCATTTTTCCTTCAGATAAAGATGGTTTATCGATTCGCTCAATAACTTCAGCTTCCAAACGGCAAAGGTTGTGCTTCAAATTAGGAAATAACTGGCCGGTATTAACATCATTTCCGCGAAGCAGGCATTCACCAACTCGTAACTGGGTTATGCCTATTGGCAGGCTCTCATCTAAGAGCATGTAGACATTGGCAGAGTTACCACCAGAAATTATCTCGCAAGGAATGGTGCAACGTTTTTCTACAGTGTTTGCTACGCTCAACAGTTGTTGCATCTTATCGATATCTGGAATAATGGCACCAAGACAAGCGTGGTTGGTACCGATGCCCTTGAATTCTAATCCTTTATATTCATGCAGTATCGTATTGACTAAAGGAACAATGTCTTGCGGGAAAAGTCCCTCGCGCCTATCGCCTAACTCCACCATCAAGATAACGCCGTGTTTTTTATTTTGCCGTAGTGCTTCTTGGTTTAGCAGGCGCAGAGTTTCTTTTTCACTATTACAGCTGATATCAGAATAGGATACAACTTCTTTTATTTCTGACTTAGCGGGCATACGGATGAGTATGCGAGTTATATCAGTTAGTTCAAGCTGAGTGTAACGCTTAAAATTGGTTAGGCGTGAGTCACAGAAAGCTCTGCACCCTGCATCGTAGAGAGCTTGTACCAGCTTAGGGTCAGCCCCAAAGCTTTTTGTCACACAAGCGATGGTAACATTTCTTTTAGCACCAATATTTTGTAACTTGCTATAGTTGTACTTGAGCTCTTCGATGTTGATCAATAAACGTGGTGTAGACATCGATACCTCCTATTTATATTCAGTGTAGCATCGGAACCCTATGATCACAGGGTAAACGATTTTTAATATAGTTTGGAGAACAGAATATGCGTTTTCATTTGGCTCTTTGGTCAGCTAAAACTGTTAATTGGCTTGTCAAAAAAATAGCCCCCGGTAGAGGTTCTAACATCGCAGGTGCAGTAGCCTTAAAAATAGATCCTAATTTTGTAAGTAAGTTCAAATTTGATCCCGATAAAATTCTTTATGTTACGGGTACTAATGGTAAATCGTCTACTACCAATTTAATTGTTCATTTAGCGCAAAATGCAGGTTTAAAAATAATTAGTAATATTGAAGGTGCAAACATGTTGCCTGGTGTTGCCAATAGCTTGTTACGTGATTGCAGTTTGACTGGCAAGCTAGAAGCGGATTTTTTGGTGATGGAAACAGACGAAAGATCGCTTCCATTGATCCATAATGCCTTGCCAACCAATAATCTACTGGTAACTAACCTACAAAAAGATCAGGTTGGTAGAAATGGTGACCCTGCATTCATTTACCGAAAAATCAAACAGGTTGTTACACCTAATACAACCCTATTTCTTAACAACGAAGAACCTAGATCAGCGTCGTTACAATTTTTACCCCACCGCCAACAATATTTTTTCAGTGTGGAAAAAAATGCTAGATCTTTTAATAAAGACCCTCAATTACCCACCATGCCTTGTCCACTCACGCACTCAGAGATTGAGTTTAGTTACATGAATGTAGATAATGTTGGACCTTTTAGCAATCGAGATGGCAGTTATAAATCTAAGAGCGAAAGCGAAGTGGACGATAGAATCAGCTCCATCAACTTTGACAATCGCACGTTTAATTATGAAGGGCTGGAATTCCACATTCCCTACAATGTCTCGCCCATGCTCTATAACTACGTAGCTGCCTTAAGTATTGCCAAACATCTTTTCAAGATAGATCTCAAAGTATGCCAAGCAGCCTTTTTAGCATTTCAAAATATTGATGGAAGATTTGTTGAGTTTAGTTATCGCCATAAAAAAATTAGATATCTGCGCATCAAACAGGAAAACCCAGATACTTTACAAAACGTATTAAACGTTATTGCCGATGAAAATGAAGAAGCATCCTTGGTATTACACAAATTGCAGACAGTAGTTGATTTTAATCCCTTTTATCTCAATAACTTCTTTTGCTTTGATTGTGATATCGAAAGACTGAAAACAGGTAAATTACAGCGCATAGTTGATGCAGGTAGTTCACATCAAGCAGATTCCATCAACTCCATTATATTGTGGCTTAAGGCAGTGGACTGGCCGGCGGACAAAATGGCAAGTGCCAAAACAACCAGCTCTAAAGATTTATTAGATTTGATCAGTCAGCAGCCTGGAGATGTTGTTTATCTCATCACTTATTTAGGCGAATATGAAGCTATGCGAGATCTGATTGAAAAGGAGGAAACCTATGCTTAAACTAGCCAGTTTCTTACCTCACATACTCAATTTACAAGGCGACTTTGCCAATGCTAAAGCAATGCAAAAAATAGCAGAAGCGCATGGTATCTCTTGTCAGCTAGATATTATTGATACCACAGATTTAGCTAACTTCCGTTTCACCAACTATGACATGGTATTTATGGCATCTGGTGAAGTGGAACAATTTGTTTATATCAAGAGGCAGCTGGAACAGCACGCATTACTTGACGATCTCAAAGAGTTTATTGCTCAAGGCAAGGTGCTACTAGCTTGTGGCACAACAGTTGCTTTATTTGCTCAATATATTGAGCTGCAAAATGGTGAGAAATGTGAAGGATTGGGGATTTTGCCTATTGAGGCTAAAGAGCGCACCCACATTTATGCAGACGATGTTATTAGCAGAGTTCAAATAAAAGATCGGACTTTGCACTTGTGGGGAGCACAAGTGCAGTTAGTAGATTTTACTCAAGTTAGTGGAGCGAAAGAAGCTTTAAGCACACATGCTAAGCCCTTTGGCGAGCTGTTATATGGCTATGGTGATAACGGTAAAACTAAAACTGAAGGCTGGCAGCTCGGTAACGCAATTTTTACGTTGCTACATGCGCCGTTGTTGGTTTATAACCCCTGGCTGGGAAGTGCTTTAATACACAGCTATTGTGAAGCAGAGATAAATCCATCGATGAAAGCTCTAGATTTTTCAGCCGAACAAGAGTGTGCACGTAATTTTTGTACCTATGTAGTCAACAAACCGCAAGGATTTGCTTCTTACAAAGCACCAGATTTGGCCACAATTGATTTGAAACTAGAAGCCTAAATCTTAAGAGTTTTTATGAAACAAATATTCAAGGTAGAAGGTATGACCTGTGCGGCCTGTGCTTCTACCGTCAAAAAACAGGTAGATAAAGTAGCAAGTGTCGCCAATGTAGAAGTCAATTTACTCGCCCATCAGATGCAACTTGATTTTATCTCTAGCGATAAAACTGAGTCAGAGATTGCGCTAGACGTAGAACAGGCGGTAACAAAGGCTGGTTACAAAGCATCTTGGCAAAATACTTTAGAGCAGAAAAGAGCGCAAAGCACAAGCCAAGCTAGCAAAACGCCAATCAGTTTTGTTCAGGAGCAAAAGGAACTTAAACATCGTCTCGTTTATTCGCTAGTTTTCTTATTGGTGCTTATGTTCTTCTCCATGGGTCCAATGTTGGGCTTAACCTTGCCATTTAGTTTGGGCGAAGTGAACTATGCACCAGTTTTGGCTTTGCTTCAATTTTTGCTGACACTACCCGTCGTTTTCATCAATCGCACAATTTTTGCGCGGGGATTTAAGTCTTTATTTAATTTAACTCCTAACATGGACTCGCTGATTGCCGTTGGTTCTGGTGCTGCCTTAGTTTATGGAGTGGTTGTACTAATACAGATGCAAGTTGCTTTGGCAGAGGGTGATGCTAGTAAATTACATCACTACGCTCACCAGCTTTATTTTGAGTCGGCGGCTATGATTCTAGCGCTGATTACCTTAGGCAAATTTTTGGAAGCTAGAGCCAAAAATAAAACCAGTGGAGCGATAGATAAGCTCCTAGCTCTTACACCAGATACGGCACACGTAAAACGAGATGGTCAAGAAATAACTCTCCCTGTAGCAGAAATTGTCAAAGGAGACATCGTATTGATACGCCCAGGCGATAGAATTCCAGTTGATGGCGAAATTACCAGTGGTAATAGTAGCCTAGATGAAGCAGCGCTGACGGGTGAAAGCATGCCTGTTTTTAAGCAGGTAGGTGATAAGGTGCATGCTGCTAGCATCAACCAAACCGGCAGTTTTGAAATGGTTACCACTCAAATTGGCGAAGATACTGCTTTAGGCAAAATCATTCAATTGGTTAGTGAAGCTTCTGTAAGTAAAGCACCGATTTCCCGTATTGCAGATAAAATTGCTGGCATTTTTGTACCTGTAGTTATTGGTATTGCAGTAGTCACTTTCTTGTTCTGGTTAGCTAGTGGTGCAGGCTTTGAACAAGCGTTAAATTTTGCTATCTCTGTGTTGGTTATATCTTGTCCTTGTGCGCTAGGGTTAGCTACACCAGTTGCTATTATGGTAGGTACAGGTCAGGGAGCGCTTAACCACATCATTTATAAATCTGGAGAAGCCTTAGAAATTATCAATCGTTGTGACACTATTGTTTTAGATAAGACAGGCACGATAACGGCTGGTAATCCACAAGTGACAGATATTGTGCTAGCTAAAGATTCCAAGCTCAATGAAAAAGAATTTATCCAAACTTTAGCCAGCCTAGAACAAAAGTCAGAACATCCACTAGCACAAGCTATCCGGAATTATGCACATAAAGGTAATAGTGAACTATTTGCGCTTGCCGAATACGAAACTTTACCTGGACAGGGCATTAAAGGCGTAATTGATGCTGATTCTGATATTAAGGCAAAAGTTGGTTTGAAAACTCTTTATGCCGGTAATCACGCGCTTTTAGAACAGCGGGGTCTAGCTACTGAAGATTTACTAGATTTAACTAATCAGTTAGCGTACTCAGGCAAAACACCCCTACACCTTTTTTCTGAGCAAGAATGGTTAGGAGCGGTAGCGGTTGCAGATACGATCAAAAATACCAGCAAACAAGCAATCGCTGAGCTAAAAAAGCGAGGGTTCACAGTCTATATGTTGACTGGTGATCATGAACAGACTGCGAAAGCTATTGCACAGGAAGTTTGCGTTGATCACGTTATTGCAGAAGTTATGCCCGAAGATAAAGCCACTACCATTCGTCAATTACAGAATGAAAGTAGACGCGTAATCATGGTGGGTGATGGCATCAACGATGCACCTGCTTTGACTTTGGCTGATGTAGGTATGGCTATTGCCAATGGCACCGATGTAGCAATAGAAGCTGCTGATGTTGTTTTAATGCGAAGCGATTTACTTGATGTAGTTACAGCTTGTAAATTGAGTCAACAGACGATTAAAAACATTAAAGAAAATCTGTTCTGGGCGTTTTTCTACAATGTGCTAGGTATACCGATTGCAGCAGGCGTTTTTTATCCGCTTTGGCATCTGACGTTAAATCCGATGTTGGCAGCCTTAGCTATGAGTTTGTCATCCCTTTTTGTTGTAAGTAATGCGTTACGACTACGTTACTTCAATGGTGCTAAAGTAAAGGCCGAAGTAGTAAAAGAATCTCAAGAAATTGAAGTAGCGATCAGAACTATAGCTAGAGCGAAAGTAGAAGATCAAAAGTTTGAGTTAGGAGGAACGATGCAAAAGATTTTAACTATCCCAGGTATGATGTGCCAGAACTGTGCTAAGCATGTTAAAAGTGCTTTAGAGAAATTAGAAAATATTACGTCAGTAGAGATTGACTTAACCAACAAGACCGCTACGCTAGAAATGAGGCAAGAGATCAGCGATCAAGAGTTGACAGAAGCAATCGCTTCCGCTGATTATGAAGTTACAGAAATTAAAGTCTCTCAATAGTGAGAGCCAAAGAGGTACTTATGATTACAAAAAAACTATTCCACTCAATTGATGAATTGCAGCTGGTCCAATATTACGCAACTTTGTCACCCAGTGATGTTGGCTTTCACTCAGAAGATGGTCGCATTATTGTCGATGCCAAGAGTTTTATTGGTCTGTTTGGCTTAAACTTTGCAGAACCCATTTTAGTGGTAAGTGAAGATGAGGAATTCCATAAAAAAATTAAAGGAATCGGTGAGACCTTAGAATAGAACACCATTTCTAAGATAGCTAGCAAAAGGGGCAAAACCGCTGTGTCGAGCCCCTTTTTCTTTTTTTCAATACAAAAAGCTAGCTCAGAATGGATCTGTTAGCTAATAATAAAATAACGTTATAAGTAATATTCTTTGTAGGGTACTAGATTGACATTGGAGTTATAGGTACTAAAATTTAGTTGTAAACGTTTAGAAAGAGGCGCTATTTTGGTTGTCTTATAAACGTTAAGGTAAAGGTAAGAAGGAGGTAGCGCGTGAAACAAGTTGTCATTCCAACGAAGCAACACGTAGGCGCGCCATGCGAGGCGATTGTATCGCCAGGCCACCCAGTTAAGCGCGGGGAGCTAATCGCTAAGCCACAAGGCTTAGGTGCCAATATTCACTCAAGTGTTACTGGTGAAGTTGTAGAAGTAACTCCCGAGCGCATCGTGATCGAATATGATCCGCAAACCTTTAATGCATCTGAATTTGTACCGATCGATGAGACGGCAAATAATCTAGAGAAAATTGCTCTGGCAGGCATTGTAGGTTCAGGTGGTGCAGGTTTCCCAGCACATGTCAAATATGCTAAGCCTGTCGTTGGTGGATACGTTATTGCAAATGCCGCCGAGTGTGAACCGTTGCTAGAGCACAACATTCATTACATTGAGCAACATGCCGACGAACTTATTAGAGGCATGCACTACTTGCTCGAACTAACCCAAGCAGCTAAAGCCTATATCGCTATTAAACCCAAGCATCGTGAAGCGGTGGCTTGTTTGTTTAAAGCTATTCGTGCAGCTAAGTCACCGGTAGAAGTTAAATTACTTCCGGATATGTATCCTGCTGGTGATGAGCGTGTGGTCATCCGTGAGTTGGTTGGAGTTACTTTAGTTCCTGGTCAATTACCCATCGAAGCTAATTGCATCGTTTCCAATGTAGAAACCATCAAAAACATCGTTAGAGCGATTGAGTTGAACAAACCCGTAATCGACAAAGATGTAACAGTTGGTGGCGCAGTGGAACATCACAGCGAAGTTTTCTTTGATGTGCCCATCGGTACCGCTGTTGGTGAATTAATTGAGTGTGCTGGTGGTGAGGGTAAACAACACGGAGAAATCGTGTTGGGCGGACCGTTTACTGGGCGCTCAGGTAGCGAAGAGAGCCCTGTAACCAAAACAACGGGTGGTGTTTTAGTAGCTCTGCCCTTCCCGCAAGAGCATCGCAAAATCGGCATTTTATGCTGTGAGTGTGGTGCGCAGGAAGATCGCTTAAAAGAAGTGGCAGAAGCGATGGGTGGCACCGTGGTAGCGTCCGAACGGTGCAAAAGAATGGTCGAAGTCGGAGGAAGATACAGATGTGAATTGCCGGGCATTTGCCCAGGTCAGGCACAAACTGTGTTCGCTCTTAAAAAACAAGGTGCGGAGGTGGTGCTAACAGGCACCTGTCAGGATTGAACGAACACCGTTATCGGTGTCGCTCCTAGGTTAGGAGTTCCTGTTTACCATCATACGGACCACGTTCTCAGAGCGGCTGGCCACAAGTTATATCGTAGACTTCCTACTGATAATCAAGAAAATAAAAAAGATAAATAAGGAGGAAGCCCATGTCGATAACAGCTGAAACCGCAAGAGAACATGCAAATGATCCAGCCGTACTATGTTGTCGTGCTGAAGGAGGAATCGTAATTGAGGCCTCTAACTTAGAAGATCCAGCCATCTTCCCCGATCTGGAAGATTCAGGTCTTCTGAACATTCCTGAGAATTGCCTGAAAATTGGTGATGTTTTAGGCAAAACTCTAGTAAAAACAACCGATGCTTTAGTCCCTTTAACCCCCGACTTGCTCGAGGGCGGTGCAACTGCAAGTGCCGAAGTTAAGGAAGAAAAAGTTGAGGCAACTGAAGAATTGGTACAACCTGCCAGCGAAGTTGCTCCTATGTTGCAACAAGCTACAGTTCAAAACGCAGGCTCACAATTCATTTCTATCCACATTGCAGAAGGTAAAGGTATTGATTTGCAAATTCCTTTGACTACCGTAGCAGCTGGCGCACAAACCGCTCCTGTTGCCGGTGGTGTTGCTCCTGTTGCAACTCAAGCAACAGAAGCACAACAGGGTGCTACCGTTGCTCAAGCAGAAGTGGGTGGAGCTCGTAAAGTACGTGGTTTTGTACGCAAACATTTCCAAATCAATAAAGTTGAGTTTGGTACTGAGACCAAGATTGAGGGTACAACTTTAACCATCCGTACTCCTAAAGAGATTTGTGCAGAGGCAGTTGATGCTGAAGCCCTAGTTAAGAGCTTAGAGCTTGAGATCATTACTCCAGAAGATTACGGTAAATACAGCGAAACCATCATGGACGTACAACCTATCGCTACCAAAGAAGAAGGTGATATTGGACATGGTGTCACCCGTATCTTAGATGGTGTTGTGTTCTTGTTGACTGGTACCGATGAAAATGGCGTGCAAATTGGTGAATTCGGTTCATCTGAAGGTGAATTAGAAAAGAACATCATGTGGGGACGTCCTGGCGCACCTGATAAAGGCGAGATCTTGATCAAAGCCGAAGTCGTGATCCAAGCTGGCACCAACATGGAGCGTCGTGGTCCTTTGGCCGCTCACAAAGCTGCTGACCACATTGTCGAAGAAATTCGCCGTGTACTGAAAGAAGTGGATGAGTCATTGGTGGTTGAAACTCAAGAAATCAACCAATATCGTCGCAAAGGTCAACAACGTCTGCTGGTTGTTAAGGAGATCATGGGTCAAGGTGCTATGCACGATAACTTGATCATGCCTGTTGAACCAGTAGGTACCTTAGGTGCTAAACCCAACGTTGACTTAGGTAACGTTCCTGTAGTCTTAGCTCCTACCGAAGTCTTAGACGGTGGTATCCACGCTCTGACATGTATCGGTCCTGCTTCAAAAGAAACTTCACGTCACTACTATCGTGAGCCGTTAGTTTTAGAGGCTTTGAATGATGAAGATGTCGACCTGATCGGTGTTGTCTTAGTCGGTTCACCTCAAGCAAACTCCGATAAGTTCTACGTATCAAAGCGTTTAGGTATGTTAGTTGAAGCTATGGATGTTGATGGTGCTATTGTCACCACAGAAGGCTTTGGTAACAACCACGTTGACTTCGCTTCACATATTGACGAGATCGGTCGTCGTGGTGTACCCGTAGTTGGCGTCAGCTACTGTGCGGTACAAGGTGCTTTGGTTGTCGGTAATGAACACATGGGTGCTATGGTTGACAACAACAAATCAATGCAAGGTATCGAAAACGAAATCCTCTGCAACAACACCCTGTGTCCTGAAGACGCTAAACGTGCCATGGCGATGGTCAAAACTCTGATGAATGGTGGTACCGTAAAGAAACCTGAGCGTAAGTGGAGCCCCAGCGTCAAAGAGAACAACGTTGAAGTAATCGAGAAGACAGACGGCGTCAAGCTAGAGTTGGTAGATAACGAACAAGTTCTACCCAAGAGCAAGAAACGTCTGGAAATTTACGAGCCAGAGAATAAATAGTGGATATTGATAAGTTAAGGTATTCCTCAACGGAGCGTGTGTTCGAAGGTGTTATTGTCGAGATTGATGACGCCAGTGCCACCATCGACATTAAGGGAAGACTGGGACAGTTTCGCTTTCCCCGTCGTATGATCTTCTCAGATTATGATCTTAAGATAGGTCAAGAAGTAGCTTTTGTTATGAGTTACCCTGAAGTTTTGAATGAGGAACCGAATCCAGATTACTTGGAGGCGATCAAAAACCGTCAAGAGAGACAAAAGCGCATCCAAGAAAAATTTAGAAATACTGAAAGGAGCTAGGACATGGCCAAAATTTATGAAGGCTTACAATCGGAAATTTTTGTTCCGATCACCCCGCCAGCAGTTTTCACTCCTGTGACCAAACCCTTGAGTGAAATGCGTGTTGCCATCGCGACAGCCGCTGGTGTCCATCTGAAATCAGATAAAAGATTTAACCTGGCTGGTGATACCAGCTACCGTGTAATTCCCAGTGATACAGCGCCTGAAGACCTAATGGTCTCTCACGGTGGTTACGACAACGGTGATGTTAACAAAGATATCAACTGTATGTTCCCCATCGAGCGTTTACACGAACTTGCAAAGGAAGGCTTCATTAAAGAAGTTGCTCCTGAGTTCTTCGGTTTCATGGGTGGTGGTGGTAACCAAGAGGTTTTCACCAACGAAACTGGTCCTGAAATTGCCAAAAGATTAAAAGAAGAGGATGTAGATGCCGTTATCCTCACCGCTGGCTGAGGTACCTGTCATAGAACTGCCGTGATCGTGCAGAGAGCAATTGAATCTATTGGTATCCCCACTATCTTAATTGCAGCCTTACCTCCTGTTGTCAGACAGAACGGTAGCCCGAGAGCAGTTGCTCCTCGTGTGCCTATGGGTGCAAATGCTGGTGAGCCTAACAATCCTGAACAACAACGTGGCATTTTACATGATACCCTTGAGCAATTGATTAAGATTGATCAAGTAGGTAAGATCGTACCCCTGCCGTACGAATACATTGCACACGTCTAGTTTTCTATTACGGCTGGCGCTTGACTGCGCCAGCCTACTTTTTCAAAAAAGGTTAATAAAGTGGATAGAGATACATTAAAGATAAAAAGCTACCATATCGGAAACGTTTGCTTTGGCAACAGTGCCTCCTTCCGTGATTTTAAGCAGAAAGGCACTCTACAGATTTTGCAAGAATTTCCGAGCAATGATCCAGACATTTTATCGGTAGATATTAAGGTGCTTAAGCCAAGTGAAAGACATATCCAAATCAACACGATTATGGATGTAATACCCATTTCAACCAAAGTTTTGGGTAGCTTAGGCTATGGCACCACGCATACCTTGACAGGTGTCTATTTTATCTTGACAGGTAGAAGCGATACAGGCGAGCAATTCCACTCTTTCGGCTCTTCGGAAGGATATCTAGATGAGCAAATGCGCTTTGGTAAATGTGGCACTCCAGGAGAAAATGATCTTTTAATTTTAATGGACATTGTTACTGTTAAAGAGGCTCCATTTAATCGTGCATTGATGATGAAAGTGTTCGGACATGCCGATGAGTATCTGCAAACTATCCGTGATGAGATGAAACTACTTAGTGGCAGAGATGCAAGCGAAGTACATGAATATACCCAAAAGCCTTTGACAGGTCAAAAACCTAGAGTTGCGATTGTAAAACAGGTATCGGGACAAGGTGCCATGTATGATCACATGGTTTTCCCTAAAGAACCCAGTGGTTTTGCAAGTGGTATTTCAATTATTGATGTAAATAATATGCCGGTAGTTTTATCACCCAATGAATTTAGAGATGGCGCTGTACGCGCCCTAAACTAGAAAGGAGTCGCAAATGGGCTGTGGACCTTCAACAAAAGAAACCAGTTTGCATCATTTTCGCGATCCCCTAGTCGAAGTTTTTGACGCAGACTTAGATACTGAACTCGCTGGTGTAATCGTATTAGGTACACCTCAAGACAATTACTTGAAGCATCTAGTAGGCGATAGAGCTGCGGGTATTTGCCAAGCCATGGGGTGCCAAGGTGCTGTAGTATCGGCAGATGGCTGGGGTAACTCCGATGTAGATTTTGCCAATACCTTAGAACAAATTGGTATGCGTGGCATGGAAGTGGTAGGGCTAAAATTTATCGGCACACAAGCCAAATTTGTAGTCAAAAATGATTACACTGATCAAGTATTAGATATCAACAAAAGTGAGTCTGGTACAGAAACTGAAATTGTCGGCGAAAACAATTTAGAACTAACTGATGCCCGTAAAGCCTTGGCTTATCTAAAGCTAAGGATGAGAAATAAAAAGCTGTAAACAGCAATATTAGGAGTAGATTATGAAACTCAAAAAAATGATTTCTGTGATTGAGACCCATACAGCTGGTGAAGCTGCTCGTCTCGTAACTGCTGGTTTCCCAAAGATTCCAGGAAAAAACATGGCAGAGAAGAAAGCCTACTTGAGTGAGCACATGGATCACTATCGTAAATCTGTGATGTGGGAACCCCGTGGCCATAAAGATATGTTTGGCGCATTCGTACTACCTCCCACAACCGAAGAAGCAGACTTCGGTCTGATCTTCATGGATACAGGCGGATACCTGAATATGTGTGGTCACAACACCATCGCTGCAGTTACTGCTGCTGTTGAAACAGGTATGGTAGAAGTTGAAGAAGGTGCTACTGAGAAAAAAGTAGTAGTAGAAACTCCTGCCGGCTTGGTACATGCAACAGCCCATTTAGAGGACGATCTCAAAGTTAAGAGTGTATCTTTTGAGAACGTAGAAGCTTTCTTGTACAAAAAAGATGTTGAGTTGGAAGTTGAAGGCTTAGGCAAAGTTAAATTCGATATCTCTTTTGGTGGTAGCTTCTTCTGCATTATTCACGCTAAAGAGCTGGGTTTAACTGTTTGCCCTGAAAACACTGCTGAATTAGTGGAAAAAGCCATGAAGTTGAAAGATGTGATCAACGAAAAGATTGAGATCCAGCACCCTACCTTAGAGCATATTAAAACTGTTGACTTAGTAGAAGTTTGGGATGAACCCACTCATCCTGAAGCAACATATAAGAATGCTGTTATTTTTGGTAAGGGCAGTGTAGACAGATCTCCTTGTGGTACTGGTACATCAGCCAAACTAGCAACCTTGTATGCTAAGGGTGAATTAAAAATTGATGAACCCTTCGTCTACGAGAGTATTTCTGGTACTTTATTCCGTGGTCGTGTTGTCCGCGAAGCTAAAGTTGCAGAGTACGATGCAATTATTCCTGAAATTACAGGATCTGGTTACATTTTAGGCTTTAGCAATTATCTCTATGATCCCAGAGATCCATTAACCTATGGTTTCTTGTTGGGCTAATTAGATATTGCCTAGGGTAGAAAAAGATTGTTAAAATGCGGGTCTGCCTGACCCGCAGAAAATATTTTTAGAGAGACCTGTGTTTATCACAGATGAAAAGGTGAAATATGTTAACTGCATTATTAGCTATTATCGCAGTACTGGCATTCGTGTTCGTTTGTTTCTGGGTATATGATCTCGTTAAGAACAAAGATCAATTTAACGATGCTGGTCACTGGATTATCGGTTTGTTCATTGGTTTTATAACCGACTTTTTAGATACCTTAGGTATTGGTTCTTTTGCGCCTACTACCATGCTGTACAAAGTTACCAAGTATCTGAAATCAGATGCATTCTTACCCGGTACTTTGAATGTTGGTCACACCATTCCTGTTTGTACAGAGGCATTTATTTTCATGCAAGCAATTGAAGTTGAACCTGTAACCTTATTCTCCTTGATTGCAGCGGCAACTTTAGGCTCAGTTTTAGGTGCGAAAATTGTATCTAAACTGCCCGAGAAAAAGATTCAATTGGTAATGGGTTTTTGCTTGATTATTACGGCACTTCTTATGATTGCCTCTAACTTAGGTTGGATTGCTTTACTGGGTGAAGGTAATACAGCTATTGGCTTACATGGCATCAAATTAGTTATCGCTATTATTTTGAACTTCATTTTAGGTGCTTTGATGATGGCAGGTGTAGGTCTTTATGCTCCCTGTATGGCAATGGTTTACATGATGGGTCTAAACCCCAAAATTGCCTTCCCCGTTATGATGGGTTCTTGTGCTGGTCTGATGGCAACAGGTAGTATCGAGTTTGTACGCAGTGGTAAGTACTCACGTAAAGCGGCGGTTCTGTTAACTGTGGGTGGTATTATTGGTGTTGCCATTGCTGCCTTTATTGTTAAAGAAATGCCCCTTAACATTCTGACTTGGCTAGTAGTTGCAGTTGTTACCTATACTGGTGTAACTATGATTGCTCAAAGTACGAAAAAATAGAAATACTTATTGGTTATGTTGAGGCGTGGCTTGTCCACGCCTTTTTTAGTTGGAAATAAGAGTATCCTTATTCACAAAAAACAAAGAAACACAAACACATAATACATACATGGAAATTGAACAAAATATACATCGTTGTGGCTAAAGGTACTTATTTTTATAGCAGGATGTGCAGTTGGAATGATAATTTCTTATCTTGTGCATATGCGTTAGGTAGGTTGCAATTACTTGTACACATAGCTCGTAGAAACTTATAAGAAAACAAATTTCATAAACAACAGAGGATGTCCTAAGAGGACATCCTTTTTGCAATTAGCTTTACAGAAATAAATCTCCAAACTTGCTACTGCTTGCTGGTAACAAATAGCAACTCAAAGTGACTTTAAGCTAGCGGTTTTGTAAAGTTAAAAAGTAAGTAAAGGAGATTATATGCATTCTATAATCGATCATCTCAAACAAAGACGTTCAATTTACAACTTAAATAACAATTTACCTGTTAGCAAAGAAGAAGTTATCAGCGTTATTGAACAAGCAACAGAACATACGCCGGATGCTTTCAATATGAAGAGTGCTAGAGTTGTAGTTTTGCTGGACAGTAAACATCAGGAACTCTGGCAGTTAGTAGATGAAGCATATCAAGGCAAAATTAACAGAGAAAAACTACAAGGCTTCAGTAGGGCTAAGGGAACTATCCTATATTTCATCGATAATGATGTAGTACAAAAATTACAACAACAATTTCCTCTCTACAGCGATAATTTTCCTATCTGGGCAGAACAAGCTAACGGAATGTTGCAATTAGCTATTTGGACATCTCTTCGCAGTCTAGAGGTGGGTGCAAATATTCAGCACTACAATCCAATAATAGATGATGCAGTTAAGTCTAAATTCTCAGTACCAAAGAGTTACCGCCTAGTAGCCCAGATGCCTTTTGGTGGTATTGTAGAATTACCTCAGGCAAAAGAAGTAGAAGACATTAAACAAAGGGTAAGCGTTATCGAATAGACATGGAAACTAACAACAAGCAGAATGCATTTTTCATTTTGAGTTTTGCCGGATATTTACTGGCATTCGGTTACCACTACTTGTTGGGTGCTAAACAGATTCTTAGCTGGTCAGAACTAGTTTTTCAACTGGTAATGGCATTGCTTTTTGCGCTAGCGGTGCATCTGTTTGTTGAGCGCAATATTTGTAATTTAAACGATATGCATCGTAGGCGAATTCTAACAGGCATAGTTTGTATAGCTATTATTTTTGCCTTTTACAACCCAATTGCTTTGCCAGATTTAGGACAAATTCAGATTGGTTTTATCAGTAGATTTTCTGCCTTCGTTGTTGTTTTGTTAGTGTGCCTAGGCTTGGCAAAAAAACGACCTGGCATACGCAGATTGATGGTCTTTTTGTTACCAGGTTTACTACAGTGCGTGCTTATGCAATATGAATCAGTACGAACTATCTACGAAAAAATACCAAATTTATCAATTTATTTAGGAGCAATTTTAGCCTTTGTTTATTGGTTAATTGATTTTCGTAAGAATTACGATGAAAGTACCAATACAATCAGAACAACAAAAAGCCAAGAGCAGTAGTTCTCTTGGCTTTTCTTTGTGTGCGTTTTAGATAGATATTTTATTTTTGTTTTTGTGCCTGAAAATCAATTAAGTCTGCATAGACTGGAGTACCTA
>JAEWER010000024.1 GCA_023389255.1 Bacillota bacterium
AGGTCCCAAGGGTTCGGCTGTTCGCCGATTAAAGTGGTACGCGAGCTGGGTTCAGAACGTCGTGAGACAGTTCGGTCCCTATCTGTCGTGGGCGTAGGAAATTTGAGAGGCGCTGTCCCTAGTACGAGAGGACCGGGATGGACGAACCTATGGTGAACCAGTTGTCATGCCAATGGCACCGCTGGGTAGCCAAGTTCGGACGGGATAAACGCTGAAAGCATCTAAGTGTGAAGCCCTCCTCAAGATGAGATTTCCCCACTATATGTGATAAGGTCCCTGGAAGACTACCAGGTTGATAGGTCAGGAGTGTAAGTGCAGTAATGTATGTAGCGGACTGATACTAATAGACCGAAGACTTGACCACAAGGACGGTTTAGAGTCTAATCACTACTCTAAAATCTTATGCAGTCGTGAAGGTGCAAAACCTTCTACAATACTGGTGACGATTACACTGAGGCCACACCTGTTCCCATCCCGAACACAGCAGTTAAGCTCAGTTGTGCCGACAATACTTGGTTGGAGACGACCTGGGAAGATAGGTGTCGCCAGTTTATATTCCTCCTTAGCTCAGTGGTAGAGCATTCGGCTGTTAACCGAATGGTCGCTGGTTCGAGCCCAGCAGGGGGAGCCAAAAGTACCTTGTTTTACAAGGTGCTTTTTTTTTTATAATTAAATAAATCTGAATTAGAAGTTTCTTCTATTTATGTTTAATTCAATTGACAGCAACAATCCTTTGTTAAAACAAATTAAGAGCTTGTTTAACGAAAAAGAGTTAGTTAGTTTAACTCGCACTTTAGTTAATATACCTAGCTTTACGTGTCAGAAAGATAGGTACTGCATTGTCAAGCCGTTAACCTCTTATTGCCGAAAACATAAGCTTAAATTTTGTGAAGTTCCTTTGGACATCGAGAGTTTCCCCGAGTTACAAGGTGAACTGGGTGAAAATTTGAGTTTTAGATTAAATGCTAAGTCTTGTTACGAATCAATACATAGATCTGTTATCGTGAGAATAGATCCGTATGAACTGTGCGTTGAGTATTGTAAGAAGGTTGATAATCAATATTTGCTTGGAATATTAGAAAGAGAACATAATCCGGTTGCTATTAAACATATTGGTTTTAGCTGTTCTATAGAGAGTGCAGATTCTTTTTCAGGTTTTAAACAGAGACAACTCTATGGACGCTTTATGCAACATGTGATTAATTATTCTTATCGCAACAGAAGAATTTATGGTTCAGGTGTTAGCTGTTGCAAAGCTTCACTGGCTACGTGTTTGTATACATTTTCCTTATTTACAAAATTCTTCTATCAGTGCACACATACATCAAATCCTCTAAAACTATCGGAAAGAACTTTTGAGCTGTATTTGCGTACGTTTGCTGAGTTACCTTGCTTATACTTGTTTTTGCTGACTGATAGTCGCAGAGAAAATCAAGGTGTTATTAGCGTTTCTCAAACAGGCATTATTAATAAATTAGATGTGTGGGTAGTAGCTGAACCCACACAAAATAGAATCTGTACTTTTTCCAAGAAGTTTTATCGTATTGTGATTAAGATTCTCGAGGATGGTTTCCTATTTGAAAGTAATGGCTTGTCTAGATGTGAATGTAATTTTCATGTGTTTGGGCTTTGCACTGTTATGAAGAAATTCGCTGATTTACAGAAAGAGGTATACGACAACCTGGCAACAAGAAATATAATTGTTCGATTTAGAAATAGTTTACTTAGTCTATACAACCTTTCCGCACCATATGTTGCTGTATCTTTGCTAGATATATATGCTGATGACTGCTTATCTTCTAAATATCTCTGTCAGCAAATAGACGATATTCTTAGCCTTACCCATAAGTTAGTTGGCAAGGTTGTTTTTGAGCGAGAAATTGGATTTATTTCGCGTGAACCAGATCATGCTCAATATGAGTTCTGGTATAACCGTCTGCGCAGGGCGTATGAAGAGATAATACCAGTTGAGCAACAGCGTGTGGCTTGTGAGTTAGAGTATTACGATAGTGATATTGGTTTTCTAAAAAGTTGTGGTTTGCCACTTTTATTTATTGGACCAGGGCAACACGTAAAATTGGTCAATAACGATGAATATATTGAGCTTGATAGAATGAAGCATGCTTGATAGAATGAAGCATGCTTGCATGCTATATCTGTCATTCATCTTTAATTAGTTTATATAAATAGAAATTAGGGTTACATGCACAAAAGTGATATTGATGCTGGTTTGGGCATTTTTTTCGATGGATTTATTAAAGTAGTATTTGCCTTGAGCTTGTTTATTGGAACAAAGTTGTTTGCGAAAGAAATTCTATTAAACTATATGCTACCCGGCGTCTGGGTAACAACTTTACTAGGTAATGGTGGATTATGGCTGTACTACCGTAGAGTACAAAAGAGAGTTGGGCTAAGGCATTTGACGGCAATTCCTGGTGGCATACAGTCGGTTAGAACTTTTATTTGGCTGTTTTCTATCTTTGTTCCTATTGTCAATCAAACTAATGATCCGCAACTAGCTTTTAAGGTTGTTATTTTAGTGAATATTATTAGTAGTATTTGTTTTTTGATTGGGATAGTGATTGTTCCCTGGCTATTGAAACGTATACCAGAAGTAGCTGTATTGGGTTCTATTGCAGGCGGAGCTATGGCGTTTATGGTTTTACAATCATTCGAACAGATCACTATCAGTCCATTAATTGGTGTTTTAGCTTTGTTTGTAGTCTTGGCAGTTTATCTGGGAGAATTTAAATTGCCGATATCAGTACTAAGTTGTTGTTTATTGGTCGGAGTTATCCTTAGCTTAATTCAAGGTAATTTGGAAATGCCTACGGTCCTGAATGCTATTAAATTACAAGGAATATATGGACCTAAGTTTTTTGTTTTCTGGGATGATGCTAATGTTTGGCAATATGTTATAAGTTACTTACCATTAGCATTTATTTTTGCTTGGCATGAAGTGATCACGAGTATACAAGCTGTTGATCAAGCCGTTCAGGAAGGAGAAGGTTATTTTGAAGCAAAAAAGCCATTAGTTATTTGTGGCTTAGCTTCATTGGTTGGTTCATGTATGGGTAATCCCTTACCATTTGCTCTTTACTGGGGATATCCAGGTTGGAAAAAGATTAAGGCAGGTACGAAGTATCATCTTGTGCCATTATTTCTTTATACACTTTTCGGTTTAACTGGTGTTGCTCTTACTATCTCTGGAGTGATTTCTATTAGCTCTATTATTCCGATTATTTTGTTTATTGGGATGCTGAGTTATAACCAAGCCTTTGAAATTGTGGATAGACGTTACTATCCTGCTGTAGTGATAGCAACTCTACCAATGGTATTTGATTTTATTAGCAATAAAGTGTCGAGTCCTGAGTTGATGCTGTTTAAGCATGGTGCAATTTTGCTTAGTTTAATCTGGGGATGTATTGTCTACTTTATTATCGATAAACGTTGGCAGAATTGTAGTTTGCTTTGTTTAGTGGCAATTACATTGACAGGATTAGGATTTATACATTCACCAAACTTAGTAGGTTTTGTTGGTGCGAAAATCAGTTTTGACATGTTGTATTGTTATGGCCTGTTAACTATCTTTTTTACTATTGCTTATTGGCTGAGATCTAGAAGTTGCATGTCAAAATAGTTTGTCATCTAGATATAACAAAGTCCAAGTTGACTATTTTGAGTTCTTGGTCTTTTTGTTGGTGTTATTCTTCGATAAAGTTCCATTCTTAGCTTTAGTTCTCTTTTTGGTTGATGGGAGGCGCCTAGCTAAAACATCTTTCGAAGCGAGAGAATAACCAAAGAAACCTTGCTTATCAGCCAGAGCAAAATATTCACCATGCATGTAGGCTAACAAATGAGCTTTTTCCAAATGGAGTTTTCCGTTGCTGTCAAAGAGGTTGGTGTTGGCGTGAACTTCAGAAATTTCGGCTAAAAACATGGTGTGAGAACCTAAATCCAATTGTTGCGTTACTTTGCAAGCAATATTAACTGGTAATTCCTTTATTCCTTGAGCATATGTAAGTGATGGTATAGAAAACGATGTAAAGCCACAATGAGCTAATTTATCAAGTTTCGAGCCACTTTTTACGCCACAAAAATCAATTTGCTCAGCGCATTCAGAGGAAGGTAAGTTGACCACAAATTCTTTAGTTTCATCTATCAAGTGATGCGAATAACGTAAGGGACTGATCGAAATGGATAACATTGGTGGTTTACTATTCACTGTTCCAATCCAGGCTACAGTCAGAGCATTTTGTTTACCATTTTTATCAGCACAGCTAACAAGAGCTGGACACACGGGAGCTAGTAAATTAGTGGCTTTGAGACAAGTTTTAGTTATTTTATTAGTTGATTTAGTCTGTTTTTTCATGTTTTTATCATACCTCGATATGAAAATCTGAAGTGTGTATTTGTCAGCGGTAGCAATTGTTTCGTACAATATGGCGAGATTGAATTTCAGAGCTAAATGGCTAATAATCCATATAGTTTTAGAACAAGTCTAAATTAAGCAAAGAAAGCCAACATAGTTGGAGGTAATATGGCACTTTTAGAAATTAAAGACTTATATGTATCAGTAGATGGTAAAGAAATCCTTAAAGGTATCAATTTAACTATGGAAAAGGGTGAAACCCATGTTTTGATGGGGCCCAATGGTGCAGGTAAATCAACTCTGCTCAATGCCATTATGGATAACCCTGCATTTGAAGTAACATCGGGTGAGATTTGGTATGAAGGTCAATTAATCAATGAGATGTCTACAGATGAACGTGCAAAGCTGGGCATCTTTATGAGTTTCCAGAATCCAGAAGCTGTTCCTGGAATTACAGTTGCTAATTTCTTGCGCGCTTCCAAGACAGAACTCGATGGACAAGCTCCTCCTTTGATTCGTTTCCGCAGGGACCTAGAGGCCAAGATGAAAGATTTAGATATGGATCCAGCTTATGCTGATCGTTATTTGAATGTCGGTTTTTCAGGTGGTGAGAAGAAGAAGGATGAAATCCTACAATTAAACGTTCTGAATCCCACTTTAGGTTTGTTAGATGAAACAGACTCTGGTCTTGACGTCGATGCTGTACGCATTGTTTCTAAGGGGATTCGTAAATTCAGAAACGAGAATAATGCTCTGTTAATTATTACTCACCACAAGGCTATCCTAACCAAAATTGAACTCGACAGAGTTCACATCTTAGTCGATGGCAAGATCGCTCAATCTGGCGGTAAAGATTTGTTTGATCGTGTTCAAGCTGAGGGATATGCCTGGTTGAAAGAGACCGACAGCGCCGAAAGTAAGGAAGCCTAAGCGGAGGTCCGATGGAAGATATAATCAGAAAAAAAGCGGTTGGCGCCTTGAAAGCAGAAAAGCAAGAGGTCGTCGAACAACGTAAAAAATCAGAAATTCAGGAAATGGATCGTGGCATCTATGATGTCAAGGATGAAGTCCGCTATTCAATGAAAACAGCTAAGGGTTTGAATGCAGATATTGTCCGTGAGATTTCTAAGGCTAAAAATGAGCCAGAGTGGATGACTAATATTCGTTTACACGCTTTGGATGTTTTCTTACGCTCCAAGAATCCTGACTGGGGACCAGATTTGTCCCAGGTTGATTTAGATCAGATCACAACCTATATCAGCCCTGATGCCAAGATGACTGCAGATTGGCGAGATCTACCTGAAGATATTCGCAATACTTTTGATCGTTTGGGTATCCCAGAGGCAGAGTACAAACAAAATTTGTCCGGTGTTGGCGCGCAGTACGACTCAGAGGTTGTCTATCACAACTTAACTGAGAAGATGAAAGAACAAGGTGTAATTTACACTGATTTCGAAACTGCTGTGCGTGAATATCCAGAAATCGTTAAGAAGCATTTCGCTAAGGTTATTACACCAGAATTACACCGCTATGCAGCCTTGCACTATGCTGTTTGGAGTGGAGGTTCCTTTGTGTACGTACCAGAAAATGTTAAGGTCGATATACCTTTGCAATCATATTTTCGTTTAAATGCACCTGGAGCAGGACAGTTTGAGCATACTTTGATCATTTTAGAGAAGGGTGCTTACTGTCACTTTATTGAAGGATGTTCAGCGCCTAAATATAACGTACTTAATGTTCACGCAGGTGCAGTTGAGTTATATGTGGCAGATGATGCTACATTACGTTATTCAACTATCGAGAATTGGTCACGCAATATGTATAACCTAAATACCAAGCGTGCGGTTGTTGGGGCTAGAGGTGGTATTGAATGGGTATCAGGTTCGTTTGGTTCCAAAGTATCCATGCTCTATCCTATGTCGATCTTGCGAGGTGAAGGTGCTAGAAGTGAATTTACTGGTATCACTTTTGCGGGTAAAGATCAGTTCTTAGATACAGGTGTTAAGGTAGTACACGCAGCTCCCAATACATCTTCTAATATCAACTCCAAATCTATTTCACAAGGTGGAGGTACAGCAGTTTACCGTTCAATCATTCAGGTTTTACCTGAAGCACATGGTTCTAAATCAACGGCTATTTGTGAGTCACTGATGCTGGATTCCGAGAGTAAATCTGACACTTTACCTGTGATAGATTTACGCTGTTCAGATGTTGATTTGGGACATGAAGCTAAGATCGGACGCATCAATGATGATGTAATTTTCTATCTGATGAGCCGTGGTATTTCAGAGGCAGATGCTAGAGCTATGATCGTGCGGGGGTTTGCTGAGCCCATCGCTAAAGAATTACCCTTAGAGTATGCCGTAGAGATGAACAATCTCATCAGCTTAGAGTTAGAAGGTACCATTGGCTAGGAGGAAAAGATGTTAGAAAAAGATAAGTTATTACATGATGCTCCAGTGATTGAGGATGGTACAGTCGATTACGCTCAGGCAAATGAAAATAATGTTATTCCGGTAGCTACTTTTAATCATGGCAAAGTTAATCAAACTTCTATTGCAGACTTAGAGTTGTCTGTACCACAGGAGTTTAAGAGCTACGATATTGTGCCTGGAGATAAATTTCTCTTAGATCAACGTTATCAATTAACCAGTGCACAGGCGGAATTAAACGAAAAATTAGCTATCACTGTTCAAGAAGAGGCTGTAGCTGAGATGATTCTCAACTATGAAGATGATGGTTTAGGTAGCTATAAACGTTATTCAGAATATGAGATTGTTGCTAAACCACATGCTCAATTGACACTGTTTTTGGTACAGAGATTGTCCGAGAAATCTGAGAGCCAATGCAAAGTTAGAGTTAAATGTGAGCCTAATTCTGAAGTACGTATTATTATCGCCGATAGCGGTGCGAAAGCACATCGTTTAGATCTGCGTACAGATATGGAAGAAAGATCGCTGTTTGATTGCCAAGGAATTTACTTTGGTCGTGGTCAAGAGCGTTACGATTACAACTATAATTTGGTTCATCACGGTATTCTTTGCCAATCAAACTTGTTGGTCAATGGTGCGCTAAAAGATGAAGCGAAGAAAGTTTTCCGTGGGACTATCGATTTCCGTAAAGGTTCATCTGGTTCAGTTGGAGCAGAAAGTGAGTATGTAACTCTGTTGGATGATACAGTTCATAGCATTGCTATTCCGCTCTTGCTTTGTACGGAAGACAATGTTGAAGGTAACCATGCTGCTTCAGCTGGTAGACTTGATAAAGACATGGTGTTCTATGTTATGAGCCGTGGTTTCTCGAAAAAAGAAGCAGATAAGTTGATTGTTGCTTCACGTTTTTCACACGTGCTCGATTTACTACCGAACAGTGAATTAAAAGATGCAGTTTTAGGTGATATTCTAGCTAAAATGGAAGAAGCCTAAAGATTGGAGAAAAATATGTTGTCTCAAGATCAAGTGAGCAGCATTCGTAAAGACTTTCCTTATCTAGAACTTTCTTTAGCGGGAAAGTCTTTGATTTATCTGGATAATGGTGCTACTACACAAAAACCACGCCAGATTATTGAAGCTCTCAGCGACTACTATGCCTATAACAATGCTAACCCACATCGGGGGGCTCATTATTTAGCTAATCAAGCGACCGAGGCCTATGAAGCAAGTCGTATGGCTACAGCTCGCTTCATTCATGCGTATCGAGCTAAAGAAATTATTTTTACTCGCAATACCACTGAAGCGTTTAATCTATTGGCGTACTCATTGGGTTTGAGTACCTTAAAATCAGGTGATGAAGTTGTAATTTCTATCCTCGAGCATCATGCCAATTTATTGCCCTGGCAATTTGTTTGTCAACAAACTGGTGCTCAGCTGAAATATATTTATGTAAATCCAGCAGATATGCAACTAACAGCAGAAGCTGTTGAACGCGTAGTTACAGAGAAGACCAAAATTTTATCACTTACTGCTTGCTCCAATGTAACTGGTACTAGAGCAGCCATGTCTGAATTGTTTGCTATAGGTAAAAAAGTTGGCGCTATTTGTATTTGTGATTTAGCACAACTAGCACCACATGCCAAAGTTGATATTAGAGAGTTAGGTTGTGATTTTGCGGCTTTCTCAGCGCATAAAATGTATGCAGCTATGGGTCTTGGTGTTTTATGGGGTAGATACGAGCTTCTTGCTCAGCTAAGACCATTCCTGCTCGGTGGTGATATGATCGAACACGTTTATGAACAATCTGCTACCTTCTTAGCTCCAGCGTCTCGCTTTGAGGCAGGTACCATGAATGTGGGAGCAGCTGTGACGCTAAAACGAGCAATTGAATATCTTGAAGATATTGGCTTGGCAGAAATAGATGCTTATGAGCAGGCTTTAGCGGAATACGCTATCTCAAGATTAAAAGAATTACCTGATATTGAACTTTATCATTGTGCAACTGATACTAAAAATACAGAACGTGGAGCCGTAGTACCTTTTAATGTTCGCGACGTACATCCACACGATGTAGCCTCTATTTTAGATAACTACGGTATCGCTATCAGAGCAGGTCATCATTGTGCGGAACCGCTACATCAATACCTTGGCTTGAATGCTACTTGTAGAGCAAGTTTCGGTTTTTATAATACTTTTGCTGAAATCGATCAATTAGTGGAGGCATTACCACAAGTTAGAAAAACGATGGGGTTGAGCTAATGGATTTACAAACACTATATAAACAACTGATATTGGAAGAGAGTCAAAACACAGAACATCGACATGAAATTGATGCGGCAACACACCAGGGAGAAGGTAAGAATCCTTCTTGTGGTGATGAGCTGAGTCTGCAATTGAAAGTTGAAGATGAGAGAATTGTTGATTGTGCATTTCAAGGAGTTGGTTGTGCTATCTCTCAGGCATCTGCGTCAATTATGGCTGGCTTATTGATAGGCAAAACTACCTGTGAAGCTAAAAAATTATTACGTAGCTTTTTAGAAATGATCAGACAGGGCAGTGTATCTGCTGAAGCAGAAGAAGAGTTAGGTGATGCCTTAGCATTACAAGACATTTCGCACATGCCGGCACGTGTCAAATGTGCAGTTTTAGCTTGGCATACAGCTTTACAGTTATTAGGAGAAAGTTCAGAAGAGGAAGCTGAGGATTTGATTGACTAATGCCTAGAGTTATCAGTGGCATATTGAGAGGAAGAAGACTTGCTACACTTTCTGGCGAGCACACTAGGCCAACTTCTGACAAGGTTAAGGAGGCTGTGTTCTCTAGTCTAGGTGATTTGGCAGGTGATAGCTTTTTAGATTTGTTTGCTGGGTGTGGGCAGATGGCAATTGAAGCCTATAGTAGAGGAGCAAATGAAGTTGTTCTAGTAGAGAGTAATCAGCATGCATTTTCTGTGATTTGTCAAAACCTTAAGCAGTGTAATTTACAAAAGGACGATGTGCTAGCTCTCAAAAAGCGTGCCTTAGACGTGGTCATGGATTGGTCAGAAAAAAAGACATTCAGCATTATTTACGCCGATCCTCCGTGGACTGAATTGAATAGCCAATGGTGGCAAGAGTGTTGGGCTAGTCTACCTAGAATAATGAATGAGGATTCAGTACTATATTTAGAAATTCCTATAGATTGTAATTTGACTAGCAACCAATTACTACTAAGCAAAGAATATCAATATGGCAGAATTAAAATCTCAAAGTGGATTAAGCGAGGATTAGATGCATAAATTCATGCTTACTGGTACTTTTGATCCAATTACGATAGGTCATCTCGATTTGATTAAAAGAAGTTTGCAGATGGCAGATCAGGTTATCGTAGCTATCCTGAATAATGCTAACAAGCGTACGGAGTTTAGTAGCCTTGAACGAGAGCAGATGGTTAAAAGTGCCTGCGAAAGCTCTTTTTCTGATGAAGTCAATGCAGGTAGGCTTATTGTTTTAAGCTGGCAAGGTTTAACAGTGGATCTAGTTAAGCGAGAACAAGTAACAGCTTTGGTGCGTGGTATTCGTAATGTGATGGATTTATGTTATGAACAAACGATGGCAAGCGCGAATCAACATCTATTGCCAGAAGTTGAAACCGTTTTTCTTCTAAGTAAACCAGAGCATCAGTTCATTAGTTCATCTTTAGTCAAAGAATTAGCCAGCGTTAATGCAGATTACAGTGCATTGGTACCACAATCTCAGTTAGAATTAGTAAAGCAACATTTTGAAAGAAGGTAGCAACATGACTAATCCGCAAGCCCATGTGGATGCTGTGAATGATCAACAAGAGTTTAATGATCTAGTAAAGAACAGCCAGATTGAGACTATTCTGCAGAATTTTGAAGATAACTTAAAAGTGGCACGCAATGTGCCTTTTTCTGACTTAGTCTTAGTTGATCGCCAAGATATTCTCATGCAGATCAAAGAAGCCAAAACGCATCTGCCGGAGGAATTGCGACAAGCACGCTGGATTATTCAGCAAAATCGTCAATTGCATCTAGATACGCTCAAAGAAATTGAAGATCTCAAGCATCGTGCCGAAGTTGAGATAATTCAAATGGTGGATGACCACGCTATCGTGCAAGAAGCAAAGGAAAAGGCACAAGCCATAATTGCAGATGCTAATAACTATGCCAAGGACGTTCACGATCAGACTATGGCATACGTGGAGAGCGTACTTACAAAGTTAGAGAATGACGTAACTGAAATGTTGATTTTCATCCAAAAGAATAAAAAGGAAAGCAAATAATGCCAAACAATCTTTTCACTGATGCTAATAAGACTACTAAGCTAGGCATTGTCTTTGGTGGCTGTTCTAGCGAATATACGGTTTCACTACAGTCTGCCGCCTATATCATTGACACTTGTAAATTATTACTAGGTTTAGAAATTTATACTATCGGCATTGATCAACAAGGTAGATGGTGGCTCACAGAAGCAACTACAGAAGAAATCAAAAATAATACCTGGATTGAATTGCCTAAGACAGAACTGCACTGGGTGTTGGGCAAGGAAAAAAGCAGTCTGGAAGTTGCGGGCAAGCCGTTACCAATTGATGTCTTTTTTCCTGTTTTACACGGTAAAAATGGAGAAGACGGTACAGTGCAAGGTCTATGGCAACTAGCACAAATACCATATGTTGGTTGTGGGGTAGTAGATAGCTCCGTTTCTATGGATAAAGTTATTTCTCGAATGCTGTTTGATCATGTCGGTATTCCGCAGACTAAGTGGACGTGGTTGCGACGAGATCGTTTTAAGAGTAAAGAACAAGACTGTTTAGATGCGATTGAAGCAGAACTTAAATATCCAGTCTTTGTTAAGCCTGCCAATGCAGGTTCCTCTATTGGTGTGAGTAAAGCAATAGATAGAGAAAGTCTTAAAGAGGCATTATCTGAAGCATTTATTTATGACACCAAAACAGTTATCGATGAAGGGGTAGTAGCACGAGAAATTGAGTTAGCCGTGTTACAAGTTTATGATCCTGAAGAAAGCTTAATTGTTTCCGTACCAGGGGAAATAGTACCTGAGCGTGAATTCTACGACTTTGAAGCTAAATATCAGGATAGTAACTCTAAGTTGATTCTACCTACTGAAGTTAAAAAAGACGAACTTAAACAATTACAAGAATATGCCAAGCTGGCATTTCGTACAGTTGATGCTCACGGTTTGTGCAGAGCAGATTTTTTCTTAGAAGAGAGCACGGGCAAGATTTATATTAATGAAATCAATACTTTACCTGGTTTTACAGCGATTTCTATGTATCCCAAGTTAATGCAATTAACGGGTATCGAGGGTAAACAGTTAATGGCGGAATTGATTAACACTGCGCTGCAGAGAGAGTATAAGTAGAGGGGCACGTGAAAAAACTGCTACTGATCGGCGAGCGATTAGACAGCTTGAGCACAGAATTCAAAGAATTACAGAGCGAGAATTGGGATATTTCTGCAATAGAGATATTAAAGATTAAGCTTGATGAATTAAGCCCACCAGTTTTTGATCTTATTGTGATCAATGCACCATTAGCTTTGATACCCTGCACTGAAGAGCTATGGCAATTGGTTAAGGTATGTTTAAAAGAGCATTTGCCAATTGTTGGCATCGGTTATGGAGCACAAGTTATGCTTGCTGTAGTTGCCCAAGAGAATGCGCAAATCAATGATCAGTTGATACCAGAAGCGCTTAAAAAGCAAAGCATAGAATTCGAAGAAGATTACTTGTTTTACCAACTTGAGGCTGGTGAAGTCTGCTTGAATCCCGCCTATCAAGTACCGTTACTTTATCATGGAGTGCAGTTAATAGCTAAGCCAAATGCTGAAACCCAGATTGCTGGATTTTGTTTGGAACAGAAAAAGCATCCGTGTTATATAGGCACATTTGACCTACAGGGTTATAATTTGTTATCTGCAGTTGTCAAAGAGCAACTGTCAAAATAGGTAGTACTGAGTCAAGGAGTTATTTATGGCGTTTGTTTACGAAAATCTATCGCGAACCTTCAGTGAATATTTGTTGGTTCCACACCACACGACAAGGGAATGTATTCCAGATAATGTTTGCTTAAAAACACCTCTCGTCAAATTCCGCAAAGGGCAAGAAGAATGTCCTCTGAGTTTGAATGTACCTTTCACTTCAGCTATTATGCAGGCTGTCTCGGGTGACAGATTAGCAATCGCTTTGGCGCGTTGTGGTGGTATGGCGTTTATCTTTGGCTCACAATCTATTGAGTCACAAGCCGAAATGGTTAGACGTGCTAAACGCTATAAAGCAGGATTTGTTGTCTCCGACACAAACCTATCAGACCAAGCTACACTCCAAGATGTTTTAGAAATTAAACGCACTACAGGACACTCAACTGTTCCCGTAACGGACGATGGTACAGCCAGCGGTAAATTATTAGGCTTAGTCACCAGTCGTGATTATCGTGTATCACGTATGGATCCAGCAACTCCCATTACAGAATTTATGACACCTATGGATCAATTGATCTGTGGTGATGAGGGCATTAGCTTAGGCGAAGCCAATGATATTATTTGGGATCATAAACTCAATCAGCTACCTATCATATCTAAAGATGGACGTTTGATAGCTTTAGTATTCCGTAAAGACTACGATGAACATAAAGAAAATCCCGATGAATTACTAGATAATTCCAAATCTCTGCGTGTTGGTGCAGGTATTAATACTCGTGATTATAAAGAGCGTGTACCAGCATTGTTAGAGGCTGGTGTTGATGTTCTGTGTATCGACTCATCTGATGGATTCTCCGATTGGCAAGCAGACACCATTCGTTGGATTAAGCAAGAAGAAGGTGAACACGTCATGGTTGGTGCTGGTAATGTGGTCAGTGCTGATGGTTTCCGTTTCTTAGCAAAGGCAGGAGCAGACTTCATTAAGGTTGGTATCGGTGGTGGTTCCATCTGTATTACCCGTGAACAAAAGGGTATTGGTTGTGGACAGGCTTCTGCTGTCATGGAAGTCGCCAAAGCTCGTGATGAGTATTTTGCGGAAACAGGTATTTATATTCCCATTTGTTCTGATGGTGGCATTGTCTACGATTACCATATGACTTTAGCCCTTGCCATGGGTGCAGATTTCCTGATGCTCGGTCGTTATTTTGCTCGTTTCGATGAAAGCCCGACCAGACGTTTAGTGGTTAATGGTAGCTATGTTAAAGAGTATTGGGGTGAAGGTTCTAACAGAGCCCGTAACTGGCAACGTTATGATGATGGATCAAAGAATTCAACTGGTAAAATGACGTTTGAAGAGGGCGTAGATTCGTATGTGCCTTATGCTGGTAAGTTGAAAGATAATCTAGACGCTTCAATTGCTAAGATAAAAGCAACAATGTGTGCTTGTGGTGCAATTAGTATTCCAGAATTCCAGGATAAAGCACAGCTAGTAGTCGTTTCACCCACCAGTATTGTTGAAGGTGGAGCACACGATGTCATTCGTAAAGAGAATGAGCGAGTTGGTAACTAAAGCTATAGTAGATAACAAAAGGAGATATATATGGCAGAACAAATTTTTGAGCTAACAGCCTCAGGGTTAAAAGAATTACAAAAAGAATTAGATTATCGTAAAACTGAAGTAGCAGCTGAAGTAGCTGAGCGCCTTAAAGAAGCTAGATCTTTAGGTGATTTATCTGAAAACTCAGAATACGATGATGCTAAAGAGGCTCAAGCAGAAAACGAAATCCGTATCGCAGAAATTGAGAAAATGCTGAAAAATGCCAAAATCATTGAAGAAGGTAAAATCAGCAACAAAGAAGTAACTTTAGGTTCTCAAGTGACACTGCTCGACGTTGAAGCTGATTATGAGCAAACCTACATTATTGTTATTCAACAAGAAGAAGATATTTTCAAAAATAAAATCTCTGCTGAATCACCTGTAGGTGCAGCAATTTTAGGTAAAGAAGTTGGAGCTGAAGTCAGAGTTAAAACCCCCAGTGGTCCATTACTTTATAAAGTTTTAAAGATTGATCGCCCACAATAGAGAAGAGGAATAATATGGCAGAAATCGCGCAGGATAACCAAAATTCAGAGTTAGACATTCAGAGTTTGGATGAACAATCTCAGATTAGACGTCAAAAACTAGAACAGCTCAAGCAAAGTGCAAATCCTTATGAAGTAACCAAGTGTGAAGTTACTCATCATAGCCAAGAAATCTTAGATAATTTTGCAGAGCTGGAAGGTCAAATTGTTAAAATTGCTGGTCGTATCATGAGCAAACGTGGTATGGGTAAAGTTAGCTTTGTTGACTTGAATGATCGACAAGGTAAAATTCAACTTTTTACCAAGATTGATGTCTTAGGTGAGGAGAAGTATGCTAAATGGCAAGAGTTGGATTTAGGTGATCTGATACAAGTAACGGGTGAAGTTTTCCGTACTAAGCGTGGTGAGATTTCAGTTAGAACGGCAGACTATTTACTGCTAGCCAAATGTTTGCGTCCATTACCTGAAAAATTCCATGGTTTACAGGATACAGATACACGTTATCGCAAGCGTTATTTAGATTTAGTTGTTAATCCGCAGGTTAAAGTAAATTTCGAAAAAAGAAGCAAAATTATCAACACTATACGTTCTGAGTTATTGAAACGTGATTTTGTCGAGGTAGAAACTCCTATTCTCAATTTGATTGCAGGTGGAGCATCGGCTCGTCCCTTTGTTACTCATCACAACACCTTAGATTTAGATATGTATTTGCGTATCGCACCTGAATTGTATCTGAAAAGATTGATTGTTGGTGGATTTGAGCGAGTATTTGAGCTTGGTAGAAATTTTAGAAATGAGGGAATGTCCTACAAGCATAATCCTGAATTCACAATGGTTGAAATGTACCAAGCATATGGCAATGTAGAAGACATGATGTGCCTAACTGAAGATATAGTGGTTGCTTGCTGTGAAGCTGTCAATGATGGCACAAGCATTGTTTATCAAGGGGTAGAGATTGATTTAAAACCACCATTTGCTCGTCTTTCGATGACAGAGGCTATCAAGCAATATAGTGGTGTTGATTTTGAGCAAATTAATGATTTAGAACAAGCACAAACTGTTGCTAAAGAGCATAAAATCGAAATTGATGCAAATATGCGACGTGGTGAAATAATGAACTTATTCTTTGAGCACTATTGTGAGGATAAGTTGATTCAACCTACTTTTATTTATGATTATCCAGTTGAAATTTCGCCGTTAAGCAAACAAAAACCGAGTGATCCACGTTTAACAGAACGTTTTGAGTTATTTATCAATGGTTCAGAGTATGGTAACGCTTATAGTGAGTTGAATGATCCAGATGAACAAGCTAAACGCTTCAGGGATCAGCTTGCCAAACGACAAGCAGGCGATGGTGAAGCCAATATGCCAGATGTGGATTTTGTTGAAGCACTAGAATATGGCATGCCCCCAACAGGTGGCTTGGGTATAGGCGTTGATCGCTTAGTAATGCTCTTAACAGATAGTTCTACCATTCGAGATGTACTATTGTTCCCAACGATGAAGCCCATTGCTTAAGGTTATTTTTGTTATTTATAGTCCTACTTCGTTTGCTAAATGAAGTAGGACTTTTTTTATTTTCAAGAATATATGCGCTTATTTTTGTTCGATATGAAAGATTACTGTAAGAAATAAATCATAATTTAGTTGAGTTATTTGGAGAGTAAATCTGGATTAAATTGATAACATTATTCGCGTTTAATCAAAGCTTACAATTGAACATAAAAACAACAAAGAACACAAATAATTATTGGATAATAATTTGGTTATTAGTACAATATCTACAAATGAGAGCTCAATACAGTATGGTAATAGGTTTCTTTTACAGAGGTGACTGAAATGAAGATTTTTTTAGCATTTGCTCTATCTATGGTAGTTTTGTTAGGTTTGGTAAGTTGCAGAAATAATACACCACCCAAAGATGATGCTATAGAACCAACATATATATTTAAATCTTCAACCCAAGAAGGAGATGAGTACTATGCAGATCATAAGGACGACCTTCTACCAATTTATGAATCTAAAAGTGCATTAGAAAAAGTGCAAGGAGATTTAGCAAGCTATGATTGGGAGCGTACTGATAAGTGGCACGTAGAAGAATACAATAAATTTGCCGAGATAGATAAACCGGTAAGTGTCTGTTCAGATCATGAGTATTTTTATATTTTAGATACAGGTCTTAAGCAAATTCTTAAATATACATTTGATGGTGAACTAATAGGTAGAGTAGGCAAGATTGGTAACGGTCCAACTGAATTTTTAGATCCTAAAATCATTAAATATTTTGAGAATAAACTATATGTTTTAGATGCTGGTAATTTTAGGGTACAACTATTCAATTTAGATTTATCTTTTGATGGAGAAATGATATTTGATGATCTAAAAAAATTACCATATGCTGATTTTAGAGATATACAGCCTTCCGAAGATGGTATATATGTTTCTTTTGTCAGTCATAATATAGGTGAGATCAGAAAATACATTGGTAATAAGTCGCAAACAGTACTTACTAATTTTTGTGGAACCCTAGCGTACGATGCAGAATCTAAACAAGTAATTGGCATAAATGAAATGACAGCTTACTTGGATAAAAAAGAGAATAGCATCGGTTATATGAGTGGTTTATCAAGAATAATTTCTTTATCGCCAGAGCCACATTTCCTTGATAAGGAGAAAGATGAAATAAATTTGAGTAGTTTTGTTATAGATCATGGGAAAGTTGTTGGTTACTCTGGGACATGTCGATCGCTATTTGTTACTGAGTTAAAAGATAAGAAGATTGTTGGTTGGAATGATACGTTTTCGTTTGGGGATAATGATGATTATCTTTTGCAAGAGGGAGTAATTACAACAATTGAACCCGGTAAAAAATATTTGTTTTTATTGGTTCCTGAAAAGCAGTTTTATCTGTTGATGGTATAAGTATGAATAAATCATTGAAGAAAGTTTTATTACTATTAGCAGGGGTGCTTTTAGGAATAGTTTTGACGATTGGCTTTTTATTTATAAGACAGGGATTAAGTATGAAGTTTACCTCAGATCAAAGACCAGTGATTGAATTAAACTATGGATCAAAAATTGATTCAGGTATGTTTTCTTCGATTGATGATACAGAGTCAGTAGTCCTACCAAAAGGTTATGTGCTTGTATCAATTAACCCAAGCTGTAGCTCCTGTATTGAAGAGCTTGAAGTGACAAAGATTTTAGAAAATATCTTAAAAAATTTAGATTTATCTGTTGTGCTTCTCTGGGAAACCAAACCGGATCAAAACTTTATCGAAAAAGGAACATCAATTCAATTTCTTTCTAACAAGCGTATAGCTAATCCAGGTGTCAAATACCTATTCATATCTGGGGATAATACAGTAAGTTTTATAACAAATGAGATTAGCAATTTAGTTGATTATCTTTATCAGCATGACGTGGTAGATCAACGCCATCTGAGTATAGCTACCAATCAGTATTTAATAAATGAATACGGAAGTAGTGATGCCAACAAGAAAAAGTTACTATACTTTGCCATGGAAAATTGTCCAGATTGTATGAGGGCAGATGATTTGTTAAACGATAATAATGTTTCTGATTTGTATGAAATAATCACTATATATACCGATGATTCCGCAGGTTCGAAACCTGTTGTTGATAGAAATGAACTATTAAAGACAATTTATGCCATTGAGTGGTATCCGAGTTTTGTGATTATTAACTCAGATTCGTATCAGATTATCGGCAAACAAGATAGAGATGAAGACATCTTGAAACAGCTTCAGAAGTCTCAATAGTGTATATCTTATTGAGATTTGTAAATATGACTACTATAGTTAGTCAATTTAATTAGGAGGAGTTATGAAAAAAGCAATTGCGTTAGTTTTAGTCCTTCTGTTTGTAAGTGTATTTGCTTACTCTACAGTGCAGGCAGGTGGATGTTCTGATTGGAAAGTTTCAAAAAAAGGTCGCAAGTATTGTACTGATGAAAGGTGCCCTGGTGGATTTCATACACGAAGCTATATCCCAACTACCTATTCTCAAAAATGTATTCGTAACAATGGAGAAATATATTTTCGTACAAAATCAAAAGATGTATTTTACGCTTGTGATTGTACAAATTAGTTTTAACCATATAGCGAGATGCCCTTATCACTATATGGTTTAAAAATGATGGCTGAATAAAGTTTTTTCTATTATCTTATTAGCCAATTTAACTTTGATTTTAGAAATATCTTAGCTATGCACTTCCCCTTTTCTTATATTTACCAACGATGGTGTTTATACAAATGTAAGTATCTTGTGGTGATAGTTGTCTACTGCTTGTGTTTTTTATTACCCTTGTATTGGCTCGCTAGTTTTCGCTTTATTGCGTTGGGTGACAATAGTAAAGAGCAGGAGTGGGGAGTGCAAGCTGGTTTTGTAGCACCTGCTATTCCGCAGCTACCAGCAGAAATCACAAAGAATTTAAGCTATTCCAGTATGAGTAAAGATTTCTGCCCTGCGGCCAATATCAGCGTTAATATTTACAGTTCATCCCGTATCAAATTAGCTGATTCTCAATCTAAGCAAAATACCCAGAAAAAAACTGATCCTAATTCGGAACTACCATTGTGTAAGGTGAGTTTTCAGCTGGCTGAAGAACTTAATCTAAGACCAGGTGATACTTTGGAACTAGCTAAGCAATCCTTCACAATTGTTGATTTGCTTTACGAAATAAATCCTAATAGTGTGCGAGTTGATTGGCCAGTATTTTTAGCTATTTATCCAGAGAAATCCAACTACTATTCGCTGTCTGTTTCTGCCAGCAGTGAAGCAGAGGAACAGCAACTTGCTGAACAGTTGCATTCACTTCTAACCGTTGAAGAAGTTGAATTCTTATCTGTAAGTTCCATATCAGAACTGAATCAAGAACAGCATAAAGATACAAATTTCTGGCTTAGTCAACGCGCTGGAGCAATTGTTTTAGCATTAGTATTTTTTGCTTTAAATCAGTTGATTATACTAATCGATAAATGGCAGAAAGATAGAGTGGTGTGGGCAGTACACCGTGCAGTTGGAGCTAGCAAAAAAACAGTTTGGTTTATACAACTAATAGAGACACTTACTTTAGCAACTATAGCTTACATAGTTGCTATCTGTTCCTTGAAATTAGTTTTAGAATTTAACAGTCTTACTGTAGTTACACGCCTAGATATATGGACAATTGCTGTTGGCTATCTCATCCTTATGCCTTTATGCCTGCTTTTACAGATGCTTGTCATAGGCACATTAAAGAGACCAGTTCTGGCTACGTTGCTTAAGGAGGGTATACTCTAGTGCTGTATTCATTTCATAAGCTCAAACAGATGCTTCTTTACCATAGCGGTCTATATGTGTTGATTATCTTGCAACTCGTTATTGGCGTTGCTTCCATTATTTATGGCAGTAATATTTTTTACTCGGTTTATAGCGCTGAGCAGAAATACAATAATGGTTTAGCCGATTGGGTGTTGGAAATTCAGGCAGAAAATTACTCAGATGATTGGCAGAAACTAATTAGTACAAATGATTTTATTTGGTTAAAGCAAAATACCAAGCCTGTACTCGCTATAGATTCAACACAGATTTGGGAAAATGCTGATTCAGAGCTTTATAATCTGCTCTTATTAGATGCAGATTCTTTTGCCCTACAAAAGAATACCTACTATATATCTGCGAATAATCCATATGCACATATTGTTGCAGAAATAGCCAAAAAAGAGCCTGCAGAAGTTTTGCCACTGCCTGCTACGCTAGCTACAAAGCGTTATATAAACTTAGGTTCGTACGAAACTCTTTCGCAGTTTATCGTTAAAGCGGTTGATTTTAGCGACTCAGCTATTTTGGCAGAAGAACAAGAGCTGGGTAGCTCGTTATTAATTGGCTTTAACAGAGAAAATAATCAAAGCTATACCGAGCTTCGCCAAAAGTTATGGAATCATTTTGCCCCTTTAATGCAAGCAGAGGTGGAGCTTAACTTGATTTCGCCTAGTAGCAATTTTAAAACTAGTTCCTTCTATAGCAAGGTCTTGCTAAACAATCTGCGTGTTGGCGCTATACTAGCATTGGTGGTATTTCTCATCGGAATAATGGGCATTTTTCATTTATTGATAGCGAAAAGAATGAAAAGTATCGGGATCAGTATTTGCTGTGGTGCTACGAGGAAAGCCGTTTGCACTGAATTAATAGGTGAGTGCAACCTAGTGGTTATTCTAGGAGTAATTTTAGGACAAGTTTTGGGAACAATTGCAACATACGCTATTGATTTCGGTTACATGCCTATGGACACAGAACAGGGCATACATTACCAAAGTTATCTGTTCACTTCAATTAGTTTTCTTCTGATCTTAGCTTTACTCAGTAGTTATATTATTTGGCAGATTAAGAAGCACAAACAAGTAATTTCATTATTAAAATATTTAGCATAAGGAGTCGGTTATGTCCTTGATAGAACTTAAAAAGATCTGCAAAACTTATCAGCACAAGCACATACAGACTGCCGTATTGCGAGAGCTAGATTTACAAGTTGAAGAAGGTGAATTTATCTGTATACTGGGCGCTTCAGGTTCAGGTAAATCGACACTGCTCAACATTATTGGTTTGCTCGACAATTTCGAAGCAGGCGAATACTGCTTGCAAAATGAAAATGTTGCTTCGTTATCAGATACAAGACAAGCGCAGATTAGAAATCAATTAATAGGTTTTGTTTTTCAGAATTTCTTACTAATACCAGAACTCAATGTATGGCAAAACGTGGCAATGCCACTGGGATATGCGAAAGTAAGTAAGTCTGAGCGCAAACAGCAAGCCTTGAGCTTGTTGGATAAGTTTGAGTTAAGCCATCTAGCTAATAAAAGAGTAGAGCGCCTATCTGGCGGGGAGCAACAAAGAGTGGCATTGTTGCGAGCCATAATCAATAAGCCCAAACTACTGTTAGCTGATGAACCAACGGGTAATTTAGATCAGCACAATACTGAGATGGTAATGGCAATGCTACATGAATTGCATAAAAACAACACAACAATTTTAATGGTTACGCATGATTCTGAGCTAACTCATGGCGTAGATCGTATTCTTCATATTGAAGCAGGGAAGATTATAGAAGAAAAAAGATAATCATTTTACTCTAATTAAGTCAAAACAAAAGGCTCCATAATAGGAGCCTTTTGTTTTAATCTACTCTATTTATCTTATTTAGCAGTTAAGGCTGCCATAGTGATGTAATTGTAGGGTTGGTTGAAGTGAGGCAAGAAGAAGATATCGGTTAAGGCAAGTTTGTCGATAGTGACACCTTCTTGAATTGCCAAGGAGAACATATGAATACCCATGCTCATATCATAGGTTGAAGCCATCTGAGCGCCTACAATTTGACGATTGTCTTTGCGATAGACGATGCGCAACTTAACCTTAGGATTATCGTTTTTCATGAAAGCAGGGCGTTGTAAATCTTCGAACTCAGTGTATTCAACATCAAAGCCAGACGCTTGTGCACGCTTGACGGTCATGCCAGTTGAAACCATCTTTAAGTCGTAGATGCAGATACCATTGGAACCCTGTACACCAGCACTTTGCAAAGCTGTACCGCAGACATTGTGGGCTGCTACAACGCCACTACGTACAGCGTTGGTAGCTAGAGCAATGTAGTTGCGATCGTTTAAGGCGTTATCATACAGAGTTGCGCAATCGCCGATAGCATAGATATCTTTAGCTGAAGTTTCTTGATTTTTGTTGACGATGTAAGCACCATTTTTGAAAGTTTCTAGCTTATCTTTAGCTAGTTTAGTATTAGGTAAGAAACCGATGCACAGAACAACTAAATCAGCTTCATATTCACCCTTATCAGTTTTAACTGCTTTAACTTTGCCCGCTTCACCGACTAATTGTTGAACTTTTTCACCGTAATGAGCTTCGATACCATGATCTTCTAGGTTAGCTTTCATCAAGTCGGTGAAAGGCTCATCATAATAGGTTGATAGACAGGTATCAGCGGCATCGATCAGTACGACTTTTTTATTGTGACGCTCAAAAGCTTCAGCCAACTCAACACCGATATAACCAGCGCCGACAACTGCCACAGTCTTGATATCTTGAGTTTTTAGTTTCTCAATAATGGCATCAGCATCTTGGAAAAGTTTGACGTGATGTACGTTTTCGAGATCTAAACCTTCCAGTTTGGGAGGATCGAAAGGAACAGAACCAGTTGCTAAAACTAATTTGTCATAGCTATCAGTAATTTCTTTGCCATCTTTAAGACGTACTTTGATCTCTTTTTTATCAGGATCAATGTCTAAAACTTCAGCTTCCATATGCACCTTAGCACCTTTGTCTTCTAAGGCTTTAGCACTGGAGTAGAAGAGACCTTCGGCACCATCAATTTGATTACCGATCCACAAAGCCATACCACAACCCAAAAAGCTAATATTATTGTTGCGATCGTAGATGGTGAGTTCTGTTTGGGGATAATTACCCAAAATGGTGTTGGCACAGGCGGTACCAGCATGGTTAGCGCCGACGATAATTACTTTGGACATGTAAACCTCCACATAACTGACTAAAATGAAAACGTTGTCAGTTTATAATCTGTCTAAAATAATAGCATAAATAATTCTGTATTAGACAGCTTCTAAAATAGCTTAAATGCAGGATAAGCGTGACGTAAGCCTTATATATTACTTATAATGATCTGAGTTTAGGCGAAGTGCATAAGTAGCTATAACAAAATTCATTAAAAAATAACAAAGAAGGTGTGCTTGTGGGTATTTTCTCGAAAAAACGCAAAGACGGAACTTTGGTAACAGAAGGAGATCCGATGATTCATATCATGCCTTACGTTATGAGAGGCAGAAATGAATCAGCCGTATATTACACCAATACGATCGATATTGATCATATTCAAAAATATATAAAAGAGCGTAGAAAAGACGGGGTTAGACTGACAGTTTTCAATGTAATAATGGCGGCTGTTCTACAAGTGTTTCATAGTCGTCCTAATATGAATCGTTTTGTAGCAGGTAGACGTCTTTACGCACATCATGATGTCGAAATACTGTATACAGTCAAAATAGAATTAAATGACGATAGCTTTGAATCAGTCGCTCGTGTTAAATTTGATGCAGACGACAATCTTGAAACCGTCACCCGGCAAATGGAGGAACAAATTGCTTTAATTAAAGCTGGTGGTGAAGGTTGGGATGATAAACTTATCCGCTATTTTTCCCGTATGCCACGGTGGTTTTTGCGTTCATTTTTAGGAATATTGCGTTGGCTTGATTTCCATGGGTTAATGCCTAAAGCTTTGATAGATATCATACCCATGTACTCTTCGATGTTTATTTCGCACTTAGGTAGCATTGGTGGAGATTCCGCCTTTCATCACTTGTATGAATTTGGTACAACGTCCATTTTTATGACAATAAGTAAAGTTTATGAAAAACCTTTCAAAACTAAAGATGGAGGAGTGGAATGGCGTAAAGTCATCGATCTGAATTTTACTATTGACGAGCGTATCGTTGATGGATATTACTTGATCAAGAGTATGAAAATGTTTAACCTATTGCTTTCTGATATGAAGCTACTTGAATACTCACCTAATGAGTTACAGAAATTAGTTGATAGTGGCGAAATTAAGTTTGGATCGTCTAAAGTTGTATTTAACGATCGCCAAAAGTCGATTGCTCCTTTAGAGGCAATCGTTGATCAACAGACTGAAAATACACAAGAACACACTGATCTTTTAAATCAACATCTAGAACAGTAGTGTAGTATTAACGAGGGATAAAGTGTTTCAAAGTTTTGATATTACAGATATTCTTATTTCGATTTTGGTATATACCTTTTCACTTTCCGTGCATGAATACGCCCATGCCAGAATGGCTTATCGATTAGGTGATGATACGGCATATCAGCAAGGCAGAATGACATTGAGCCCCTTGAGCCATATCGATCCATTTGGTTTAGTAGCTTTTATAGTTGCGCACATAGGTTGGGCAAGACCAGTTCCTTACAATCCAGCGAGATTTAGGCATAACATTAGTATGCGTAAGGGGACTTTTTTGGTAGCAATAGCTGGTCCAATTAGCAATATCATCATCGCTCTTTTCGCATACGTTTTATTGAACGTATTATCTTTGGTACATATGCTTTCTCTTGCCCAAGGACAGAGCTGGGGAAATAGTACGATAGTGCTAACTTTGATTCTTATTTTCAACCGTTTCTTTTCATGGAATATCGTACTCGCAGTATTTAACATGCTACCCATACCTCCGCTGGATGGTTCCAAGGTACTGTGGTCATTCTTTCCACGCGTTATGGATGCTGTTATGGCACATGCACAACAAGTATCTTTAATTCTGTGGATGTTAATCATTTTTAGCCGTGGTTTATTTGGCAGAATTATAGGCTTTTTAGCAACACCCATTGTTTGGTTGATAGTAACACCTGTCGATTGGCTGTTTTCGCTGATTGCGCAACTTTTTTAAGCGATGCTCAACGTTGATATTAAAAGTTTTACAGGGCCATTAGATTTGCTGTCCTACCTCTTGGATGTAAACCAAGTAGATCTTTCAGATATTCCACTGGCAACCATTACTGAGCAATATCTAGTTCTGATTGAACAAATTGACGACGATTTTGATATGGAATTAGCAAGTGAATTCTTAGTGATGGCCTCTACTTTGATGCAAATTAAGTCACGCTTGCTATTGCCCAAACAAGTAGAGGGCGAAGAAGAAGATCTCAAAGAAGAACTTGTTTTACAACTTTTACGCTATCGGAGAAATAAATTATTAGCTCAGGAATTAGCTGATAATTATCAAATATATAAAGGGAATTATTTTAGAACACCAGCTAAAGCGACCGCTTTGGGTATTTCACCACAAATTATCGAAGATAAGCTAGATCTAACTAAATTTAAGCGAGCAGTTAAATTGCTAGTTGAGCGCAATGCTGAGAAGTTTAGCGATCAGCAACAACGAATTCGTAAGTTGCTCAAGCGAGAAAAATTTTCTGTTAAAGCTAAAATTATTGAGATAGCTACCATACTACAAAAAAGACTGAAAGCAACGTTCAGTGATTTGTTCCCTTATCGTACGAAAGATAAGAGAGAAAGAATTGCAGGATTTTTAGCCATTTTAGAAATGGTTGCGCGCAGACAAATTATTGCTAAGCAGTCTTTACCTTTCAGCGAAATAACTTTACATGCAACAGCTAAAGAAGAGGCGCAAAATGACAGATGATAAATTAAAAGCAATAGTAGAAGCTTTATTATTTGCTAGCGGTGACCCCTTGAGCATTAAATCCATCGCAGAAATTACTGAGCAATCTGAAATCAGAATCGAAGATGTTCTACATTTGCTCGCAGATGAATTAGCCTCAGATAGTCGCGGTTTGATGTTGCGCCAAATAAATTCTAGCTATGCTTTGACTACAAAAATGGAATTAACAGATTTTGTAGCACGCCTTTTTCGGCCTGAACATCGTCCAGCACTGACCAACGCAGCATATGAGGCTTTAGCCTGCATAGCGTATAACCAACCGTGTACCAGAGCTCAAGTAGAACATGTCAGAGGTGTTAATTCAGATAGTTTGATCAGTCGTTTGTTGGAGCGAGGATTAATTGAAGAAACTGGCCAGCTTGATGTGCCCGGCAAACCTAGCTTATTTTCTGTAACAGAGTTATTTTTGCGAGAATTTGGTTTGCAATCTACTAGTGAATTACCCGCTCAAGAAATGATTATGTATGATAGTTTACAGCAGTTAGCAGGAGAACAATAAGATGAAGCTATTCACCATTGCCATTGACGGACCTTCTGGGGTAGGTAAATCTACCTTAGCTAATAAACTAGCTGAAGAATTGCATATTCATCACCTAGATACAGGTGCAATGTACAGATGCTTAGGTTTAGCGTGCCTGAAAGCTGGACTTGATCCTAGCTTGCCGGAAGATGCCGATGAAGTTTTAGCGACCAATAATTTGCAAATAGCCTTTCAAGATAACCATCAGTTAAATTTGCTCAATGGACATGATGTGAGTGATGAGATCAGAAACGATGCTGTTTCTATGGCTGCTTCTACTATTTCCAAGCACCCGCATGTCAGAAGTTATCTAACTCTTTTGCAAAGAGAGTTAGCCAAGACGGCTTCCTTCGTTTTAGATGGTAGAGATATTGGTACAGTAGTTTTACCCAAAGCTACCGTGAAAATATTTTTGACAGCTGATGCGAAAAAAAGAGCAGAACGTCGATATTTAGAATTAAAAAGTAAAGGGCAAGAGATAGATCTTGCCACAGTAGAAGAAGACTTAAGGCGTCGAGATAAGCAAGACAGTGAGCGTAAAGTTGCACCGTTATGTCGCGCAGAAGATGCTCACTTAATTGACTCAACTAATTTAGATATTGAAGGTACAGTTAAAGCGGTGCTCGATTTGTGTGCTAAGAGAGGAATTCAGGTTGAGCGTAGATAAAAACAAAATATTTTTTTCCAGAAAACAAGAAAAGCTACATCAGCCGATGACACGGAGTGAAAAAGAACTGTTAAAGCGCTTTGCTTTGCGATCTGTTGAACAGAGCAATTGGTTGATCAAAGTAGTTTCCTGTTTGATCTGGAAAGTATTTTGTCTTCTATATAGGCCACAAGTACATGGACTCAACAACCTAGTACAGAACGAAAATTATGTGCTTGTAGCTAATCATAGTTCGCTATGGGATCCTATAGTTTTATTTGCCGTTAATCCTAAATTAACGAACTGGGTTGCCAAGAAAGAATTGTTTAATTCTAAAATATTGAGCTACTTTTTAAGGCAATATCGAGCAATTCCGTTAGAACGCAATAAAGTTGATTTAGAGGCAATCAAGCAAATGATCAATGTCTTAAAACAAGGAAACGGTGTTTTAGGTATTTTCCCCCAAGGAACCAGAGTAAACGATCAGACAGTTACTGAGACTCTGCCTAAAACGGGTGTTGTCAGTATTTTATTGCGACAAAAGGCAACCATAGTACCGGCTTATGTTCCTCACAAATTACAGCTGGGCAAACGAAATCATTACTATATTGGCGATTCTTTTTGTTTGTTTAGTGCACAAAAGAAACCTAGTGAACTAGAAAGTCTGAAGCTAGCCGTGACGATGCAACAACGCTCATATCAATTGGCTGAAATTGCGTATGAACTGAAAGCAGGTGAACTTAATGCAAATTAAAGTTGCGCAATCCGCCGGATTTTGTTTTGGTGTTAAGGAAGCAGTGGTTGCTGCTGAAAACTATTTAGAAAATGATAGCAAATTAACTTTGCTGGGTGAAATTGTACATAATAAACAAGTAGTTGATGACTTATTAGATAAAGGAGCAGAACTACAAACTTCTGTAGACGATATTGAAACGGGGAGTACAGTTTTAGTTAGAGCTCACGGCATTCCTCCGCAACTGATGGCAAGGTTAAGTGAGAGAGGCTGTAAGATAATCGACAAGACCTGTCCCTTCGTAACCAAGATACAGAAAATAGCCGCTAGAGCTGAGGCAGAAGGATCAAGTTTGATTGTAGCAGGTAATGCTAATCACCCAGAAGTTATAGGTATCTTAGGTAATGCTGAGCGGTCGGAGTGCCATGTGATCAAAAGCTTGCCACAAGCAGAAGAACTGATAGAACAACTAAAACAAGAACAAAAAATTAATAATGTGTGGACATTAGTTTCGCAAACCACTTTTTCAGTTGAATTATTTAACCAAATCAAAGACTATCTTACACAAAATATTGAAAACTTAACGGTTTTTGATACTATATGTTATACGACGATTTGTAGGCAGAATGAGACCAAAGAATTGGCTCAAAACTCTGATTTAGTATTCGTACTAGGAGGAGCTAATAGTTCAAACACAGCCAAACTGGTGGAAGTTGCACAACAATATTGTCGTGAAACTTATTTAATACAACGGCCGGCGCAAGTACTCGAGTATCTCGAGCATAGAAGTACAAACGATCTGCGTATTGGGATTACAGCAGGGGCATCAACACCGGAACGTATGATCAGGGAGGTTATCCAAGTAATGTCAGAACAAGATTTGCTGAACCAGCAAACCGAAACAGTTGAAAACCAAGAAGTCAGCGAAGAAGCTAAGGAACAAACAGTATTAACCTTAGATGATATCGCCCAAGACGAGAACAAAGAAGTTACCACTAAGCAAGAGCTGAGTGAAGATGTTGATTTTTCCGAATTTATCGATAGCATTCCTCAACTAAAACGTGGTGCAACCATCAAAGGGCATATTGTTCGCTTTGATGACGACTTTGTCTATGTCGATGTCAATGATAAGACTGAGGGTAAAATTCAACGTCGTGAATTTGCCGGCGATACCGTAGAAGATTTAGAACAAGCAGTTGCAGAGCAACGCGAAATTGATGTCTATGTTCGTAGTATCCGCAATACCGAACACGACAAAGAAATTTCCTTGTCTAAAGTAAGAGTTGATTACGCAAAGCATAAGCAAGCAATCGAAAAAGCTTATAAAGAAAAGACTCCTGTACAGGTTAAAGTTACCAATGTGGTACGTGATGGTGTTATCGCATCTTTTGGTAGCGTAGATCTCTACATTCATCGCACCCAGTTAGAGTTGCAAGTTGTAGAAGATCTAGAAGCATACAGAGGTCAAACACTAGAAGTTTTAATCACCCAGTTTGATGCTTCAGGTAAGCACCTGCGTGTTGCGGGTTCACGTCGTACTCTGTTACAGCGTGAGCGCAAAGAGCGTATGCGCCAATTGTGGGAAGAGATTGAAGTTGGTAAGGAATACAATGGTGTTGTACGTAACTTAACTGATTTCGGTGCTTTCGTAGATATCAATGGCGTTGATGGTTTAGTGCATGTCAGTGAATTGTCATGGGATCATATCAAGCACCCCTCTGAGGTGGTGAGTGTAGGCGATCACATCAAAGTATTTGTTAAGGATGTAGATCGTGAGCGCAAGCGTATTTCTTTAGGTTTCAGAAGACCTGAGAACGATCCTTACTACGAAATTGAAGAGCGTTTCCCCGTTGGTTCAATTGTGCGTGGTGTGGTTGTACGTTTATTCCCCTTCGGTGCTTTTGTCGAAATTGCTCCTGGTGTAGATGCACTGTGCCATATTTCACAGATCTCAACCTATCGTTTGAACCGTCCCAATGACGTGCTCAAAGAGGGTATGGAAGTTGATGCTCGTGTCTTAGATGTTAATGCTGCTGAACGCAAGATTTCTATCAGCATTAAAGATGTCGAACCCATCAACCCTGAGATCAAAGAAGAACAACCCAAAGAGGAAAGAAAAGCTCGTAAACAACGTCGTAAAAATAGCGGTGAAAAAGAGGATCGTCTTCCTACTACCTATACCGATGCAACCTCTGGTTCATCCTTATCAGCAGTAGCTAACATCTCATTCTCTGATGAAAAAACTGCAGAAGAGTTTGGATTATTGACTGAACAACAAACGGAGAGTGAGGAAGAAAAAGTGTTACCTGCCGAAAAAAGAAACGAAGAATTAGAGAACAAAGCTGGTAATGATCCTGTTGTTGAAAGTGTTGAAGAGGGTTCCACTGGTCTAGAGTTAGTTCAAGGTTTGAACGAAGAACAAACTACTGCTGATGCTGTTGTCAGCACTGAAGAAGTAGCAGAAGAAGCTCCTGTGACTGGCGAAGAGAGTGATGCAACTCCCGAACAAGGATTCAGCCTTTAATTAGCAAGCTAAGCTTTAGCTTTTATTGTTGCTCGAGAGTGGAAACCTTGATGTTTCCACTCTTTTTTTGTACAATATCTGTCGCTAATACACACATGGAGTAATCCCTCTGTTGCTAGAGACGCTCCATGGAGGAAAAAACTGGAGGTTTAAATGTCTGTAATTAGCATGAAGCAGTTATTAGAGAGTGGTGTTCATTTTGGTCACCAAACTCGTCGTTGGAACCCGAAAATGGCTGAGTACATTTTCACTGAGCGCAATGGTATCTATATCATCGATCTGCAGAAGACTCTGCGCAAAATCGAAGAAGCCTATGATTATTTGCGTGAAGTTGCTATGAACAATGGTAAGGTTCTGTTTATTGGTACTAAAAAGCAAGCTCAAGATTCTATTGAAGAAGAAGCTGAGCGTTGCGGTATGTACTATGTTAAAAACCGTTGGTTAGGTGGTACTCTGACAAACTACAGCACCATCAAGAAACGTATTCGTCGCTTGCGTGAGTTGCAAGAGATGGAAGAGAGCGGTGTATTCGATGTTCTACCTAAGCAAGAAGTTGTAAAGTTGCAACGTGAAGCTATTAAGTTAGAAGCTAACTTAGGTGGTATTGCGGATATGCCTGGTCTGCCCGATGTTGTCTTTGTGGTTGACCCCAAAAAAGAGCACATTGCTGTTAAGGAAGCACGTCGTTTAGGTATTCCTGTTGTGGCAATTGTTGATACCAACTGTGATCCCGAAGAAGTTGATTATGTAATCCCTGGCAACGATGATGCCATCCGTGCTATTAAATTGATTGCTTCAACCATGGCTGATGCCATTTTAGAAGGTAAGCAAGGAGAACAGTTTGAAGCACCTGCATCTGAAGAAGCTGAAGTAGAAACTGAAGCTGAAGCCGTAGAAGAAACTGCTGAAGACGCAGAGTAATCGTTATAAGGAAAGGATTATTATGGCTATTACTGCAACTCAAGTTAAGAATTTGCGTGAAAAAACTGGCGCAGGCATGATGGATTGCAAAAAGGCTTTGACCGAATGCAATGGCGATATGGATAAAGCCATGGTCTGGCTACGTGAGAAAGGTATTTCCAGCGCTGATAAGAAAGCTGCCCGTAACGCCGTCGAGGGTATTGTTGAAAGCTATATTCATAAAGTAGATGGTATTGGTCGCGTTGGTGCTTTCATTGAAGTCAATATCGAGACCGATTTTGCCGCTAAAAACGAGAAATTCCAGGAGCTGGTACGTGAACTTGCTATGCAAGTAGCTGCTATGAATCCTCTGTGGGTTAGTGCAGAAGATGTTCCTGAAGAAGTTCTAGCTAAAGAAAGAGAAATTGCTAGAAATCAAGCTCTGAACGAAGGCAAGCCCGAGAAAATTGTTGATCGCATCGTCGAAGGTAGAATCAAGAAATTCTACGATGAAAAGTGCTTGATGAATCAAACATATATCAAGGATGATAGCAAGACTATCGAAACCATGGTTAAAGAGCTGATTGGTAGCATCGGCGAGAATATCAAAGTACGTCGTTTTGTCCGCTTTGAAGTTGGCGAAGGCTTAGAGAAAAAAGAAGAAGATTTCGCAGCCGAAGTTGCCAAACAAATGGGCAACTAATTTTGCAATAATTGTAAAAACAAAAGAGCGTAGCTGATCGCTACGCTCTTTTTTTTGTTTTTCTTGCGTTAGCAATTCTTTCCTTATTAAAAGCAACAGTGCGTGAATACTATTTAGGTTAAAATAATAAAGGCAATATAAAAGTTGAGAGGTATAAGTGAAGTATAAACGCATTTTGTTGAAAATTAGTGGTGAATCGTTAGCAGGTGAAAAAAAGTTCGGTATTAACGATCAGATAGTAAATCAGCTCGCAGAAGTTATTAAAGAACTAGTAGCTAAAAATGTAGAAGTTGGCATTGTTATTGGTGGTGGAAATTTCTGGCGAGGAAGATCTAATCCAGGCATGGATAGAGTAGCTGCAGATCAAATTGGCATGTTAGCGACTACTATGAATGCCATGGCTGTTGCAGATGCGCTCAATCAACATGGAGTAGTTACAAGAGTGCTGAATGCCATTTCAATGTCTCAGATCTGTGAACCCTATATTCGCTTGCGTGCTATGCGCCATTTAGAAAAGGGTAGGGTTTGTATTTTTGCAGGTGGCACCGGAAGCCCCTTCTTTACGACTGATTCAGCGGCTGCACTGCGCGCCTCTGAAATTTGTGCAGATGTGATGCTCAAAGCTACCTTGGTCGATGGAGTTTACGATAGTGATCCTAATGTTAATCCCAAAGCTGAACGTTACCGTGAATTGAGCTTTGATCAGGTATTGAGTATGAATCTTAAAGTTCTCGATGCTACGGCAGCGGCTCTGTGTCGAGATAATAATGTTCCTTTGGTTGTTTTCAGCATTGCTGATCCATACAATATTATTAAAATAGTTGAAGGTGAAGACATAGGTACAGTTGTACACTAACTTCAGATAAGGAGCGATTATGGCTAATATTCAATTAGATGCACAAGCTTTCAAGCCTTATGAAGATAAGATGAAAGTGACGATGCAAGTTTTAGAGGAAGAATTTAACCAGATTAGAGCTGGTCGTGCTAATCCACATGTTTTAGATAAAATCACAGTTGATTATTACGGAATGCCAAGCCCCTTAAATCAAGTCGCAAACATACAAGTTCCAGAGGCTCGTATGATTGTCATTACTCCCTGGGATGCATCTCTGCTTGCACAAATCGAAAAGGCAATTCAGGGATCAGATTTAGGTATTAATCCCAGCAATGATGGTAAATGCATTCGTTTAGTTTTTCCACAACTAACAGAGGAGCGCAGAAGAGAGCTTTCTAAGCAGGTTAGCAAGTTGGGCGAAGAAGCTAAGATTGCTGTACGCAATGTGCGCAGAGAAGCGAATGATCTATTCCGTTCTTATCTCAAAAAGAACGAAATTGTGGAAGATGATCTGTATTATGGTGAGCAAGAGATGCAAAAAATCACTGATAAATATACAGGTATGATTGATAAGGCAGTAAAAGCTAAAGAACAAGATTTAATGGAGATTTAGTGTTCGGTTGGCGAAAGAAAAAAGAAGAATCAAAACATCATTTATCTACTAGAGCATTGCCACATGTGCCAGAGCATGTGGCAATTATTATGGATGGCAACGGCAGGTGGGCAAAATCTCAAGGCAAGCCACGCATGTATGGTCATAGAGCTGGAGCAGATAAATTAAAAGATGTTTGCAAAATGTGTGTGGACTACGGGGTGAAGTATCTCACAGTCTATGCCTTTTCCACTGAGAATTGGTCCAGACCAGAAGCAGAAGTTAACGCTTTAATGCAACTGGTCATCGACTTTTTCAGCAAATACGATGCTGAGATGGCAAAAGAAGGTATTAGATTACGCTTTGCAGGTGATTTGAGTGCTTTACCACAAGCTACCTTAGCAACGGTGAGACATTCAGAAAAAATATCGGAAAACCGAGATAGACTGCAACTAATTGTTTGCCTCAACTACGGTGCCAAACAGGAAATAGCTCATGCTGTGTCTGAAGTTTTAGCCAAACAACAAATTAATGTGGCAAGCGAAAGGTTATCGATTGACGAAATAGTTGCGCAAATAGAGCAACATTTGTGGTTAGCAGATGTGCCAGCTCCAGATCTGATTATTAGACCAGGTGGAGAACAGCGCTTATCAAATTTCTTGCTTTGGCAAGCGGCCTATGCCGAATTGTGGTTTTGTTCTACCCTGTGGCCAGACTTCTCCAGACAAGATTTTCATGAAGCTTTGGTGGCTTTTGCCAAGCGTGAAAGACGCTATGGCGGTGTTAGTGAAACTAAATAAACATAACTAAAAGAGGTAAAATGCGTCAGAGAATTATCACAGGCTCTCTATTTGGCTTAGGTTTATTAGCAATCATTGGACTTGGTTGGCTATGGTCAGGAGTGTTCTATTTATTTTATTTAGCGCTAGCTGTAGGTATCTTTTTAGAACTTCGTCAAGCCTTTGCTCATAAGAATTTCTGTCTCAAGCAACAAACTGTTTGTTACACTTTAGTCGGAATATTATTAATAGCTATTACAGGCAATAGTGGAGCGATAGGAGCTAGCATTGATATTGCCACACAATTAGGTTTAATTGCTCTTTTCTCTCTAGGAGTAGTGGTTTTATTATTTATGAAACCAATGCTACAGGCGGGCGAAGTAGCTGGTAAATTTGCAGTCATACAAACGCTTAGTTGGCTATATTTGTCGTTTCCCTTATTTGCAGGTGGGCTAATATTAGCACTCAATCAGGGTAAAGCTTGGTTTATCTTAGCACTGATTACTCCTAGTTGTTGTGATGTGGCAGCTTATTTCAGCGGAATGTTTTTAGGCCAAAAACTTTGGGTACCCAAAGTTAGTCCGAAAAAAACTTGGGCAGGTTTCTTTGGTGGTTTGATCGGTACGATTGTTCTGTACTACATATTTTTCTTGCTTTGGTTTACAGAATACGGCACGTGGTATTTGTCACCTATAAGCCGGTGTGTTGTGCCACTGTATGTTGGAGCTTGTGCGAGTTTGGCCGCTCAATTTGGTGATCTGTTAGCATCAGCAATTAAAAGATATACAGGCATTAAAGATTTTGCCAATATTTTCCCCGGACACGGTGGACTTTTAGATCGTTTTGATAGTTATTTGTTAGTATTGCCAGTTTTATTTTGCTGGGCTTTGTTATTAAAGTAGAAGTATGAAAGTTACAATTCTTGGATCTACTGGTACTATCGGTAGAAAAGCTTTAGATGTTTGCCTTTACTTAGAATTACCTGTTTATGGTCTTGTCTGTAATTCCAGCAGACAAATTTTGGCGCAAATTTTATTGTCGCAGTGTAAGGCAGTAGCTATCAGTAACGAACAGATAGCTGAAGAGATACAAAAGGATTTACTACTGATTTTACATAATTCAGTAGAGGACCTTAATGCTGAAGCACGAGAGCGTTTAAGCATACTAAAAGCAGAATTTAATGCCTACTGTGCTTATCTCTCCTTGCGTGTTAAGCAAAAACTATGTCAAGACTGTAAGTGTGACAGCTGGGATGTGGAACATATCTGGCAGTATCTAGTACATGAATTTGAAGGGCTACCGCAATTTTATGTTGGCAAAGATAGTGCTAGTAAATTGGCTAGTGTTAGGGTTGATCGCTTGGTAGCAGCTATGGTTGGCTTTGTAGGTTTAGAGCCTGTCATAAAAGCACTGAAAGCAGGCAGTGATATTTGTTTGGCTAATAAAGAAACCTTAATTGCTGCTGGTGAATTAATTATGCCGTTAGCAAAGCGTCTCGGTAGAAGAATTTTACCAGTCGACTCTGAACATTCAGCGATTTTCCAATGCTTAAATGGTTCAGATAACAACAGACTACAACGTATTTTGCTAACTGCTTCTGGTGGTCCATTTAGAGAAACTCCTATAGATGAATTAGCAGAGATGACAGCTAAAGAAGCTCTGGCTCATCCAATCTGGGATATGGGCGCAAAAATTACTATTGATTCAGCAACCATGATGAATAAGGGATTAGAGTTGATTGAAGCGTGTCATTTATTTGGTGTACGTAGCTCACAAGTAGAAGTTGTAGTGCATCCACAAAGTATTATTCACTCAGCAGTGGAGTTTGCAGATGGTGGAGTGATTGCTCAACTAGGGGTGCCAGATATGTACTTACCGATTCAGTATGCTTTAACCTGGCCTAAGCGAGAACCTATTCCCCTGCCTAACTTGGATCTGTTTCAGGTGCAAACTTTAACTTTTGAAAAGCCGGATCTGAATAAATTTCCTGCCTTACGCCTAGCCAAAGAGGCTAGTGAGCTGGGCGGAACTTTACCTTGTGTATTGAATGCGGCCAACGAAGTTGCCGTGCATGCTTTCTTAGATGATTTAATTAAATTTGCAGACGTTACAGCGATCACGGAGCAAGTGATGGCAAAATTTAGAGCACAAAAACATATACAACTATCTACAGATATAAATGACATTGAGTTGGAACAAATTATTGAATGTGATCGAATTGCTAGACAAATGGCTAGTGAATTAGTGAGGTAATATGACAATTATCGGTATAATTGTAGGCTTGTTGCTGGTCAGCATTATGATGATCATCCACGAGGGTGGCCATTTCTTGATGGGTAAATGGTTAAAGTTTGGTATTAGAGCTTTTAATATTTTTATGGGTCCGAAACTGCTATCTAAGCAACACAACAAAGTTGAATATAACCTGAGAAGTCTACCTATTGGTGCTTCAGTCGAATTCTACGGCGAAGATACAGAAGACGTCCCTAGCGATGTTGCAAATGAAGCTTTGTTTTATCGCCGTCCTAGATGGGCTAGAGCATTAGTCGTGTTTGCTGGTCCTGCTATCAATATTTTGTCTGCTATGTTGGTCTTATTTATCATGATTAACATTTGGGGAATAACTGTTCCCCAAATTAACTATGTCAGTGATGATGGTTTGGCTAGCAAAAAGCAAGTGGTTGTAGGAGATCGTTTGCTCAGTTATAACGGCTATCGTATTGATACTTTAGTTGATCTTTCTACTGCTCAAATGTTGTCGCAGAATAAAGACAATTTGGAGATCGAAATTGGCAAAGCTGATGGCAGTGTACAAAAACTGGAATTCACCGGTATCAAAGGTAAAAAATCTCCGCTAGGCATTGGTTTTGCCTCGAGCAAGCAGTTAAGTGTGGCAACTAAACAGGCATTGATTTATCCCTGGTCCATCGTTAAATCTACTGTGAGAGGGCTAGGACTAATTATTTCTGGTCAGCTGAGAGCCCGAGATGGTTTAGCAGGACCTGTTGGCATTATCTCTATGGTAGGAAGTGTTGTGCAAGAACAGCAGGTTGATTGGACAGTTAAAATCTACCAATTATTGATGTTCTTCGTTTTTATTTCTGTAGTGCTTGGATTTACAAATTTATTGCCGATTCCGCCACTGGACGGACATCACTTATTGATCTTAGCGATCGAAGGGGTGCTTAGACGAGATTTACCAGCTCGCTTTAAGCAAATATTGAGTCTGGCTGGTTTTGCTTTATTGATTGGCTTGTCAGTACTTGTATTCTATTTCGATATTTTGCGTTTGGTGGGATAATGGCCATTCAAAGAAGACAGACAAAACAAGTGCGTGTTGGCAACGTAAAAATAGGTGGAAATGCACCAATTGTAGTGCAGTCGATGAACAATACACCTACCACCGATGTAGAGTCAACACTTAAGCAAATAGAACAATTAGCTGAAGCTGGTTGTGAACTCACACGCTTGGCTGTAATTGACATGAAAGCGGCTGAGGCATTACAGGAGATTTGTGCCAGAAGTCCCTTGCCTATCGTCGCCGATATTCATTTTCAATATAAGCTGGCGTTAAAAGCTGTAGAGGCTGGCGTAGATGCCTTGCGTATCAATCCAGGCAATATTGGCTCCGTCGACAAGGTTAGAGCGGTTGCTGAAGCTTGTGGCAAAGCAGGCATACCTATTCGAGTAGGTGTTAATGCAGGTTCACTCGATCCTGTTATTCGAGATCATTATGGTGGTATCAATGCAGATTCGTTGTGTGCATCCGCCTTGCAAGCTGAAAAGCAATTAACGGATACAGGATTTGATGACATAGTACTATCTGTTAAGGTTTCTGATCCTCTACTCACGATCGAAACTTATCGCAAGCTAGCAGGCTTAACCGATCGCCCCCTGCACCTAGGGGTAACTGAAGCAGGTACACCAGGACAAGGCATAATTCGTTCGGCAGTTGGAATAGGCACGCTCTTAGCAGAAGGTATCGGTGACACTATTCGTGTATCCCTGACTGCGGATCCTGTAGTTGAAGTTGATGCTGCCTACAATATTCTGCGTTCGCTCAGTTTGAGGGCGAAGGGAGCATTATTGATTTCGTGTCCTACCTGTGGGCGTACCCAGGTAGAATTAGAAAAACTCGCTTTAACAGTTGAAGACATGTTAAAAAAAGTACCTGAGCCCATTAAAGTTGCTGTGATGGGTTGTCCCGTAAATGGACCAGGAGAAGCCAAAGAAGCTGATTTAGGTATTGCTGGCGGTAAAGGAATGTACTTGATCTTCCGTAAGGGTGAAATTATACGCAAAGTACCAGAAACCGAAGCTCTGAATGCTTTACAAGAAGAATTAGAAAAAGTAAGAGCTGAATTTAGGTAAGTTAGGTAGTTGAGTGAATCAGAGTTTTGCGAATTTTGTTAAACAACTTGATGCAGATATTCAGGTATCAAGCGCTATCCAACAAGCTACGATTAGTAAATTCTTTTGTAAACGTAGCGGTGCTTTGGTGATCGCTTTAACTTGCCCAGAACCACTAGCTTATGGTCAGATTATTGGCCTTGAGCAGTTGATTGAGCGCAAACTAAAAGTGGCAGAAGCTATTATTGTGCAGGAAGTTCTACACCCTGAACAATACTTTAATAGTGCCGAAGAATGGCTTATTTCTGGTATCGCGCATTGGCTTTCCCGCCATGCAGAGAGAAGTAGTCAAAGTTTAGCGCGTTACTTTTTACAAGCAACTTATGTACTGACCAGTTCAGGGAAATTGCGGATAACTGTACCCATATTACAAGGTGCGCTACTAAGACAAGGGGAAAACTGGTGTCGAGCTTTTGGTAATGAGTATTTTCTTTGTGCGCAACTACTAATTGTGTCTGAACAGGAAAGAACAGTGTCTGAAATACCGAAGAGTGATGTAAGTGCAGCAGATACAATTGTTTCTAGTGCTGACGCTTATGAACAGGCAACTAGCTGTTGTCATCACCACGCAACAGATCAGACGAAGAAAGGTGAGAGTGTAACAAGTAGTGCTTTCCCTTATCCGATAGACAGAAGACCTCCGGTGCCTCAACCAGTGTCTGCAAACAAGCCTGCCAATAAGGAGAAAAACTTCAAGCGCAGACAAAAACATCGTGTCAGTGAAAATGTAATCTGGGGTAAACCGGGTGAGCCGTTACCACTACTACCTATCGTAGAAATTGACAGAGAAGTGGATCGTGCTTTATTTCGTGGTGAAGTATTTGAATATGAGGCAAGAGAAACTAAAACAGGAAATATACTGATTAAGTTCTCTGTGACAGATATGACTAGCTCTATGCACTGTATTATGTTCGTTACACCAGAAGTGCAAGCAGAGATAGAACCCCAAATTAAGAGTCAGTATTTACAAGTTACGGCTAATATTAGTTTTGACGATACCTTTTCGCATGATTATCAGGCGAGAGTAACATGTATAGAATCAGCCAGGCGTCCACAGAGCCGTGAAGACAAAGCACAAGAAAAGCGTATTGAGTTACACATTCACTCGAAGATGTCAGCCAAAGATGCTATATCCGATCCAGCACGTATCATCCAAAGAGCACACGAATTTGGCCATAAAGCGATCGCTTTGACTGACCATGGTGTGGTGCAAGGGTTCCCAGAAGCTGCCAATGCTGTACGCAAGGTACAAAAAGCTGGTGGCGATTTGAAATTGATCTATGGGGTAGAAGGCTACTTGCTACCAGATGGTATGGAGTGTATCGCCTACCAGTGCGAAGAAACAACGTTGGCTAAAGGTTTTCATTTGCTTGCTTTAGAAAAAGTTGGCACACCACGTTTGGGGTCAGTGCGCAATATTCACTGCCTGACTATAACTGTGGCAGAACAAAACGAAGTAACTGGTGAACAACGTTCAGAACAGTGTTTGAGTGACAATGATTTTAGCTGGCATATCAAGACAGTAAACTACCAAAAATGGCAATTGCATAAGGATGATGAAATCACTTCTATTATTGATTGTTTGAACAAGGGAGAAAAGTGGGCAAATAGCGATGAGCAAGTGGAGATGCTCATGCAGATCAAAGAATATTTAGGTGATTTGCCCGTCTTCATGTGTGGTGGCTTAGATGCTTTAAATAGCCTCCGTTATGAGGGGTTTAGAGTTAGAGGTACTGAGCCAAGAGTTAAGTTTAACCCACCGCTGATCGATCTTGATTTGCTGTTTAAAAGTGTTCAAGCTGATTTACCTACTGAACTTACAGGGGAAGATAATCTGCGATTATTAGCTGAACAAGTGGTGGCATTATGCAATCAACAAGAGCTAGCACGTGCCGAATTAACCAAACTTAATTCCTTAGTTGATTGGCAGAGTTTTGCTGAACTCAAGCAACAAAAGAAATCGACCAACCACATCATTCTCTTGGTAGAAGATCAGCTTGGCTTGTACAACCTGTATCGAATGGTTTCGGATTCCCACTTAAAATACTTTTATTACAAGCCACGTATTCCTCGTTCTGTGATGAAGTATTTTGGTGCAGGTATCAAAATAGGTGGAGCCTGTGTTTATGGCGAAATCTATCAAAGAGTGCATCAAATCTATAAAGAAGCTGGCAGTGATTATAATCGTGCTTTGGAATTGCTTAAACAGCCTGAAAATATTGAGCTAGCACAATTTTACTCGTATCTTGAAGTACAGCCGTTAGGCAACAATCTCTTTTTAACACGCAAAGAAGGTACAGGAGTTGTAGATAAAACTGACCTACAAAATATCAATAAGTTAATTATTGAGCTAGGTAAATTGAGTGAGCGTTTAGTTTGCGCTACTAGTGATTCTCATTTCTTAGAGCCACAAGATGACGTGTATCGTCGCATTCTTTTAAGTGATATGAACTTCGAGGACGCCGATGATTCACCAGATTTATATTTGCGTACCACCGATGAAATGTTTACTGAGTTTGCCTACTTGCCTGAACATGAGCAGCGAGCGGTTATTCTGAGTAATCCACAAGCTATCGCTGATGATATAGAAGCCGATCTGTTGCCGTTCCCGGATGGATCATTTCCACCCATCATTCAATCGGCTGCTGACGAAGTGCAAAATTTAACATTAGCAACAGCACATGCCATTTATGGCATAGATGGCAAATTACCTGAAATTGTTGAGCAACGTGTACAACGTGAATTGACATCAATTATTGATAACGGATTTGCCATCATGTACTACATAGCACATAAGCTTGTTAAGAAAAGTAATGATGATGGCTATGTGGTTGGTTCGCGTGGTTCGGTAGGTTCATCTCTAGTTGCGACACTCTGCGGTATCACTGAAGTAAATCCTCTCTTGCCACACTATATTTGTCCCAAATGCCATTATTTTGAACCTGACGAAACAGGTAATTATGGTTCAGGTTTTGACTTGCCAGAAAGGTGTTGTCCTAAATGTGGTGAGAAATTAAAACGAGACGGACAGGATATACCTTTTGAGACTTTCCTCGGCTTTGATGGTGACAAGCAACCAGATATAGACTTGAATTTCTCTGGCTTTTATCAAGCTAGGGCTCACCGATTTATCGAAGAGATGTTTGGCTCAGAACACACTTTTAGAGCGGGTACCATCTCAGGTTTTGCGGAAAAGAATTCTCTCGCTATGGTTGCCAAGTATGTTGAAGATAAATGTACAGGATGGGGTCCAACAGAAATCAGACGCATTGCACAAGGTCTGATCGGAATTAAACGAACGACTGGCCAGCATCCAGGCGGTATCGTGGTTGTGCCTAAAGAGCGTGAGATATATGATTTCACACCTATTCAGCATCCAGCCGATAAGGGAAATAGTGATACTATTACCACGCATTTCGATTTCAATGCTATGCACGATACCATTTTGAAACTGGATGTGCTGGGACACGATGATCCTTCCATGCTCAAAATGTTGACTGATCAAACTGGTGTAAAGATTGAAGATATACCTGTACCTGATGAAAAAGTGATGTCTTTGTTTCAAAGCACAGAGGCGCTGGGTATAGATCCAGAAAAATCCACCATCAAATCAGCTACTATCGGTTTACCTGAATTGGGCACGCTGATGGCACGAGATATGATAGCTGAAACTAAGCCATCTCACTTTTATGACTTAGTACAGCTTTCTGGTCTATCGCATGGTACAGACGTTTGGAAAGGGAACGCACAAGAACTAATTCGTCAGAAGATTTGCACAATTAACGATGTTATCGGCTGTCGTGACAGTATTATGACAACATTAATCTACCGTGGTTTACCAGCCAAAGCAGCTTTTACCATTATGGAGAAAGTACGTAAAGGTAAGGGTCTAAGTGCAGAAGATGAGGTTTTGATGCGCCAAAATAATGTGCCAGATTGGTACATTGATTCCTGTAAAAAAATTAAGTATATGTTCCCTAAAGCCCACGCAGCTGCCTATATAATTTCAGCTTTACGTATTGCTTGGTTCAAGGTTTATTACCCTGAAAGCTATTATTGTGCGCAGTTTACGATCAGAGCCATGGACGATTTCAAGAGTGAAGATTTCTGTTTAAGTGCTGATCAAATTAGAATTAAACGTGCGCAACAGCGCAATATGTACAGTAGTATGACAAAGCCAGAACAGAAAAAGTTTTATATCCTAGAGTGGGTTGAAGAAATGCAACAAAGAGGTATCGACTTCTTGCCGATCGATCTGATGCTCTCGCATGCTACTAACTTTACTTCGCCAGCTAAAGGACAAATTAGACCTCCGCTAAATGTTATTTCGGGTATTAGTACAAGCTTGGCACAGCAGATTGTGGACGCACGTGCTGACGGGCCTTTCCCTAACTGTGAGAATTTACAACAAAGAGCCCACTTAGGTCCTTCGGTGATGGATGCCTTAAAGCGAGCTGGTCTACTAGAAGGTTTGCCTGAATCTGCACAAATCGATCTATTCTCGTTGGTGTGATATGCCTTACGCAAGTGTATATATACAAACAGCAACTCGTGATTTTGATCGACCGTATACTTATCGTTACGATTCTGAACTCAACTTACAGATAGGTGATTTAGTTGAAGTTCCTTTTGGACGTGGCAAACGAATACTGCAGGCAGTGGTATGTGAATTACTGTCTTCTGAACAGGTGCAAACAGAATTTAACTACAAGCAAATAGCAAGAAAGCTTTATCCGTATCCCATTGTCAATGCTGAACAAATTCATTTAGCACGAGAGATGCGCCGTCGTTACTATTGTTCTATTGGCTTAGCTCTCAAAACAATCGCACCATTACCAGTGGTGGGAATTGGACCGAAAAAACAGCTCATTGCTAGTCTGATAGATGCGCAAAGAGCAGTAGATATGCTGATAGATAATGAATTTACCAGCTTGCAACAGGTGAGAGTAGTGGAAATGCTGTTGCAATATGGTGAGGCAACTATTACAGAGATTACACAGAGTTGTTCTGTCAGCAGTGGGGTGGTAAAAACTTTAGCCAGCAAAGGGATTATCACTTTAGAAAAGGGAGAAGTAACTAGAAACGAAATAGATTTTGCCGTAGAGCCTAATAGCACCAAGCCTGAACTGAACAGTGAGCAAAGACTAGCTTTTACTGAACTTAAACACGCTCTAGAGATTAAAGTAGGGAAACCAACTAGCAATTTGGCAGACTTGGAATATCTGTTATTTGGTATTACTGGCAGTGGCAAAACTGAAGTTTACTTACAGATAACGGAGGAAGTGTTAAAACAAGGTAAAACTGTTTTGGTGCTAGTGCCAGAGATAGCTTTAACACCTATGATGGTTGCGCGCTTTGTCGGTAGATTTGGTGATCAAGCTGCTATTTTACACAGTCGTTTAACCAATGTTGAGCGCTATGAGCAGTGGCAACAAATTAGATCTGGACAAAAGCGATTGGTAATTGGTGCTAGGTCGGCAATATTTGCTCCTTTAGAGAATATTGGGCTAATCATAGTTGATGAAGAGCACGAAAACACTTATAAGTCTGAAGTTTACCCTTGTTATGATGCACGAGATTTAGCAAGGATCCGTTCTTTATATCATAAGAGCTTACTGGTCCTAGGTTCTGCTACACCTCGTATTACTGATTACTGGCGTACTGAGAAGAAAAAAGCTCATCTGTTAACGCTAGTTAAGAGAGCAGTAGCAAGCCAGCTACCACAAACTTTTGTGGTCAATTATCAAGGGCAAAATATCAATCAACAAATTTTTTCTGAGCCTTTAATCAAAGCAATGCAGGATGCTTTTGAGCGCAAAGAACAAGTGATGTTATTTCACAACCGCAGAGGGAGAAGTCATCACCTATTTTGTGCCGATTGTGGTTATGAGCTAGCCTGTGATCACTGCAATCTTTTACTAACAGAACATATCAATTTACATGCTGAGCAAGCCTATGCCACCTATGGACATGAAACCAAGCGGCTCATTTGTCACTGTTGTGGTGCAATTAAGCCTGTGCCACCTTATTGTCCTGAGTGTGGCAGTGCAAACTTACATAGTAGTGGTGCTGGCACCCAAGCCATTGAACGCAAATTCCAAGAACTTTTTCCAGATAAAGTTTGTTTGCGTATGGATGCTGATACCACAGCTAAACGCCAAGCGCATCAAGCTATTTTAGATAAATTTGCCCGAGGAGAAGCTGATTGTCTAATAGGCACACAGATGATTGCGAAAGGACATGACTTTAGTAGAGTTACTGTTGTCGGAATTGTTTTTGCAGATGCCCTATTAAATCGCCACGCCTACACAGGAGCAGAAACAGGTTTTGCTTTGATGACACAAGCTGCAGGCAGAGCAGGTAGAGCCAAGCATCCAGGCTCCGTCTATGTACAGACATATCAGCCAGGGGATTATGCTATTGCAAATGCCTTAAGACAAGATTATTTGGGATTTTATCGCGCGGAGATTAGTTTGCGTGAAACTTATGGTTATCCGCCGTTTAAAAATATTGCTTGGATCTTAGTGAGTGGTAAAGACTTTGCTTTAGTTAAGCAAGAAGCCTTGAGTATCAATTACTTCGTTAAGCAAGCTATAGTTGCGAGTGAAGCACTAGGCACCGTGGAAAATTTTGGCGTGAGTGAGGCAGCGGTAAATCGTATTCGTGATATGTGGCGTTTGCAAATAATTCTCAAAGATAGTGATTTGGCAAAACTAAATTGGTTACTGACGCAAATAACTGATAACTTCAAGCGTGATGGGGTGTTGCTGCACTGTGAAATCAATCCGAACAATATAAATTGATAAAATAAAAACAGAGGAATAAATTATGGCATTACGACAAATTGTTATGGAGCCAGATCAGGCTCTGCACAAGAAAACAAGAGCAGTGGAGCGCTTTGACGATCAATTAGCAGCTACTGCACAAGATATGTTGGAAACTATGCATAGCAGTGATGGCGTAGGTTTAGCTGCTCCACAAGTCGGCATTTTGCGTAGTTACTTTGTGATGCATGTAGATCAAGACAGCTATGAACATTCATTAAACAATTCTGAGCAGATCAAACATCCGTATCTACACGAAAAGATCACGTTTGAATTGGAAGAAAGCAAACGCAAGTTAGCTGAACTGACAAGTCCACTGCCACTCGATGCCACCGCAGAAGAAGCAGATTGGCAACAATTACCGATGGCGTTGACTGATCATGATTACATCATTGTTAATCCACGCATTATAGGTAAAAGTGGTGAGCGTTTAGCCTTAGAGGGTTGTCTGTCTCTGCCTAATCAATATGCTTTGGTCAGACGCCCAGCTATGTTAGCTATTTCCTACCAAGACGAGCATGGTACGGAACACAAAATGCGTGCAGATGGCCTCTTGGCTGCTTGTATCTGCCATGAGATGGATCACCTGCATGGCATTATGTTTAACCAACGCAAAGAAAGTGATATTTTGCGCAATGAATAATGAGCGTTTGGTTTTTGTTGGTACTCCTGAATTTGCAGCTACAGCCTTAGCCGGTTTGCTTGAAGCGAACTATCAAGTAGTAGCAGTTATTACACAACCAGATAAAAAAGTGGGAAGAAAACAGATTTTAACTGCCTCCCCGGTTAAACGCTTAGCGATAGAGCATGAGGTGCCAGTTTTACAGCCAGAAAAGATTAATAGTTCTGAGTTTTTAACTGAGCTTAGGAAATACCAACCTGACTTAATCATTACTGCAGCTTATGGTCAAATTTTTCGCCAAGAGCTCTTAGGGTTACCGCGTTTGGGATGCATCAATTTACATGGTTCACTCTTGCCCAGATGGCGTGGGGCGTCACCGATTCAAAGAGCTATCATGGCTGGAGATCAAAAAACAGGTATCTCCTTAATGCAGATGGATAAAGGTTGCGATACAGGCGCTGTTTATACCATGCAAGAATTATTGATTGAACCAAATGAAACTGCAGATGAATTATTTGAGCGTATGGCTGTATTAGCACGTGATATTTTGTTAAAAAATCTCCCAGCTATTTTACGCTCAGAATTAGAGCCCAAGCCTCAAACACCAGAGGAAGATGCCTGCTATGCTCAGATGTTGAAGAAAGAGGAAACAGAGATTGATTGGCATCTAACTGCAGAGAGCATTCATAACCAAATCAGAGGTTTAAATAGCTGGCCAGTGGCTACTTCAACATATGCTGGTAAGCGGTGGAAGATTTGGCGTAGCCGAGTTGTCGAAGTTGATGTCTCAGAGCTACCTGCCAATATTAAGCCTGGAATGATTATTGCTAATAAAAAACGTTTGTTGGTAAAAGCGGGTGATACAATTTCTGAATCGACCCCGTGTCCATGTATACAGTTGGAAGAGATTCAACCAGCAGGTAAGAGTAAATTAGTAGCTAGTGAGGTTGCTCATGCCTATCCTGTGGGTAGTTGTTTTGAGTAAAGTTTATAAGTGAATAAGCAAAAGATTAATACACGCAAACTGTGCATTCAGATTTTGTTAGATATATTAGACGCTGGCAATAATTCAAACAGTAGCTTAGCTTGGTTTCTCGATAAATATACATTGTCCAGGCAGGAGCGCAATTTTATCACTGCCTCTGTTTATGGCACACTTGATTATCTGCCATTACTCGATTGGCAGTTAGAGAAATATTTAACTAAACCCTTAGCTAAGCTAGATACAACTACTTTATTAATTTTGCGACATGCGCTCTGGCAGATGCGTTTTTCGTATGCTGTACCAGTTGCTGTGGCCGTAGACGAAGCAGTTAAACTGACTTATGAGTTTAAGTTACAGGGAAGAACAGCATTAGTTAATGCTGTTTTGCGCAAAGCAACAACTGAATTAGACATCGTACCGTGTAAGAAAAAGCAGGCATTGCAATACGGTATGCCACTAGAATTGTTTGGCTTGTTTAAAAGTTGGTTTGGGACGGACAGAGCGAAAACAATTGCTGAGTCATTATTACGACATTCCCAACAGATAACGCTTAGAGTTAAGCCAGAATTTAAGAACAATATTGCAGACTTAAAGGATTTAAATTCTGCTAGGTATTTACCAAAGGACGCTTATTATCTAGCAAGAAATAGCACACGATTAAGTACTATGTTGGCAGAGTTTTCAACACAGCTTTATGTGCAGGATGAAGCGCCAATGTTAGTGGGATACTTGTTAGCCCAATATTGGCAGAATAAGTTGTCTTGTACTTTGCATAAGCCCAATTTAAAAGTATTAGACTTGTGCGCTGGGGTTGGTGGCAAGAGTATTGATTTATTATGGCGCATACCTGAGCTAGGACTAGTGGCTAATGAACCAGATAATCAGCGATTACTTAGATTACAGCAGAATTTACAGCGGTTACAGCTCAAGGTAGAAGTCAGTAATTTACAGGCTGAAGATTACGTGGTTCCAGAGGAGCAAAAATTTGATGCTGTAATTGTTGATGCACCTTGTAGTGGCTTAGGAGTTATTAGCAACAAACCAGAAATTAAATTGCGCCAGAATTACGAGCGGATCATGGCAATGCCTGCTTTGCAGTGTTCTATTCTCAAGAGCGCCTTAAATTTAGTTAAACCAGGTGGTGTAGTTGTTTATGCTACCTGTACCCTAAACCCAGCAGAAAATCACGCTGTAGTACAAGAGAGTATACAAGAAACTAAAACTAGATCTATTGATTTAACTGATCTTTTACCAACAACGATTAGGGATGAACTATTACAGGAAACCGCACAGACTAACTTAAGTAATGGGCATTTTCTTATTAGCCCAGATCGCTTTGAGTTAGCCGGATTTTATATTGAAATGCTACAAGTACTAAAATAGGGTAAGGTGAGTTCAAAATGAGTTGCCATAGTAGTATAGCGATGAAACCTAGTTTTTATGATTACACCTTAGCTGAATGGCAGCAGTGGTGTCAAAAACATAACCTGCCTGCTTTTAGAGCTAAGCAAATACACGCTTGGCAGAAAAGAGGCCTACTTGATTTTGCAGAGATGACAGATCAAAGCAAGCAAATCAGAGAATTACTTGCTACTGAATTTGTAGCGGCTGCTGTCAAAAAAATGTATGCATTTCACTCCCAAGTCGATCAAGTGGCTAAGTATATTTTTCTTTTGCAAGACGGCAATATCATCGAAACTGTGTTAATGCAGTATGATTACGGCAACACTATTTGTGTTACCTCACAAGTTGGTTGTCGTATGGGATGTGATTTCTGTGCTTCTGCGCCATTAGGCTTGGTACGCAATTTGACTTCGGGTGAGATTTTGGCACAAGTTGCGGTAATGCAACGTTTAGAGCAGGTCAAAATTAATAACATCGTAGTGATGGGTATCGGGGAGCCACTGGACAACTACGAACAAACACTCAAGTTTATCCATCAAGTACATGATGAAGCTGGGTTAAATATTTCTCTGCGTAAAATTACACTTTCCACTTGTGGTTTGGTGCCAGCGATCGAACGCTTCGCTAAAGAAGTATTACCAGTAACACTGTCGCTATCGCTACACGCTCCTAATCAACAATTAAGAGAGCAACTGATGCCTATCGCTAAAGCCTATGATTTGGAAACTGTATTGCAGGCGGTGGATGATTATTTTCAGCATACTGGTCGCCGAATAACTTATGAATACGCTTTGTTTGCAGGCATAAATGACAGTGAGAGACACGCCCATGAATTAGCCAGATTGGTACAAAAGCATCGTGGACATGTCAATTTAATTCCAGCCAACCCTGTACCTGGCAAAGATTTTTTCCGTTCTACCAAGAAAGAAGCAAGACGTTTCAAAGAAATTTTAGAAAGTTATCACCTGGCAGCTACAATCCGCAAATCACTAGGTAATGATATTGAAGCTGCTTGTGGTCAGTTGCGGCGCGATGTACTTGATCAAGCAGAAAGTTGGAGGACAGATGAGTAACTTACTAACTCCGACTTATCTTGCTTATCTCGCTAGATATTTTCTGGCTGTTTGCTATATTTTGGCTATAGTGATTTTGGTGCGCCAAGCTGTGCGTGCACTTAAGTTCAGAATTAATTCACATCTTAAACCGGCTAACGGTTACTTCTTATTGGCGGTATCTAGTAGAGATCCTGAGCTTGCTCAATCGTTTAAGTTGTACCATACAACTTTAATCGGTAGTAATAAATCGGCAGACATTCGTATTCGTGATAAATCTATTTGGTCGCGCCATGCTTTGGTCTACTTATACGATGGTTATTGGTATATCAGACAAGCCTCAGCTAAGGCTAAGGTCTCGGTAAACAATCGAGCATTACATGAACCAAGACGTCTGAAAAATGAGGATCAAATCGGTTTAGGTGAACATATTTTCTTTTCATTCATTGATGAGCGTAGTGCCGCCAGAAAAGCCGGCTTTGAATATGAGGGATCTTGGGCAGAAAGAGAAGCAGGTTATAACTACGAACTACCCGTGAGAAGCAGTAATTCCTTTGCTCTCATCATGTTCTTTTATCTGTGCGGTGTAGCTACTGTCAGCATGCTACATTATCAAAATGATTTAAAAGATTTGTTGCCTTTGAGCTTAGGTCTTCTAGGTGGATTTGCTTTAATTGCCAGTTTAGGTTACCTAGTATGGCCGATATTAGTACGCAATTTTGATCAACCTTTGTATGTTGGTTTTTTAATGCTAGGAACAATCGGTTTGATAGCTCAAGCTAGGTATGCCTTCATCGGCAGAATTAAACCCGATGACTGGAGTATGGCTGAGATGCTGAGCTATGTCAGAAGAGATTTTCTGGTACAAGCATTAGTAGCCATTGTTGGTCTGCTCCTGTTACCCATTATCGTTAAAATTGTTACTCAGACACGTTGGTTAGAACTTATAGCGCCTGCTTGCCTAGTTATTACACCAACGCTCTATCTAATCACCTTTGTGTTAGGTAGAGGTGGAGCTGAATGGGGAGCAGGTCTATGGATTAGATTACCTGGTGGACTTAGCATCCAATTAACCGAATTCGCTAAAATCAGTTATCTTATCGTACTCGGATTGTTTTTCAAGAACAGACCCACCTTTAAGATTCAGTGTTTCTTTGCGCTATGGGCTTGCTTAAATTTCGGACTTATCATGATTTTGCCTGATCTAGGTTCTATGATGATTCTGTTGCCGGTGACCTTGTTAGTCTATTTCATGATGACTTCAGAATATATTAAAACAGCTTCAATTTTGCTGGCTGGATCCGGTATTGTCTTGGTCGCCTACCAGATTATGGGATATGTACAAAGACGCATCAATGGTTGGCTAACACTCTGGACAGAAGTTAACGCTAATAACGAACAAATTATTCGTGCCTTACAAGCTATGGGTAGAGGAGGTCTGTTTGGCAGAGGCATAGGTCACGGCAATCCAAGATCCATACCACTATTTTCTTCTGATATGGTTTTTGGTGCTATTTGTGAAGAATTTGGTTTAGTTCTTTGTTTAGGGATAGTTCTAGTCTTTATCTTTATTTGGTTGCGTGGAGCGACTGCTGTACCAGGAGTTAGAGATGGATTTACTTCTAGCCTGATTTTAGCTACTTCTTCATACTTTTTTATCGAAGCTGCTGTAGTCATAGGGGGGGTTACAGGTTTAATTCCCCTGACAGGTGCAACCTTGCCATTTATAGCTAAAGGTGGCAGTTCGATGTTAGCTAAATGGCTGATGGCTGGGCTATTATTGGGCCTTTATGGCAGACGTGAAAGAGGTGCCTATGCTGTTAGCGATGCTAAGATTGGCAGAGTGAGCAAACGTCTTTTCGCCAGTCGCAGAAAACAAGTAAGAAGCCGTCAAGGATAGTGTTATGAAGCAGTTATTACGCAATCTGAAAGTCATACTAGTTTTATTTATTGTTTTAGCTTTCAGCCTTTTGGTAGGGATTGTATATCACCAATATAAGAGTAATAAAGTTTTGCTATCTTCTACTGGTGAAAGCAAAGAAGCTTTAGCTGAACGTTTTGCGCATGCTGGTACAGTCTACAGTGCCGATGATGTAGAGCTAGCGTTTTCCAGTGAGGGTGAACGCCATTATTGTGTTGATCGAGAGCTAGCAGCAGCTTTTTTGCAAACAGTAGGCGATTACACCCAAAATATCACCAATACTATTGAGAGTTCATATCAAGATCATCTGACAGGTGGAGGTAGAGCTCCGTGGTACCAACTGATGTTTGATTTTACTGGCAAGGGATTGCAGGGAGATGATATACATTTAACGCTAAACAGTGAATTAACGCGTTATGCCTATCGTCAACTAGGTGATAGACGTGGTTCCATTGTTGTTTTGAATTACAAGACGGGTGAAGTTCAGTGCATGGTCAGTACACCATCTACTGATCCATGGAATGTAATAACCTATGAAGACATACCCGATACGGCGCTGTTCAATCGTAGCCTGCTTTCCAGTTACAAGCCAGGATCAACATTTAAAATTGTCACTGGTACTGCTTGGTTGAGTGACAAAAACTTCGACCCGAATTTGACAGTTCTCTGTAAGGGCAGTGAACCGTTATTTGGTGTTGGTAGCGTCACTGAAAACACTGCAAATGCAGGTCATGGAGAAATTCAAATTGAAGATGCTTATGCATATTCTTGTAATCACTTTTTTGGTACTGTAGCGGCTACCATTGGTGGTAGCAAATTGGAGCAACAGGCAGAAAAATTTGGTTATAACCAAGCCTTGAATTTGGATAGACTACACATCAACAGTGGTGAATTTCAGCTTGAAGCTGGAAACACTAATCTCTTAACTTGGCAAGCCATAGGTCAACCTTTAGGCGATGCTAAATTGTTTTTGTCACCTATGCAGATGGCAATGATTGCAGGTGCTATTGCCAATGATGGTCAGATGCTAGTACCTCATGTGATAAAATACATGGTAAATCCATTGGGATTTAAGTACGAAAAATCCCGTGCTTCCAGTATTTCCACGGTTACTAGCCCAGAGATTGCGAAGCAGATCACCAAGTATCTGAAATCAGTTGTCGCTTATGGCACAGGAATAGGTGCTGATAGGGCAGACATGGAAATTGCAGGCAAAACTGGAACAGCAGAATATCAGCGAGGCGATGGTGAAATTGTCACCAATTCCTTGTTTACAGGTTTCATTGCTGATTCGGAACATCCATATGCTGTTGCAGTAGTTTTAGAAGATAGCGAAGGAGGCGCAGCCGATATAGCTGGTGGCGTCTTAGCTGAAGCGAAAGAGTTAGGTGAATAATGCGTAAAACACGTAAGCAAGCAAAACATTCAGTGGGAGTAGCTCCCAAACGTAAAGCCTATGCATCTGATTTGAAATATGGAACACAGGTTTGTTTGATGACCTTGGGAACGGTCCTGGGCGTTATGTTGGTTGCTCTTGCTGTTGGTGCTTACTATTTTAGAAATTTAATTTGGATGTATTTTCAAGGCTAATTATGCAAAAAAAGCTATTGTTGATTGATGGTAATAGTCTAATTAATCGTGCCTATCATGGTACTTTGCGCGGTAAGCGATTGAGCGCAGCAGATGGCACACCTACAGGGGCAATTTATGCCTTTCTCAACATGTTTTTGCGCTATCAACAAGAGCTTGAACCAGATGCTATTGCCTGTGCCTTTGATTTGCCGGGTCCGACCTTCAGGCACGAGCAATATCAAGAATATAAAGCAAAGCGCCGTGGTATGGATGATGACTTAGCCGTACAACTGCCTTTACTAAAAGAGATGTTAGAAGCAATGGGTGTGAGCACCATAGGTGTTAAGGGTTATGAAGCTGATGACATTATCGGTAGTTATGCTAAAGCAGGGAGCAACGAGCAATATCAAGTTTTTATCGTCACTGGTGATAGAGATAGTTTTCAATTAATCGACGATCAGGTTACCGTTCTTTATACCAGTTTTAGTAATCGACAATCGCAAACCATAGCTTACGATCGAGAAAAATTTACTGAGGAATATGGTTTCCCGCCAGAACAATTTGTTGAGCTTAAAGCCTTGATGGGAGATGCTTCAGATAATATCCCTGGCGTTGCCAAAGTAGGTAAAGTTACTGGTACTAAATTAATTTTAGATTATGCCAATCTAGAGAATATTTATGCTCATCTAGAGGAGCTAAAAGGATCTCTGCGCCATAATTTGGAAGCTGGCAAAGAG
>JAEWER010000031.1 GCA_023389255.1 Bacillota bacterium
CGTCTACCATCTTGTATGTATTGACCCATGGAATGAAGATCGCTAGAGAAATTAACACCGGCAGGGAATAAACCTTTGTTATCTTTACCTTCACTCTCCCCATATAGTTGCTTCCACCATTCGTTAAAAAACATTAAAGAGGGCTCATAATTGACTAAAACTTCAATCGCAAAACCTTGGCGTAAGAGGCAATTACGATAAGCCACATATTGTAAAAGAGGGTTAGTTAATACATCTTTTCCGTTAGCTTCTATTGCGAATTGTTCTCTACAATCAGCCGCACCTTGCATTAGTTGTTCGATATCAATTCCAGCTACAGCAATAGGCAACAAGCCGACAGCCGTTAGTACAGAAAAACGTCCTCCCACATCATCCGGAATAACAAAACACTCATAGCCTTCTTGTTCAGCTAATTGCTTGAGTGCTCCTCTAGCTTTATCTGTAGTTGCAAAAATGTGCTGCGACGCCTTTTCCGCATATTTCTGTTTCAGTAAAGACTCCAGTTTGCGGAAAGTAATAGCTGGCTCTGTGGTTGTACCAGATTTAGAAATTACATTTACAAACACTTCCTTATCTACCAAATAATCACAGAGATCCGCTAGGTAATCCGCACTCATCTGATGACCAGCAAAAATAATTTCTGGTTTAGCTTGCTTAAAGGCAGGAGTTAAAGCTTCGATAACCGCTCTGGCACCTAGGTATGATCCACCTATACCTACGACTACCAAGACATCAGCTTTATCTTTAATTTCTCTTGCAACTTCTTGAATGCGAGCAAACTCAACGCGATCATAATTGATGGGTAAATCGACCCATCCGTGGTAATCATTACCAGCACCTTGATTCTGCTGTAAATTATGTAGAGCTGTCTCTAGCTGAGCACTGATCTGCTTTAATTCATGTTCTTTAACAAAATTTTGCACATAAGCTTTTTTCAATTGCAACATACGGATTCCTCAGAATTAAATTTCGCAATAACTGCACTTATTTAGTATAAAAAGACAAAGAAAATATATCCACACATAATTAAGAGCATCTACCATGAAAAGTAGATGCTCTCGATCAAACTAAGCAAAAAATTAAAAACCAAAACGCTTGCTACGGCTGGTAAAAGGACGACGTACCTTTTTTCTTTCTTTACGCGCTACAGGTCTGGCGACAGCACTAACTGTCTTAGCAACACCTGCGACTGTACGAGCTGTTTTAATAATTTGACCTAAGCTAAAACCGCTTGCATGACGTTGCGCTTTTTTACCTGATTTAATGCGTGCAGTAATTGCTTTATTACCGGCACTGAATAAGGACTGAACCCCGACAAGAGTAGATTCAACAACATCACCAGTAGTATCAACAACAGATCCTACGGTATCAGAGATAACTTCAACATCGCCTAATACTTTGGGAACTGTGACACCTGCTTGAGCTGTAATCTGATTGACATCATCTAAAGTGCTGTTAACCTTGTCTAAAGTTGCAGGCAGTTTAGTTACAGTTAAGTGAACTGGATCTTTGATGTCTCGCACTACTTCTGCCAATTCACCGACAGTCTTAGCTAACTTTAAGAATAAGATTCCTAGGCAAACTAAGGCAAAAGCACCAGTTAACGCTAAGGTAAAGTGCAGTAAGACTGACAAGCTAATTGTGATATCTGCTGCTAACATCATTTGCGTTCACCTTATTTCTTTACTTCAGCTTTGGCTTTCTCAGCTTTATCTGCTACCTTATCTGCTTTATCAGCAACTTTATCAGCAGTATCAGCTACTTTTTGTGCACCTTCTGCTACAGCTTGACGAGCTTTTTCTTCGACATTATCACGAACTTCGCCAACTTTTTCTGCTAATTCTTCACTCTTAGTTTTTACATAATCGGCAACAGTGCTGACGCCTTCGCGAGCTTTATCTAAACCAGCTTGAGCGGCATTTTTAATATCAGCACGAGTTTCAGCACCTGATTGAGGAGCGAGCAATAAAGCTGCAACACCACCGACTAACATACCGCCCAGTAAAGAGGCAGCCATTTTGGCACGTGCTTCACTTTTGGGAGTAACCTCAAAAAAATCTGCTATTCTTCTGTTCATATTGTTTCTCCTATTCTGTTATTTGAATACGGTTTGCTTAACTGCATCCGCTACAAATATTTGTGCACTGTTGCTAAAACTCAGCACTCACATTTGTATATTTATAGTATAAGTATTGGTTTGAAATAGCGTAACTAATTTTAATAACTGTAACGCACGTTAAGCGTAATAAAGGCGTAATATTCCTAAAAAAGAACTCCAAGAAAAAACGGAAAAGCAAAATAAAAGATGAGTGAACCTATAAGCCGGGTTCTGTTTTAGACAATTATCTATCTAGACACAGTATTTCTACTGTGTTCAAGCCACCTCCCTGGAACTGCGAGCCACATTGTTCCGCCACGGTGTTGCTTCAGACGGGGTTTGCCTAGCTATCTCGTCGCCGAGACACTGGTGCGCTCTTACCGCACCGTTTCACCATTGCTACCTAAGTAGCTGTCTTCTCTCTGTTGCACTTTCCTTCAAGTCGCCTTGACTGGCAATTAACCAGCGTCATCGCTCTGGGAAGCCCGGACTTTCCTCTCAATTCTCGTGTTAACTTAAATCAAGCAATTGTCTGATCCACTCATCTCAAAGTGTCACAATTTTAGCACTTAGTTTGTGGATAAGCTAATAAGCTATCATATTGCAAACCCATATCAACACCGATATGTAAACTAGGAAATTGTGACTGAATTAGTTGTTGCAGATACGGCAAAACAACACGTTCATTAGTATCGTGCCCTGTTACTAGGGCACTAATATTTCTTAATTCCAGAGATATCCCCACATTATGTTTCATTTCACCGGTCACCAATGTATCAATTTGTTCTGCTTCCAATAAGCTAATCCACTCTTCAGCAAAAGCTCCAGGACAAAAACAAACTTTCTTTACCTTTCTGTTTTGATCTGTAGTTAAGCGACAAAAAGGAGCTTTTAAGGCATGAGTAACTTGCGTATACAAATCGGTTAAGGAAAGCTCTGTTCCTAGTTCAACCCATCTGCCATGGCCAACTGATCTATCAGCTAAGTTTTCATCTTGCTTCGGTTCTAAGATATTGATATCTGTTTCAGCAATTTGAGCGGGTGTAAGACAGGTTTTTAACAACTGATAAGCTACACCATGTTGAGACGCATCAAGATTGGTATGCGCAGAATACAGTGCGATCTCATTTTTGATTAATCGCAACAACTGTGCTTCTTCGGCACGATCTTGACGTATATGTTCCAGTGGATTAAAAAATTGAGGATGATGGCTAATAATCAGGTTGCAATTATGTTGTTGAGCTAGCGCAATTGTGCTTGGCATTAGGTCTAAACATAAGACTACTCCCGTAGTTTCGGCTTCAGCATCGCCAATGGCATGTCCTACGTGATCCCATTTTTCTGCTAAACTCAGTGGAGCCTCTTGTTCAATTACTCGATAAATATCTTGATGTTTCATCTACTTCTCCTGTTTAGATATGGCTAGTTCTAACCACGCTACAACCTCTAACCACTTAGTATCGCCTTTGCTTTTATTACTTGCTAAACGATGTAGATAATTTAAGTAGTCCTTTTCTAGTTTTGGTAGTTCAATTGAAGTTGATACATCCGTCTCATCTAGTTTCTGCACCAATTCTTTGCCTACAAAACTCTCAATTAAATTAATTGAATAGGGCAGATTAGTAAATTGACAGTAATTAAGATTATAGAAATGACCTTTTTCCCACAAAAGGTGTTCACTTACAATCTCTATGCCAGCTTCAGCTAGGAAAAATCTTAATTCATGCCAGTTCCAATTAGCCTGTAAAACCAGATTTTGTCCGAGAAAGAGTTGCTTATTTACTATGGCATCCAGCAGTATTTGTTTGATTTCAAGTCCACCCATCCCAGCTATAGCTATTTTATCTGTGGATTTAACTTTGATATTCGTTAAACCTGCCGTGCATTTCGTTTTGATTTGCGCAACTAGATTATTAAACGCAATATTGCTTTGAGCTAACTTCAATGGTTTTTCCGCAATATCTGTTGCTAAGGCTTCTTGAAAAGAGCCAGCCTTAACACAGGCAATAGGTAAATAGGCATGGTCTGTGCCTACATCAATCAAACGCAGACCCTGACCCAAAAGTTGTTGGATCAGAGTCAAGCGTTGTGATAGCTTCAAATTAGCCACTAGTCTAAGTAATCCTTTAACTTCTTACTACGACTCGGATGGCGTAGTTTACGCAATGCTTTAGCTTCGATTTGTCTGATACGCTCACGTGTGACATCAAATTCTCTGCCTACTTCTTCCAAAGTTCTGGCTCTGCCATCGTTTAGACCGAAGCGCAGACGCAAAACTTTTTCTTCACGTGGTGTTAGTGCATGCAAGACCTCATCAAGCTGTTCAGTCAGCATCGAGAATGAAGCTTGATCTGCAGGTGAGGGTGCATCATCATCAGGAATGAAATCACCCAAGTGGCTATCTTCTTCTTCACCAATTGGTTTTTCCAAGGACACTGGTTCTTGCGAAATTTTCATAATCTCGCGAACTTTATCAACTGTAACGCCCATGGCTTTAGCAATTTCCTCAGCTTCGGGCTCTCTACCTAACTCTTGCAATAACTGGCGCTGGAAACGAATTAGCTTGTTGATAGTTTCCACCATATGTACTGGAATACGGATTGTTCTTGCCTGATCTGCAATAGCTCTGGTAATTGCCTGTCTGATCCACCAGGTTGCGTAAGTTGAAAATTTATAGCCTTTTCTATAATCGAATTTATCTACGGCTTTAATCAAACCTAAGTTGCCTTCCTGAATTAGATCCAAAAATTGCATACCACGACCTGTATAGCGTTTAGCAATACTAACAACTAAGCGTAGGTTAGCCTCTGTCAGATGTTGTTTGGCATCCTCATCGCCCGCTTCCATTCTGGCTGCTAGATGTTTTTCCTCATCGGCCGTTAATAGATTGACTCTACCGATTTCTTTCAGGTACATACGAACAGGATCGTCGACCATGGTCTGTTCAGATAGAATTTTCCCATCCTTGTCGTCTTCATCCTCTTCGTCAGTAACTTCAATACCAGCTAACTCTAACCCCTCAATAACTTTATCGAGACTTTCTTCGTCCATATGGATTTCTTCGAGAAAATCTAAAACTTCTTGTTGAGTTAGTTGTTTATGTTGATGTTCAGCTTTGGCAATTAAGTTGTGAATAGCTTGATATTCGGTAGATGCATCATTTAGAGCAAACTTACTTGTCTTCTTTAGATGATCATGCTGATCTTCAACGCTACTAAAATCAGTTAAATCTTCTTCAACTTGATTATCAATATCAGAGGTCAAATCAAGATCACTGACATGTTTGCCTCTACCCTGGCGTTTTTGTGGCTTAGCTTCATCGAGATCGTCATCTACGTCTACATCGAGATCATCTAGAGCATCAGCGTTATCAGATAACCACTGCTCAGCCAGTTTCTTTTCGTCAATTTCTTCGACAAAATCCATTTCATCAGTTTGCTCTAGCACATCTTTTTTAGCTTTAGTTTTAGATTTACTAGAGTTTTTCGTTGTTTTTTTTGCTGTAGTTTTGGTTTCAGTCTTAACTTTAGTAGACTTAGCCTTACTGGTTTTAGATGCTTTAGCAGTGCTTTTGCTCTTTTCCTTACTATCACTTGTAGCAGCTGACGTTTTACTGGCAACAGATTTTTTCCTAGTTGTCTTTTTGACATCTTCTGCTACCTTTGTTGCTTCGCTCGTCTCTGCACCTTCATTTTTTTTGGCTTTAGGTTTAGTCTTGCTCTTAGTCTCAGCGCTCTTACTTTTAGCTGTAGCCTTAGTTTTTACTGTAACTTTAGCCTGAGCTTTTTGCTTGGTGTCTTTACTAGCTTCCTTTTTGGTTGCCATAGCTCCTCCGTATTGGTTAATTACAATTTATTTAATTCGTTTAAACGAGTAATAATTTGCTCTTTCTCTGCTACCTGATTAGGCTTTAATTGTTTTAACTTTGCCAATAAATAGCTCTTTTCCTTTTTGCGTGAAGCCTGCCGGATGCGTAGAAGCAGGTTATCTGCTACTTTGCTTAGGTGCTCTCCTCTGGCTTGCTCGTATTGTAAATTAGCCTCGATCAAAGCCTTGCTAACAGCTTCCTGTTCATCGGTAGTCAACGAACTATAGTTGAGCAGTTTGGCTAAAGTTAATTTGTTACTTTGTACCTGTTCCAAAATATATCCTAAAAAATCACGGGGTATATCGTGAGCAAAATCTTGCAAAGTCGGTTTTATCTGCATTTTGCCGTACAAGTCAGGTTCATTTGCTAGCATAACTAATAAAACACTTTCTTCTGAGCTCAAAAGAAACCCTGGTAAGGTACGATTTTGCTCTACTCCTTGCTTAGGCTCTGTTGCTTTCTGATGTAAACGAGCTGAACTGGAAGCACCAAATCTCGCCGTTTGTAAGTCCTGACTAGTTGGAGCAACGTCTGATTGCAAACGTTCAGCTTCACGCAAGACAGTATCCTTGGGTACTCGCAGTTTTTGAGCTACTTTATCAGCGTATATTTCCCTGGTCACAACACTGTCGATCTTAGAGAGAAGAGCACAACAGTTCTCTTGATATTGCAAAAGATCAAAGCCAGCTTCACTTTTAGCTCCTTGTTCGGCTACCCAGAAGCGATAATCCAATTCAGATAAAGCAGTTTTAATCAATTCACGAAACCGTTCTGCTCCCAATTGCTGAATAAATTCATCAGGATCTAGACCATTAGGTATTTGCATTACTTTGACATTTAAGCCTTCGTTAGCACAAATATCCAGTGCTTTTAGAGTTGCTTTTTGTCCAGCATTATCAGCATCGTAACAAAGTACCACATCAGAGCGAAATCTTTTTAATAATCTTGCCTGTTGGTTTGTTAAAGCCGTTCCCAGCCCTGCTACTGCATTATCAAAGCCAGCCTGATGCAGACTCATGACATCTAAGTATCCCTCAGTTATCAAGAATCCTTTTTCATCTGATTTGCGAGCAAAATTTAGGGCAAATAGTTGCTTCCCTTTATGATAAATAGGTGTTTCTGGTGAGTTGAGATACTTTGGTTCACCTGCAACAGTCAAACGTCCACCAAAGGCGATAACGTCATCAAAAGCGGTGAAAATAGGAAACATGACGCGTTCTCTAAAGAGATCAAAAATCTTTCCCTTAGCACTTCTTTTACAAAGTCCACTTTGCAAGATTTCTTCATCTATAAAACCCTGGTTTTGCAGGTGACGATACAGTGCGTCCCAAGAACTTCCGGCATAACCTACACCGAAGTGTTTGAGCATTTTGTCTGTAAAGCCTCTTTTTTGCAGGTAATTTCTTCCTACATAACCCTGGTCGGAACACCAATTACGATAAAAATATTGTGCTGCCTTTAAAGCAATTACTAATTGGCGTTTACGTTGCAGTTCATTTTTTTGATACTGGTCATCCTTATATTCCGGCAAGGGTATACCAGCTCTTTTAGCTAAAAAGCGAATTGCTTCTGGATAATTTAACCCTTCAATTTCCGAAATAAATTTGATGGCATTTCCTCCCTTATGACAACCGAAACAATAAAACATCTGCTTGCTCGAAGATACTGAAAAGGAAGGAGTTTTTTCACTATGAAAAGGACACAGACCAAAACTATTGCTGGCACTGCGTTTGGTTAGTTGCACATATTCTTCCACGAGTTGGACTATATCTGTGCTCTCTAAAACTTGATCAATCACATCTTGTGGAATCATCAAACAACCTCCCCTCTCTCATTACGTTAAAAAAACGCTGATTACTCTAATCAGCGTTTCACAATAGCTTTTAGCTAAAGATTGGTAATTTTAGTTACACTTTAACTGGAGATACACTTAAATCAATTTGCTTTTCCTGCTCGTCCTCGCTATCACCCGGTAAGCGATAACGCTCCTTATATTTTTGATACTTCTCTTGGAACAATTGACTATGTTTCTTCGTATCATTTATATATGCGTGACGTTGCATCTGATTAAGTGTGGCTTCAACTAGTAGCGATCCGACATTAGAACAATGGTCAGCGATACGCTCATAATTGGTTAAAAGATCGCCTAACACAAAGCCCATTTCAATACTGCATTCACCCTTTTGCATGCGATTGATATGGCGGTTACGGACAGCGCGCACCAGATCATCAACCACTTCTTCTAGAGGCTCAATTTCCATCGCTTTCTGCAAATCAACACTTTCTACTGCTGTCAGTGTTTTAGCCATGATATCGTTGATTGCCTGGGACATAATGCGCAATTCTTCTTTGGCTGCTTCAGAAAACCCTAAGCGCTTATTAAACTTTTCTTCTGCGCTGTCTTTAATGTTGAGCGCATGATCACCAATACGTTCAAAATCACCGATTAAATATAAGAGATTAGAAACTTGATAGTTTTCTTTAGCGTTCAAATCTTCTGCGGAAAGGTGGACTAAGTAAGTACCAATCTTGTCTTCGTACTTATCGAGTTCGCTCTCAACTTTCACAATGGTCTCGGCAGCCTTAACATCGTATTCGCTGAGCAAGCGAATTGCTTCAGAAACCATTTGTGTAGACATTAAACACATTTTACTCACCACATCTGTAGTACGTTGAACAGCGATAGCTGGTGTTCTAAATAAGCGTTCATCCAAGAGAGCAATCGCATCTGCTTCAGCCGTATTATCACGTACAGTTGCTTTGACTAATCGCACTAAGCTGAACCGGAGTGGCAGTAAAATAACTGTCAAAATCAGATTGTAAATGGTATGTGAGTAAGCTACATCGAACGCATTTATGCTGTTATCGATGAAGCCAGGCTGCCAGCCAACCAATGCGAGTATACTTACTAGGATAAAGTACAGTATTGTACCTACAAGATTGAAATATAAGTGAGCTACTGCAGTACGCTTCGCTTCACGATTGGCACCTAGCGCAGAAATCAGCGATACACCACAAGAACCGATATTCATACCGATGATCATGGGTATTGCCATACTCCAGGTAATGGCTCCTGTAGTTGTCATTGCCTGCAACACACCTGTAGAAGCTGATGAACTCTGTAAAACTAAGGTTACGATCAAACCAGCAGCTACACCAATCACAGGATTGCGGAGATAGTCAGTTAATTCGAAGAATATTGGACTATTCGCCAAAGGCTTCATGGTGTCAGACATAATAGTTAAACCTATCATCAGAATGCCGAACCCTAGTGCAATATTACCTCTATCCTGTACTCCTTTTTTCTTGGTAAAAAGTACTAAACATACGCCCAAAAAAACTAAAACCGGAGCAAAGGTGCTGGGCTTAAAAATAGCTACATACCAAGCATCACCCTCTACACTGGTCAGACTGAGTAACCAGGCAGTAATAGTGGTACCAACATTGCTACCAATAATGACGCTGATACATTGTTCCAGAGTCATTATGCCAGTGTTAACGAAGCCTACTAAGGTAACGATAACAGCAGCAGATGATTGAATAATAGCGGTGACAAATGCACCGAGAAAAAAACCACGAATGGGGCTTGCTGTAAGAGTCTCCAAAATACTCTTCATACGGTGTCCAGCTGATCGCTCTAAACCTTGACTCATCAGCTTCATCCCGTACAGGAACAAGGCAATGCCACCTAGAAAATTAAAGATAGCAAAAAATGACACAAAAACCTCTACTTTTATTGTTGCTTAATTGAATTGCGTCAAACAAAATAGCGCCTTAGAGACGCTATTTATTTCTTATCCTTGGATTCAGATTTTACTTCAGTTGCTTTTGCTGGGCTTTGTGAGCTTTCAATAGTGCCGATTGCACTTTTTTTAAAAGTCATCATTGTGTTTGCTACTGAAGTACTGATGGTAACTTCATCACCACTGATGTTCATAACTTTACCAACAATACCGCCAATGGTAACAACTTGATCACCGACTTGCATTGCATTGATCTGATTACGCAACTCACGCTCTTTCTTGCGTTGCGGTCTAATCGTCAGCATGTAGAAAATACCAAAAATAAGTATCAGTGGTAAAAAAGTGAATAATGTGCCATAAAATCCACCCGCATTAGCGGTGCTGTTAAGCACAACAGGATATAACATTCCATTTACCTCACAAATTAAATAATAAGGGGATCATCCGCCCCCAAAATGCATTATACATTCTAGGGCAATAAAAACATAGCATCACCAAAGCTAAAAAAGCGATAGCGCTTCTCTACTGCTAGTTTATATGCCTGCATAATTTCTTCGTATCCATAGAAAGCACTGACTAACATCAAGAGAGTTGATTCTGGTAAATGAAAATTAGTGATTAGACCATCAAGCACTTTAAATTTATAACCTGGATAAATAAAGATACTGGTATCGCCCACGCTAGGTATTAACGGTTTTTTTCGGTCTTGTGCAACAGTTTCTAGCGTACGACATACGGTTGTTCCTACAGCAATAACTCTTCCACCATTAGCCCTAGTCTCATTGATTAAATTACAGGCATGTTCATTGATTTCATACCATTCGCTGTGCATATGATGTTCTGAAACATCCTCAACTTTAACTGGCCTAAAAGTGCCTAAGCCCACATGTAAAGTTATTTCGGCTACTTTGATACCTTGCGCTTTAATTGTTGACAATAATTCAGGTGTAAAGTGTAAACCAGCTGTTGGGGCGGCAGCTGATCCATCGTTTTTGGCGTATACCGTCTGATATCTAGCTTGGTCTGACAGCTGTTCATGAATATAAGGTGGCAAGGGCATAGTACCCGCTAAATCCAGTATCTCCTGCCAAATGCCTTGATAACTGAATTGCATTAGACGCTTGCCATCTTCTAAAGTGCTAATTTGTTTGCACTTGAGTTTATCTTCAATAAAAATAATTTCCGTACCATCGTGTATACGTTTACCTGGTTTGACTAAGGTTTCCCAATAATCATCCTTTACACGTCTGAGCAACAACACTTCAACGGTGGCTGTTCCCCCTGCTTTTCTTCCGATCAAGCGGGCAGGTAAAACTTTTGTATTGTTCAAAACTAAGCAGTCACCTGGCTTGAGCAAATTGAGCAAGGCAGAAAATTGTAAGTGCTGGGGCTCATTCCCATGTTCAAGCAACATTAAGCGAGAAGAATCTCGCTGTTGTAAGGGAACCTGAGCAATCAGTTCTTCTGGTAATTCGTAATGATAACTAGCTGTTTTATGTAAATCCATAACTTCTCTATTCACTACATACAACCTTTAAGTAATTTCTTAACGGCTGTTATGTCCATAAAGTTTTTTAGTGCCTTGCCCGCTAGAAGCAATCTCTTGCCTTTACGACCTTTAACACTAATCTCTAATTCTTGACGCAATTTTTTCGCCTCATCCCCCACTATTTCTGGCAACAAACCAAAATTTGCATTCATCGGCTGGAAGTTTTTATTCATAGCAAGCACAAATCTAGACATAGCCCCCAGCATAGTAGTTGCTGGGAATAGATGCTCATCATATAAATGTTCGGCAGTTTGCTTGCTAACTAATTGAGCGATGCATTTACCGACAACTAATCCAGATCCTGCTGATTCAATATAGCCTTCAACACCAGTAATCTGTCCCGCAAAATAAAGATTTTTATATTTTGCACTACGATAATTGGTGACTAGAAGTTTAGGAGAATTGAGATAAGTGTTGCGATGCATCACACCATAACGAGCATATTTGGCATCCTTCAAGCCTGGAATCAAGCCAAATACTCTTTTCTGTTCACCTTGTGTTAAGCGTGTCTGAAAACCAACTAAATTATAGAGATTGCCAGCCACATTTTCTTTGCGCAATTGTACACAAGCATAAGGTTCTTTACCTGTTTTAGGATCTACTAATCCCACGGGCTTTAGTGGACCAAAACGCATGGTGTCTTCACCTAACTCTGCCATTTCTTCAATGGGCATACATCCACTGAATAAATTACTGCTATCGAAATCATGCACTGTTGCACGCTTAGCTGTTTTTAGTTCGTGATAAAACTGCAAATATTGTTCACGATTGAGTGGGCAATTGAGATAGTCAGCCGTTCCCTTACCATAGCGAGAGGCATGAAAGATGGAATCTTGCTCTAAGCTATCGGCAAAAACTATGGGTGCCGCTGCATCAAAGAAAAAGAGACTCTCTTCTCCCAAACACTCTAAAACGGAATTATAAAGATCTCCAGTTGTCAGCGGACCCGTAGCTACTACAACTAGTTTGTTTTTATCAGCAATCAATTCACGTAAATCATGCACTTGATGCTCACAAATTTGCACATTAGCTTGCTCTTTAATTGTAGCGGTAACCATTTGGCCAAACTGATCACGATCAACGGCTAAAGCACCACCTGCAGGCACTTTAGTCTTATCTGCACAGCGCATAATCAAAGAGTCAGAAAAACGCATCTCTTGCTTTAGCAAACCCACTCCATTACTCAGTTGATCTGAGCGTAAAGAATTGCTACACACTAATTCAGCAAAATATGGCTTATGATGCGCTTCTGTATAGTGCTGCGGTTTCATCTCATGCAGGATAACCGGCAACTGACAGTTACGTAACTGATAGACAACCTCACATCCTGCTAAGCCTGCTCCGATAACATGTATTTCTTTCATTTGGCTTCCTTTTTAATTTCCGTTTCTGGCTTCATGCGCTTATTGGGACACTGGTCATTGCTACAAACATGATAAGTTTTACCACGAGATGTTTTTTCTACCAGATAGGAGCCACACAGATCACATTTTTTATCTGCAACCGGCAAATTCCAGCTAATAAACTCACAATTAGGATCTTTACCTTGTTTGTCGCAGACATAAAATGTACTTCGTTTACCCTTGCGCGCTCTCTTTTTCAGAAGACCCGAACCACATAGTGGGCACTTACCTTTAGCTTTTTCCGCGTATGGACGTGAATAATCACACTCGGGGAAGCGATCACAAGCAATGAATTTACCGTATCTGCCTTGCTTAATAACTAATTCACCCTCACCGCACTGCGGACATTTTTCGCCTATTTTTTCTTCTTCTAATTTAAGCTTTTCAACTGATTCTCTTGCCTCTTCAACTTGTTTATGAAATGGTGGATAAAAATCTGATAGCAAAGCAATCCAATCCGCTTCGCCTTCCTCAACATTATCCAATCTATTTTCGATATCAGCCGTGAATGTGGTATCAACAATATTGCTAAATTTTGCCTCTAATAATTCGGTTACTAACGTACCTAATTCTGTAGGCGCGAGACGCTGTCCTTCTCTTTCAACATAGTTGCGGTTGATTATGGTAGAAATTGTTGGTGCATAGGTAGACGGACGACCGATACCTAATTCTTCTAGAGCCTTAATTAAGTTTGCTTCTGTGTAGCGTGCTGGTGGCTGAGTAAACTTTTGTTCTTCATGTAATTCTTGTAAAAGAACTTCTTCGTTCTCTAGCAATTCTGGTAACTTGATATTTTCTGCTTCATTCTCCGTGGTTGCTTGCTCATAACCATAAATTTTTAGCCAACCAGGAAATTTTAAAGTATCACCAGCACAACTAAAGACATATCCGTTGTCACTATCTATTTCAACTCGTTTGCTGTCATAGAGAGCTGGGGTCATCTGAGAAGAAATAAATTTATTCCAGATCAAAGAATACAATTTGAATTGCTCAGAACTTAAGATATGTTGCACTTTGTGTGGTGGCAGATCTAAATGTACTGGTCTAATACATTCATGGGCATCTTGCGAACTTTTTTTAGTACGATAAAAATTCGGTTTAGTCGGTAAATAGGCTTCTCCGTAATTGTTCTTAATGTATTCACGTGCACCATTCAGAGCTTCTGGCGAAATGCGTACGGAATCTGTACGCATGTACGTGATTAAAGAAAGTTGACCTTCTGCTGAACTAATACCTTCATATAGACGTTGAGCAATGCTCATAGTACGACTGGCAGCAAACCCAAAACTTCTCGAGGCTTGCTGTTGCATAGTACTGGTAGTGAAAGGTGGGGTTGCTTGACGCTTTTTCTCTTTATTTTGTACTTGAGCAACAGTATAAGTTGCACTCTGCAATTTCTGTTTTACCTTTTCAACTTCTGCTTCCGTATGCAAAGCAATCTTTTCTGCTTTCGTCCCTTGGCGCTGACCATAAAATTTTGCGCCAAAAACAGCATTTCTGGTAGTTTTAAAATCGGCATTTAATAACCAGTATTCTTCTGGTTTAAAAGCTTTAATCTCCCGTTCACGCAATACAGTCAAACGAGTAGCAACCGATTGCACTCTGCCTGCAGAAAGTCCTTTTTGAATTTTTTGCCAAAGTAAAGGACTAAGCTCATAGCCTACTAATCTATCTAAGATACGTCTGGCTTGTTGGGCATTAACCAATTGCATATCGATAGCACGTGGTTCATTCACCGCCTGATTAACTGTGTTCTTAGTAATGGCATTAAAAGTTACACGACAACGGCTTTGTGGATCAATTTTTAATATATGAGCTAAGTGCCAAGCAATAGCTTCACCCTCACGATCAGGGTCGGTGGCAATTAAAACTCGCTCGACTTTACTAGCTTGTTGCTTGATTTCCTTAATAACCTTTTCTTTACCGCGCATAGTGATGTACATGGGCTTAAAACTATTTTTGACATTGACGCCTAGAGTTGAAGCCGGCAGATCACGAACATGACCAACCGAGGCTACCACCTTAAAATCCTTACCTAAATAACTACCTATAGTTTTAGCTTTTGCTGGTGATTCAACAATCACTAATGTCTTTGCCATTTTCACTCACCTTATTTGCGATATTTAACTGAAGATAATTTATAACAGGTTAACGCGTCGCAAGCAAAACAATCCTTTTTCTGTAGCTTGCCAATAATCTAAACGTCGTTCTACTAAACCACTCATTTCTAGGTCTGCCATAACCTCCATAAACTCTGCCAAACTGATGTGTAAAAAGTCTAGTAGTGAGTTCTGATCAGGCAATGTTTCGGCTATGAAATGTAGCAAATGCCAATTGGCATCTGTATAAGTTGTTGGTTCTGGCAAAGCATCTTTGATATCTTGAAAACAATACAGCGGTTTAGCACAATCTCGTAACAACTCATGACAACCACGACTGTAGTGTGAATAGATGGAACTGGGAACAGCCCATAATTCTTTTGCTTGCTCAAAAGCATAACCTGCAGTAATTAAAGTACCACTTTTAGCTTTTGCTTCTGTGACAACCACATGCTCAGCAAGTCCACTTAGCAATCGATTTCGACAAGGAAAATGTTGCTTTTGGGGAGTACTCTTCGGTGGAAATTCCGATAGAATCGTACCATAATTGATCAATTGTTCATATAAACGCTGGTTGCACTTGGGATAACAAACATCTACTCCACATCCCAAAACAGCAATGGTTTTAAGTCCTAAATCCAATGCGCTCTGATGAGCTTGAGCATCTATACCTTGGGCCATACCGCTCACGATACATGGTTGTTTTGTGCGTAAAGCTGTGATCAAATCCTGCGTTACTTGTTTACCATAAGCAGATGGTTGCCTACTACCCACAATACAGACAGAACTCTGATAATTAAGATATTCTGGCATTTCTCCTAGTACATATAGCCAAGCAGGAGCTCCCGCTATCATTCTTAGACTGTGGGGATAATGGCGATGCGTATACGGTAAAATGCGAATGGTTGTTTTATCAGTATCAGTAATTTTTAGATCCCGCTTTGTAAATTCCTTTGTCACTTCAACATTCGATGAGATATTTAATTTTTCTTCGAGCCAATTAGCAAATGAGCCAGCTTGTACCATTTCGACATTAATATCTTGATTAGACAACTTCAGTTCACGTCGTTTGTTTTCAATCTGAGCATAAAAATCACCGTAATAGACAGTAGTTTCAAGCTGTTGCCAAGTGAGTGTTGGTTTATGTTCAATATAGGTTGGATGCAATAACATATTTCTCCTCCATTCTAGTAGACAATTACTTATTGCAATAAAGTGGCTAATTCCACTTGCCAAAATAAGGCTTGCTGAATATGGCTTTGTTCAACTTCTGGCTTTGCTTGCCAATCAGCTATTGTGCGTGCGACTTTGAGAAGGCTAGCAAATTTTCTCGCGCTGATTTGACGTGTATCTACCAGCTGGCGCAAAAAATCTGTATGTTTATGTAATTGACATACTTCGGCTAAGCATTGACTTGATAAATCGCCATTCAGGACTGTCTCACCTGTTAGTTTTTGATTGCGTTCACGCTGTTTTTGCCAAATAGTTGCTATCTGTTCTGGTGAAAGTTGTGCAGAGGAAGATGTGTTATTTGTTTCTAAACCAACCGCTTCTAGCAGCTGCTCACTCGGTAAACTTTTCAAGACAACTGTTAGTTGAAAACGATCCCAGATAGGTCCGCTCAGACGCTGGAGATATCTTTTTACGTCTGCTTTACTACAACGACATTTGTGCTCTAAAATTTGCCCACAAGGACATGGATTACTAGCTGCTATCAGCAAGAAGTCTGTAGGTAATTTGCGTTCGTATTGCGCTCTCTTGAGCAAGATCTTTTTACTTTCTATAGGTTCACGTAAAAGTGCTAAAACTCTGCTGGAGTACTCAGATAATTCATCCAAGAACAGCACACCATGGTGCGACATGCTACACGCACCCAACTTGCAACTTGCACCACCACCTATTAATCCTGAAGCGGTAATAGAATGATGCGGAGCAATAATTGGCCTTTGATGTTGACTTACAGCATCATCCCAAATGCCAAAACTGCTGTATAACTCAGCCAACTCTTGCCGTTCAAACTCTTCTAACGGTGGTAATAACCAAGGTAAAAGTCTGCTCAAGCAGGTTTTGCCACAACCTGGAGCTCCCAACAATAACAAAGGATGTTTGCCAAGTAAAGCTATCTGCAAGGCAAGCTGTGCCATCTCTTGCCCTATTACCACAGCTTTGTTGGCTAGACCCTTGCTTGGACTACGAAAATAATCTGACGGTAGATCAGTGACTAAGGGTAAATTCTCCTGCAATACTGCTATTGCTTGCATCAAATTTTTGACAGGGAAAATAGAAATACCCGTAATGTTTCTAGCCTCTGCCAAATTAGCCAGAGGAATAATGGCAGATTTAATACCTTGGCGTTTTGCTTCACACAATCCGGCATAAATCCCAGGGCATGGCTTAATTTCACCAACAAGAGACAATTCACCACACAGGACTGTTTCTGCTAGTTTGGTCGGATTGATAGCTAACTGTTGATTAGCATGCAAGAGCAAAATGGCTAAGGCAAGATCAAAAGCTGTTGATTTTTTATTTTCAGTGCAAGGTTCAATAGAGGCAATAATGCGACCTTTAGGCATTGCTAAAGCATTGTTACGTAGCGCTGCCAATAGACGATTATAACAATCCAGGCTCGCTTGCTTGGTTAAGCCACTGATCTCAAAGTGATATAAGCCTTTGATAATAGTTAATTCAACCTTGCTCAAAGTAACCTTACCTTGAGACTGGAAAATAGCTTGTGTCATTGCAAAATTTGTTCTCATACACTGAGCATAAGAACAAATCAAGCAATCAATTGACCAAAATAGGACAAATTACGACAAATAGAATTAGATAATTACTGCTAACTAGACAAAATTAGGACATCTACAGTTGCTGAAAAGATTTTATTTTTATAAAAGAAAACTTGGATAAAATATCTTCTGGATTTCTTTGACTGGTTCTATGCATTGATAAGTAAGAGCGCAGGTGCAAAGCTACAATGTTCCAATCAAACACTTCACCTAATTCACTATCTGCTTTACGATCACCAATAATTTGTAGCTCATCGACTAAAAGATTGTGACTATCTAAAATCTGCATCAACTCTTTAAAGTCTGCATCTCTTTTTGATATCTCCAAAACTACACGGCAATTTATCTGTTTATCTCGTATTTTACGCTCGAAATAATTGACCACTTTTAGTACCACTAAAATAGCAAGCATGGTAAATACAGCTTCTATATAGTAGCCCGCACCAACAGCAATACCCACACAGGCTACACTCCAGAGCGAGGCAGCTGTTGTCAGGCCATAGACACTATCTCTACTCTTAAAGATTGTGCCAGCACCCAGAAAACCAATGCCACTGATGATCTGTGCTGCTAATCTAGATGGGTCAAGCGAAGATGAAACTGTCAGATAATCATCTTTTAGAGCAATACCTACAGACATCACAAGCGTTGAAGCCATACATACAACAATATGGGTTCTAAGGCCAGCAGGCCTGCCTTTTTTTTCACGCTCCAAACCTATTACTGCTGAGCACAATAGACTTATTGACAGTTTAAGCGTAAAAATTAAAATCTCATGCAGTTCGCTCGATATATAAGCATTTCCTGTCGGCATAATTCACCACATCTTCTAAATCTCCAGCAAACGGTCCAGGCGCCTCCATCTTGATACTGACTAAGGCAGTGGCTAGCAAAAGACTAGTCGGGATATCTAAACATTGACGGAAAGTGATATAAGCAGAAAATACTGTATCGCCTCTTCCTGTTCTTCCGCGTAAACTATCTGGTTGATATTTACAACGATAATATTGTTTACCGTCAAAAACTAACATCTGCGTATGGTAGGACAAAAACACTTCTTTCGCCCCCCACTCAGTTAATTGCTTAGCTGCTACTTCCAACTCTTTATTTCCTGTTAAAATCTCAGCTTCTTTAGCATCTACCTTAAAAAAAGTAACGTGGGGCAAAACAGTTTGTTTATCTTGCCAGTCGCGATAATCCATTGCTCCTGCTCCAGGTGTGCCGTGGCGTAAGAGACACTGCGCATCTAGCGCAATTTGGCCCCGCTTGGCTAGATCACAGATGAATTGATTACTGAAGTCTCCATAAATTAAGCCACCCAAGAAATAGGTATGGACTTTAATTTCTGCTTTGTCTAATGCTGTGAAATCAAAGGTATCAGTGCGTTCTAACAATGAGCTAGTACGAGTTTCATGCGATGTATCAAAGTATTGATTACGAATAGAGTTTGTCGTTTTGGCATCAGCAATAATAATTCGTGATTTATCACTTACAGCAGTAAATATTTGACTAGCTTCAATTACAGTCTTCTCTCCTCTGACCACGGCATAGGGATTAACACCTAAACGTGCCACTGTATGTGTAGCATAGGTAATGGCTCCACCAAACTCTCGGACTTCTGTGCCATCCGGTTCAACATTGTAGTCAATTGAGATGGGTCCGAGCAACGCTAGTGGTTCTGTTCTTTTTAATTTTTGCTCGATAATTTTTGTATCTAAATCTAATTTAATTTTTTGATATTGCATTTTCTTACTCCTTCTTAATCCTCTTGCCAGCTTGATTGGTAGCTTGGTGTTTTAGGTCCTGTTGATATTGTTGTGTTACCTATCTCGCCCCACAAGCCACCATACAAAATAAAATCTTGATTAGACAATACAGTGCTACCATCACCGACATTTAATACTCTTTCAGTAGCATCCAAGAAAGCTCCTTTTCCTGTATAGTCACTGGGTAAATACCAACCTCTATCTTGTACTCCGGCTGATACAAAACTAGCGTGAGTACCTAATGCCGAATAAACTACTGGATGTGTTCCCTTATGAACTTCAATTGAATCAAGCAGATAACTCTCACCTTCATCATTATGTGAAGCAAAATAAACTTCAGAAATATTTTCTGACTTATCTAAACGAATTGTGATATGTTCCCAGTCACCTTCGTGATTAAGCCTTACTCCCGCTACTGCTGGTGCTAGATTATAAGGATAAAATAACCAGTATTGAAGATTGATTGTTCCTTTAGAACAACGATAGGCAGTTGCGTAAATGGGAGTTCTGTCCAAATTTTGATCTCCAAAATAAACGCTATCTTTGTCCGCTAAATCGTCTGGTACTTCTAGAAAGAACCCCCCGTGATTGTAAGTATCTCTGAAATCTTTAGAAGATATAAATTCATCTGTATATCTACCCAAAGCATCTTTGTTGCGATGCCTTTGAGAAATCATAGTTTGTTGATTTACTTCACCTTTAGCGAGAATTGCATCATCTTTACGCAATCTATAGTGAAAGCGTAGCTCTGCATTACCCAAATACTCATCAACGGAATCGGGAAAATATTTTTCTTCTAGATGAAAATAATACACGGGAGCATATTTATTAAGCAGATTTTGCTCATGCCTATCTGCTATTCCATCTTGATCTAAATCTTCATTTGCTAAAACAGAGAATTGTGTATGTACAAATAACAAACAAGACAAAATTACAGAGATAACCAAACATCTAGTTAGAAGTTTACGCACTGGTATTCTCCTTTAATTCTTTCGTAGCCCTATAAGATTTGAACACGAAAATTGCCACTGAGAGCGCGGCTAGCACAATGAATAATAAAGCGATGGGACGAGTGACAAAGATGCTGAGTGAATTATTGGATAACACCATTGCGCGACGGAAATTGGTCTCTGCTAGAGGTCCTAAAACAATACCGAGTAAAATTGGCACCAACTGAAAGTCCATACGTCTAAGGAAATACGCAAGTGCACCAAAAACCATAATTACCATCACATCATAAAGACGGTTATTGGCAGAGAATGCACCGGCAACGCACATCACTAAAACCATACAAGAAAGTAGTTCAAAAGGTAATTTAGTAATGTTGGCATAAAACGGAATCAGAACACGCCCTATTAAATACATGCACACGTTGATTACAAGCAAACCAAACAAAATGGCATAGAGGATATTGCCTTTATCTCTAAATAAAGTTGGACCTGGGATCATGCCATGAAGCATGAACGCACCCATCAAAATGGCTGTAGCCCCATCCCCTGGCACTCCTAAAGTGAGCATGGGAATCATCGTTGCACCACAAGCACCATTATTAGCTGATTCTGCAACTGCTACACCTTCTATTTCACCAGTACCAAAAGTTTCAGGATGTTTAGAGCTATTTTTAACTTGATTGTAAGCAATGAAAGCGGCTAACCCTCCACCAGTTCCTGGAGTAGCACCAATAATACAACCGATCAGAGAACCAATAGCTATGGGTTTGCGACAGCGTCTATACTCCTCTTTGGTAATTTTCTGTTGTGTAAAAGAAGTAGCTTCAACTTTGTCAGTACATGGATTATACTTGCTCTTCATCAGGATCTCAGAAATTGCAAAAAGACCGATCAAAGCAATAATCAAATCAATACCAGCTAGCAATTTGAGATTACCAAAGGTAAAACGTGCTACACCAGAAATCTTATCCATACCAATGGTTGACACAAAAATGCCTATGCACGCACCCATTAAGCCCTTAAAAATACTCTTGTTGGATACACCAGCAATAACCGAAAGTCCGAAGACTGAGAGTGCAAAATATTCAGCAGGCCCAAAGAGCAGAGTTATTTGTGCAATAGGTGGTGCCAAAAATAATAACGCCAGAGCTGATATTAACCCACCAATAGTTGAAGCAAACAATGCCATCATCAAAGCTTTATACGCTAGACCCCGCTTGGCCATAGGATGACCATCAAGCAGAGTGGCAGCATTGGCTGAAGTACCTGGAGTATTGATCAAAATAGCGGTAATTGAACCACCATAAGTACCACCACAGTAAATTGCCAGCAGAGTCAAAATAGCTGTTGAAGGCTCCATACCATAAGTTAAAGGAATACAAAGGATAATACCTAAGTCCGATGTAAGCCCAGGAATCGCTCCGACAATAATACCTAAGAGTAGACCAAGCGCAATCATGATCAGCGTATGCCAATCTAGCAAAATATTAAAACCTTGAAGTAGTGTATCCATAGCGATCTCCTAGAAGAACAATGTCGGTAATTCGACATTGAGTTGCACCTTAAACACAACAAAAACAACGGCGATCGTTAGATAGGCGATCAAATAATACCACCATCTAAACGAGCGATAGTAAAGTAAAATTGCAGTGACCATCAAAACACTGTCGACAATAAACCCTAAAGCATTAAACAGCAGAGCATAAACTACTAAGATTGCAATGAAGATCAATGACTTTAGCTCTTTTTTTACGTGCTCTTGCCTAAACAAAGTTTTACTGAGACAAATCTCTTTTTTCTCTTTCAACAAGCCTTGAATGAGTAGAGCCACCGAGAAAATAAACAAACCACCAATGGCAATTCTTGGCATTGTTTGTGCATTGATGGAACCTTTCTCCATAGTCTTGATCTGTGAATTTACTAAAAACCAGGTGATCGCTGAGATTAGGGAGAAAAAACCGCCTGAGATTATCTCTGTGTTGTACTTGATCTTCACTTTACACCTCTATTTTGGAGTGCGTGTAGTCACAAGGACTACACGCATAAGATGCTATTTGAGCAAATCAATATAGCCTTTCATGTCTTCTGTTTGTTTTTGAATTTGGCTGATAATTTCATCTTTTTCAGCTTGCCAGGGTTCCATGCCCATTTCTTGCATGAATTTTTTGAATTCCTCGTCAGCATAGACATCTTTAAGGAATTGCTTGAATTTTTCTTGTTGCTCTTGCGGAGCATTGGCATGCATTGCGAAATAATCCATGCCTAAGAATTCAGCATCAATACCAGCACTTTTGAACGAAGGAATTTTACCGATTCCATCAACTTCAATACCTTCAGGAATGAATGTGCCGATGCAATTCAGCTCACCATCAATTACATATTGTCTATAGACCGGAGGTGAACCGATAGCCAAATCAACGTGACCACCAGCTAAAGCATTGATGGCTTCTTGCCCACCGTCATATGGAACTGCTTCAGCATTTAAGCCTAATTTCTTCATCAAAACATTGATCATGGTGTAGCTATCATTACCAGGTCCACCAGTGGTAGCAAATTTGATCACATGATCTTTGCCATAGTTCTTTAGATCATCAATAGTTTTGAGCTCAGGATTTTTGCTTAAGACAACAAACTCTACCTGGCGCATACCGTATAGTGGAGCGATATCATCTAATTTATAGTTGACATCTATCACTGATGGCGTCAGTGAAAACAAAGGGCCATTAGCAACAACCACTGTTTGACCATCTGCTTCTCTAGATAAAAAATCTTGCATAGCAATGGTACCTGCACCGCCAGTAACATTCTGGACGATCACAGAAGCTCCCAAGTACTTTTCGCCAAATGACGCTACTTTTCTGGCAAAAGTATCCGGTCCACCACCTACTGACCAAGGCATGATAATGGTATATGTTTTACCATCAGTAGCTTTAGCTTCAGCACTATTAGTACCAGTACTATTCGCGTCACTACTTTTCTTGCCACAACTAACCATCGCTAAGAGCATAACAATCGCCATCATTGCAACTAAGCTCTTAACCATTTTTGCTTTGTAGTTATTCATAACTCCTCCTAATTCACAAACACAAAATTGAGATCAATTGTGTCCGTGTTAAATGCAATTTCAATAGCCTGATAAAGCGGTGCTGTATTAAATTCTTTTAATGTATATAGTTGCTCTGCTACAGGCTCAGTAAATAATGTTTTTATTTTGTGCTCACGCCATTTAGCTATTTCCGCATAAACTTCTTGTCGCGAACTATTATTGCGATGATCATTTGACGCACTAGTAACGATGTAACGTAAAGGTAAATAAGCCATTTTTTCAGCTTGTATAGCATCAATCTGACCGTGATGAGGTAACTTCAGCAGTAAAACATCTTTAATACTGGCAATTTCTGCTTTGGTGAAACGCCAATTATTTGGCGTGCAATCACCAGGTAACAAAATATCCAAAAGACTCTTAGGCGAAGCTGTCTTTGATTCACCGCTTTTTTCTTGAATATGTAAGACCATGCTAGTTGCATTAGATAAGTAATCGAGTCGTGCAACTTTTTCAGCTAATTCTTCAGTCCTATTTGCTATCACATACTCTGATAGTTGCTGAATAATTGTTAAAAACTCAGTAATGGGCTCATTTGCTGTTAACAAACGTTCAGCTACTATTTCTTTAGCTTGCTCTGTAGCTAAAATTAAACTATCGCCCATCTCTAAATGCTTGATATTTATGTTGTTACATATGCAGTAATCAATAATCTGACAGTAATCATACAGAGCGTTATAAAATATTTGACTGCTATATTTAGCAAAGTTATGAGGCTTAATCACCCTTCTTAATTGGGCGAAAGCTGTGACGGCAAAAGGCAGCACTACTTCTTTAACTTCAATTGAAGCATTACTCAAAAGATGCCAGACTCCACAGACATGATCTTCGTGAATATGCGTGATGATGAGAAGATCAATCTTTTGGATGCCACGCCACTTAAGATAATCCAAGGACTTGATACGCTGGGCTTCTCCTGCATATTCACTCGCCAAATTTGAACCACCGTCAAGCAAGATTGTTTGCTTAGGTAACTCGAGTAAAATAGCTTCACCATAGCCCACGTTAATAAAACTCAAACGACATGCCATAACTTATCAACCTTTCACCGCTGTTGCACTATCTCTGACAACTAGCTGGCCTTCAACATATTGCGTTAAAGTGACTTGCTCATCAGTGGAGAAGTTATTTAATTCACTCCCCTCATCTAGTTGGTAGATTGATACCAATTGTTGCCAAAGTAATTTCACTAATTTACGAGCAATTTCAGTTGGCTCAATTCGCATCGTCGTTAATTCTGGTTCTATGGTTTTAGCTAATACAGAATCATCAATACCAACTACGGAAACTCCAGTAGGAACAGATATTTTGTTTCGCAAAAGAACTTTTATCGCCTTAACGGCAATAGCATCACTTGTACATAGATAGGCGGTCGGACGCTCCGCTAAAGTTAATTGCAAATCATCTTCAAGCACAGTTGCAACTGCTGTGAGATCATCATCAACACGTTTTATGCGTGTCTGTTCTGCTAGTTGCTCCTCTTTCATTACCTCTTTGTAGCCACCCTCACGTTCTTCTTGTACTTCCTTAGAGAAATTACCGGATAGCAAGCAGATTCGGCGGTGCCCTTGTGCCAATAAGAACTTGGTCAAATCAGCCGTACAGGCACGATTACGAATCAAGACAGTTGGCAACTGATAATTAGATAAAGAACGGTTAAAAATAACTAGCGGTGTTTTTCTCGCAACAAAGCGCTTAACAATCTCTAATTCAGCATCACCCGCAATAATTGCTCCATCCAACGGTTGATCTAAAAATTTCATTCCATCGATATCAGTTATCGATTCACTGGATGCAACTATAAGATTGAGTTTATGTTTATTCAATTCATGTAAGAGAGCATCTACCACCGGAGCATAAAATGGATTGATCAATGCAGATTGTTGTGAGCGACTCAAGAGAAACAAAATATTGTGCGTGGATTTTTGTGCTAAGGCTCTAGCCGAAGGATTAGGCTGATAATTTAATTCACGGGCAATCTGTAATACCTTTTCTCTGGTAGTAGGCTTAACTTTTTCTGGATGCGAAAATACTCGTGCCACTGTCATATGTGAAACACCACATTTTTTTGCAACTTCATTAATCTTCGCCATCTCATTAACGTTAGCTGTTCAAATTTAGGCCCCATCGCATACGGTATGCATGGTTATCGTTCGCCTGATGTTAGCGCTAACATTGGCTATTTTTACAACTTTTCTTCAATAAAACAACTGTCTATTGTTGTATTTGTTAAGATTGATCGAAAATTACCTCTAGATTTGTTACATTTGTACAAATATATTACTGTCAGTCTTCAATCTTGCTGACCATCTAGTATCAATAACGGTATCTAAATAGTAAAACCTCTGCCCTATGTATTACACAAGGTCTTGATCTTGCCTATAATTAGACAATAAGTAAACGTAAAGGATATCTCATGAATATAGGAATTGTCGGTCTACCCAACGTAGGCAAAAGTACACTGTTTAATGCAATTACTAAGGCTGGAGCTCAAGTTGCTAACTACGCCTTCTGCACCATTGAACCCAATGTAGGCGTAGTAAACGTACCAGATAAGCGCCTTGATTTTCTAACTGAAATGTACCAACCAGCCAAAGTTACCCCTGCCACTATTGAGTTTGTTGATATTGCTGGACTGGTAAAAGGTGCTAACAAAGGTGAAGGATTGGGCAATAAGTTTTTAGCCAATATCCGTGAAACCGATGCTATCTTACATGTTGTGCGTTGCTTCGAAAATCCTGATGTTATGCACGTTGAAGGTACCCCAGATGCTATACGTGATGTTGAAACTATCAACCTAGAACTAATTCTGTCCGACTTAGAATATGTCGAACGCAGGCAAACTAAGGTAGCCAAAATTGCTAAAGCTGGCGATCGCAAAGCTAAAGATGAACTCGAATTTTTAGAGCGTTTAAGCGCTCACTTAGAAGCAGGCAAACCTGTGCGCACCTTTACAATTAGCGAGGCTGAGCAAGAATTTATGAAAGAACTATTTTTGCTCTCCAACAAGCCTGTTCTATATGTGGCTAATGTATCCGAAGATGACTTAAATGGAGATAATCCTGAAGTTGATAAATTACGCACCTATGCTGCTAGTGAAAATACATCAGTGATCTGTATATGCGCAGAAATTGAGTATGAAATCCAACAATTAGAACCAGCTGAACAAGCAGAATTTTTACAAGATTTGGGCTTGAGTGAAAGCGGTCTTGATAAAATCATTGCAGCGAGCTACAACTTACTCGGGTTAATCTCTTATCTAACGGCTGGACCTAAAGAGGTTAGAGCGTGGACTATTACTCGTGGCACTTTAGCGCCAGGAGCTGCCGGTAAAATTCACTCGGATTTTGAGCGGGGCTTTATTCGTGCTGAAATTGTCCACTTTGCCGACTTAGAACGTGTGGGCAGTATGACTAAAGCTAAAGAACAAGGTCTTTTACGTTCCGAAGGAAAAACTTACGAAATGCAAGATGGCGATGTTACTGTCTTCCGCTTCAATGTTTAGTCTATGTATGTAATTGGTATCACAGGTGGTATAGGTACAGGTAAAAGTACAGTGGCTGCGCTGTTGCGTGAAGCTGGCTTAAAAGTATTTGATGCTGATCAAATATCGCACTCAGTCACTTCGCAAAACGGTGTAGCTCTTCCCGAAATTTGCGAACTTTTTGGTGATAATATCTTAAATGAACAGGGTGAACTAGATCGCGAGCAGATATCTAAACTAGTATTCAGCGACAAAAAGAAACTGGACCAATTGAGTTTAATCGTACATCACCATGTGCTAGCAGAAATTGCCTCTCTTTTGCAGCAAGCAGAGACAGCCAAAGAACATGCAGTGGCATTAGATGTTCCTATCCCCGTTAAACGTGGCTTTTTAGATCGTTGTAATAGTATATGGGTAGTAACTGCTACCTTAGAAACACGTCTGAAGCGACTTGCCGAACGTGGCATGCCCGAAACAGAAGCTCTCCGCCGTATCAATATGCAGATGACCGACGCGGAATATGAAGAGCTTGCTACCTATCTCTTAACCAATAACGATAATTTTCTATCTCTGAGACGACAAGTTAACTGTGGGTTAGAGAAAGAACTAACTAGTCGTGGCATTCCTTTTCATCCTCTTACCTAACTATGACTGAATACTTAATCGATGTAGCAATTTGTCAAGCACTTGTTGGTTTTGGAAGTTGTTCTTTAACCATCAGTCTCCCTACCCTGCAAACATTAGGCTTGCGTGTAGCCCCCTTAGCCACAACAGTGATGTCAAGCCATAGTGCTTTCACTAACTTCTACTCAAATTATTGCCCCTCTTTATTGCCGGAAAGCTTAGCTCAATGGCAGAGCATGAATATTAGACCTAGGTCGATTTTAGTTGGCTACTTACCTACCTTGTCCCAGCAAGAACAGATCTTAGCATTCTTAAATACTTCACCTACTACCACGCTCTATCTAGATCCAGTACTCGGTGATAATGGTAAAATGTACAGCCAATTAAATACCGAATTGGTGGCAGGGTTACATCGTTTAGTCGCAAAAGCAGAAATTATTTTTCCTAATCTCACAGAGGCTGCTCTCCTCTTAGGTAAAGATCCGGTTAGCTTTTTAGACATTGATCAGCAACAAGCTACATCTGTAGCCAACCAGTTGCTAGCTCTTGGTTGTAAAGGCGTTGTGCTTAAAGGGCTGAGAAAAGGTGACCAAATTTATAATCTCTATTTAGATCATAAAAGCATTTATTTATCAGGCCATACTTATTGGTCTACGGCTTTTGCTGGGTCTGGTGATTTATTTATTGCCAGTTTTGTGGGCAAGCTTCTAACCAAGGATACAACTTGTGCACAAGCACTAGATTTTGCAACTTACATCTGTGGTGAAGCTGTTTTACAAACACAAAAAATGATTGAAGCTAGCCAATTGGACTCTCACGCTAAAGAGATTTTAGCTAAACGAGGTCTCGCCATGGAAAAGGTATTGCCACTACTGAACAACTTCAGTTGATAACTTCTCTACTTCGTCTCGTTCAAATTATGTCCGCACTTGACTTCTGCCACTAAGGGGACTTTAAATTCAAATACTTGTTCCATCTCTCTTTGCAATAGCTCAGTCACCTGTTCTATTTCCTCAGCGGGAGTTTCAATAATCAATTCATCATGAACTTGCAAGATTAGCTTACTTTTTAACTTCCTACTCTCTAACTCTTTAGCAATTTTTACCATTGCCATTTTTATGAGATCGGCAGCTGTTCCTTGAATGGGCATGTTCATGGCAGCTCGTTTACCGAATTCACGTTGATAAGGAATTTTTGATTTTAATTCTTCGATAATTCTACGTCTGCCAAATAATGTTTTGGCATAGCCACATTCAATTGCCTGTTCAATGAGGCCATCTAAGTAAGGCTTTACTTCTGGGAAATGATCATAATAAGCATCTATATACTGCTTTGATGCGGCCACTGAAGTACCTAAACTCTGTGATAAACCAAATGCAGATACGCCATAGACAATACTGAAGTTAACAGTTTTAGCAACACTGCGTTCTGCTTTAGTTACATCTGCCAAGGGTTTGTGAAAAATACCTGTGGCTGTTTGGGTATGAATATCTACATTGTGCTTAAAGGCGTCAATTAGATTATGATCTGCAGACATATGTGCCAGCAATCTTAGTTCTATTTGTGAGTAGTCGGCTGCCAACAGACTGTAACCCGGTCTTGCAACAAATGTCTTGCGTATCTCAGATGCCTTATCGGAACGAATCGGGATATTTTGCAAATTAGGATTGGCACTCGATAATCTACCAGTAGTTGTTTGTGTCTGTTTAAAAGTTGTATGAATTCTTCCGTCGCTAGCTACCGCTTTAGCTAACCCCTCAACAAAGGTTGAACGCAGTTTTACCAGTTCACGATATTCAATAATTTTAGCGACTACGGGATGTGCAGGAATCAATCTTTCCAGCTCCGCAGCTGCTGTAGAGTAATATCCACTCGCCAATTTTTTACCAGGCTTTAAGCCTAAGTGGTCAAAGAGAAACTGACTGAGTTGCTGCGATGAATTTAGATTAAAGGGTGCTTCTGCATAAGCTAGTATTTCTGCACGCAAACCATCTGCCTGTTGCTGCAAAGAAGTGCTCACCGCTTGTAGTTGCTCTTGATCGAGTTGAATACCAGCCTGTTCCATCTGTACTAAAACATTGATTAGTGGCAACTCAATCTTAAATGCCAGCTCCGATTGCTCTTGTTTAGCAATTTGCTCTAGTAATAAAGGATATACAGTAACCAACGCAGCCATACTTTCTTTTTCCAGAGTAAGTACTACATCTGTCAATGCCTGATAAATAGTAGCAATGCTTTCGGAAGTCAAATTGAGCAAGTAGGCTAAAATGGCGACATCATGCAAATTTAAAGCTGTATTAATCTTGAGATTATTACTCACCAACCATTCTTTAATATTGCAACAAACAATAGGTTGGTGTTGTATGTCTTTACATATTTGGGGCCATGCCATCTGAATCTCAAGTGGTGTCAAGACACACTTACCGATTCCTTGGCGATATATTTCAACATCTGTATTTTCAGTCAGCAAATAGAGTGGCTCATCATTAGTTTCTAAAATTTCTTCTAAACTTACATTTTTGTCAGTCAGTATTAGTAGTTCTTCCTGCTTTTTACTACCCGCTTCACTCAGCTCGAACTTGGCTAACATGCTCTTAAAATTCAATCGTTGGAATATTTCAGTGAGTTTTGTCTTATCGAGTCTTTTAGCTTCTAATTCCTTAAGGCTAAGAGGTAGCTCCATATCACGGCAAATGGTTGCCAGTTCTCGGGAAAAGAAAGCACTCTCTTTGCCAG
>JAEWER010000032.1 GCA_023389255.1 Bacillota bacterium
CACGAGGATGGTGGCACACCTAGCCTGCATCTATTATTACCAAAGCAGGATGCTTACCACTTGGGAGCATTGATCTATTTCTTTGAATTTGCTTGTGGTTTAAGTGGATATTTATTATCCGTTAATCCTTTTGATCAACCTGGTGTGGAAGCATATAAGAAAAACATGTTTGCACTCTTAGGCAAACCTGGCTACGAAGAGCAGCGTGAAGAATTAATGCAAAGATTGGTTGAATAATATGCCATCGCAGGAAGTATGCAAAATTGAATTACCGCGTTACTTTGCTGATCATATGATCCTGCAGCAGCAATGTCCGAATTTGCTACATGGGAGATTGCGTGGTGCAAGCAGTTTGCAAATTATCCTTGAACGACTACCGGAAGAAGATAAGGCTTCTTCTAGTAGCCGAAGTGGCATTATCTTTAAACAACAGGTCGAAGCACAAGAACGAGGTTTGTTTTTCTGTGAACTGCCACCGTTGACAGCATCATTTGATCGTTATCGCTTGACCTTGAGTAGCAAAAATTGCCAAGTATACATCAACAATATTTTGATCGGAGAAGTGTGGCTCTGTTTGGGAAGTAGCAATATGGCGATGCCAGCTAACTTAACTGATGTTAAACCGCTGTGTCAACAATTTGCTCGCAATCCGTATGTGCGCCTTTTTAAACAGAATCATAGCGGTCTTTTTAGGGGTGAAAACAGCTATCACTATGCCCCCGTAGCAAGGGTTTCTGCTGGTAGTTGGCTGTCAGCTAAATCACCTTTGCTCCCAGAGTGTAGCGCCATAGGTTTAAGTTTTGCCTATAAATTGCAAGCAACACTTAATTTACCAGTTGCAGTATATGATCTAGCCTGTCTAGATACGAGTATGCACAATTGGCTTAGCACTAAAATTGTGCGCAAGCAAACAAAGTGGGTGGATAAACTCCGGCATGCTGGCATCAATTGTGATAATTTACAACCGTTGTCGAAGGCAACTATCAATGCAGGAAAAGATATTCCCACTATTGAGTTAGAACAAGTAGGCTCGATGTTTAATCATAAGATTGCACCTTATAGCAATCTAAGTGTGCGAGGCATTCTGTGGCAGGCTGGCGAAAGAGAAGTTGAAGAACCCAGTTTTTATGTAGCACAGCTGAAAGCTCTCAGCTACCAATTTAGCAAACTTCTGCGAGCCCCCAAGCAAAAACCAGCATTCATCTATAGCCAATTAAGTCCTGCTTGTTTTATTGAGGATAGTACGTTGCTTTCACGCTTTAATGAGGCGTTAGTTAAAGTTAGACGCAGTCTTGCTCTACCAGCAGGATTAGTTAGTGTTTATGATCTTCCCGGTGATTATCATCAAGCATCAGCAACTGACAGTAAAGACAATAAAGATGAAATAGCTAAGTTTTGGTGTGATCCTGCGTATCCGAAAGCCAAGCGTAAAATCGGCGAACGCATGGCGCGTCTAGCTTTGGGGTTATCCTACAATAAAGATGTTCCCAGCTCAGCAGCAGAATGTGTTTGGGCTGAGACTGTAGGAAATAAAATGATGTTGGAATTTGCTAATGTGGGCAAGAAATTGCAACTAAATTCTACAGAACACGAGCTCAAAGGATTCTGGTTGCGTGGTAGCAACACAAACTATCTGCCGGCTAAAGCTAAGCTTTTATATGGCTTTAGAGTAATGGTTTGGCATGAAGAGATTAGTGAACCAGTCGCTTGTAGTTATGCTTTTAGTGATTTTAACCAGACATGTAATCTATGCGGTGATCAATTACATCCCGTTTTGCCATTTCGTTTAGAAAATAGCTCGCCTAACTATCAGTTTTTACCTTGGCTCAGTTGTGATCGACTAGAGATTTATGCTGTTGCGGAAGGTAACCCTGGTTTATATCCGCTTTGGCAAACTAGTTCTGAGCATGCCAGATTCACTCTCAAAAAGCATACGCAATATACCAAAAATCTAGGAAATCATTCGTTATTACTTAGTTATAGTCACGCTGAAGCTCATCCCTTACAGTTTGGTCCTATACTCAACTACGATTCAGCTCATGGACCTTTAGACTTGCATTCTTGGCAGAGTTTGGAGATACACCTTTTTAACAGTGAACACAGGCGTAAAGCTCTACGATTAATAATCAAAACACATGAAACTGAATATAGCTCTGAACTCGTGACAATTGAAGATAAATTAGATTGGCAGCGTTTGGAGTTTAGTCTGCAGGAAGCTGGCAAAGAGATAGATTTAAGTGCCATAACGGACTTGCAATTTGAATTAGTAGATGGGTACGGGCAAGGTAATCTATATATTGATAGAATTAATCTTTACGACATCATAAGCGAGTAAATGTTTGAGGAGTGTTGAAATGAAGTACATCGATAAGATGGCAAAAAACTTTGAACCACAGCAATGTGAGCAAAAAATTTATCAACGTTGGTTAGATGAAAAATGTTTTGCTGCCGAGGTTAAACCAGGCAAGAAACGTTTTTCTATCGTTATGCCACCGCCTAATATTACGGGGCACCTGCATATAGGACATGCGCTCGATCTGACCTTACCAGACATAACTGTTAGATATAAACGCAAACAAGGTTTTGAAACTTTATGGTTACCAGGTACTGATCACGCCTCAATTGCCACTGAATCCAAAATAGTAGAGGCGATGAAAAAAGAAGGCTTGAGCAAAGCTGATCTAGGTCGCGAGGGATTCTTAGAGCGTGCCTGGGCGTGGAAAAAGCAATATGGTGATACCATCAATCGCCAGATTACTCGCTTAGGGGCCTCCTGCGATTGGAGCAGAGCTAGATTCACTATGGATCCCGGCTTAAGTCATGCTGTATTAAAAGTGTTTGTAGATCTCTACAACAAAGGCTTGATCTATCGCGGTGAACGCATTATCAACTGGTGTCCATATTGCAAAACTTCTATCTCGGATATTGAAGTTGTCTACGAAGAGCAACAAGGTAACTTCTGGCATTTGCGCTATCCGCTGGTAGACGGTAGTGGCGAATTACAATTAGCTACTACTAGACCTGAAACACTGCTAGGCGACACGGCGGTGGCTGTACACCCTGAGGATGAACGCTATCAGCATCTAATCGGCAAAGAGGTAATACTTCCATTAGTTGGTAGAAACATTCCTATTGTTGCAGATGAATATGTCGAAAAGGACTTTGGTACCGGTGTGGTTAAAATTACACCAGCACACGATCCTAATGATTTTGAAGTAGGGTTACGTCACAACTTAGAAGTAATCAATGTGATGAATGATGATGCCACCATCAACCAAAACGGTGGCAAGTACGCTGGTCTCAGCAGAGAAGAAGCACGCAAACAGATCGTTGCCGATCTAGAAAAAGAAGGCTATTTACTCAAGGTTGAACCACTAACGCATAATGTGGGTCATTGTCAGCGCTGTCATACCACTGTTGAACCTAGAGTTTCTAAGCAATGGTTTGTCAAAATGGAAGAGCTGGCTAAACCTGCTCTGGAGGCAGCTTACAGTGGCGATATTCGTTTTGTGCCAGAGCGCTTCAGTAAACTTTATTATCACTGGATGGAGAATATTCGTGACTGGTGTATTAGCAGACAGCTTTGGTGGGGACATCGTATTCCGGCTTGGTATTGTGCACAATGTGGCCAAATCACAGTCAGCGTAGAAAAACCATGTTGTTGTGAGCATTGTCAATCCGTTGATATAACACAAGATGAAGATACTTTAGATACTTGGTTTTCATCTGCTCTATGGCCGTTTGCAACTTTGGGATGGCCGGACAAAACTCCAGAATTGGAGTATTTCTATCCCACCAATTTATTGGTCACAGGTTATGATATTTTAACTTTCTGGGTTTCACGTATGATTTTCTCTGCCCTAGAGCATACCGAGCAAAAGCCATTCGACGATGTGCTCTTACACGGTTTAATACGTGATAGTCAGGGTAGAAAAATTTCTAAATCTTTGGGTAATGGAATTGATCCTTTAGAAATCATCGACCAATTCGGCGCAGATGCACTACGCTATGCCTTGATTACAGGTATTTCTCCAGGTAATGATCTACGTTTCCATGATGCTAAAGTGGAGGCTGGCAGAAACTTTATCAACAAAGTGTGGAATGCAACTCGTTTTGTGTTGATGAATATCGAAGATGAAGTAGATCCAACTGAACTCTGTTTAACAGATGATCAGCTCCCAACTTTGGTCGTTGAAGATCATTGGATTTTGCATCTTTTACAAGAGTTAATCGATGAAGTATCACGTAATATTGATAGCTATGAGTACGGTATTGGCCTAAGTAAAATCTACAATTTCTTGTGGGACAATTTCTGCGATTGGTATATCGAACTCGTTAAACCACGTTTACGCAGTGATGAGTTAACTGATCGTCGTAAAGCACAGCGTGTCTTGCTTCATGTCTTGAAGCAATCCTTAAATCTATTACATCCTTTCATGCCTTTCTTTACCGAAGAGATTAATAGCCATTTGCCTGCGGTTGATAAAGAAATGTTAGTCGTGAGTGAGTGGCCTGAAAGCAAGGAAAGTTATCGCTTTGTCAAAGATCAGCAAGCGATGGATGAATTGATGGAAGCCGTGCGCAATATTCGTAATCTGCGCAATGAGATGAATGTACCTTTAGGTAAAACTGTTCCACTATATGTTTTAAGTAAAGATCACGAATTGGCTGACTTTATTAAGGATCAAAGTCCCAAGTTGCTCAATTTAGCGAAAATAAGTGAAGTACATGTACTTAGCTCAGATACTGATATTCCAGCTAATGCTGTGAGTATTCCCTTGACCAATTTAAGTCTGTACTTACCACTTACAGAACTAGTTGATGTAGAACAAGAAAAACAGCGTTTGGGTAAAGAAATTGCTGGTTTACAACAACAAATAAAAGCTGTAGAAAGCAAGCTGGCAAATGAAAACTTTATAAGCAAAGCCCCTGAGGCAGTTGTGAATAAAGAAAAAGCTAAATTGCAAGAATACAGCGACAAATTACAACAAGCTGAACAAGCATTAGCTCAATTGCCAAACTAAGATGGACCACGAATTACTAAAAGCAAAGCAAGAGATCGACCGTTTGGTTGATCTCTTGCAACATTTAGCACATGCTTACTACGTTGATGATCAGCCTCAAGTCACTGATTTTGAATATGATCAGCTTCAGAATCAGTTAAAAAAGTTAGAGGCAACTTATCCCGCATTAGTGCGCGCTGACTCTCCCACCCAACAAGTTGGTGGAGCAGTGGCTAGTGGTCAAAAATCGTTTAGGCACTCTGTTCCTCTATTGAGTTTGAACGATGTCTTCACCAAAGAAGAAGTGCTTAATTTTGTTCAGAACATTAAGCAACAAGCAACAACTAATTTTGTAGTAGAACAAAAAATAGACGGTCTTTCATTGGCAGTAGAATACCGTTCGGGCAAGCTATTTCGTGCTCTAACTAGAGGTAATGGTCAAATTGGTGAAGATGTGACAAACAATGCGCGTAATATCATTGATTTACCGCAAACATTGACTAAACCGGTATCTCTGATTGTGCGTGGCGAGGTATATATGCCAAATACCTCATTTACAGAACTCAATAAGCGTCAAGCAGAGCTGGGTAAACCTTTATTTGCTAATCCCCGTAATGCTGCAGCTGGTACCTTGCGTAGCTTAGATAGCAATTTAGTAAAAGAACGTAATCTGCATTTGTTTGTCTTTAATTTGCAGAGCACAACTTCATTTGCAACCCATGCTCAGACACTGATCGATTTGCAAGAATTAGGCTTTTCCGTGAGCCCTGATTTCAAATTATGTGAAGATGAACAAGAGGTTTGGCAAGCTATTACGGAAATCGGGGCTAAGCGTGAACAACTTGCTTATGGTATAGATGGAGCCGTAGTAAAAGTTAACTATTTGGCGGTACGAACTAGCCTCGGGCAAACCGCTAAATTCCCCAAGTGGGCTGTTGCCTACAAATATCCTGCAGAAGAAAAAGCAACCAAATTATTAGAAATCCAAGCCAATGTTGGACGCACAGGAAGAATTACACCGCTAGCGATTTTAGATCCTGTACAACTTGCAGGGACTACCGTGAGCAGAGCGACTCTGCATAATCAAAAAATGATTGATTCCCTAGACGTAAGAGTTGGTGATACTGTTTACGTCTATAAATCGGGAGATATAATTCCAGCCATCTTAGGCGTAGACAAAAGTAAGAGAACTGGTGTTGAACAACCTTATCACTTACCTGATGCTTGTCCCGTTTGTGGTAGTGAAACTGCTTATGTAGATGCAGGTGCAGATCTGTTTTGTTTGAATAGCAATTGTCCTGCTAAACTCAGACGAAGTTTAGAATATTTTGTTTCTAAACAAGCTCTTGATATCCAGGGATTAGGTGAGAAAAACATTAGCAAGTTAATTGAAGCAGGTTTTTTAAGCAACCTTGCTGATATTTATCGTTTACCCAATAAAAGAGAAGAGTTGCTAGCGTCTGGGTTAATCGGCAGAGAAAAGTCGGTGGATAAATTACTAGCTCAGATTGAACAGAAGAAAAAGGCTGATGGCAAATTATTATTAACTGCTTTAGGCATTGCCGGTGTTGGTAGAACTGTAGCAGAACTGCTTTTGACAGAAGTTAAGGATATCTCTGAGCTAGAAACAGCTCATCTTGAGCAATTAACAGCCATTTCTGGCATTGGTAGTGTTTTAGCACAAAATATTCTTGATTATTTTCATAATCCCAATAATCAAAAACTACTCACAGAACTCAAAGAGTTAGGGGTTAACTTTACTGCTGAAGTTATAAATACAACTGAAAATGTGGCAATTGCTGGAAAAAGTTTTGTGCTTACAGGAACACTGCCTAACTATAGTCGCACAGAAATGGCTGAGCTTATCAAAAAGTCTGGCGGTAAAGTGCAAAGTAGTGTTTCCAGTAAAACTGATTATCTCTTAGCAGGGGTGGAAGCTGGCTCAAAACTAACCAAAGCACAAAATTTGGGTATAAAAATAATAGACGAAGCGACAATATTGCAGATGTTAGGAGAAAGCTAATGCCTTGGTTTTTCATAATAAGTTTGCTACTTAGCATAGCTTTAGTTGTAGCTTTGCTTATAGGTATTTTCTGGAGCTTGCAATACAATAGATGCCAACGTAATAAACATGCGTGGAGTTACTTGCTGTCATTAGTTTATGTTGGATTAATGATAATTGTTGTGGTTATAGATACCCAACCTAAATTAGTTGATGCAGTATATGTTCTTAGCCATAATCCTGCCGTAAGCGAATTTAAAGCGAATAATATAGCGATTAAGGGACATGCTCTAATTTACAATAACGAATGCTATATTTTGTCTCCTACAGCTGAATTGCCCAAGTTAGAAGGTGGTGACTTGCGTGTTACTTATGCGCCATATTCACGTATTATTTTGAGTATTGAGCCAATAACTACCAACAAAAAATAGTGTTATGAGAGTACTGTTCGTGTATAAAATCTGTAAAAGAAAGAGCCTTTGCTAAAGCAAAGGCTCTACTCTTTTGATTTCAGTCAGTTAAATTACTTGTTAACCTTGTCTTTTAAAGCCTTACCAGCTTTGAAAGCAGGAACAGTAGCGGCTGGAATCTCGATAACTTCGTTGGTCTTAGGGATACGACCAGTACGAGCAGCACGCTCACGGGTCTCAAAAGTACCAAAACCCATTAAAACAACTTTGTCGCCTTTACTTAAAGCATCTGTAATTGCATCTAAAGTAGCGTTTAAAACAGCCTCGCAGTCCTTCTTGCTGAGGAGTGTTTGTTCGGCGATTGCTGAAACTAATTCTGTCTTGTTCATAAACAGCCTCCTTGGTTATGTTCGGTTGGTATTATGCTGGGGTAAATTTGTATTGTCAACACTTAAAAATGTACACTATTAAAGTGTTTTAAAGATTTTACGTCAACGGAGGCTACATGACTAAGCACGAACAACTCCCCAACTTTGCATCAAACATTTCAGTTGAGCATGCAAAAATGCAGAGTAGTGAGTCGCAACCTTCAGCAAAGCAAGAAAATTTTAACGCCAAAAAACTACGACAAAAACAACACTGGAATAATATTTGGCGTTCTGGATTTTGTGGTGGACTGTTGAGTTTACTATTACCCGCGCTCATCTTATTTTTAGCCTATCAATTAGAAAATGTTTTCCCCACGGGTGATCAACATATATTAACAGTGGATTTATACCACCAATACGCTCCCTTCCTGCGAGAACTAAGGGATAAGCTATTACATTTCGACTCATTGTGGTTCACTTGGTCTGGTGGTATGGGGCTAAATTTCTTTGCTGTTATTTGTTACTACGCATTGAGTCCGTTAAATCTCTTGTTGTTAATTTTTCCTCAATCATATTTAACCGAAACGGTATTGCTCATTACCTTAGCTAAAGTTGCTCTTGCTGGTGGCTCAATGTATTTATGCCTGCGCAGGATTATCAGATTACAACCTTTTGAAACCACCGCTTTTGCTGTTGCATACGCACTTTCTGGCTACGCTTTAGCTTATAGCTGGAATATTATGTGGTTAGATACACTGTATGTTCTACCTTTTGTAGTTTGGGCTTTGGCTCGTTTGATCACCTCCGGTAGATGGTTGTGGTTTACTGCTAGCATTGCTTACTTACTAATTACCAATTACTACATGGGCTTTTTTGCTTGTTTCTTCCTGGCAATTTATTATTTCCCACTCAGATCACGCTTAGAGGCTAGAACCAAACTTAAGCCACTTTATAGCTTTCTCCAAACAGTAGGTGCAGGGTTACTCGGCGTAGGAATTTCTCTGGTGGTGCTAATCCCCGTGGTTAAATATCTGTCGTTAACTTCAGCCGCAGGTGACAGTTTTCCTGCAGAGATTACCTTTAAATATCCTTGGCTTCAGTTATTAGTACGTTTAATGCCACTAACTGTACCTGCTAGCCGAGATGGTATGCCTAATATCTATGTAGGTTTAGTCATTTTATTGTTACTGCCGTTATATTTTTTCAATCGCCAGTTATCGTTAAAAATACGCTTATGGCATGCGTTAGCACTAGCATTTGTCGTGTTGTCTTTTAATCTCAATGTACTTGACTTCATTTGGCACGGTATGCATTTCCCCAATCAGCTACCATTCCGTTATGCTTTTGTCTGTTGTTTTTTGCTGGTGATGATGGCAGCAGATGGTAAGCGCAACAGCAAACAGATTCAAGATACTCGTTATTGGGTAGTAGTGGCTTCCTTAGTATTAGCTGTTTTAGTTATTCAGTTAGTAAATCCCGATTTAATTTCAGGCTTTGCTATTTTTGCCAGTGCGATTTTTCTCTGCTTGTACCTAACCTTATTCAAGCTAGAACAGTTCTCTGCCTTTGACCGTAAGTTTGCGATTATTGCAGTGGCAGTTTTGATGTTAGTGGAAACAACGTTTAATGCAATTAACGGTATTGCAGAAGTTGATGCCAATGAGTATTTTGGTTCACGCGATGGTTATTTGCGAGGAAGTATTCCAAAAACTATCGAAAAAATGGTTAGCGATTATGATCTGCGTTCACCAAATAATCGCGCGGAAAAATTAGCCGATAGAACAGTTAATGATCCCATGCTGTATAACCTCAATGGCCTGACGATTTTCAGTTCAACCTATCCGGCTAAACCAGTTAAATTCTTTAACAATTTAGGGTTCCCCAGTAATGGGATCAATAGTTATCAATACGATAGTTCTAATATTTTGTTAGATAGTTTGTTTGGTATCCGTTATTTAATGCGTACAACAGATGTACGTACTTGGCCTAAAGATCCTGTGCGCACTCTAATTACAGAAGAAGAGCAAGTGCAACTCTATCAAAACACAGAGGCATTACCTCTCTTGTATTGGGTTCCCAAACAGGCGCATGATTTACAAATCAACGAAGCTAGTTATTACTATGAAAATCAAAATAAATTAGCTACAAGTTTAGGCGCCAGTGAAAACATATGGCAACAATTTGATTGGGACATTGCGGCTACGCAATCTGTGACTGCTGAAAAACAGGCGAATCGTATAGGTAGTTTTGATGTAACGCCAGCAGGAACAACAGCCCAACGTTTAAGTTTGCAAGCAAATAATCTGCAACCTGGAAAATACTTTATTAACTATAAATTTAGTGGAGCTGAGAGAAGCGAGATCCATCTGAAAGTAAATCAAGACAGTTATACTGTCCCTAATCGTGAGCATGGCATGGTAGAAGTAGGGGAAATTAAAGTTGGCGATAAAGTTAACTTTGATGTTGATTTTAAAGATCAGGTAACAGATGCATCCGTGGTCTCCGTAGAACTATGTCGACTAAATGAGTCTTCCTATAAGGCACTGATCAATAAACTAAAACAACACAGTGCTGAACCGAATTTTATTGCCAGCAACAAGCTAAAAACTACACTTGAAGCGCCTGCTGCTGGTTATGTGTTGTTTACCACAACGGCTGATCCTGGTTGGCAGATCAAAGTCAATGATCAACCTGTGGCATACGAAAAATTAAGCGATGCGCTAATTTTAATTCCTGTAGAGCAGGGTGCGAATCAGATCGAAGCTTATTTCTTGCCAGAGGGATTAAAACTAGGTGCTATTCTAAGTCTCATAGCTCTAATCATTACACTTGTTTGTGCTAAATTAACTTGGCGCAGACAGATTTGGCGCTCAGATCAGAAGAAAATTAAAGCTAAATATTGGCGACACACTGTGGTTAAACCAGCATTAGTATCGTCTATGACTAATACTGAAGTTGTTGACAGTGAATAGCTGTTTTGCTAAATTTATTTGGTAGCCGTTGCCGGTGTGTCGGAATTGGCAGACGAGGTAGACTCAAAATCTGCTGTCCATTGGGCGTATGGGTTCGAGTCCCATCACCGGCACCATTATCAAAGGGGAGTGGCTCAACGTTAGAGCAGCGGTCTCCAAAACCGCCGGTTGCGGGTTCAAATCCTGTCTCCCCTGCCAAAGACCTCGGTGTTGCCGAGGTTTTTCTATAGATAGCTCAATGGAGGGAGTTAATGCTCATCCTATCAGTCGTTATCTTGTTGCTAACTCTCTGTCTGTTTTTTTTAGGCTTCTTATCTAGTCTGGCTTTTTTATTACTGTTATTGGTTTCAGGCAGTAGTATCGTGTGGCATTTATGTAAAAGATTACTCTACAGTCGTCATATTGCTAGATTAAAACAATGCTTAGATGCTCGCTGGGTTGGTGAATTCACTTCAGTTGCCACCTTTAATACCATTGCTGCTGAACCGGTATTGCTGTACATCTCGCAAGCAGGTCAACTGATTATCCGACAAGGCGACAATCAATATCAGTTAAACGTTGCTCAAATTAAGCAAATCACTTGGATTAAAGGAAATATCCTTAGGTTGATCGATAATCAAACTTTGCTTAAGATCCTCCAGGTCAAAACGAATCAACCCATACTAGATCCGCTGCGTAACGCATTAAAGGGTGATCCGTTATTGCGCTACAGCTACTTTTTGTTTTTAGAACTAAAGGAAGAACCACTTTCGGTTGCGACTATGAGTAGCTTAGGCAACCCGTGCATTATGGTACATCTAGGCGAAAAGCATGCGCTTAGCATATTCTATAAAGACCCTACCATTCGTGAAAAAGTTCGTTTAATCGATAAGCGTTTGGTCCACTTAGTGAACAAAGGATAGTTATATGGATAGTAATGTAGACTTTCAGAATCTCTGTCAGATGATTCATCGCAATATTAATAAAGTGATGATTGGTAAAGATACTGTCATCGATTTATTGTTGGTAGCTTTGGCTGCTGGTGGTCATGTCTTAATTGAAGACGTGCCTGGAGTAGGTAAAACTACTTTGGTATCGATGGTCGCTAATTCATTAAATTTAAGCTTTAAGCGGATACAGTTTACACCCGATTTGATGCCCTCTGATATTGTTGGCTTCAATCTCTACAATCAAAAAACTGGTTTGTTTGAGTTCCAAAAAGGTGCGGTAATGAGCCAAATTGTATTAGCGGATGAAATCAACCGTACCTCACCTAAGACTCAATCGGCTTTGCTGGAAGTAATGCAGGAAGGTCAAGTGACAGTTGATGGTACGACGTATAAGTTGCCAGCTCCTTTTATGGTTTTAGCTACCCAAAACCCTGTTGAGCAACTGGGTACTTATCCATTACCAGAAGCACAACTTGATCGCTTCATGCTCAAAGTAAACATAGGTTATCCTTCGATTAAAGAAGAAATGCAAATTCTGAAATTGCATATGCAACCAGAAATTGAAACACAAGTAAGTCCTGTGGCTAGTGTTCACAATGTGCTTTGGATGCAAAATCAAGTAAAAAAAGTACATTGTGCACCAGCAATCAGACAATATATTGCAATGATTAGTGCCAATACACGTAAGCATCCCGATGTTTTATTGGGCGCAAGTCCTCGTGCCTCATTGATGTTATTGCAGGCATCACAAGCCTTAGCATTAATGCAAGGCAGAGGGCATGTGCGTCCTGAGGATGTACAGTACTTAGCCGAATTCGTACTAGCGCATCGTTTATCTTTGCGTCCCGAGAGTAAGATTCGTCAGATTAAAGCAGAAGATATCGTACAAGATGTCTTGCACAACACACCCATCCCCGAACGCAATCAATGATAAGATTTCGCTTTGTAGCCTGGCTTTTCGCCTGTATCTTGATTTTTTTAGGTGCCCAAATAGCTCAGCAGAAGTGGGTCAATCTTTTGATGCTGTTTGCGCTATTTTTACCATTGATTTCTTTGGTTTATTTGTGGCGCATGCGCAGAGTGATCAAGGTTGATTTACAAGCATTAGATAGTCAAGTCTTGTTGGGTGAGGATGCGCGTTGGTCACTGGTTATCAATAATTATCATTGGACGCGTACAGTTTTTGCGCGCATTGAGGCTGATGCCAGCTCTGTATCCCATCATCGCTTTGTCGTGCGCAAGGTCTTTTTGCTCAATCGCCATGCAAAATCTAACTTTACCCTAGCAATTCCCTCAGAACATTGCGGTCATCTAAAACCAGCTAATATTAAACTTTATATCAGCGATATTTTTGGTTTTTTCCAGCTGTTAATTTATCAAGCAAACGAAAATGATCTACCCGAAGTTTATGTCTTGCCCCCATATGGGAAAGTTTTACAAAGTGAATTTCAACAGAAGTTAGCGGTGGGAGAGTTACCACCAGGTAAAAGTAAAACATTGTTGGACGAACTAGATCGTTATCGTGAATTCAGACCAGGTGATGCTCTTAAGCTAATCAATTGGAAACTATCTGCTAAACATCAACAACATGTAGTACGTGAGTTTGAAAAAGCAGATGAACATACTGCTCACTTAATGGTACATTTACCGGAAATCACAGCTACCATACCTAGTAATCCACAGATGGCGGATCATCTTTCTGTACGTGATGAAATGATGATGTATTTACTCGCAGAAGCTGATCAAATTTTAAGCCATGGCATCAAGATTGTAAGCCATTTATTTTTACCTGCACCTATCCACAGTGAACTAAATTTGAGTAGTGATGTTGCTTTATTACAGCAACAACTAGCTATGTTGCCATACAAGAATCAGTTACCTTTAGACATGCAATTGGCTCAAATACAACGTGATACTAGATCTCTTTTCTTGATTGTTTTGAGCTCACTAAGCGCTGAAGTTGTTGAGCAGTTACATTTGCTAAACAACGGAGCTATGGGTGTACATGTAGTATGGTTCCCGTTAACAACCAATACTTCTGAAGAACAAGAGCAACAGCTATTGGCTGAAAAATTAAATGAGTATGGAATCTTAGTACAACGAGCATGAAATTGATTAACAATAAAATAAAATCTTTGCATAAGGGTTATGATCAGGCCTTCGCTCCTAAGTGGTCTGCGGTTGAGAGCAGTTCACTTGCAGGAGAGCCACTTGAGCGTCAGACGTGGCTATTTAAAGTTTTAGATAGCTGTTTGTACTGGATTATTGCTTGGTTGCTTTGCAGTTTGTTTGTTTCGGTGGTCGATCATGCCTTAACTAAAAGTAGCTTTAATCTTTGGTCCTATCTTTTACCTAAAGTTGTAATAATTACTGTTTTAACTGTAGCTTGTCGTTTTATTAAGGCTGGTTTGGCTTTGATTTTAGGACTTGTGGTGTATATCTTAGCTGGAGTTGCCCTGTGGAGCCAACAACTGGCTATTTTTAGACCATTGTACATTATTGTTAATAGTTTTACTGTTCCCTTGATCAAGCCAGAGGACAACAATTTTATGGTGATTGTTGCCTGTTTAATTTGTGCCATAACAACATTATTTATCTGGCTAAAACCAGCACCATTTCTCTTGCTTTTAGCGTGGATAGGGCTATCTTTTGGCTTAACTCCTAGTTGGCCAGAGTATTATCCCTATTTAGCTCTATTTGCTATTGCATCTATTTTTGCCAGACAAAATTCTTTTCGTATATCTTGGCGCAAAAATCTACAATTACCACCCTTAGCTTTAATTGCGACTTTATTGATCATTACTTTTGCTATCAGTCAGCTTCTACCAGTTGATTTTTTCCAATATCCAAACTTAAAAGAATATCTGACCAATAAAGTTGAAAAACTAGATTTTACCACTGAGAATGTTAGCTATTTTGAATTCAGCATTGGTGATATAGGATATTACCCCTCTGAGCGCAGATTGGGTGGACCAGTTAACTTAAAAGATGATCCTGTAATAGCTGTACAGGGACCAGCACAATCATTTTATTTAAGAGGTTCAGTCTTTGATCAATTTACTGGCAGTTCATGGCAACCAACAACAATGTCACCTAACTATCTTTTTGATAATGAAGATCATACTAAAGATCAGAAACAAATATTTGCCTATACTAGTGAAGTTGACGACAAAGTCAAAAATATTGCTAATCAACTGTTTGTACCAGCGACAATTGATATCAAAATTGCACAGTTCCCCATGCAGGTGATATTTAATCCTGGAAAACTAAAAAGTATCCAGCAACCTGCGGCAAATTTAGACGATGCCAATATTGAATCTAAAATAAAGGCAAGTGAAGAAGCCTATCTCAGTCAAAGGCTGGAGAATAATGCTCAAAAGACAACAGATGATAAAACTAGTTCTGAAACAACGTCTAGAGCAAAAGAGCATTATTATTTCAATCGTTTTGGTCAGACATATGCTGCTCATCCTATCTCAGCCAGTGGTTATCAATTGGGAGTAGAACTTGCCAAATTAATACCTGACCAAAATAAAGATGCCCTTTTACAGCAGGTGATCAAAGATGCTGGTTGGCAAAATAAAATTGAGCCACACCCTTCCTCGGGGACTGATTATCGAACCATCATTGAACAAAATGATAGTCAATTAGCAGATCTAGTTTATCCACCAACTGAGTTAAACGATGCGCAAAAACTGACACAACTAGCTAAGGTTAGAGATTATTTGAAAAATAACTATACCTATAGTTTAGATGTACCTGTGCTGAACGCAGGAGAAGACTTTATTGCTCACTTCCTACAAACCAAAACAGGTTATTGTACATATTTTGCTACCGCTATGACGGTTTTGGCACGCGAGCTAGGTTTCACAGCTCAATATGTAGAAGGAATGGTTGTCCCGGGCGTTGCTGAAAGTAATCTACAAACTATCTACAGCCGTCTATTGACTCCGTATAACGGTCATGCTTGGTGTGAAATTTGGTTGCCAGAACTTGGCTGGATTATTGAAGATGCGACTCCTGCGACGCATTTATCTGAATTGCAAAATGATGATAAAGAATTAGAGCAGGAGGAGGTAGAAGAAAGTAAACCGACTACTATTCCAACTACACCCATACCCACAACCCAGATTGAAAACCAAGTCAGCCACGCAAAACCTAAACAAAGTTCCTTGTCTCACTGGCTACTGCTGGCAATAATATTAAGTCTATTAATATTAACCGCAACGTTTGTTCTTTGGTACAGACACCGTCAGAAACTCTTGCATAAATTGCATGATGCGGATTATTTACTAGAAGAGTTTAATCGAGATCAAAATGCCACGCTTTATTTTGTTTGGCAGGATATAAAACAATTAATGCAAATTGGCAACGATACATTAGACAGTAGCAATACGTTCCATACTCAGTTGGAGCAGATCGCCCGCAAGTTAGAGACAAATATCGACCAAGAAACTATTGAAGCTTCCTATCGTGTGTTGGATAATATCATCTTCGCCAATCGGATGCCCGAACTAACAGATGTCATTCAACTGTTTTATCTCTACCTATTAGTTGAAGACCAAGTTCATGCGACAACGCCTAAGTTATATTGGTTTGCTAAGCGCTTCTGTCGCTTTGAGTTGCCGCGGTAATCTATAATTAATTGTAAGTAAGGATAGTGAAATGAAACGACAAACCATTGATATAGCTCAGCCAGAAATAACAAAGCAAAACGAATACACACAAAAATTAAATGATTATAGTGAAAGATTTCGTAAGCGCGAAGGACGTTATCCTCGTTATTTCATTCGTACTTTTGGCTGCCAACAAAATGAATCAGATAGTGAAGTATTAGCTGGCATTTTAGTTGCCTCAGGCTTTGAACAAGCCAGTAAGTACGAAGATGCCGATTTATCTGTCATCAATACCTGTAGTGTACGTGAGAATGCGGATAATCATCTCTACGGCCACTTAGGTATTTTGAAGTCACTGTATCAACAGGATAAACATCGTTTAACTGCTGTTTGTGGTTGTATGTTAACCCAGCCTCAACATGTGGAAAAAATTCGCAAGAGCTATAGCTTCGTTAATTTATTGTTTAGCCCGCAAGATTTATATCGTTTCCCAGAATTGCTTTTCAACGCTTTAGAAGGAAATGCTGCAATGCAGGTTGCAATCAGCGAAGATGATCCTATCGCAGAAGGGTTACCAGTCTTGCGTAAACGCAATTATCGAGCACTAGTTTCTATCATGTACGGTTGTGATCATTATTGTACATATTGCATAGTACCGTATACTCGAGGTCGTGAACGAAGCCGTAAACCATCAGATATCTTGCGAGAATTAAATGAGTTGGGACAAGAAGGGTTCCCCGAAGTAATGCTTCTCGGACAAAATGTTAATGCCTGGGGTAAGGATTTTAAGCGTCGTTCAATTATTGACAACCAAGCACCAGCAGTAATAGACTTTGCAGATTTATTAGCAGCCAGTGCTCAGATTGATGGCTTAAAGAGAATTCGCTACATGAGTCCATATCCCCGTGATTTTACGCAAAAAGTAATCAATACCATTGGCGCATACGAAAATATTGAGCCACACATTCACTTGCCCTTACAGAGTGGAAGTAATAACGTGTTACGTCGCATGCGCCGTGGTTATGACAGAGATAAATTTATTGATATTGCCAAAGAAGCTAGAAGAGCCAGACCAGGATTAAGCATTACAACAGACATCATTGTTGGTTTCCCCGGAGAAACTGAACAAGATTTTGAGGATACTTTGCGTGTAATGGAAGAGGTTAAATTTGATAGTGCCTTTACCTTTATCTATTCGCCCAGACCACACACACCAGCTGCTGCCTATACTGATCAAGTTGATCCAGATATAGTTTCCAAGCGATTTGAACGTTTACTGGCTCTACAAAATCAACATTCACTGGAAGCAAACCAGGCTTTAGTTGGCAAACAACATGAAATTCTGATCGAAGGAGTGAGCTCAGGTAATAATCAAGTTCTAACGGGTAGAACAGCAGATTTCAAGTTGATCAATTTCAGCATTCCTGATCACCTCCGAAATGAATTACCACCAGAAGCTTTTACCACAGAAAATACACTCGCAGGAAATTTCTTTGAGGGGAAGTTCTGCGATGTAAAACTAACCAATGCGAAAACTTTCTCCATTGAAGGAGAGATGATAAGCAGCTTAAGACGCTAGGAGAGACATGCTCACATTCGCCACAATTAAACAACAAGAACTCACGCCCATGATGCAACAGTATCTGGAGATCAGACAAAGTCAACCAGATTGCTTGTTGTTATTTCGTCTAGGCGATTTTTACGAGCTTTTCTTTGATGATGCTATCTTAGTTTCTAAAGAACTAGAACTGACTCTGACAGCTAGAGATTGTGGTCTAGCAGAAAAAGCACCTATGTGTGGTGTACCTTTTCACGCAGCTGATAACTATATCAGCAAATTAGTAAAAAAGGGCTATAAAGTTGCTATCTGTGAGCAAATAGAAGATCCCGCCTTATCTAAAGGTCTAGTTAAGCGTGGCATCATTAAAGTAATTACGCCAGGTACGATAACGGATGAGAGATTACTAAGCCAGCAATCATATACCTACATTGCTTCAATTTATCATAGCTTTGGTAGTTATGGACTTGCTTTCTGCGATGTATCAACAGGCTTATGGCAGATGACCTACTTTGTCACAGGCAATGCTAAGGATAAATTGCTTGATGAAGTAAAACGCATTAACCCAGCCGAATTAATCTGTACTACAGAGATAGCAAAGGAACTAAATCAAAGTTCAGTAATGGGACAAAAATTACTACCTGACACCACAATCACACCACAAGCAGATGACTATTTTAACCTAGAGCGACTAACAGAATTTCCCATGTTAGCACAGCTCAAGACATCTTCTGGAGTAGAGAACAGTCTAGCAAGTGAGCTTTATCTTAAAGCGTCAATCGCTTTAATGCGTTATATAAGCAGTACACAAATGTGTTGTCCCACTCACTTTGCTGATCTTCAAGTATATGAGCCAGAACAGTATATGTTGCTGGATTTAGCCGCTAGACGCAATTTAGAGCTGACTGAAACCTTGAGAGATAGAAAGCGTAGAGGTAGCTTGCTTTGGGCTATAGATAGAACCAAAACAGGTATGGGGTCGCGTTTGTTGCGTACTTGGTTAGAGCGTCCTTTACTCAATCTCAAAGATATTGCTCATCGTCAAAATCTAATTGCAGAATTTAAGCAAAAATTTATTCTCAGACAAGAACTACGTGAACTACTAAGTGGCTTATACGATTTAGAACGACTAGCTAGTAAATTAGTTTTCAAATCAGCAAATGCTAGAGATTTAAGAGCAATGACCACCGTCTTACAACGCTTGCCTCAGCTAAAAAATGTATTAGAACAAAGTGAGGAGTCTCTAGTTCATACATTGAGTGGGCAACTCAATCCCTTGCCTGAACTAACTGCAGAATTAGATAAAGCATTAGTTGAAGAACCACCTTATCTCTTAAGCGATGGCGGTATCATTAAAGCTGGCTATAACTCAGAAATAGATGAATTACGTCGAATCACCTCAGATGGCAAGCAATGGCTACTAAATATTGAGGCACAAGAACGTGAGAATACTGGTATTAAAAATCTAAAAATCAAATACAACAAGGTTTTTGGCTACTTCATTGAAGTTAATAAATCACAATTAGCTAAAGTACCTGCTGATTACATCCGTAAACAAACACTGGTTAATAATGAGCGCTTCATAACTGCTGAACTCAAAGAACTAGAAGATAAAATGTTTGGCTCAGAACAACGCTTACTTAAGCTAGAGCAAGAATTGTTTGATAACTTACGCAACTTAGTTGCTGAACAAATGTGCTCTCTCCAACAAAATGCACAAATTTTAGCGGAATTAGATTGTTTAGCAGGCTTAGCAGAAGTGGCAGACAGATGTAATTACTGCAAACCAGAAGTTGTAAATACAAGAGGAATATCTATCAAACAAGGACGACACCCTGTAGTTGAGCAAATGCTCAAAGGGGAGTCGTTTATCGCCAATGATTTGACACTTGATAAAGATAAACAATTAATGATCCTAACTGGTCCTAACATGTCTGGTAAATCAACCTATATGCGACAAACAGCATTAATTGTCTTATTAGCACAAATGGGTAGCTTTGTTCCCTGTACTGAAGCTACTATTGGTCTAGTTGATCGTATCTTTACTAGGGTAGGGGCAGCCGATGATTTAGGATCAGGTCAATCAACTTTCATGGTTGAAATGAATGAAGTGGCGCAAATTTTGCATCAAGCCAGTGAACGTAGTCTTCTAATTTTAGATGAGATAGGGCGAGGTACCAGCACCTTTGATGGTTTGGCTATTGCATGGTCTGTTATCGAATATTTAACGCAAACGGAAAATCGAAGAGCTCTGTGTCTTTTTGCTACCCATTATCATGAATTGGTAGATCTAGAACAAAATATTGCTCCTGTTTTCAATGCTCATATTGCAGTAAAGAGACAAGGACACGATATTGTTTTCTTGCACCAAATAAAAACTGGTGGCACTGATGAGAGTTATGGTATAGAGGTGGCTAAACTTGCCGGCATACCTAAAGCTGTAGTTAATCGAGCTTATCAATTACTGCAACAACTAGAACAAGATAATCATGGTAAAAGATTGGTTATCAAAAAAATGCGGCAACCGTCTAGTGATCAACTTGATCTTTTTAGTGCTACTAACACCTTAGATCAACATAAGCAAGTAGCAGAGAAGTTAAAGAACTTGGATCTCAACCAATTAACTCCCATGCAAGCACTAGGTATTCTAGCGGAGTTACAAGCCGAGGTATTGCAAGATGATTAGAATTTTAGATAAGCATGTAGCTGATAGCATCGCTGCTGGTGAAGTGGTAGAAAAGCCAGCATCAGTAGTTAAAGAGCTAGTTGAGAATGCTCTCGATGCCAAGGCTAGCCAAATTACAGTTGAAGTAAAAAAAGGTGGTATCGAGTTAATCCGCGTAAGTGACAATGGTTGTGGTATGACACCAGCAGATGCCAACTTATCTTTTCTGCGCCATGCAACCTCAAAACTCAGTACAATTACTGATTTAAATGAACTAAAAACCATGGGATTTCGTGGTGAAGCATTAGCAAGTATAGCGGCCGTAGCTAATGTAGTACTCACCACTAAAACTGCAGATGCTGAATACGGGTACCGTATCCATATCAGAGCATCTGAGGTTATCGAAACTTCAACCGTAGCATCACAAACCGGGACAACCTTAGAAGTGCACAATCTTTTCTTTAATACACCTGCACGTTATAAATTTCTCAAAAAAGATAGCACTGAAGCAGGCTATATTCAGGATTTACTCTATCGCTTAGCACTCGGTAGACCGGATGTAGCATTTACCTTGCTGAAAGATGGCGAAGAAATCTTCAGAACACCTGGTGATGGCAATTTACAAAGTGTAATTTATGTGTTGTTCGGGCAGACTGTAAGTAAACAAATGGTACCTATTAGTAGTAGCTTGGATGTAGTAGAAGTAGATGGTTTTATTTCTCGCCCTGCACTAGCCAGAGGTAATCGCAGTCGTTACTACTTGCTCGTCAACGGTCGCAGTATTCAATCAACTAGTATTAATGCTGCTATAGACGAAGCCTGTCGCACCTGGTTTATGCGTGGTAAATTCCCCCAGATTGTTTTAAAACTAAAACTTCCACTTAATTTAGTTGATGTCAATGTTCACCCGCAAAAGTTACAAGTTAAGTTCTGGGATGAAAATACAATCTTTAGAGCTGTGTTTCATGCTGTAAGAGATGCACTAGATAAAGATGGTGGCAGAATAACAGCAGCGAGCAGTGAAGAAGTAGTAACTAAGAAAAATTTGTTCACAGAAAGCAAAAAGCCAGAATCTATTAGCAATAAACAAAATAGCTTTTCTTTTACCTCAGACAGATATATTAAAAGTCAAGAAAACATACAAGAACACTCAAGCAACAAATTCATAAAACAAGATGCACCTAAAACAGATGATTGGTTAGCTATATATAAATTTGCAGAAACAGATAACTTAAAGGCGCAACAAGCCCCCTCAGATAGTTACTCTAGTGAGACAATTAAGAGCTTAGCAACAAATGAGACAATATCTCCAGTAGAGGAAATAACTAACAATTCATCTACCAGTGATCAAAATCTTGACTGTAGCGATCCAGATATTACAGCATTACAGGGAGCTAGACTGATAGGACAAGTATTTAATACTTATCTTTTATTAGAAACTCCAGAGCACTTTTTACTGATAGATCAGCATGCAGCACACGAAAGGGTTTTATACGAACGCTTCAGCGAACAGCGTTTTGCCACTCCTGAGAAAATCAGAAAAATAGAGTTGTTAGAACCTCTGGTTTATCATGTAACAACAACTGAAATAGCAGCTCTGAATGAGAATTCTGTTTGGCTTAACGAACAGGGATTTGAATTTGAACCCTTTGGTAACGACAGTGTAGTATTGCGCACCGTGCCTGATTTAGGGAAAAAGCGCTTTAGTCACGATACATTTAAGCAACTAATCGATTATGCCGTTGATGGTAAGTTAGGCAAGGTAGATATGCTCGATGAGCTTTACCATACAATGGCTTGTAAGGCTGCCGTAAAAGCAAACGATGTTTTGACTCTAGCAGAAATGGAGCAACTAATCAGTGACTTGCAAAATCTGCGTAATCCTTATCATTGTCCTCATGGTAGACCAGTGGTTATATTCTTTACACGCGAAGATTTAGAAAAATTATTTAAGCGGATTGTCTAATGTCAAAAATTATTGTTGTTTGCGGACCTACGGCTTCAGGTAAATCTAACTTAGCTCTGGATATGGCACAGAACTTAAATGCAGAAATCGTGTCAGCCGATTCCATGCAGCTATATCGCCACATGGATATCGGTACTGCCAAAGTCAGCGCAAGTGAGCAGGAGCAAGTTAAGCATCATCTTTTGGATACTCTAGAGCCAGATGCAACTTTCAGTGTTGCCGATTATGTTATTAAAGCTGAAGAAGCCATTACAGAAATTGAAAAGCGTGGCAAAAGAGTTATCGTTTGTGGTGGTACAGGTCAGTACATCAATGCCTTATTAGATGGGTTGAATTTTGCTTCAGCACCGCCCAAAGATAAAACTATCAGCTTACGTAAGCAAATTGAAAACACGATAACATCAGAAAATATGGGGCAGTGGCACGCTAAAATTAGTATTTTAGATCCCCAATCAGCTCATAAAATTGCTACCTCCGACTTAAGACGCATTCGTCGCTTTTTTGAAGTGTATGAAACAACTGGCTTAACTAAAACCGAAATCAATCTCAATTCCAAGAAGAATGGACCTAAACATGAATTTATTAGTTTCTGTTTGCTGCCGCCACGTCCAGAACTGTATGAGCGTATAAATTTACGTGTAGAGAAGATGATTGAGGCTGGTCTATTAAATGAAATTAAATATCTTTTAGATAATTATCCGCATATAACCGAAGCACAATCTTTTCAGGCAATAGGTTATAAAGAATTTCTGCCTTACTTCCAGTCGCAATCAGCTAATCCTCAAGAGCTACTTGCCAAGTTAGTTGTTCAATGTCAACAAGCTTCTAGACGGTATGCTAAACGCCAATCTACCTGGTTTAGAGCAAGAAATGATCTTCAATTTATACCTAGTAGCTATGAGCCCAATACAGTAGCTTCTAGAGAATTATTAACCTATTTGCTGGAGCTATGTCGTAATTAAATTTATTATAGAGATAAAAAGAGCGGTCCAAAGACCGCTCTAGCTTAGTACAACAACTATCTTTTACTATTTAGGAATATAAATTATTGGTGGAATGATTGACACCAATTTTCTTGTGAAATGTCATCTGCGCTGAAGCTTTAGCACGATAGGCTTCATTGAAAATGAAGTTAACTTCTTGTACAGGTAAAACGCCTAAAAGTGATTGCTTAAAATATAAATGCTGTGATGCATTCTCCTCCAAAATTATAGTTTCTTCATCAAAACCAATAATTTTACCTGTCTTGAGCTCAGAATTTGCTAGCAATAGGCGTACAGGTATTTGATCTTTACGGCAGTAATTCAGAAAACTATTTTGCAATTGCTGTCTTTTGTCTGTACAAATCGGATCTTTAATAATTGTAGAATTTAGATTTTTCATTATTAACCTCACTTCGAATTAGTTGTTGTACAATTAGCATCTCAATCAGTGCCAACACCTGCATCATAAACAACTGTTAAGGTTAAAAAACACCATCACGAAAAGTTGTTGGTATAAGCCATATTCTTATATATAACCAACAAATTTCGCACAGATTTCTAAGACATAATCACTAAAAATCATCACTTCCAACCTAATTTTTCCGAATCTATTGTATTGCTATAACAACTCAGTTATTATCGATTTAACTATTGCCTTAACAAGGCTTTTATCAGAAACGAGACATCATGGAAAATAAACAACCTCAAGTACCAAAAAATAATTCTGTACAACAGCTTCCTGTAGACGCAAAACCTAATCAAGTTACAAATAATTCTCCTATTAAGACGAGATGGCAGGAAGATCAAGAACACGGAGCTCGTTTATACAAAGTTACTGGCTATACGACAGTTAATAAAATAAATGCCAAATACAGTGCAGAATATCGTCAACGTTTCATGCGCAAATTGATGACAATCATCTTGTTGCTGTTAGTTGCCTTAGCTTTGCTAGCCATCATTAATCCTTTTGGCAGTTTGGGTGATTTTAGACGTGTTATCGGCCTAGATAGTAAATTTAGAGACGAAAATCACGTTGCTCCCACTGAAAGTCAAATTATAGAAACAACAATTGCCGAATAAGATAAAGATTTAAGCCACTTTTGCTAGGTAAAACCTATGCCCAACTGCGCAAAATTGTTATTTTGCGCAGTTGTATATTTATCTAAAATCACTTCTCTTCTCAAGATAGAATCTAGACAAAAATTAATGGGGACCAATTTTGTCCTAGATTATTACTCAACAATCAAGTGTTCTTTTTCTAATTCCTTAAAATAATCGTAGTAACGTTTATTGGGTTCAAACTTTACAGCATGACACCAACCGAGTTGTAACAAAGCTTCGTTAAGCATAAATTCATCATCCAGCCAAACATAAGCTAGCAATCTATCATATTGATCATAACGACCTTCATCATATTCTAGATAGATTGTTTTACCTTGTAGGAACCTTTTAACTACGATGGAAACTGCTTCGCCACTCAAGGTTTGTCTAGCATGATTAGGATTGGCAAAACTTTCAGGAACATTTATGCCCAATAAGCGTAAGCGAATAGGTTTTCCTGGATGTTTAATGCTCTTTACCTTCAAAGTATCTCCATCTATTACACGCAGTACTTTATAAGGATCTAACTCTTGTAAAGGTTTTGGTGCCTTTAGCTTTAGTTTAGTCCGAACTGCGCCAAATAATTCGTTCAGTTCTTGTTCTGACATATGTGGATCCAAATTTAAAAGCTGTAATAACTCGCTATTTTCGGCTACTTGACTTGTACTTTCAATAGAATTAGTTGTATTTACTGATATATGACCATTATCAACTTGCGTACTATCAGATAATGCTATGCTGGGATAATTCTGAATTTTAGTTCCAGCACTGCCCTCTTTATGATCACGCCAGCGCTCATGTAATAACCAGCCAATAATTAAGACTAGTATGGCGATGATAACTAGCAAGATATGTTTGGTTTTAATTCTCTCCATGACTATCTTTTCAGACTTTACTCTAGGTTCTGCGGACAATTAGTTCCGGCTGTAAAATTACAGATTCTGGTTGATTATCCTTGTAATGCTTAATCTCAAAATCTAGCAAGCGGAAAGCTTCTTTACCTAACTCTTCTCTGGGTTGACGTACAGTTGTTAAGTCGATCATGGGCAAAGAGGAAAAATACAAATCATCATAGCCCACTAAGCCAAACTCTTCCCTGCTGATATTATGTTCCTGTAAATACTGTAAACAGCCGAGAGCAATATAATCATTGCTGCAAAACACTGCATCCGGTCTATTGGTTTGTTGCATGAGCGCATTCATACGTTTATAACCACTTTGCATATCATAACCAGAAAAAGATAGATGCTCTAAATTGAGTTCAAGATCATTTTCTTCTAACACTCGCTGATAGGTTAAGCGACGTAACTGGTTAGCAGGTGAATTCTCTGATCCACCCATAAAAGCAATATGACGAAACCCTCTATCTATCAAATGCTTTACCGCTAATCTACTTCCTGTACTGTGATCTACTTCCACATAGTTTGTTTTATCTTCTGTGGGGTGCCAAAAAACAACTAAAGGCGTATCAACAGCGTCAAAAGTTCCTGGCTCATAAAATCCTGTTGGCTTGATGATAATGCCTGCAACACGTTGTTCTTGCATCACGCTTAGCATTTCCATCTCTTTGCGACGATTCCAGCCTGTATTACAAACCATGGTTGTAAAACCAGCTTTTTCTGCCTCATTACTGACAGAGCGTGAAAGATCAGCGAAAAAAGGTAATGAAACATCAGGAACAATTAGCGCAATAATGTTAGTGCGTTGATTAACTAAGCTTCTCGCTATTGCGTTAGGCTGATAACCCATCTGTTTGGCTAACTCTAAAACTTTGCGCCTAGTTTCTGGTTTTACGTCTTCTCGATTATTTAATGCTCGTGACACCGTGGCGTAAGAAACCCCAGCTTCTTTAGCTATATCTTTAATTGTGATCATCAACTTCTCCTTTTTAGCCAGTTAGCTACATCTTGATAAACTTCTTCCCTATTTATTTCATTGATCAATTCATGCTTAGCACCAGCATAT
>JAEWER010000002.1 GCA_023389255.1 Bacillota bacterium
TTGATTTGTCGATACCCTTAAATTCATAGGTTACGTTGTATAGTTTTTCCTTAGACCATGTACCAGTAAAAACTACGTCATCTTTTTTGACTGTTTCCCTGTCTTTATCCCAGCTATTAAAGGTCCAGAGGAATTTTTCACCGTCTTTATTTTCTACATAGGTAGTTTGGGCTGGTGTTCCTGGATTTACCGGGCTATCGTTTGCCAGCTTGGTTTGTCCTTGGGGCAAGTAAGCGTTAATAGCTTCAGGTAAAACATCATTTTCATCGGCAGGCTTGAAAACGTGGCTGGAGTTATAGAGCTTTTCCCAAGTGCCGACAAATTTGTTTTCGCCAGCTTTGGTTGTAAGAGTATTCGTCTCTTGATTATCAACTGTATAGCCTTTGAAACGCCAGAAATGGTTATCAATTTCTACTTCAGTAGTGCCGTTTTTAGGTTGTTCGGCTGTGACTTCTTCGGATACATTGTGCTCACTGTTTTCAGGTTTTAATTGTTGAATTTGCTCTGGTGCTTGATTACCGTCTGTATCCACGTAGTCATAAGTAACTGTTACTTTGCCTGCTCTAGTATTTTCCCAGACACCAATAAAGTCGTTAAACTTATCGCCATTGTCGTCGTACTTGGTGGTAATACTCTTCTCTTTGTTCAAATTGCTGTCATCTTGGGTGCCCTTGCTATCGGTTTTCCAACCTTTGAAGGTCCACTCTGAACCGTCGCTCAATTGAACGGTCTCCGTAAAATTAGCCTGCGCATCGCCTGTAGCAGGTGTATATTGCTCACCAGCTTTGGGTGCTGTCACTGAGGTTTTAACGTATTCTTGAGTGTTCTTAGGAGCTTTTTGCTGGAGCTCTGCGGGAACATCTGCACCTGTAAGATCCACATACTTGTAAGTAACAGGTATTTTGATTTCCTCAATAATGATAGGGAAAGTTGCTTTAAGATTTAGTCTAGGATTATCTGTTGAGCGGTCGAGATATCGTGTATCTGTCATTGCAAGCACAAAATTAGAGAAACCAGTGTAAATCAAGCCATCTCTTGATTCGTCATCTTCAATAACAGCAGGATCATCCTGGATGGTTTTAGGAATCCCCAGTCTATCTAAAAGATCACCATCTATAACCTTCTCAGGATCAAAATTTTTGTCTTTGGTTTGATCGTACTCAGTTTTTTCCTCAGAGGCGATGATGCGGAAACGAATATTGGAGGGGTCTGAAGGGGCTTTACTTGTCTTCGCTTCGAAGTATTTTTTACTGGGGTCTATTAACAGGAATCTTCTTAGGTTACTATTTTGAAACTTACTTGTATCACCGCTCGTTAGTGCATCAGTTGCATTTTGTCTAACCGCCTCTACCGTATCTATAATGCTCTGCCTCATTTTAGTGATACGGGTTACTGTATCCATATCCTTGCTGCTGTAGGCTAGCAATTGCTCTTTGCCCGCAGCCCCAGTCTTTAGGGGTGGGGTCGCATCGTACTGAACCTGAATATTAGTGAGGCCAGGGGTAGGTTCACCTGAAAACTTGTTCTCAGCTATTTGTTGCTTATAGACCTCAGAAAAATTCAGATACGTAAAAAGCGTTTCATCTTTTTTCGGATCAACCCAATTTTTCGCTTCACGGGAAGCATTTCTACCATAACCAAGGCCTTTCAAAATTTCGGCTAACCTGTCAACATCAACATTCGGCTTAAAATAAAAGCCAATGTTCATATTGAATTCAGCGGTGTTAGCTGCCGCATGAACAGGCATCGGACTTAACAACACGCCTGTCAGCATCAACAATGAACACAAAAAAGCGATCACATTCTTCGAAACTTTTTTAACTTGTTTTTTTAACATAAAGTACCCTCTGTATAAAAATAACTACTGAAACCAATCAGGCATAAAATATAGTTCACATAAATATGCCGATAACATTGTACCTCATTTGATAAATCAATAAAATGCCTTACCCGTAACTTATATGAATAATTATCATCAGCATCGGGAGCTTCACTTGGAAGTAGGGCTTTATTTGTATCCTTATCTTGCATACAGAATTTACGGATCAGGTGCTTTCCTTTATGGCATATGAGATTAAGAGCACTCTGAAGCTCTTATCCCACACATAGCGGTACACGCCAGACTTGGGCAAATTGATGTCAAAATAAGTTTCAATATCGATGAATAGCATGGTGTTTTTCTCCTCCATACGTACGGGTGCGTCTGTGGCACCTAGTGTAAAACCGAGGAAAATGCACAGAACATCATCGCCGTAGTTAATATTGATTTACATTTAAGATAAAACCAATACTTTTTCTTTTCCTCAGCTAAGACAATAATTTTTTATGTTATTATCTTTTACTAAATATGGATAGTATGTAAAGGAGGATTTATGCCCTACACTGAATTACTTAAATTAATCGGTATCGTCATCGTCATTATCGGGTTTGTGTGCAAATTCGATACCTTAGCTACAGTCATAGTCGCTGGCATCGCCACAGCTCTTGTAAGTGGAATGTCGCTTCAAGAAATTTTTTCCAATCTAGGTACAGCATTTATTAACAATCGACTGGCAACTATCTTTGTTTTAACTCTGCCCATCGTCGGTTCACTTGAACGCTACGGCCTCAAGGATAAAGCTGTAGACTTTATCAAAAAATTTAAAGCTGCCACAGCAGGTAAAGTCATTTTTCTCTATGAATTGATCCGCACCCCAGCATCGGCTCTCTCTCTACGTATTGGTGGTCATGCCCAATTCATTCGCCCGCTGATCAATCCAATGGCGCAAGCTGCAGCCGTTGCTAAATATGGTGAGATTTCAGAAAAAGCTGAAGAAGATATTAAGGCTGTTAGTTGTGCGGTAGAGAATTATGGTAACTTCTTCGCACAAAACTGTTTTCTAGCTTCATCTGGTACTTTGCTCATTGTATCCACTTTGGTAGAGCAAGGTTACAAGCAGGTCACTCCTGCCAATGTTGCACTGTGGTCAGTGCCTATTGCAGTGATCTCCGTAGTGCTTGGCTATTTTTTCACCTATGCCCTCGACCGACGTATCCATCGTGGTCTCTCACATAGAGATATTCAAAAAATCAATAATTAGGAGGTAACTATGTTTTTATTATCTGCCACAACTCAATTAGACTATTGGAAACTCGCCTCCAATTATTTGTCTGAATTTTTCTATATTTGTATCGGTCTAGTCTTTGTTGCTGTTGCTTATCACTGCTTCAAGACAATTGAAAACAACAAACGTTATACTACGGCAGCTTTCTGGCTGATCCTGGCTCTCACTTTCATTGTGGGACCTCACCTACCTGCCGAAATAACGGGTGTAGCATTAGTTATACTAGGTCTGCTAACAGCTTTTAAGCTCGTTGTATCCACCAAGCACAATACTCCACAACCTGAAGAAACTAGAACTAACGCAGATCGTGTCGGTTACAAAATATTCGTGCCATCGCTAGTTCTAGCCATAGGCGCCTTCTTAGTTGCAACCTTGCTACCCAAACTAGGTGGTAATAACTCCATCGGTATTTCTGCAATCTTCGGCTTTATCGCTCTGTTGCTCATCACCAAAACTTCTCCTAAGCATTCATTACAAGATGGTGTACGCCTGATGGACAATGTTGGCACCACCAGTATCTTGCCACAATTGTTAGCCGCTCTCGGTCTAATCTTCACACAAGCAGGTGTTGGCAATCTTATCTCCACTGGAGTTGCACATGTCGTACCCGAATCTTCTAAACTCATCGCCTGTGTGGTTTATTGTTGTGGCATGGCATTATTTACCATCATCATGGGTAACGGTTTTGCCGCTTTTTCCGTCATCACCGTTGGTATCGGCATCCCTTTCTTGATCCAAAACGGTGCTGATCCCGTGATCGTTGGTGCACTTGGTCTAACGGCTGGTTATTGCGGTACTCTACTCACCCCGATGGCTGCTAACTTCAACATAGTTCCTGCAGCATTACTAGAAACTAAAGATAAGTACTCCATTATCAAGTCTCAAGCACCGTATGCTGGTGTACTCTTATGTATACATATCGTTCTGATGTACGTATTCGCATTCTAGAATTTTAAGCATCACCTTGCGTTAATCCAGTATTTTAGGAGCTATTATGAAAATTTTAATTACAGCATTTGATCCTTTCGGTGGCGATGCCATCAACCCTGCTTTAGAGGCAGTCAAAGCTATAGATGAAAATAATTTGACAGGTATCGAATTGACCAAACTAGAAGTACCAACTGTTTTCGGTAAATCGATAAACACTCTAAAAGAACAATTAGAAAAAAATAATTATGAAGCAGTGCTCTGTGTTGGCCAAGCTGGTGGTCGTTTTGGGCTAACTCCTGAGCGAGTAGCCATCAATATAGATGACGCTCGCATTCCTGACAACGACGGTAAACAGCCTATCGATCAAAAAATATTTGACGATGCTCCGAATGCCTATTTTACGACTCTACCCATCAAAGCCATGGTCAAAGCAGTAAAAGAAGCGGGTTTACCTGCAAGTGTCTCCAATACTGCTGGCACTTTTGTCTGCAATCATCTCATGTTTGGTGCTCTGCATCTCTGTTCAAAAAAGAATTGTCGTGCTGGTTTTGTCCATGTGCCCTTTATTCCCGAACAAGTAGTTGAACGCGCCGACACAGCTTCCATGTCACAAGCTGATATTACACGTGGTCTAGAAGTGATGTTGCAAGCTATCGCTGATCACACTGAAGACCTAACTGTTAGCGGTGGTACTATCTGCTAGATTTAAGAGAGTCGCAACATAATGTTGCGACTCCTTTAACCGAATCCAGCATACAAATTATCAATAAAGCAATAAAGCAATAAATAATCGAGATAGAGAAAATATGTTAAAACCTACCCAGCCTCACCCCTTATTCGTCTACGGTTCACTGCTAAGTGGCTTTTTTAACTCACGCGACTATTTAACTGATAAAGTCGCTAAGCGTGAAACTGCGTACTTTAGTGGTACGCTCTATCACCTACCTGAAGGTTATCCTGCACTCTTGGCGGGGTCAGATGAAATTATCGGTGAATTAGTGTATCTCAAAGATTTTGCTAATATCTCAGCTATCGATGAGCTAGAAGAATATTTTGGAGAAAATCATCCTGACAATCTCTACTGCAGGCAGTTAGTACAAGAAAAAAAGCTGATGGCACAAACCAATCAGCCTATATCTATCTCTATAATCGAACGATCGATAAATCCACTGGGGCAATTTATATACCTAGTGGAGACTGGCGCACTTTCATGCAAGAAAATAACTTCAACACGAGATAATCCTTGGTAACTCCTCCGAGAATCGTTGCATGAGAACCTATCCAAACATCACTTTCTACAATTATTGGTGCAGGGTGTAAAATATCCCTTTTTTCAATTGCTTCATCGTGGTTAAGACTTGCAAAGACAACTTGATGTCCAATCAGCGTTCTATCTCCTATCCATATGCCTTCTTGATCTTGAAAACAACAACCACTGTTGACAAATACATTCTCTCCTATGTGCAGATTAGACCACAATCTACAGTGCCGAAAACATTCATCTACTAAAAAAGCTCCCTAACGGGAGCTTTTAGTTAAACAAATTGGTTTGCTGTAACTGTAATAATCTAACCTATTACTCGTTTTCTTCTTTTCTGCGCATTCTAGCAAATAAGGCTACTAGACCACTGAATAAAAGAGTTGGTACAGCCATCGTGCCAGTAGCAACACCCGTTCTAGCTAACACCTTGGCAGAAGTGGATTTCTCTACTTTCTTTACCTCTTTGTTTGCTACTTGTGCGGTAGTAGTATTGGGTTTGACTACTTGTTCTGTAGTCGGATTGGTAACTACTTGTGTTGTCGGCAGATTGGTCGTACTTTCACTAGTCGGAACAGAAGTGCTGATAGAAACTTCGTTGATCTCTGTAACCCCTTTATCCTTAGCATCGTTCACACCTTGGTTAATACTTGCTTCATCGATTGCTTTCTTAGCATCGGTTACAGCTTGTTCTACTTTAGCCTTTGCCTCTGCTTTTTCTGCTTCAGTCAGATTGGATTTATCGATTTCTGCATTCTTCTCTGTGGCTGCCTTTTCGACTTCTGCCTTGGCTGCTTCCTTGGCTTTGGACTCGGTAGCAACTTCTCCGATGGCTGTAACTCCATCGTTCTTGGCTTGCTCCAGTTCTTCTGCGGAAGTGGCAGCCTCTACAGCTTGCTTTGCTTCTGCAACCACCTTATCTACTTCTGCATTAGCCTTTTCTTTCTCTTCGTCAGTTAGCTTAGAGTCTTGGATTTCTTGCTTCTTCTCAGC
>JAEWER010000023.1 GCA_023389255.1 Bacillota bacterium
GTGATTTATAAGCTGCTGCTACAAAGGTGGACTTAGGACTACTTTGATCACTGTTATCTCTTCTATAGAAGTTCCATTGTGGATCTTTGAAGAAATCCATCGGTGTACGCTTGGTTCTGAACTTGACGACAATACGAGCATCCTGTGAATTATTGTCAGTCTTATAGAGGAAACGCATACCATGACCTAGGTCATTCATCACAAAGTGTGAAGGGCTTTGATTGGTATAACGATAAGTATCGTAATTATCTGGATTATAAAATTTCTCTATTGTTTTATCAGTTGCCCATTGGTAGTTGCGGAACTCGAATGAATTCTCACCACTGCTCCAACCGTAGTCGTACTTTTGCATTCCGATCTGATCGCCCTCCATGAATCTGGCAGACCAATCAGTCCACGCACCAGTCATATCGGAAGCTTTGAGATTGGCAAATTGCTTGAGCGATTCGTTCTTAGCATTGACATCAACGATGTGAGTTTCAGTCCCTGTTGCGGGCAAACTTGCTTTCTCAGCTCGGAATATTTTGTCGTTGGCACGATAGTCTTGAACACGTTTTACGACCTGATCGAAGCTCGACATGTACTTGTTCTCATACTGCTTGTCCATGGGATCGAGAACATAGAAATCAAAATTACCGACAATCTGTAAATCTTTGGAAACGAGAATGCTCAGCCAAGGATTGGAGGTGAAATGCATAGCATTGTCTTGCAGCAATTGCTTGACTTGCTGATGATCATTGATATTGATCTGCTTATTCAACTGAGCATAGAGCGCATCGTGCAGACCCATATTATAGACTGCCATCCATTCCTGCTCGAAGTTAGCGTTCTCATCTGTGAGCGGAATGATCTTGGCATAACGAGTGGCAAAGTTCTCATCGTTATGTCCGCCACCCATATCTTTACCTGTCATGTAGACATGTGTTAGCTGATCTTTAGCCAACTTATAGGTTGAGGTCGGTTTGGGCTGGTAAATTTCGCTTGCCTTAGTTACTTCTGTAGGTAAGGCAAAGGGCAAAGTGCCTGCCAGCACAGCTCCCGCAAGCAACAGAACTGCACTTCTGCGCACCACACCTGTCAGTTGCTTCATCTTACTTAAAATTTGCATACTCCCTCCAACAAGCGAAAACACTTCGTTCTTTCGCTCGAATAATTACATTAGCAATACATATAGGACTAATTCATTAGTACTCTTGAGTGCTCTTTATTGTACAAAAAAATTAAAAAAAAAAATAGAGGACCTAAATAGAAATATAGAGATGATTGCTCACTCATTGTTCCAACTCACTAGACTTTTATCACTTTGCCTCCAACACTGAAACTAATAACATTCTATTTGTGTAATATGTCAACATTACGACTGTATTTATTGTCATATTGCACAATGCGATTTGTGCACTTTTACTCTTTTTTTCTTTGGCTTCACTTGCTATCATGCAAGCATATTCGGTTGTATAACCAGAGGAGGAACGTGATGTCTAATTCACAAAACAATCTGTTGGAGAGGTTTTTTAAGCTTAAAGAGAATAAAACCTCTATACGCACAGAAGCTGTTGCCGGCTTAACCACCTTCATGACCATGGCATACATCCTTATCGTCAACCCCAGTATCTTGGGTGATGCAGGTATGCCTAGCGGTGCAGTATTTACCGCCACCGCCTTGTCCGCTGTCGTCGGTACCTTATTGATGGCTTTCTTAGCCAACTATCCTTTTGCCCTAGCTTCTGGCATGGGCTTAAATGCATTTTTTGCTTACACAGTTGTTATCCGAATGGGTCACACTTGGCAATTTGCATTAACCGCTGTCTTGCTTGAAGGTATCTTATTCATCTTGCTGTCACTCTTTAATGTGCGCGAGGCTATCTTCAACTCCATACCACAAAACTTGAAAAAAGCAGTTTCAGTTGGTATCGGTCTTTTCATCGCTTTGATCGGTTGCATCAACTGTGGCTTGGTCGTTTCTGGCAAAGTCGCTATGGTAGATGGACAAGCAACTTTGAACGAAGGTGGCTTGTTAATTCAGTTAGGTTCTTTCAACGATCGCCACGTCTGGCTCGGTTTGATCGGTTTAGGCTTGATGGCTCTGCTCTATCATTTCCGTGTCAAAGGTGCTCTACTCTACGGTATTTTATTGACCACCATCATTGGTATTCCTCTGGGTATCACTCAATTACCCACTGGTAGCTGGGTGAGCTTGCCTCCCTCAGTTTCACCTATCGCTTTCCAATTTGAATGGAGCAAAATCATTTCTTTCGATATGGTAGTCGTTCTATTCTCTTTCTTATTTGTCGATATCTTCGATACTTTAGGAACTTTGGTAGGTGTTGCTTCCAAAACAAAAATGCTCGATGAAAAAGGTCGTTTACCTCGCATTAAGGGTGCTTTACTGTCAGACGCCTTGGGTACTGTTTTTGGTGCTTGCATGGGTACTTCTACCGTTACCACTTACGTTGAATCTTCAGCTGGTGTTACCGAAGGTGGTAGAACTGGTTTAACTTCAGTCTTTACTGCACTCGGCTTTGCTGCTTCACTGTTCCTAGCTCCAGTCTTTGGCATGGTTCCTTCAGCAGCTACCGCACCTGCCTTAATCATGGTTGGCGTCTTTATGATGAGCCCCATCAAGGACATCAACTTACACGATATGACCGAAGCAATCCCAGCCTTCTTGACCATTATCGTTATGCCTTTCGCCTACAGCATCGCTGAAGGTATCGTCTTCGGTATGGTTTCTTATGTGTTGCTCAAAGCTTGCACTGGAAAAGCTAAAGAAGTTTCAGCCACCATGTATATCCTGGCTATTCTCTTCATCGCTCGCTATGTGTTAGAAGCTATGGGAATTATGTAGAGTAACTAGTAAATAGAGCTAAAAAAAAGACCATCGTAAAGATGGTCTTTTTTTGCCTCTAATTCTTTTTTACTTGATCGTCAAATCGGCTTTACCAGCAAAAATTTTGGTGTACGGACTAAATTCAGCTGCTTGTTGTTTGAACTTAGCTAAGTCTTCTGCCTTTAACTCAGGTGCCTCAACCTCAATCTCACAAGCCAGTTTGTTTTCGCCATCAGTTGCATCTGGCACTAGGGCTAAAGTTACTTTTACTGTGACATCAGCCTTTTGACCAGCTTCTTCCATAAAATACAGGAAAGCACCGTTGTAACAAGACGCTACGGCAGCTGCCATCAATTGCTCGGGATTAGTTGTACCCTCTGGTTGAGCTTTGCCATCTAAGACATTAACAACATCAAATTTGGGTTGACCCTCACCTACAATGCTATAACCGTCACGACCACCTTTGTTGATCACAGTTGTGGTATATACTGCTGACATGTTGTACCTCCTTGAAGTTAACTAACTTTATCTTCACAGGTTCTAGCTTAAATAACCGTAACGTAGCTTTATTTTTGTTGCTTTTTGCGCTTCATCACTTTCAGTTCGGCTCTGATAATGCCAACAGCCAAGAACAGCGTGGCAAAACAGAGCAATAAAGTGAGCACTCCAAGCAACAGCTTGTTATCCACAACTTCCCCTTTAACAAAGGCACTGATCAGGCGATAGCAATAATACAAAAGCAGTAGTGTAGCTAATTTGGATAAGGGAGAAAAATTAAATTCTCCTTGCCAAATAGCTTGCCACACAGGACCAGTAAAAGGTTCTTTTGCTTCGGACTTATCGGCTTGCTCTTTTAGATGATCCGCTTGTTCTGCTAATTCATCCGACAGCTCTTTGTCTTCCAGTGACTCTGCCTGTATTAAACGTTCTTCATTTAGTTCTAGTCTAGCTGGAGCCTTGGCTTCATCTTCTCTACTAGTGTGTGTGTTCTGGTGATTGTTCATCACTTTCTCCTAATTCATATTGTTTGCCACTGCGCAGTGCCCAAATTATTTTAGCTTTAACTTTTTTACCTAAACTCAACTCTAGCGCTTGCGCATAATATTCAAGTTGCGCCTGATAACGTTGAGCAAAAAATGTAGCTTCCTGCTGATTTTCTGGTACTCGATCGCTTTTAAAATCGACCAGGACGACTTGATCATCTTCAACAAACCACAGGTCAATTATACCTTGCACCAAAGTTACATCATCTGTTAATTCAGCTATACCTATAGGAGCCACAGGCATAGTAAAAGGTAGTTCACGCATCGCAATTTCGGCTTTACATACCCTACTAGCTAGTTCTGAATAAATATATTTTTCTAGCAATTCCCAGGCTACTGTTAATCTTTCTTCGTCTGCATCTAGGCGTCTTTGCTCTATTAATTCTGCCACCCACTGCCAATAAACAGCTTCTCCCTGTTCTTTAGGGATATCTACAAATAGACGCAAGTCCAACTGTTGTACGAGCTGATGAATAAAAGTACCAAAGCTAGTGCCAGCTAATGAACTATCGCTTAGGTCTTCACTCTTTTTCAGTTCTAAACTAAGTTCAATTGGTCCTTGTTGTTCGGCTAGCGAGGCACCTTCAGTTTCAAGATAAGCTAGTTTTTTCAATTCACTGACCGTCACTTTACTGGGAACATCTTTCAAGGGATCTTCTGGTAATGGTCTGATCAATTGCTCTAGCTCACTGGGTAATTGCACTTCTATATTGCGAATCGCATCCCTGCTCAATGGTGTCAGCGTTGCTTGCGCTTCCTGTTCTTTGTTTGCATTCTCTAGCGCACTAATTTCTGCTCTCCCCCAAAGCTGACAATGCAAGTACTGGTGTTGTCTTTCTTTTGGCAACTCTTCGGGCGTACCTTTGTAGAAGTAAGTAAAAGCCTCCTGCTGATTTTGCGCCAGCCAAAAGAAGAACAAATCAGCATAAGACTTGGTTTTAGCTAAAATTCTTGTTCTATCAAGTTTATTCTCGGATCTAACATCAACATCAACTGTTTCCAGCTTCTTTTTCAGCTTTTCTGGCTGATAAGCTGCCACCATGTATAGTTGTTGTTCAGCTCTTGTCATCGCCACATACAACAAACGTAAACGCTCTGCTCTATCTGCTTTAGCGCTTTGTTCCAAGTGCCAAAAATGCCAGGGGGTATTGTAACGCACGTATTCTGTGTCGTTTAGTTTGGCGATAATGAAATTGCTGATACCCCCCGGAGCACCATCTTCCAGCTCACAAGTTGTTAGGTGGACGTCTTCTGCTTTAACTATTTTGCTCAGATTATCTTTAGCACAAGCTACTAGAAATACCACTTTCGCTTGCAAACCCTTGGACGCATGAATGGTCATCAGACGTACAACATTTTGATCTGTTGCAGGCAATAACAACTCTTCATCTTTTTGTCCATTTTCTGCTATGCGCTTCAAGTAAGTGATGAACTCATGCAGTGTACTACCCTTGCTTTGACTATATTCAGTAATCCACTGCTCGAACAGCTCTACATCTTGCAAACGCCCATGTGCCGTTGGCAAATTCGCTAAATAGCGTTTGTAATCATTTTGTTCTAGGACAGCTGCTAATAACTCAGACAAATTAAGCCAATTTTGCGCACGCCAATTCCACACTAGCTGCACGAAACGATGCACTTTATCTTTGAGGTTAGGATTAATAGTTGCCAAATCAACACAATCGCTTTTTCCTAGATAGTGCTTGATCTCCTGCCAAAAATCTTCTGTTTTGGTCTCTGCATCTATGGCTTTCTCGAACGCTCGCAAATTGTCCATTTTCTCTTGTTGGCTAGCATATGCTAGGCGCAACAACTTTTGATGAAAAAACTTATCCTTGCTAAACAGCGCTATGTTGAGCAATTCACTTTCCACAAATGGCTCGCCCAATAACTCTGAACGCATCACTGTTACTAACGGTATATCTTGGCAAAAGTTATCTAGTAAATTAAACGCTGCACTCAGCACTTGAATTTCTCGTGACTCGCCAAAACGTCTGCCCTTGCTACGCAAGGCTGGTATATTCTGTTTTTCAAATTCTTTAGCATAGGTTTCTAGTTGCTGGTGGGTGGAAGCTAAGATCATCACATCGCCAAAATTGTATTGACCAGTCAAAACTAACTGCTTAATCTTGGCACTCACTGCTTTGGCTTCCAGCGCAACCAAATCTAAATCTTCTTCTTGCTCTGGTTCTTTTGGCACTTGTGCTAATTCTAAGAGGCTGTTCTGCGTATTCTCTGCACTTGGCCTATCATCTATCACCACTAGTAGCTCAGGTTTGTAACTTGTTTTAGGTTTAACTCCGCCACCTTTAGCAAAAATTAATTGATGCTCTTGTTGGTAATTGATGTCACCATGCTTCTCTGTCATCACCAGATTGAAAAGAGAATTTGTTAACTCAACGATGAGCTCATCACAGCGGAAATTTTCACCAAAATATATTTTGTTGCCAGTTTTAGGGGCATCTGTAAACTCTTCAAGCAAAGTCTGATAATGATCTAATTTGTGTTTGAATAAATTTGGATTCGCATGGCGGAAACGATAAATACTCTGCTTAACATCGCCGACCATGAACACATTGTTGTGCGCAAAGCGTTCAATGATAAACTCCTGCACATCGTTAGTGTCTTGGTACTCATCAACATAAATTTCTTGATAGCGCTGTCTCAGTCTCTCAGCAATTTCGGGCTTTTGTAAGAGTTGTTTAGCGTAGTGTTCAAAATCGTTGAAGTCCAACGTATTATCTGCAATTTTTTCTTGTTGAAACAGACGATCAAAAGCGAGCAAGGCTTCAAAATAAACCAGCAAGATATTGTTCATCTCGTTCTGATCACTAGCAATTTCAGCACTTGTGCGCACAAAAACTGTGGGATTGTTCAGATCAAAATCTTCTTTCCACGAACCAATGTCAACAAAAAATTGCAACAGTGGGAAAATACCCCTTGCCAACTGTTCACGAAACGTTGAGCGATCAGACTCGGGGTTTTTATTATCTGCTCGCAGGCGTGGCATCATCACTAATTTTTTACCAGCCTCAACTAAAAGATCCCAACGTTCTGCTTTCGGTTTTGCCAAAATTACAGTTAACTCTTTTAACCACGGTCCAAAGGCTGCCCAAGCATCCACTAGTTTTTCTGCTTCTTTAACTGGTTTTTTCTGTCTACTTTTCGCATCAGCCTCAGCTAAAAAGGCATGTTCAGACAAGTTGTAATAAGTCTGCTTAGCAATTACAACTTCTTCTTGCAGTTGTTGGTAGTAGTTTTCCGCCACAGAGCTTTGGGTAAAATCGCTACTCATTGTAGCTAGGAATTTGATGCTATATCTGAGATACGCACGATAATCCGCTAGTGAACGCAAGAAAGAACGATGCCTGTCAAAGCGATCGACGAACTCATCCTGTCTGCCCTTAGGATTAAATACAAAAGTCATTTGTTCAAAGCGATGCAACCAGTTGTCTGAATCAATCGTATCTAGGTTGAGCTCTGCCATTTCCTCCGGTGTAAACAAACGCTCTGACAGTATTTGCGTTAAAACAGGCGAATTAGCAGTCGGTAAATCTAGTAGATAGGTGGGAAGATTTCCTACCTGGTGATCGCTGTATTTTTTGTGTGCTAAATCGGCATACAGCTGCTCTAGCACCTGCTTGATACACTGCTCTTTTTGTAATTGTGCACGCACGTCTTCTAGCACATTAAAATTGGCATCAAAAAGTGTTTTGCCAGTGGCATCTACCAGTTGTCCCGAGAATTCACGAATAACACTCAGACAAAAAGAGTGAATACTACAAATTTGAATCAACGGGAATTTACGTCTGAGTTCGCGCAGACGCTTCTGCTCGGCTTCATCGGTGCTCTCTTTCAATTTCTGTTTGATACTCTGCTCTAAATCGGTACGCATCTTGCCTACCGCAGCATCTGTAAAGGTCATGATTAAAAGACCCTCCGGCTTCACCTTCCCGGCTAATAGACGTTCGGTTAAGCGATTGATCAAAACGGTGGTTTTTCCTGTACCTGCAGAAGCGGAGATCAGCAAATTACTAGTACCTAAACCGTCATAGTTCAGAGCCTGTTTTTGTGCTTTGGTCGGTTCATAACTCATAAGTTTTTCTCCTCTGCAGATGACTGCTCTGTGGCATCTTGTTGCTCAATCAATTTGGTTAATAGGTACATTTCAGCACTTTCACCTCTATCTTTGGCTTCCGACTTATATTCTTTTTTGAGCTCTCGGCTAAATTCTGCCTTATTTCTAGTTTCTGTTTGTTCTCGTTTTGCCCAAGCCTTGTCCACATAAATTTGTTCCATCTTGTCTAGCGTATGTGGACGCTTAAATTCTTTGTTCTTTTCCATGCGACAGATATGTTTGTAAAGACAAAAATCACAGGGTTTGAAATGTTGTCCTTTGACCATGCAAGGGATGGGTGAAACAATGCCAGAAACCAACTCTGTCAATCTAGCCTTTGCTATATCTTCACTTTGCTTCACTATCAGCGCAAAATCTTGTGGCTTTAACTGATACTTATCGCTACTTTGTAGCAAAACTTCTGCCTTAATTTGTTCTTCTGTTTGCGGAGCAAATAAATTTTTAGCATCACTACCCGTAATCTGAGTGCTGGGAGTTGCTATGTGAAAATAGCTCAAGCTGGCTGGCTCTTGCTCTGAATTCGCTTGTTGCCAAGCTTTCAAATACAGGGGTAACTGGATACTCAACCCATGATAAATTTCATCTAAATTAAACTTCTTACCGCCAGTTTTGTAGTCAATTATTCTAAATTGCGGTGTTGCAGACGCCATCGCAGGCAACAGATTAGCATCTGCTTCCAAACTTAGATCAACACGATCAACTATACCTTTGAAGACAAAATCTAAATCGTTAATCTGCCACTTGAGTACTGTCTGATTTTTCTTATCCACATCTGGGAATACCCACTCAAACTTTTCAGGCAAAAGCAAAGGTGTACCTGCTACATGGTACAAGCTAGGATCCTGTTTCAAACTGTAGAGCAAGCTACGCCGTATCCGTTCACCTAAGAAGCTATCATTACTAGCTAGCAAGTATGGCTCTAGTTCAACAGGTAACTCTTTCTGTTGTTTGGTTTCCGCTAAATAACGACTATAAAAGCTGATAATTTGTGCGCTATTAATATTTTGTTGGCGCCATTCAGCGATGGCTTGCGCAACAATTTCGGAGCCATCTTTTTCTGGCATCAAATTGGCTAGCTCAACTAACCGATCTTTGGTCTTATCCCGTAAATCAGTCAGCATCTTTTCTAAAACGGCATGGGTTAAAGTACCTTTAGCACGGCTGTCTGGCTTAAATTCTGGTCTTTCTCTAACACCGAGCATATTGCCAACAAAATAGCTATAAGGACAACTGCTATATTTTTGCAAAGCTGAAACGCTGAAAGGAATCATACCCTTACTGTTCCGAGCATGCCAAAAGTGCTCAACTAAGGTGGATGGTAAAATAATTTGTGGCTGATCTTGTTCTAAAACGTCACCGACAAATTCGTTTTCCCAACTCCGATTAAGCACCATGGCCAACTCATAAATTGATTTGAGCTTGCCGTCTAACTTTCCCCGTTGTCGTAGTTTAATGAGGCTAGCATAGCGACTTATTCGCTCTGGGTTGTACCAAATCGGTGAGGGCTTTTCTTCATCTACCACCAAATCAATATTTATGGGTGGTTCTGCTACTTGCTTAGCTTTCACTAAGACGTGCCAAAGTTCGGCTTGTCGGTCTTTTTCTAAAGTGCCACTGGTAATAAACAGCTGTTCTTTCGCACGGGTTAAAACCTGGGCAATAATGAAATCTTGGCTGGCGCCGAAATCACGGCGATAATTAGATACATGCTTACCGCTACTGTCACTTAAGAGTTCACGCTCTTCGTTGCTTAACAGACCTTCATCGGGTAGGGGGGCAGGCAAAGTAGATGCATTGACTCCTATCACAAACATCACTCTACAGGGATAGTGAACCATTTGCTTCAGAGAAGCTACACGAATGCGATCGATACCTAGGGGAATGCTATTAACTTGTGTATTGCTGGCAACTTCTTGCAATAAATCGAAGAAATAACGATTGCTACAAGGCGTATCTGCTAGCAGAAGTTGAAAATCACACAATAGTTGCACTAAAGCATTCCAACTTTGCACTAGTTGCACTGCTAGATTATCTTCACCAAAAGAAAGCAACTTCTCACGTAATTGGGTAAGGTAGGCGTGCCACTGATTGTCGAAGCTTTTAAGGAGTACTGTCGCTTTTTCTGCCACCGTTTTAGCTTGACTAATCTCTTTAGCTAGCATCTGGCAAGCCATTAGCGGTGACTTGATCTCTGCTGGAGCTTCATCGATTGCTAAATATCGTCTACCCCTGCGCAAACAATCATTTTCGTACTGATCTATTAATAGAGGCTCAAGCTCAAACAAACCACTACGCAATAAGGACAAGACATTTTCCAGCCTGGTGTCCCCTAATACTAATTTGCTCAAGGCTTGCAGGAAATTGAACAGAGCGGTTTCTTTAAGTGCTTTCTCGCTGGAAACAAAACTATCTAGACCAAATTCACTAAACACTGAGTTAATCACTGGTTGCATAGAGCTATCTGCTAGCGCAATGGCAATATCACGTTTACGTAAAGTGCTATCTTTTACCAGCAATTCCTTGATTTTACCTGCTACATAGGCACACTCCAGGCGTGGAGTTGGTGTCGCTACTAAATTGATCTGCCAATTGGCTTTTGCTTGTTCTGCTAACTCTTTCTCTGGTAGCTCAAGACTTCCCGTAATCAAAGATAATTTAAGCGCTTCCTTTAAAGGAGTAACTTCAGCTAGCACCTCATCTACCAACGTACACTTAGGGCCAAATCTCTCTTGTAGATGCCCAGCAGTTTTAATACCAGGCACATATAACTCTGTACTAAGTTCAGTTTGTTGGTTCTTTGTTTTCTCTTTTTCTTGTACGTTTGGCGCACAAATTGTTAGCGTTAGGCGATCACCCAGCCATTTTTCTAAGGCTTCTAATAAAAGATATTCCTGTTCGGTAAAATCTCTCTCTTCGGCAAAACCTGTAATCCAGATACAACACTCCTGCATCAAGCGTGAAATAGCGTCTTGCTGCGGATTTTCTTGACTCAGTAGCTCAGCTAATTCACTCAGATAAGTATCTTGATCATAGAAAATTGTGGTAGCTAGATTTTGATCTAGTTGTTCTTGTAACAGCGCTAAATCATTTAATTTTTGCCCAAAAGTACTCTCGCTATACATGCTGGCGGTAGCTCTTAAATCGGAGGAAGTGATATTGAACCGCTTAAAATCGCCCATGACTTCAGCTAATTTTAGGCAGTAACCATGACGATCCACATAGCTCCCCAGCAACTGATATTGAGTTTGATTCTGATAAAGCATGTGTTGTATCAACAAAGCCTTAGTCGTTTTGCCAAGCGCGCGATTTTCTATACGCCCTAGCATACCGAATAGACGGGTAGCAAAACGTCTAAACGAAAGTATTTCTGCCGGAAGTAAACCATGCTTATCGTGCACCTCGATATAACGCCGTTCACTATCTGCTTTCAATGTTTCAGGTACTAAAATAAACAACCGACGATAGGGCTCTCTTTGGTGCACTGAGGCCATTTCTGCTAAGCATCGTTCAACCAATGCCAAAGCATCTGTACCATAGATCAATTTCATAACTATCTATACTCCGTTCGAGCTAGGTGACTACGTGAAAGCTGTTGATCTATAAATAAATCTACACTCATCTACTCTCTACTCAATCTTGTTTTTTATATTTTACTGAGATTTGGTCATCTTTTGGCATCACTGTTATACTGGTGCAATCTAGTACTAGGAGCTTTGATATGAAAACTCTCAAACAGTTATTTCCTGAACAAAACTTAACTACTGAAAGTGAATCCATCCAAATCCGTGATGTGAGTATCAATTCGAAAGAATGCCAGGAAGGCAGTCTGTTTGTGTGCATACCTGGCGTAAAAGCTGATCGTCACGCATTCATAGAAGATGCTATTGCCCACGGTGCTAAGGCAGTAATTGTGAGCAAAGATGTCCCACCAACTAGTGTGCCGTTAATCAAAGTTTCCGATACCAGAAAAGAACTCGAACGAGTCTGCGCTGTCTTATACGACCAGCCACAAAAAGAATTAAAAGTAATTGGTATCACTGGTACAGATGGTAAGACTAGTACAGCAACTCTCGTGCAAAAGATGCTGGGTATAGATAAATGCGGCTACATTGGCACAAATGGTTATAGTTGTATGGGATTCCATGATAAAACCGCTAACACCACTCCAGAAATCAACTTACTTTACTACCTGCTACGTGAATTCAGCAACAGGGACTGTGAGTATGTTGCCATGGAATGTAGTAGCGAAGCATTTTATCGCGAACGTCTAAGAACTATGAGTTTTGACGTTTCGCTCTACACCAACATAACTTCAGAACACTTGAATACTCACGGCACTTGGGAAAATTATCTTGCCTGCAAGCTGAAGTTGTTTAAACAAACCAAAACAGATGGCTTTTGCTTGATCAATTTAGACGATCCCCATCACCAAGCCTTTGCCCAAGTAGCACAAGGACAAGTGTTGAGTTATGGCAAAGATAAGCAAGCTGATTTGGTGATTGAAAACTATAAACTTTATCCCGACCATACAGACGTAGAATTTAGCTATAAGCGAGAAACCTATCGAGCCACTAGCCCCTTGCTGGGTGAATACAATGTTTACAATCTAGCTTCCGCTCTATTGATTTGCATCTGTTTAGGCAAGCAGATAAAAGAGTGCTTAGCCAATTTAGCTGGCATAAAAATTTCAGGTCGTATGGAGATTATTAAAAATAACCTTGGTATACATGCCCTAGTAGATTATGCCCATACACCTAACGGCATCAGACAACTGCTGACTTTCATCGATCAATTCGAACTAGGTCGCAAAATTATCGTGACAGCACAACCAGGCGAGCGTGATACTTGCAACTTACCTGAGATAGGCGAAGTTTTATCTGCTCATGCTGATCATATTATTCTGACAACTGAAGATCCTAGAACCGAAGATCCTGCAGAAATCTGTGCCAAAATTGCTTCTGGTTTTGCGGACACTTTCACCGACTATGAAATTATTTTGGATCGTGCCGAAGCGATTAAGCGTGCTGTTGCTCTAGCACATAGGGGAGATATTGTCATGGCATTAGGCAGAGGTAGCGACACCACTCTCAAATATAAAGATAGGATTGTTGAGCTCTGCGATATCACTGAGTTAGATAAAGCTCTCAAAGAGCGTGAAAAACAAGAAAGTAGCCTTTAAGGCTACTTTTTTTGTGGCAATAATTTAATCATTTCTGGTGCTTGAAAAATATCTCCCTCTAAGGGATATAGCACCACTTCACCACTTGCTAAGGACTTTTTTATATCAATTACCCGTTGGTTGGAACTGCCTCTAAAGCGTAATTTCAAATCCCTTAAAGCAATGACAAACAACCCATCAACCAATATGTCACAAGCTTCAAGCAAGGCTTTTCGCTTAGGATTTTCTAAAATTTGCTCGTAGGTATAGCCAGAATACACCCAAACATTCTTACCAGTCGCTTGCTTCGCTTTAAGAACTACATCTGTTAGCTCGGTATTTTGCATGGGTTCTCCGCCCAAAAGCGTTAATCCGCTTACTACTGGATTTTTCAAATAACGGATTACCGTCTTTGTCTGTTCTTCTGTCCATTCATCACCAAAATTAAAATCTTGGTATTGCTCATTAAAACATTCTGGGCACTTGTGAGTACAACCAGTGACAAAGATACTCGTTCGAATACCCTCGCCATTAGCTACATCAAATGGTCTTATTTGAGCGTAACGCATAAGTTTCTCCCCTAACTAGAGACGAGGTACATCCGGGGGTGATGTACCTCGTCCAAAACGCAATATCAGTTAATGTAATAATTAAATGTGCATCACACGAGCATTGATCTCTTTGGTACGACCCTCATTCCAGAAGTTCTCCCCTAAGTAACCACAAGTACGACGGATAACAGTTAATCTGCGACGATCTTTGTTGTGGCAGTTGGGGCATTCCCACTCGTTGTGCTCGTTGACTTTGATCTCGCCATCGAAACCACATTCATGGCAGTAATCACTCTTGGTGTTGAATTCAGCATAAGTGATGTGATCGTAGATGTAGCGAACTAAGGTCTCAACAGCCTCGTTATTGTTGGTCATGTTCGGGATCTCAGCGTAGCTGATCATACCGCCAGTTGAACGTAATTGGAACTCACTTTCGAAATCAAACTTGTCGAAGACGGTAATATTCTCACGCACATCAACGTGATAAGAATTGGTATAGTAACCCTTATCGGTTACATCTTCAATCTCACCGAAACGCTTCTTGTCGATTTGGCAGAAACGGTTAGTTAAGCTCTCTGCCGGAGTACCGTACAGACCGAAGCCAATGCCAGTTTCTTTATTCCAAGTATCAACAGCCTCTTTCAAGCGATCCATAACACGCAGAGCAAAATCTTTGCCCTTAGGATCGGTATGTGAAACGCCACGCACCAACTTGGTTGCTTCATATAAACCGATATAACCCATAGAGATGGTGGCATAACCATCCAGCAAGAGGTGACCGATCTTCTCGCCTGGTTTTAGACGGCTGATAGCACCGTGTTGCCAGTGAATCGGGCTGACATCTGAAGTTACATCTTTTAAGAGATCGTAGCGGAATAACAGAGCTTTCTTAACCAGCTCCAAACGCTTTTCTAAAATGTCGAAGTAACGATCTTCATCACCTTCGGCTAAGATACCGATCTGAGGTAAGTTCAAACTGACAACACCCATGTTGAAACGACCATCAAACTTGAAGTTGCCATCTTGATCTTTCCAAGGTGAAAGCAATGATCTACAGCCCATCGGTGAGTAAACATTACCTTGGTAGAATTTGCGCATCATCTTCGCTGAGATGTAGTCAGGATACATGCGCTTAGCTGTGCACTTAGCAGCCAACTTGGTCAACCAATAATATTCACTATCAGGGTCAACATTATGCTCATCTAAAACATAGATCAGTTTGGGGAAAGCAGGTGTTACATAGACATCTGCTTCGTTCTTAATACCCTCTAAACGCTGTAACAAGATCTCTTCTTGGATCATGGCGGCTTCTTTAGCATATTCGTAATCTGGCATGAAGTGCATGAACAAGGTTACGAAAGGAGCCTGTCCATTGGTAGTCATTAAGGTATTGATTTGATATTGAATGGTTTGGATACCATCTTTTACTTCTTTACGAGTACGCTTCCAAGCCACTTCTTCGGCTTTTTGCATATCAGGCTCAATACCATAAACTTCTTTTTGTTCTTCTAATACAGCCTCTAAGTACTTGTTAAAGCTCTTTCTCACATAGGGAGCTAAGATACGGTCAACACCATTGATGGACTGACCACCGTACTGACCGCTGGCAACTTGTGCGATGATCTGTGTGGTTACGGTACAAGCTACTTGGAAGCTCTTGGGGCTATCAATTTTCTTACCGTTGATCACAGTGCCGTTATCTAACATATCTTGTAAGTTGATCAGACAGCAGTTAAACATGGGTTGGATGATGTAGTCCATGTCATGGAAGTGGATAGCACCTGAATCGTGAGCCAGCACAATATCAGTGGGCATCAGCATGCGACGAGCAATATCTTTTGAAACCTCACCTGCGATCAGGTCGCGCTGAGTGCTGACAACCTTAGCGTCTTTGTTGGAGTTCTCATCCATAACATCTAAGTTAGAGCAGTTCAAAATACCCACAATCTCTTGGTCTGAGGTGTTGATTTGACGCTTATAGGCTTGGACTGAACGATAGCTTTCATAGGCTTTGGCGGTTGCCGGATTACCATATTTCAGCAGTTTGTAATAAACTTGCTCTTCAATGCCATAAATAGTCATAGGAGTGGTCATAGCCATGGCAAATGCTTCGATTTCATCGGCAATTTGTTGTGCTTGACCAGCTTGATAGATACCCGATGAAGAATGCATTGCTTTTTCAATGGCAATAACGATCTTCTGCTTATCGAAAACTACATTCTCACCATTTCTTTTGATGACTTTAATAGTCTTCTTATTTTCTGGCTGGAAAACTTGAATGCCTTGGGTCCAAGTACCATTGGATTGTTTGGCTAACTTCTCAGCAACAGTTTTAACGGGTGTCATAATCTCCTCCAGATGAATTTATCTAAATTAATTTACTCAAGTTCTTAGTTACGTGCTTTCTCTTGTGTCTAAACCGTTTGGACGCATGAACTATTGTGCCACAGCAGGACTAAAATTCAAGCCAGGCACACCTTCTTTTGCGCTATATTTTGCGTTGCCGACGTCTCCGAAGCACTATATATAGAGGTTGTCTGCTCTCTGTAAAATTTGTGAAATATGAGCATAAACCTCGTAAAAAAGAGCACTAGACAATCTATCTGCGTGCTCTTTTAGGCTGTAAATTACCTTTTTTAGGCGCTTTCAGTTAGCCAAATTTTTTCGTTAATCAGTCTATAGACAAGCTATCTATTACGACCGTAAACGTAATCACTTAAATTAAAATTACATAAGCTAGTGATTTGAAAATTAACGAGTTTATACTGTGCGCTAACTCGGTAATCGATCCGTCAAATGAGCCAAACTACGGAGTTTTTCAGCTAGATTATCATCTGTAACTCCAGGTAACATACGCCACTGCCAATTACCGCTCACAGTTCCAGGTGTATTAATACGACTTTCTGAGCCCAACGCTAGCAAATCTTGCATCTGCAGAATTACGGTATTAGCCACTGTTGCCATAGCTCCTTTGATAAAGCCAAAAGCAGCGCTATATTCATCATCTTCGGGGATATGTTGCAAATTAAAGTATTCTTTAGCGAGCTTTACATCTGCTTTTGGTCCATTCTTAAGCCAGCCCCTAGCTGTGTCGTTGTCGTGAGTTCCCACATAGAGCACACAATTTTCCACTACATGGTGTGGTAGATAGTCACTATGTGCATTAGGTGAAAAAGCAAACTCTAAGACTTTCATGCCTGGCAATCCACAAATGCGTCGCAAGGTGTGCACCTCTGCGGTAATAATACCCAAATCTTCTGCGATTAAAGGCAGTTCACCCAAGGCTTCTTCCAGTGCTTCAAAGAGAGCTATACCAGGACCTTTTACCCATAAACCACGTTTAGCAGTGACATCGCCATATGGCACTGCCCAGTAGGATTCGAGTCCACGGAAGTGATCTATCCGCACTAAATCGTAGAAACGCAGAGCAAATTGTAGTCGCTTAACCCACCAACTGTAATTATCTTCAGCCATTTTTTGCCAATCGTAGAGTGGATTACCCCACAGTTGACCATCCTCACTGAAATAATCTGGGGGACAGCCTGCAACAAAAGTAGGGTTTAGTTCGCAATCCAATTGGAATAACTCTGGATTACTCCAAACATCCACACAGTCAGCTGCTAAGTAGATTGGTATATCGCCGATCAATTTAATGCCAGCCTCATTCGCATACGATCGCAGATCCTGCCACTGACGATAAAACAGGAATTGTAAAAACTGATAAAACCCGATCTGATCTTGATGCTCTCTGGCAAAACTGAGCAAGGCTTCAGGATCTCTTTCTTTCAGAGGTGTTGGCCATGCTTGCCAGGGAGCTCCGTTCTCGTGTGCTTTGATCGCCATATACAGAGAGTAGTCGCCAAGCCAACTCTCTTCCGCCGCACAAAACTCTTTGAACTCTGATCTAAGCTCTGCAAACGCGCCGAAATTAAACGTATCGTATGCCCAGCGCAAAATCTCTAAACGATTTTGTCGCATCAACTCATAATCAACTTGACTGGGATTATCGCCAAATGGTAGTTGATTTAACGCAGATGTCTCCAAAATACCCAAATGACATAATTCTTCTAAGTCTATAAAGTAGGGATTACCTGCCTTTGCCGAAAAACTCTGATAGGGAGAATTTACATAATCGATGTGGCCGATGGGTAAAATTTGCCAATAAGACTGTCCTGATCGACGCAAAAAGTCTACGAACTCTTTAGCTGCCTTACCCAAAGTACCGATGCCATAAGGGGATGGCAACGAAAAGATAGGTAGCAACACGCCACTACGACGATATTTCCTACGAATAGTTCCATCACCTAAGCCCAGTTCTTCTAATTCTTCTGTTGCAGTTTCTAATTTTTCTAGCAAATTGCGATCTATCATGTTAACTCCGTCAATTGGCATAAGCGAACTAGTAGTTTTACTTTTTCTTCGGCAACTTGCGGTGCTTTTAACACAGTCAAGTATGGTTTTGCGCCTGCATTGAATACCACTCTACCCGTAAAAGTAGCATCATCGAAGATAGGCGCTAAACGTTGCATATTGAGTTGAGCTTTATCTGAAAATTGCAAGATTAGGCGATCATTTTGCTCTCGGATCCGCAAGATGTGTAAAGTTTGCGCCACATTGCGCACATAAGCTAAGTTGAGCAAGGTTAGGCTGGCTTTGGGCAAATCGCCGTAACGATCTAGCAATTCGTCCATCACATCGCTATAAGCTACTTTAGAGCGAACATTGCTGATTTTGCGATAGAAATCCATGCGCTCACCCTCATCTGGAATATAACTATCTGGCAAGATCGCTTCTACATTTAAGTCGACCACAGTTTCAGGCAAGGGCTCAGGTAAAGGATCACCCTCTAATTCATGCACAGCTTCATCCAACATTTTGCAGTAAAGATCATATCCAATGGCTTCCAAGTGACCACTCTGCTCTGCTCCGAGCAAGTTACCAGCTCCCCTAACTTCTAAATCACGCATAGCAATTTTGAAACCTGAACCCAGCTCTGTGAAATCACGGATTGCCACCAAACGTTTACTAGCATCTTCTTTTAAGATTTTATTACCGTCGTAAGTGATATAGGCGTATGCCTGTCTTTCCGAGCGACCTACACGTCCACGTATTTGGTAGAGTTGGGCTAATCCCAATCTATCAGCTTGTTCAACGATAATAGTATTGACATTGGGCATATCAATACCAGATTCAATGATGGTGGTACAAACTAAAATATCTGCTTCGCCAGCGATAAATGAGGCGATCACGTCATCTAATTCGTGGCTACTCATTTTGCCATGAGCATATAAGATACGTGCTCCTGGCAATCTTTCCGCCAACTCTTTACACTTGCCCGCTATTTTGTAAGTGTTGTTGAAGAGATAGAATACCTGTCCGCCACGGCTGATCTCTCGCAAGATGGCTTCATCTACAATTCCTTCTTCGTATGGGAGCACAAAAGTTTGAATGGGTCTTCGATCTTCGGGTCCCATCTCCAGCGTAGAAATATCACGAATACCTGAAAGCGACATATGCAAAGTACGTGGTATGGGCGTTGCACTCAAGGTGAGCACATCGACTTGCGGATATTTTTCTTTAATTTTTTCTTTATGATTAACGCCAAAACGCTGTTCTTCATCCACAACCAATAAGCCTAAGTCACGAAATTTTACTTGGTTAGTGAGCAGGCGATGCGTGCCAATCACTAAATCAATATCGCCTTGCTCTAATTGGCGACAAATCTGTTTAGCTTCAGTTTCTGAAACAAAACGATTGAGCAAGCGACAACGCACAGGGAATTCGCCTAATCGCTCGCAGAAATTTTCGTAGTGCTGATGGCTAAGCACAGTTGTGGGCGCTAGCATCGCTGCTTGTTTACCACTCATCACCGCTTTGAACAGAGCACGAAAAGCAATCTCCGTTTTGCCAAAGCCCACATCGCCACACAAAAGACGATCCATCACTTTGGGCGATTCCATATCGCTCTTAATTTCGGCTATAGAACGGGCTTGATCAGGAGTTAATTCAAACGGAAAACTAGCCTCAAATTCCTCTTGCCAATTGTTATCTGGGCTGAATTGATAGCCTTTTTGGGCTCGTCTTTCCGCATAAATTTTAATCAAATTCACCGCTAGCTTGCGAATAGATTCACTGGCTCGTTGCTTGGCTTGTTGCCACTGCTTACCACCCATTCTGCCAACTTTGGGCTTTTTCCCCTCCGGCGCAATGTATTTTTGAATCTGATCTAAACTATCTACAGGAATATAGAGATTATCTTCATCCGCATATGCGATGTGCAGATAATCACGCTTTACTCCCTCATTGGTGATAGTATGCAAGCCTTTGTACAAACCAATGCCGTGAACTTCGTGTACTACATACTCGCCCGGTCTGAGATCGCTAAATAGCTCAATTTTTCTCCCCTTAAATTGGCGAGCACGTCTAGCTCTTTGTTGCACACCAAAAATATCTTCGCTACCTATGAACAGTAACTGGGCTTTGGGCCACACAAAACCCTGTCTTAGGCGATAAGGACTAATCTCACAAGTTATATTCTGAGTTGCAAGATTTTCTGCTAGGCGCTTAGCTCGTTGCTGATTACCGGCAAACAACACTACCTTGAACCCTTGTCCTTGATATCTCTCAATATCTCGATAGAGTTGAGTTTCTCTGGCACGATAGCGATCGCTGGTGTGGACTAATAGTTGATGCTTTTCCGCTAAGGGTAATCCGTTACCCGTCTCTGCTATTTGTGCTAAAGTAACTGCCGGATGTTTGGCTAACTGTTGCCAAACCGTAGTTACAGACAAAAAATTATCTTCCGCTTGTGGTAGCACCGTTTGACGCAAAAGGGCGTTGCTTAACCGCTCTGTGCGTTCAGCTTGTTGCTGATCCAAGCGTTGTCTGATCAAGCTCAATTCATCTAAAAAAAGTACTTGCTTGTCTTTGATATAGGACAAAATACTGCTGGTATCCTGTCTCAAGGCAAACAACCAACGTTCAAACCCTGGGAATAAACCTAAAGTGCGAAAGCGTTCTGCATCCTTGTTGGCTAGCGTTTGATAAGCATCTGCCTGCTTTTTCTCCGCTCCTTGACGCAAAGCTATCTTGTGGGCGGCAACTCCCTCACTCACCACTCGCAGAGCCAATTGCTCCAGCTCTAACTGACTTACTAACCATTCCTGGGCTGGTGGAATAAATACTTGTTCTCGACTATCTATCGAGCGTTGCGTATCAAAGGCAAATTGTCTGATATCGTCTACTTCGTTATCAAAAAAAGATAATCTAATCGCTACGGCTTCTCCATCTTGCACTAAGCCGATATCGATAACATCACCACGGCTAGCAAACTGTCCGATGCTCTCAATCTGACGTACTCTCTCATAACCTAGTGTACGGAGATGCTCGCAGAGTTCTACTGGTTCACATAAATCACCTAAAGCGAAAGTTAATGCCCTAGAAGCTAGGTTCTTTAGATCGGGTACAATTTCCGTTAAATTTTGCGCAGGGATAATCAAGTAATCGAGCTCATCTTGCATCCATTGACACAGGGTGTTAGCACGGTAAATATTTGCTTCTCTGCTACTTGCCACTGCATCAGTAAAAGTGTAGGCACGTGGTCGTAAAACTTCGATGCGAGCATCGGGATTAAGAGCTGTTAAGTTGTCATAAAACAAGCGGGCTTTTAATTCGTCAGCTACAAGTAACACACATGTTTGGGGCGATCTGATAGCGCTACAGACATAGGCTTTAGCACTATCTGGCAAACCGATTAAATTGGCGCTCTTTGCTGTACCTAAACCTTTCGCATCTATCGCCAATTGTTGCCAAAAATCCTGGTCACTCACAAAATCTGACAAAATTTACTCCTCTGTTTGTTTTGCACTCGTCTCTTTGGCTTCTGTTACTTGCTTGCGCACATTGATTTGACGCATTGCGCTATCAATATCTTGTTCAACCATGAGGCGTACAGCATCGGCTGCTTTGGTTATACCTTGCTCTGCCTCTAGCACCTTATCGCCCTTAATTTCAGATAACACCAAATCGATGATGTCTCTGTTTCTATCCTGTGGTCCAAATCCTACACGCACACGCACAAAATTTTGACTCTGCAAATGTTTCACAATGGAACGCATACCGTTATGGGTGCCTGCTCCACCTTGTTTACGAATTCTAACATCCCCTAAATTGAGATCGATATCATCATAAATAACGATTACATCCTCGGGTTGAAGTTTGTAGAAATCCAAAACACTGCGCACAGCCAGACCACTATTATTCATCATGGTTAAGGGCTTAAGCAAAGTTATTTGCAAATCACCAACTCTTTTTTCACCAGTTAGGGAGTGCCATCTTTGACGGCACAATTCCACACCCCATTTTTGTGCGACTTCATCTAAAACAAGAAATCCCAGATTATGCCAAGTATTACTATACTTAGCCCCAGGATTACCTAAACCAACTACTACTTTGCGCTGCATAGTTCCTCTATTTATGGTAAGTTTCTCCAGCATTGATCTTAAAGGCACGATAAATTTGCTCCAACAATATCAGTCTAGTCATTTGATGTGTAAAAGTGAGTTGCGACAAGCAGATGCCACGCTTAAATTGAGCTCTGATGGTTTCAGCAAAACCAGAGCTACCTGCAATAACCAAACAAATTTCACTCACCCCCCGAACCGTCTGCTCCGCTAACAATTCAGCGAACTGTTCAGAACTTATTTCTGGGGCATGCAAATCGCAGAGCCACACTTGTGCCTCCGCTGGTATTTTGGCTAAAATTGCCTCAGCCTCGCGTGCAAGACGTTGCTTGATCGGCAAGCTATCTGGCGCATCCGGCACGACAATTTGCTTTAACTTACAGTATCGACTCAGGCGTTTAGTGTATTCTTCAATACCTGACACCAGCCATTTTTCTTTAATTTTGCCCACACAAACTAGCGTAATCTTTAACATTAGAGTTCCATCACCGGACTAGGTTCATAGCGCGGTGCCACCAGTAACTGATAATCTGCATTTATTTTTGCGCCAATCTGTTTTAAATAACTACAGACGGTACTTTGCGCTAATGCAGGATAATTATTTTGCTTACTCAAGTGCGATAGCACAATTTTTTCTGTGCCTTGTTGCAATAAAAATTGTAATAATTTGCCAGCTAACCTGTTAGACAAGTGTCCATAATCTCCTGCCACTCTTTGTTTGAGCCATTTGGGATAAGGACCCAGTCGCAACAATTCTTCATCGTAATTCGCTTCCAAAAACAACAGCTTGGCATTGAGTAAAGATTTGAGTGTTTTGGCATGAATGGAGCCAGTATCTGTACAGATGGCAATGTCACCTTTGGCGGTATGGATACGATACCCTTGTGGCTCAACCGCATCATGCGATAATTCAATGGGCGTGAGTTTAGTATCACCAATAGCAAAAGCTGTGCCAGCTTCTAACACTCGCACCAATGATGCATCAAAACTACCTATTTCGGGCAAGCTAGCAGCTAAAGTTTTCTCAGTGATATAAAGTGGCAAACCGTAACGGCGCAAGACTACACCTAGCCCTGAAATGTGATCCTTATGTTCATGGGTGATCACAATTCCTTGTAAATCTTGGGGCATAACATCTAAAGACGCCAATCTGCTAGCAAATTGACGTCCATTCAAGCCACAATCTACAACAAATTTATCCTGACCATTTTGAATGAAGATGGCGTTGCCACTACTCCCCGAGCATAGAGATGACGCTCTTACCAGCACTTTTCTCTACCTCCTGCTCGCAACGTTCAATTGCGCCACCAATACTTTTAATTTTTGCTATGAAGTTTTCATAGCCACGCTCAATCGCATAAGCTCTGCTCACTTCTGTTACGCCAGAAGCTGCTAGACCAGCCATGACCATGGCGGCACCCGCACGCAAATCGCGAGCTTTAACATGTGCACCACGTAAGGGTAATCCCCCTTGGATAACCGCTAATTTACCAGAAGTAAAAATGTTAGCTCCCATACGCTTGAGATCGTCAACATATTGAAAACGGTTCTCCCACACATTCTCAATAACTCGACCCGTGCCCTCAGCACCACACAGCAGTACTGTTGCCTGCGGTTGCAAATCGGTTGGGAAACCGGGATAAGGCATAGTTCTAAAGCTACAAGGCAACAATCTTTCGCTAGGCTTGAGTGCCACTCGCAAAGATTCAGGGCCTTCTTCTACCAGTGCGCCCATCTCGATTAACTTGGCGGTCAGCGGCTCCATATGCTTAGGGATAATGTTATGTACCGTAACATCGCCATGGGTTAGAGCGGCCATCATCATAAATGTGCCTGCTTCAATTTGATCTGGGATAATTGTATAAGTCTGATTAGCAGGCAAGTACGGTTTACCCGTAATCTTGATAACATCAGTACCTGCACCTCTAACATCAGCACCCATAGTATTCAAAAAGTTAGCGACATCTACGATATGGGGCTCTTTAGCTGCATTATCGATCACCGTGATACCATCTGCCTTAGCAGCTGCTAGCATAATATTGATAGTTGCACCCACGCTAACCTGATCCAAGAAGATGGCCGCACCTTTGAGATGCACCGCCTCTAAATCAATTAGACCGTCGACTTTATCTCTTTCACTAGCTCCCATCATGGAAAAGCCTTTGAGATGCAAGTCCATGGGGCGTGATCCAAAGTCACAACCACCTGGCATATCTAACTTGGCTTTACCACATTTGGCTAAAAAAGCGCCGAGCAAGTAGTACGAACCTCTGATCTTGCGCACTCTCTCGCCCACTGCTTCATAGGTATTGATCGTCTGCGGATTTATTTTGACGGTATTTTCAGCCAGCCACGTTACTTCCGCTCCTAAATCACGCAAAATATCGAGCAATACCAAGATGTCACGCACTCTAGGTAAATTCTCAATAATGCTATAGCCATCGACTAACACAGCTGCAGCCACAATACCTAGCGCTGCATTCTTTGATCCACTGATCTGTAACTCGCCTTTTAGGCTACTGGCACCAGTAACTCTATAGATAAATTGATTATCGTTTTCCATATTCATATCTAGCTTAAGCTATCACTTTTGTGATCTGCTCAAATTGATTATTTCTTTCTTCTGAACTTAGATTATCTAAAACTGAAGCGTACTTGTCTAACTCTGCAATACTTAATTGACCCCAATTTGCAGAAAGTTCATGTTGTTGCGCAATTTTTTCCAATTCTGGAAGCGCAGCTTTTTGCAATTCGCTCAATTCTTTGCTCTGTTTTTCTAAGGCAAAAATTGTTTGGCGCATAGTTTTGTAAATATCAGGTAAAGTGATACTGAATTCTGTGAATTGACTTGGTTCACTTTGGACTGACACTTCACCACCCTGCAACTCAATCAATTCTTGCACGATCGAAAGTCCTAAACCTGTACCACCTAACTGCCTTGAGCCAGTGGTATCAACACGATAAAAACGTTCAAAGATATGGCTTAAATGTTCTGGCGCCATACCAATGCCTGTATCTCGTACTTTGATATACACTTCATCGAGCAAGGCGCCAACAAAAACGTTGATCTCTCCACCTTCAGGCGAATACTTGATCGCATTAGACAAGAGATTAGAAACAACACGCTCCATCGCCGTTAAGTCAACAAATACTGCTGGCAACTTGGTGTGAAGCTGTACTTTAAGACGTTGTTGTTTGGCTTCTGCTCTTTCCTTGAAACGTTCGCAAACCAACATAATAATTTGTGCCACGTCTTGCGCTCGCATTTGTGTGTAGTAGGCTTTGCCATCTAGGCGTGACAAGAGCAATAGATCGTCGATCAGCTTTTCCATGCGCACCGCATCTCGATAGATACGATCTACATCTCGTTCAATTTGAATTGGTGTCTTTTCGGCAAGCCCCCATTCAAGCAAAGTTTCAGAATAGGATTTAATGGTAGTGAGTGGTGTTCTCAATTCATGCGAAACATTGGCAACAAATTTTTGGCGCTGTGTCTCTAAAGTAGAAGCTTCCGTCACATCTTCAAGGAGCACAATGGTCATCTCTTCTGTTTGCGGTTTGAGCGTAAAAGTTGATTCAGCTAATTCCAGTTGCAGATCTTTGCTGATCTGTGGCAGTTGCTTGATCTGCTCTGATCCAACTTCAGTTAAACTTATCGCATAAATATGCCCAGAAACTTCGAACTGAGAGTGTAATTTAAGCTTGCCACTGCTCATTTTGGCACTTTGTACCCGCTCCGCTATCCCCAATAAATGGCTACATTCATCAAGATTGTGTGGTAGCTTTTCTAGAATTTGTTGTGCCTTAGGGTTATAAAAGACGAGTTGCTCATTGCCATCAAAGGCAAGCATTCCCAAATCCACCAAACAGAGCAAGTTCTGTAACCGCTGTTGCTTTAAGACAAACTGCTTTAGTTGCTGACGTTGTTTAAGTTGACGCGCACCAAACCACATAGCGCCAACAAGCAAGCTAACAAACAAGACAAAGGCGAGCCCCCAACCAACGGTACCCGCCTGTAAAAAGAAGCTGGTTACAGCTCTATTTAAGATCACGGCTAAAATAATAACCCACCCCACGTTTAGTTAAGATATAGCGAAAACTACTTTGATCTGGCTCCAATTTTTCGCGCGTACGTCTAATGGTTACATCAACTGTGCGGACATCGCCAAAATATTCAAATCCCCAAACTTTTTCGAGCAAAGTTTCTCGACTGAAAATTTGTCCAGGATTACTAGCTAAAAAACAGACCAATTCGAATTCACGCAAAGTTAAAGGGATAATTTCGCCATTACGTCTGATTTCTAGTGCTTCCTTATCGATAGCAAGATCGCCTAAATGTAGAACTTTATCGACTTCTGGAGCACGGCTGTTGTTCTGACTTCTACGTCTTAAATGTGCGTTAACTCTAGCAATAACTTCTCTGATGCCAAAGGGTTTCGTGATGTAATCATCGGCACCTAATTCTAAACCAAGCACCTTATCGATCTCCTCTCCTCTGGCGGAGACCATAATGATGGGGACATCGATTTTGGCGTTACGCACATCCCTGCAAACATCAAATCCATTTTTCAAAGGCAACATACAATCGAGCAAAACTAGATCGTAGTCTTCTGTCTGATTACAGATTTTGCGATAGGCTTCTTCGCCATCATAAGCTGCGTCTGTTGCGTATCCCTCTCTCTCAAGATTAGCTTTAAGAATCTCTACAAAATTACTTTCGTCATCAACTATTAAAATTCTGCCGTTCATTTTCGCCTCTACTTTACTGCTGACAATTTGGCAAATTACTGTATCTAGCTGTTATTTCAATTTTAACACCCCTAATTATTCACTTTTTTTCTTATACTCTCCATAGAAATCTGTTACCAAACTTTGGCATCTGCCACGGTTTCAGTTAATATACAAACAATAATGTAAACGTTTAGGAGTAGGTATGTCTTTAAAATCAAACCTGAAATTAAAGACCCACACCCAGCGCTCACAAGATTCAAATTCCCCTAAAAACAAAGGTGGAATGAGTGTTTTAGACTTTATAATGCTAGGTTTTGGCTCGATGGTGGGCGTCGGTTGGGCAGTTTCAACCAATCAATGGTTGCGGATGGCTGGTGGCCCCTTGCCCGCTTTCATCGGTTTTGTTATCGGCACAATTTTACTTTTACCCATCGGTCTAAGCCATGCTGAACTGATGAGCGCCCTACCAGTTTCGGGCGGTGTTATGGCTTATGGTTTACGCGCTTTTGGTAGTTTTGCCTCTTTTATCGGTGCCTGGTTTGTCGCCTTAGCCTACATCACCATATTGCCGTGGGAAGCTTTGTACATCAATCAAATCCTCACCAATTTGATACCTATTTTAGGTAAAGGACCTGTGCTCTACCGTATTTTAGATAGTGAGATCACATTAATTTCTATAGTGCTTTCTGTTTGTTTCGCTCTAGGTCTTTATTGGATAAATTTCAAAGGCTCTAAACTGGCAGCCACTTTACAAAATTTTTTAGCTAACCTCATCATCGTAGCAGGCGTAGTAGTTGTAATTGCCAGTTTATGGCAAGGAAAACTCAGTAATCTCTTGCCTTGGCATCAAGCATACGAAGACAAGCAAACAATGTTCAGCGGTATCGTGCGCATGGTGGTCATAGTCCCGTTTTTCATGGCAGGATTTGATACTATCACTCAATCGGTGGAAGAACGCCACGCCAAACTGCACCACCGAGATGTAGCCAAAAGTTTATTGCAAGCAATTTTGCTCGCTGGCTCATTTTATGCCATCGTCACCTTATCAACTTCAGCTGTACTGGATTGGCGAGTATACGCTGATCTACCTTCGCCGGCTATGGCATATGTCTTGCGTGAAGCCTGGGGTGCAGGCATTGGTAAAGCTTTGTACATCGTTATTATGGTCGGTTCGTTGGCTGGTCTTTTCTCCACGTGGAACGGCATGTTCATGGCGGCTGCAAGGCTGTTGGAAACAATGGGCAAAGCCGGCTTAATCCCTCGTATATTCGCTAAAACGCATAGCAAGTATCAAACACCAATCACCGCTTCTATTCTCTGTACCATAGCCGCTGCTATAGGTCCTTTTGTAGGTTTTCAATTAATTGATCCACTGACCAATCTTGGTAGCTTTGCTTTTATCGTAGGTTGGTTTATCACCTGTTTAGCTTCACTCTACTTGCGCTTTGCTGAACCCAAACTCAAACGTTCATTCGTTGCGCCTATGGGACGTTGGTTCTTATGGTTAGCTGTAATCTTTTCGGGCATCTTACTTTGCTTGTCGTTCATTCCTGGTCAAGGCACCTTCATGGGCTACACAGCACTTTCCATCTTTTTTGTTTGGTTGATCTTGGGTCTCATTTTTTACTTAGTAACTAACGGTGGTCAGCGTGGTATGCACGAATTAGAACAACGTGAATTATTGTTTGGTCCCAAACTAATGCGTAAAGATCGACGCATTATGTTGCGTAGTCTGCGTGCTAAATGGGAGATAGAAGAGATCCGAGAACGGGACATTCAAGCCAAACAAGATTTGGCGGAAAAGATGAGAGATGACTAATAGCTATCCAGCATAAAATGCATACAAAAGCAGAAAGACGGAGCATTCTCCGTCTTTCTTTAATTTCAAACTTTAGCGTTGTTAGCTTAGGCGATTGAAGCCTCGTAGATGCCTTCAACAGTTTTACCCATGGTGGCATCGAATTCATCATCGCTCATGTTATCGAACAGACCTTCTGCTAAAGCACGAGAGAAGCTGGCGATCAAACCAGGGTTCTTCTTTAACAGCTCGTTAGCTTCTTCACGGCTGTAACCACCGGACAGAGCTACGACACGCAGTACGTCTCTCTTCTTCATCAGTTCGCTGTAGAAACCAGGTTTGCTGGGGATGGTCACTTTGAACATTACAGGCTTGCCTTCAGGCCATTTTTCTAAGTGCTTGTAGATTTCTTGTAACATGAACTCTTCGCACTTTTCTTTGGTTGAGCTCTTGATGCTGACTTCGGGCTCGATGATGGGTACTAAACCATAGCTGGCAATCTTTTCTGCGATCTCGAATTGTTGATCAATGACAGCCTTGATGCCTTCTTCGTTGTACTCATGGATAACGGAACGCATCTTGGTACCAAACATATGACGCTCAACTGAACGCTTTAGCAGATCATCTAAACCGGGCATGTCTTTCATTACTTGAACATCGTTTTCGATGTCAGCTAAACCTTTGTCGACTTTGATGAAAGGAACAATACCTTTTTTCTCCCACAGGAAGTCACCAGTCTTCAGACCATCGATTTCACGATCCATGGTTTGCTCAAATAAAATAGCACCTAAAATGCGTGATTTATCAAAAGATTTGCTCTTGATAATGCGAGTACGCATTTCGTGTACTAAGGTAAACATTTCGTCTTCGTTGTTATAACGATCTTCGTTGATACCATAAGCTTTCAAAGCTTTGGGGGTGCTACCACCACTTTGGTCTAAAGCAGCAATAAAACCTTTGCCTTGACCCATGATCTCTTTTTGTTTTTCGTTCATAGACAATCCTTTCGTCCCTTTTGGGGGTTATCTGCAGTTATCTCCACACGTCCGTGCTCACGAGACAACGAATTCACTGTCTTTAGTATAACAAAAGCACGGCTCAGCTTAGACAAACAAAGGGAGGTGAGATCTCACCTCCCTTTGTTGTGCGTAATGGAGTGCTATTAGTTACGCGATTTTATAACCTTAATCAGTCGCTCCACCGCCAGCAACATGGCTGCTTGACGGTGCGAAGCACCTGGGAATCTCTGGCGCATAGCATCTACATCGGCATAAGCTCTGCTCATCACTTCGTACAGACGCTTGTTGACTTCTTCTTCTGTCCAATACATATTTTGTAGATTTTGAATCCATTCAAAATAGGAAACAGTAACGCCACCAGCATTTGCCAAAATATCAGGAACAATAATAACGCCACGCTCGTGTAGAACTTTATCTGCTTGAGCGGAGATAGGACCATTAGCGCCCTCAACAATATATTTAGCTTTGATGTTGTTAACGTTGGTGCTATTGATAACATTCTCAAGCGCTGCCGGTACCAGCAAATCAACATCTAAAGCCAACATTTCTTCGTTGGTCATCTTGACGGTACCCTCGTCCATCGTGATGCTCTCCAAGGTTGTATGGCTTTCTAAATATTCTTCAGCGGACGCTAAATTGATGCCCATTGGATTGTAGTAAGCGCCCGAAGCATCAGATAAAGCAACAATACGATAACCTGCTTCAAACATTAGGTGAGCTGCGATCAAGCCTACATTACCAGCACCTTGAATTGCCACAGTCAGCTCCGCTGGTTTTTTGCCTACGCTTTGAGCTAGCATATCGCAAACAATTTTGACACCTCTGCCTGTCGCTTCACGTCTACCTAGCGAGCCACCGAGTTCAACTGGCTTACCCGTCACGATGGCAGGACAGTTGTAGCCCTGTAATTTGCTATATTCATCCATGATCCACGCCATAACTTGGGCATTGGTATTGACATCGGGAGCTGGAATATCAACTTGTGTACCAATCACGGGTGAGATAGCCCGTGTATAAAGACGTGTTAAACGTTGCTTCTCTTGTGTAGATAGTTTTTGTGCATCCACACGGATGCCGCCTTTAGCGCCGCCATAAGGAATATTCACTACAGCGCATTTCAAACTCATCCAACAAGCTAAAGCTCTAACTTCGTTATCATCGACGTTAAAGTGATAACGAATTCCTCCTTTGGCTGGCCCTCTTACTGTGGAATGCTGTACACGGTAACCTTGGATAACTTCGAGCGAGCCATCGTCTTTAATCAGGGGCATGGCCACAGAGATCTCCCGCTCACACGCAAGTAAACGGGCATAATCGTGGTAATCATAGCCTAATTTTTCGGCAGCCTCGACGATGCTATTCAGGGTGTTTTGGTAGGAATCTAATTCATGCTGATTAGCACGTTCATTGATTTCAGCACGATCTGCTTGATTCAAGCTCTCGGCTGTTGCCTCAACAACTTCTGGTTGACGCTCTTCTTTCTTTCTCATGCTTGCCTCCTAGGCGAGAACTTACTTCTATACTGAGAGTAACACTAAACGCTTGTAGAATAAATGAATTATCGTCTAGTTTTATGTGTCTATTTTTGTGACCTCTGCACAAAGCGCAATAAATCTCTCAACGATGCCCCAATACTGGCTTTTTCGGGACTTTCGCTATATATGTTAAAATAAGAAGAATTTTTCTTGTTTGAGGAGGAGTCATGGGCGACATTCTGAAAGATATTGCTGGCAAACACACGAAGGAGTTAAAAGAATTAAAGACTATGGCATCTGCCATCGGTAGTGATTTCTGTGCGGCTCCTGGCAATATGGGTTGTGTTTCCTGTAAAGTCGATGACACACATATGTTGATCAAGCGCATGGCCGCCAAACTTTCCTCGTGTGATGGTACCAGAAACTTAAACGTGGTCAATTATGCTCGCTTAAGCGACTGGTTCATGACTTCTGATCCTTTAACTTTGACTGAAGGCGTAGAAGCAACTGCTAATGTAGAGTTGCTCGCTAGCACAATTGATGGTAGAGGCACTTCTGCTTTAGTCGGTGCTCACAGCTTGCTCGATAAATATTGCCTGCATTCATACGATGCCTTTGTCAATATCGCTTGTGCCTCTGAGCAAGGCATTGGCATTATAACTCGCTGTTTCTTGGATGCAGCTTATGAATGGTTGTGGTTACCGTTTAATCGCCAACCTGCTAAAGTTGCTTTCATGCTCAAAGAGGCTCAACGTCAACATCAAGAGCGCAGAGAAGCTGAGCCACAAGTCTTTTTCTTACAAAATAACGGCGTGCTGATCACCGGTAATAGCGCCAAAGAAATTTTGAGCATTCACGAAGATATCCACCAACGTTTAGCTAAACGCTTTAAAGGTGAGAGATCAGATTTAGTACACGCTGATTTTAAAGCGTGGAAAGATGCACCATTCACTTCTACTAAGTCTAATTATCAAGCTCTAGCGGGCGACGAAAACTGGCTTACTTTCCACTCAGAAAACCCCACTTTTGCTAGTGACGAGCGCCTAAAAGAACTGCTCGATAAATATCCTAAAGGCCTGAAGATCAACAAGCGCAAAAAAGTTTTGGAATACGTTGATATTCCTAAGACTGAAGCTTGTGAATTAGACGAATTGATCAGTTATAGCGTTTTCATTGACGATAAATTCAATAACTCTAAATTGCGTAGATTAACTTATCAAGACGCTGCTCCAGACTTTGTAGGTCGTTAAATTAATTAACAACAACGCAGCACCCTCCGGGGTGCTGTTTTCTGTGCATAACGAAAGAGGTTTTATGAAAGCGAATCGTTCTGAACGCATGGGTCAAGAACCCGTGTTTTCTTTACTTTTGTCCATGTCCTTGCCAGCAATGTGTTCGATGCTCATTCAATCGCTATACAACATTGTAGATAGTTTTTTTGTAGGACAATTAAATGAGCTAGCACTCCGTGCCGTTACTATTATCTTCCCTGTACAGTTGGTAATGGTATCCATCTCTGTAGGTACTTCAGTAGGTGTTAGTTCCCTTCTTTCCCGCCTGCTCGGTAGAGGCGAAACAGAAGACGCTCGCATCGTCGCCACTCACGGCTGGTGGCTCTGCTTTGCCAATTGGCTTTTCTTTTGCTTAATCGGTTTGTTCTTAACTAACCCTTTAATCAGCCTTTTTACTACTGATACACAAGTTGCAACGCTAGCTACTAGTTATATGCGTGTTGTGACTTTTGCTTCTTTAGGAATGATCGTGCAAATTATGGCAGAGAAAATATGTCAAGGACAGGGTGATATGCTCCATCCTATGATCATGCAGATTATGGGGGCTGTCTTGAACATGATTTTAGATCCCATCTTGATTTTTGGCATTGGTCACATTCCTGCTTTAGGCGTCTTTGGTGCTGCTTTAGCTACCGTTTTAGCTCAGATCGTAGCAGGAATTTATGGGTTTACATTATTGGTGCGCCCACACGCTGATGTCCACATTCATCTCTTAGGTGTGAAATTTCAAATGGGCTACTTATACCGTATTTATCAGGTAGGCTTGCCCTCAATGTTAATGGGTGTACTCAATGCTCTACTAGTTTTACTCTTAAACGGTATCATCAAAGTGCATTCTGAAATCGGCATTACCGTCTTTGGTATTTACATGAAATTACAATCATTCGTCTTTATGCCTATCTTTGGCTTAGGACACGGCTTAATGCCTATTGTCGGTTACAATTTCGGAGCAAAAAAATATCATCGCCTGCATCTAGCCGTACGCTATGCCATGGCAATTTCTTGTAGCGTGGCTTTGATTGGTACTCTATTAATGCAGTTTTTACCTTATCAACTCATCGGTATATTTAACTCAGAAAATTCTCAAGTAATGTACGACTTAGGCGTTCCGGCTCTGCGCATCATCTCTACTTCTCTACTACTAGCCAGCTTCTCCATTGTTTTAGTTAATACTTTCCAGGCTTTAGGCTACGGTGCTAAAAGCTTGTTAGTGTCGATGTTGCGACAGTTACTCATACTTTTGCCTCTTGCCTATATACTGGGTAAATGGCGACTAGAGGGCGTATGGTTGGCTTTCCCTATAGCCGAACTATTTGCTCTCATCATCAGTATCGTTTTTTACGTGCAAATTAAAGGTCGTCTCACAAGTAAGGAGGAAGCATGAAAAAATTCAGCAAATTAAGCAAACCTGTAGCCTTGGCTGTATGCGCCACCTTAGCCACTTCTCTGTTGGTAGGTTGCGCCCAAACCACAGCAAAACCCAGCACTACACAAGGTAATGCTACAACTCAGGTAGCAACCACCCAAAAAGCAACTGTAAATAGGATTGAGAGTGTTGCTACAACTAATGCCGATAACAAAACACCATCTGCTCCACAAATTGCGAGCAAACAAGGTATGACAACAGCTGAGGGAGATTACTCTTTAGAAAAAGCTGTAGAAGATTTTGCTAAAGCCTATCCTAACGATCAACTGCTAAAGATTGCCTTAGACACAGACTTTGGCAACTACGTGTACAAGATCACTGGTTTTGCTCCTGGTACTGAGCACAGCATGAAAATTGCTGTAACTGATGGCAGTGTTGTTCGCACCGAAGAAGAAGTCGAACACGAAGATAAGTCAGCTAAAACTTTTACCTGGTCACAACTGAAAGTTACTCCAGCAAAAGCAGTGGAAGCTGCCTTGGCGAAAGCACAGCAAGCTCTGCCTAATGGTACTGATTACAACACCATCAAGGAATGGAGCCTAGATATCGATGATGGTCAGTTAGTCTACGATATCGAATTATCAACTGCTGATTTGCAAAGAGATATTAAAGTTTCTGTTGATGCTATTTCAGGTAACACTTTAGAGTTAGACGATTAATCTAAAGTTAAACAGAAATTTGCTACATCTTAAATACAAAAGAACGTCACCTAATGACATGTATCTATAATCCTAGATACATTGTCGTCAAATTCTGATTAATAAATGGATGACTTGCTGTATTATGCAGTAGTCATCCATTTTATATACTTGTTGAAAACTCTCTATTACGGTTTCCTACAGATATCTCACAACAGTTAACAATACTTCTCCCGTAGGCGCTGACTAGCTTCAGTCATAGCGCACAGCTTAGCTTCAATTACCTCAAAAGAGTTTAAGGGTCTATTGGAAAAAGTGGCAAAACCACAATCTGAATTAAGCCAAATACGTTCTGGTGGTAGAAATTCTAAAACTTTTTCCACACGGCTCATAATCAATTCTGGGGTTTCCACCGTAGGAGTTCTAGGATTGATTACCCCAAATCCTAAAATAATTTTTTTTGCCAAATGATTGTTGTAGAAAAGCTTAGATACCTCTCCTGCGCGTGGTGTGGAGAATTCTAATGCCAGCATATCCACATCAAGAGAATCAAAAAATTTGGACATTCTATCATAGGCACCAGCAAGCAAGACGCTTTCATCAGTAGTCCAGTTACCACGACAAACATGAATAGCGCTCATCACCCCTGGTATGTTTCTTAGTTCAGCAAGCAGGGGTTGCAGTAAACTAATAGCAAATTTAATCTCAAGATCAACCTTGACCTTCGCAGATAATGCCCCTCAGTAAAAGGAATTGGCATCACCCTCGTGGGTGAAAACCACCTCAGATAAAATTGGTTCATCAATCTGAATTACTTTGGCACCAGCAGACGCTAAGCGTTTTACCTCACCAATTAACAGTTTAACTACATCAGCACCTAGCTCTTTACGGTTGGCATATCCTTGGCGACTAACTTCTTTAAGCCACATCGATCTTGTCAAAATGTAGGGGCTGGGTATGGTTATTTTGTAGGGTCCATCTACCAGTTGTTGCATCAGGCGATTTTCAGCTGTATCAATAGGTGCCTCTGTATCAATTTTCCCTACACAAATTGGATTGCTCATTGAATTGTCTGAAGCATCCATCTGGTTTAGACTCTCTTTGAAGGAATCTGCATCTGTGGTTATATCGAGAATTTGATTCATCGACATCAACTCCACTCCAGCTACATGTTCCGCAACATAGCTCACAAAATTGTCTCTATCCAATTCTCCAGAAACAGGAACATCAATCCCTGAACGGAGTTGCATTTCGACAACGGCTTTAGTTTCGTTAAACAATGCCTCTTCATACACTTCTTTGCTTGTGGGATCCGCTTGTAGTTGCTGTTTTAGTTGCAACAAACGCTTCGAGCGGGGCATGCTACCAATTAAGCTGGTACAAAAAGCAGGAAAAATGTTGCTCACTTTCTTCTCCTAACTAATATTATTGGGTCGTAGTTTACTTATCTCTGTGTAAAAACAGACGCTCTCATCGCCGAGAGCGTCCATGTATTAGCTATTTGTAATAACTATAGCAAAATAATGCTTCTGATTTACGGTTCAATAATACATTCACTTTCAGCAATAATTTCGACAACTTCTCCCATTGTGGTAACACCGCCAACCTGTAGATCGTCTGTTAATTCATAAAAATCTAGACAGATACCACAAGATAGAACTTTTACCCCTTTTTCCTCTAAGACCTTAAGATCTTCAATTGATTCAGAGCCAGTACAAGTTAATTTAACTCCCTCTCCATACAAAATAATATGACGAGGTAACTTCTCTTTTACCACCAAAGTATGGATGAAACCTTTCATCAAAGTTTCACTTAATGTTTGGTCGCAAACACCCATTCCTGCACTGCGAATAATAACATCGTATGACATAGTTTTCCTCCGTTTAGAAGATAAGATACTTACAGTCTAGAATACCTATAGAAGAAAATTAACCGTTATAAATAAAAACTATATTTATAGCTTATCCGTGCCTGAAAATACCCTTTAAAACGGCGTAATGGGCTCCATTTATAAGATTTAACTAAATTGATCAATAAATGCTTTAAGCTCTAATACAATCCTTCAAAATTTGGAACATAAACACTGTATTCAACGTCTTGCAGTAATGCTTCCAATGGTTGTTTCCCTGCTATGGGCTCACGCCAACACATACCACAACTGACAGATAAGGCACGTGGTACCGGTATAAGTCTGCCAGTAAGACCTATGCTTTTTGCTTTTTCTTCAAAAGCCAATGCATGGTTAATGCTCTTAAATGTGACTATGGCATATTCTTTCATCGCTTTGCTTTCCATCTTGCAATTTAACTGCTTAACTTCTAGATAAAAATAGTTAGATAACAAGTATCTTCCGTCTACAGAGGTGTTCTTTTATCAATCCTTTTATAGCTCTTTTAAGGTTATGCCTTAACCAAGCTTAAAAACTCATCTATAGCCCTTAAACAAATATCAATTTCTGCTTGCGTCTGGCTGTAACCAAAGGAAAAACGCACTGTCCCTTCGGGAAAAGTTCCGAGAGTTCTATGTGCCATGGGTGCACAATGCAAACCCACTCTAGTCGAAATATCATATTCAGTTTGCAAAAAGCTGGCTAGCATTGCTACGTCCACATCCTTAAAACACAACGAAACGACAGGAGTTCTGTTGGCAACTTTTGATTCAGTGGAACTCAATCCTAAATAGGGTATATGTCGTTGTTCGAGTCCTTCTAGAAAATATTTAACAAGACCTATTTCATGCTCTGCCACTGCTGTCTCATGTTCTTTTAACCATGCAAGTGAAGCCGCTAATCCTGCGATACCGGGTAAGTTAAGCGTTCCTGCTTCCAAGCGATCAGGTAACATCTCTGGCATTGCCAAAGAATCTGAATTTGAACCTGTTCCTCCAGAAAGTAACGGCTGTAAACTAGCTCCCAGTTTTTCTTCAACAATCAATGCGCCTATTCCCTGTGGTCCTAAGAGAGATTTATGTCCCGTGATGCCTAGGGCATCTATATGACACTCTTTGATGGATATTTTTTGATAGCCCGCAAGTTGTGCTCCATCCACCATGAATTTTAAATTATGTTTGCGAGCAATTTCACCTAACTTTTTTAGTGGCATTATCGTACCGCATACATTTGATGCGCTTGTTATCAAAATTGCTTTTGTATTAGCTTGGATAAGTGTTTCCACTTCATCTATTAGCAGTCGTCCTTTACTATCACAAGGTATAACTGAATAGGAAACACCTTTTTGCTCCATTTCTGTTAATGGACGCATGACAGCATTATGTTCTAGTCCAGAAATAAGCAAGTGGTCGCCACTAGTAAACCAACCTTTTATCAAATAATTAAGTGCTTCCGTTACATTAACGGTGTATATAACTTGATAATTTTGTGCATCAAAGTAGTTTGCTAAATCACAGCGTAAACGGTATACCAGCTGGTTGCCATCAAAGGCGGCATTTACCGTTCCTCGAGCTATGTTCGTTGCACCCTCTGCCAAAAATTGGCGTACTGCCTCTGGTACGGGCGGTGCTTTAGGAAATGAACTAGATGCTTGATCAAAATAAATCATATGCTCTCCTTGCCTTTCCATATGTATATCACTACTTTCTTGCTCTTAGTTCTACCAACGAAACAAACAGGAATTAGTTTAATTATAGATTGATCGCCAATGATTATTTATAAGTAATTCAATTAGTGAAAACTTCTTAGTTGCTTGCCCCAATAAAAAAGCCTTCGAGTTTTACTCGAAGGCTTAGTTTTAGCTAAAGAACTGATTTATAAACTTTCGCGTTTGTTCTTTTTGCGTAATACAGTAAGTGCAACTCCAGCTATGCTGAGTAGGATTAGACTCATAACATAGTTCTGGTATTCACCTGTACGAGGTAAGCTGTTAGCGTTGCTACCACCGTTTGCTCCCCTACCATTACCTCCATTGCCATTGTTATGCACAGAGACATCTGATGCTGAAGAGTCGTTCTTGGTTGTCTCGGTAGTATCAGCTTTAGATGGTTTAGTTGCAGGTTTCGTAGGCTCTTTAACTACAATCTCTGTCTTATCACTTGTATTGCCATCCTTATCCTTCGCTACAGCAACAATTGTGCCTGCATCAATTGGGTTCGGCAATTTAATTAACAGTGAACCATCTTTTTGTTTCTCTACCGATACACCCTTATCTTTCGATGACCAGTTGCCCTCGCCATCTTTATTAATGGTTATCGTTCCGTTTCCAGGAATCTCAACCACAATTTGGGTGGTATTTTCATCCGGTGTACCAATTTTGATTTCAGTATCGCCCTTGGTCGGTGCCTCAATTACAGGCTTACCAGGTTTTGCTAGCTCTGTCGGCTGAGTAGGTTCAGTCGGTTGAGTGGGCTCTGTCGGCTGAGTAGGCTCAGTCGGTTGAGTAGGCTCTGTCGGCTGAGTAGGTTCAGTCGGTTGAGTAGGCTCTGTTGGCTGAGTGGGTTCAGTCGGTTGAGTAGGCTCTGTCGGCTGAGTAGGCTCAGTCGGTTGAGTA
>JAEWER010000033.1 GCA_023389255.1 Bacillota bacterium
GGATAAACTCCACTCAAAATTTTCATCAAAGTGGATTTGCCAGCACCATTTTCGCCCACAATCGCACAAATGGATTGTGGGCGAATGCTAAAACTTACATCATCTAAAGCTCTTACGCCAGGAAACAACTTAGTGATGTGGCGCATCTCTAGTAGATTCTGCATCTTCTTAGCCTCAATTATTTGAGTTCTGACTCTTGGTAATAACCGCTATCAATCAGTAATTCTTTGTAGTTATCCTTGTCTACTGCTTGCGGTTGTAACAGGAATGAAGGAACAACTTTGACGCCATTATTGTAGGTTTCGGTGTCGTTTACGGGTGCCTCTTTACCTTGGCTGATCGCTTCCACCATCTCTACAACTTTAGCTGCTAGAGCACGAGTATCTTTGAAGACCGACATGGATTGATCGCCTGCCAAAATTGCTTTGACATTGGATAAGTTTGCATCTTGACCAGTAATTACAGGCATGGGCTTTTCTGCAGTACCATAGCCACCAGATTTCAACGCTGATTGCACACCTAAAGAAACGGAGTCGTTAGAGCATAAAACAGCGTCAACTTTTTTATCGGTGTAATTGGCAGTTAAGATGTTGTCCATTCTGGTTTGAGCTTCTTGCTCATCCCAGTTAGGAGTAGCACATTGCTCTTTCGTGGTTTGACCAGACTGTACTACTAAGACACCTTGATCAATGTATGGCTGTAAAACTTCCATAGCACCACCAAAGAAGAAATTGACATTGTTATCATCTAACGGACCTGTTGCAATCTCTAAGTTAAAGGGACCTTTTTCTTTCTCTAAATTCAATGCTTTAACGATATACTCGCCTTGAATTTTACCGACTAAGGTGTTGTCAAAAGTTGCATAGTAATCAATGGCATCAGTATTCAAAATTAGGCGATCATAAGAAATAACTGCGATACCATCTTGCTTCGCTGAATCGAGCACTGTGGTAAGAGCTCCACCATCGATAGCGGCTACAACGATTACTTTTGCGCCCTTGGTGATCATGTTTTCAATTTGTGAAACCTGAGAATCAACTTTATTCTCGGCATACTCCAACTGAACTTTGTAACCTTTTTCCTCTAACAGTTTTTGCATGTTAGCACCATCTTGGTTCCAACGTTGCAAAGATTTGGTGGGCATAGATACACCGATCAAAATGTCGCTATTAGCTACATTGGTATCAGCTTGCTCACCTTGTTCACTTGTTTGTGCCTTACCAGTTGTTTGAGCATCCCCTTGATTGGTTTTGCTACAGCCAACTAACAAACACATTGCCATGACAACAGCTAAAAATAAAGCTAGTTTTTTGTGCATATTACTACCTCGCTCGTCTGCGTGCTCGTGCACGCTTTTATTTAAGGTTACATTTTGTACAAATGGTCAACAATGCACAGAACTAACAAGAAAAGCTCTTATTTTTGTGATCTTTGCACAATTAATGTGCTTAAAATGGTTTTTCTTGCAAAGAAAAAGCCCTCAACCTAGGTTGAGGGCAGAGATGAGAGAGAACAATTAGTCTCTTCTTCTATTAGCGATTAACCACCAGAGCAAGACGCCACCTGTTGCAATCAACAAGAGCAAGAGAATCCACCAGGGGAAGCCTGCAGTAGAACTCTTTGCGCTTTCTGCTTTAGCCGTAGTAGTTGGCACTCCATTATACTTGAGTTCCGCCTTATCATTGGCTACCGATGTAGTAGCTTTGGTTGTGGCTTTAGTTGTAACTTCAGCCTTCGTTGTAGCTGTTGTAGTTACATTAGCCTTAGCTACATTAGCATTGCCCTTAGCAGGAGTATTGCTACTTAAGCGATAGTAACGTGGTGTGCTATTTACATAACCATGGTTAATAGTTCTACCTCCATCATTGGAGCTACCACCACTATTAGCGTTGTTATCTGGATTTACTGGTTGCTCATTAGTGTTAGGAGCAGGTTTTTGTGTTTGTCCCGGTTTGCTCGGCTTCACAGGCTCGCTAGGTTTAGAGGGTTTACCCGGCTTACCAGGAGTGGTTGGCTTAGTTTTATCAGGTGTCGGCTTTTCCGTCGGCTTGGGCTCTGGCTTTTCGCCTTCGAAAGTTACACTGACAGTTACCTCTTGCTCACTTCCATCAGGCAATTGAACTTTCAACTTGATGTCGCGTGTACCAGGCGTTCTATCGATTTTACCAACAGGCTGTACACTAATCGGTTTCACTTTATCACCAAGCGAATCGGTGATCTCTACTAAACCAGACCAATCGTTGTTGTCTGTCTTTACTTTGCCAGCAACACCAGAAACTTTGTATGCCACTTTAGCTTCAAACTCTAAGGTCTCTTCTGAGACATTTCCAGCCTTATCTGTAGCTCTTACCACTAAGGTATGACCACCAGGTGTGCTGATCTCAGTACCACTCTCATAAGGTTGGTTATCCAACGAAATCTCAACAGTTGCTTCTGGGTCATCAGTACTGATATTCAGGATACTGGGAATGGTTAGCTTATCACCCTTGAGATTATCACCACTGATGGTAATATTCGGAGCCTCCTGATCTAAGATAAAGCGATATTTCTTGGCAAACGAATTACCAAAACCATCGGTAACTTCAATCATTAGGTAATCACCATCTTGTGAGGGTGCTGTGTAGCTAAAGTCTTGCTTAATGGCATCGCCACCAGGTGAAGCCAATTCTAAGAAATTCTTAACTACTTCACCATTGATAAACAAGGTATACCCATAACCATTATCTGTGATGGTACCTGTGATATCAGTGGTTTCAGTGTTCGTGTAAATTGTGTCATCTGGCTCGATTTCTTGATCAATTGTTAACAGAGGTAAGGTCTTATCGTAGTAGACCATTAAGCCACTGTCATAAGCAATCGTGCCATCTGCTTCCTTAATTACCACACCGATATTATTCTCAATCTCTTGCAAGCTCACGAGATGCGAGAAAGTTAAGTCATCAGCCACAGGCACTTCCTCGCCTGCGATCAGCACTTGACCAACAGGACGGTTCAAATGTCCTTGAACATTCAACTTACCATCTTCTACCAAGGCATGAGTATCATTGATGAACATCAAATGACTGATTCCACCGTCATACCAGACTTTCAGAGGAACTTCTGTGTCCGAATTCAGTGTTTTAACCTCTGCAGTGCTTTCGTTGCCAGCTTCATCTATGGCACGAATAGTCATTTTGTTAGTCCAGTCAGCAGGTGCTTCACCCGTAAAATTACCACTTTCATCTACAGGTACATTCAAGGTAGAGCCAACGTTGACTTTAACCTTGCCACCCAAGTTGTCACTTACCGTACCCGAAACACTAACCTTCTTGTTATCAGAGGTATAGCGCAATATTGCACCATCAGCAGGATTAGTTATCTTTAGTTCGGGTGCTGTAATGTCATAACGCAAGACCTGCGGAGCTACGTCAGTATCTTGTGCAATTACTTCATTTTTCTCATTTCTGGCCTGCCAGGTTAAGGTGTTACTACCTTCGTTTAACGCAACAGCTACTTCAAAGAAACCTTCCTCGTCGGGAGTAGTTTCTACACCCATTACAGTCAGTTTCTTAATATCGCTAGAAGCTGTACCGGAAAGCAAGAATTTACCATCTTCTAATAAGTATTTATTTCTTGCGTTGACCCAAGCCTCATCCTCTGGCAGATTGTGGAAGTATACTGTTTTATCGCTCAAAGGCAAGATTAAACTACTGATGTTGTAAACACCATCCAAGACACCAATGGTTAAAACATGATGTCCTTCGCTTAGATCTGCTTTCTTGATCTTAACGATATAGGTATCTTTTTCACCTTCAACAGGCTCTGCTGATTGTAGGCGCTCATTGTCTACATAGTAGCCAACGGTGCCGTTGTCTAAGCCAATGCCTTCATCTTTGGCTTTGAATTTAACTGTAAACTCAGTATCGTCACTGTTTTGCGAAATGATCTCTAAAATCGGCTTTGTCACATCAACCTTAATAGGCAGATAGAGATATTGTTGAGTCGTCTTGTTAGAGAAGGTATCAGCAGTTAAACGGATATAGTATTGACCATCTTCAACAGCTTCATATTCACCAGTCTTTTCGTTGTAGACGCTACCATCCCAAAGACCATTGCTGAATCCAGAATCATGTTTTTCTGCGCTGTGTAATGAACGGCGAACATAGTCTTCATAGCCAATACGCACAACCGGTTTAGCGCTGTCGCTCTTTTCTTTAACTACATCTGCGTGCACAGTTTTAACGTTACGCAACATTGCTAAAACAACTTGTCCAATATCGTAGTAACCGTCTCCATTGGGTGAAATAGCAATTTTTTCTGGATCTATTTTTTGCGAGAAAGTAAATATATCAAAACTTGCACCTAAGTAAGAACCATCTTTGTCGACTAAGCCTGTGTAATCATAAAGAGATTCCGCATCTCCCTTAGGCTTATCAAAGACACCTTCCTTACCCCAGTCACCACAGAAGCCCATGTAGGGGAAGCTCAAATTAGGAGCTCCATCTTCTGACTTAAAGGTAATATAACCCTCAACAAACTGGTTTAAGCTAGCATTGCCTGTTGATACATTAACTGTTAAAGATGCCGTGCCATGTGCAGGAACTGTGAGTTTTTGCTCAGAGACAGTTGCACTAGCTCCCGACAACACACTTTCTTGTGCTGGAGAGTTCTTAGCTACATTTTCTGTATACACAGCACCAGGATCTACTGTATATGTCTTGTCTTTATCTGAGTAGTTAGTGAAATTCAATGTAAAGGAGGCAGAACCATCAAATTCATGCAAAGAATGTACACCCTTACCTTCATCACTAGTAATAGTTACACGGTTTTTGTAAGCATCCGATACATTAATTGCACCTGCACCTTGACGTCTTGGTGAAACTACCAGACCAGTACCGGCACCAGCATCGATCAAAGGTTTAGCCGTGTTGGTTAAACTCAGACGCACGAACTTTTGTAAGCCAATTTCTGGCTCAAAGCCATCAGCGCGTAAAGCACCCATTAACAAAGCTACTGAACCAGCAACGTGAGGCGTGGCCATACTTGTACCTGACATTTCACCATATTCATTATGGTTTAAGGTAGATGTAATATTACCACCAGGTGCTGTTACTTCAGGTTTGAAGTTTAATTCTGGTGTAGGCCCAAAAGAGGTAAATGCTGAAATCTCTCTAGAACCTGTGTAATCAGGTAAGAAAGACATTTTAATCTTTTCGTGTTTGCCCAAAGCCTCTACCAATTTGGCGCCAACTTCTTGGCTAACTGCAACTGAAGGAATTTCAATGGACTCAATGCCAGCCATGCCAAAATTACCCTCTTGGTTATTGGCAACGATAGCACCTACAGCATTGTGCTCTTGTACTCGTTGCAATTTTTCAGAGAAAGCAATTTCACCACGACGAATAAAAGCAATTTTTCCTGTTAAATCTGACTTAACTTCGTCTTCTTTAGCTAAGCCTACATCTACCAATTCATACTCTGCTTCTTTGTCCCATTTTTCTTCTTGACCACCTACTGCGAATAAGAACTCAGACGGTTCTGTATCTTGATGCAGAATGTGACCCATAAAGCCAGTAGGTTTTGCATTGTTTTGCGAAGCAACTGTAAACGCTTCATCACCAGTAGCAGGTGTACCTAAGGAGCCATTATCAGTCATACCAATAGTATTGACAGGTAATCTCAAGGTATCGCTAGCACCAGCTGACATTGCAGCATTACCTGCTGCTACACAGCAGACCACGCCTGCTTCTGTAGCTTTTCTGATAGCAACAATTTCAGGATCATCTGGATTTGCAACACCATTGTCGGCACCCAAACTCATGTTGATAACATCAGCGCCTAAACGCACTGATTCTTCAATGGCTTTAACCACTACGTCTGAGAAAGCCGATTGATCGCTCTCATCATTAGAGAATACTTTCATGGCCAACAGCTGTGCCTCGGGTGCCACACCTCTGATGCCCTTCTCTGCTTTTAAATCTTCGTCGGTCGCATTAGCAGCTACGATACCCGCAACGTGCATACCATGCATACTTTTGCCTAGTTCGTCTCTATCAATTACGACGTCGTTACCATCAGCAAAGTTATAGCCATAAGGAACTTTAGCAGTGTACTGCGTTTCTGTACCCTGTTTAATATCCTTGATTTTAGCTTTAGACGGATCACTCAAGCGCATATCTTTATGTGTGACATCAATACCCGTATCGATAATGGAGATAACCATACCCTCACCTGCATGAGAGCCAAATTCTTTACTCCATAAATCAGCTGCTTTTGATAATTCAACAGCATCTGCCATCACAGGAATCATTTTTTTGGCATAACTTACTTTGCTAACACCATCAATAGCTCTGATTTCACTTACATATTTACGAGCAATATCTAAGCTGAAGCCATTCAACAAATAGTCAAATTCTTGACGGAACGTAGCCTTATCTGAAAGCTCCTTGATCTTGGCTTCAATTGCACTGTGATTACCATTAGTTTGTACGATGACACGTACAATTTCTTCTGGATCACCCTGATCGGCAGAAACACGCTCAGTATTTTTAGCTACGTCTTCTATAAAGCGTTTTTCTTGCTCTGTAAGAGTTTTAGCCGGTAGCTTATGTGTTTTAGCTTCTACTAGAGGAGAAGGTAGAAGTGAAAGCATAAGTAAACCAGCTGTAAACAAACTGACAAGCTTTTGCTTCTTTAAGCTCATACGCACTCCTTACTAATCGAGCTTTAATTCGGTATTTTGACGAACTAAAGACGATTTGTTAAATGAATGGTTAATTTTAGCATAATTGTTTGGTTGCTAATTGTTAATTTGTAGACAGGAAACCCCTTAGCGTTTTAATCTCTGAATTTATAAAAATCAAACTCTATTTATAGATATCATTTATGCAACTAGCGACATTTTAATCAACGTATGTTATAAACATTCTTTAAACGAAGAATATTACTGGAGGTTATATGAGAAAACTACATCGTAATTTGTTAGCACTAGGCCTTTGCTCTGTTTGTTTAACAGCTTGTACGCGAAACTCGACTACAACAACTCAAAGACAAACAACAATTACTATTACAGCAAAACACAGTAGTGCAACCAATTCCAGTACGCAGGTTAAAACTACTTCCAGATCTGATGGTGAAACGGATATGCAAAATTTCAAACAAAAATTTAGTACCCTGCAAACTAAACCAACTTCTGATCTCACTGAACTCCCCATCGAATATTGCCTGTTCAGAACAGATGATTTAGCTTCGCAAAATCAATTATCTGCCCCTTTAATCTTAGCTACATCAGACGATGCTAGAGCTTTTCTTGTTGAAAACGAAGGCAACTACGATTTCAGTAAACCTGCTCATAAAGGTACAGACAATAATTTGCAGGATTATCTAAAATCACTAGGCGACAACTTTTGGCAGGAGCATAATATAATTGTTATCCCTCAAAAAGCACCCAGTGGCTCTGATAGGTTCGAGATTGAAAAAATTTACCAACGGGAAAATAAAGCACTTGTTGTGATTAAGCATAGCAAACCTCTCGGACAAGGAACTGCCGATGTAGCAACCTGGCACTTTCTGATTCCTGTGCCAAAAGAAATAACTGAAGTTCATCTCAAATAGTAGTCAGTATTTAGCTATCTTAAGTATCCTAAAAAAAGGCGACTTTCGCAAATTGCAATAGTCGCCTTTTATGTCTCTAGTTAATTATCTCTACGGCTTTTGTGTTGTAGGTGTCTCCTTATTTTGTTCCGTCGCTTTGTTCTTTGCTTTTTCAGCTTGTTGTTTAGCTTGCTCTTCTTTTACTAGATCGCCATAAGTTTTACCTGTGATCAGTTCTAGAGCCTTTTGTAGTTGTGCATCTTGTTCATCAGTTAGCTGACCCACACTGTAGCCAGCAACCTCATCGCTCAAAGTTACTTCATAATCAGGTGCTAAGCCTTTATCCTGAATATTTTCACCATTGGGCAGATAGTAGTAGAAGTTAGTAATGTTTACAGCACTGCCATCTTCTAAATCTAGGCTCAAGGTGCCAACACCTTTACCATAGGTATTTTCGCCGATTAGAGTTGCACGCTTGTAATCACGTAAAGTTCCTGAGAACAACTCACTGGCGCTAGCAGTATATTTGTTTGTCAGAATATAGAATTGCATATCTTGCGACACGCCGGTAAAGGCATCAGACTTTTCTTCCTTAACATAAGGCATGCCTGCGTCACGGCCACGCTCTTCTATAATCTTGCCCTCAGGCAAGAGATAGTCCAACATAGCCACAACTTCTTTAACAAGGCCTCCTGGATTGCTACGCAAATCGATAACAACTTTTTTAGCGCCTTGTTGCTCTGCCTTGCTGATTGCTGCTTCAAAATTCTTGCTCACACCCTCATCAAAAGAAGTAACACGAATATAAGGAATACCACTGATCAAAGTACGAGTACGAATATCGGCATTAGTAATCTTGGCTCTTTTTAGTGTTAACTCCAGCTCTTTGTTGTGGCTGGGACGGAAAACAGTCAATTTTACTTCTGTGCCTTCCTTGCCTTTCACAAGATTGGTTAATTCAGTGATGCTCTTTAACTCAGTTACGTCTTTGCCGTCAACCTTGGTAATAACATCATGCACTTGAACACCACTCTCGCTAGCAGGAGAGTTATCTACTAAATCGACAATTGTATATGTGCCTTGCAATCCTTGGATTACAGCACCAATACCACTGTATTCACCCGCTATATCAGCCTTGCTAGCAGCATTTTCTTCTGCAGTCAGATAACCAGTAAATTTACTGTCCATCTTGCTTGCCACACCAGCAGCCATAGCTTCGTAGATTTCTTCATCAGTTAAATCACGATAATAATAATCACGTAAAAGCTCGACTACCCTATCCAGCTTTTTTTTGGCACGGTCAGCAGCCGCTGGATCACTTTTGGTCTTTGTCTCTGTACCATCTTTTTCCTGTGAAACATCAGATTTATTCAGATCCGACAGATTAACAGAGGAAATATTAGAAAGCTCTAAGCCTGGAACAAAATTTTTCCCCTGGCGCACAGACATATAGATACCGACAGCAAAGGCTACAATCAATAAAATCCAGGAACAATAACCGAGCAACTTCCACTTTCTGCCATAACGCTTGCGGTTAGGTACATTGCGCAGAATTTCTTTACGCTTACCAGCACTATTAATATAGCGATCAAATGGTGGATCACTATCCAGCATCATATCTGGTTTAATTTCTTCTTGTGGCGGGTAAGGTAGATGCGAATCAAAAAGATAGTGATCAGCTTGTTGTTTCTGCTCAACCTTTTTACCACTATCAACTGTCGCACCCTGCGAGAAATTAGTCTCAGTGTTGTTAATATTAGTAACTACGTTCTCTTCCGCTCCAACAGGAACTTGAGAGTTTTGTTGCTGTAATTCTTTATTCTTGTCTTGCTCTTGCATAGCTCATCCTAAGAAACATAGTTTGTGGGGTCTACGGGAACACCATTGATACGGATTTCGAAGTGAATATGGTTACCAGTTGAATCACCAGTTGATCCTACGTAGCCAATGGTCTGACCCTGCGCAACGTGATCACCAACACCACAAGCATAACCACTCATATGACCATACGCAGTGGCATAACCATTGCCATGATCAATCAAAATAAAGTTACCATAGCCACCATACCACTCTGCAATCTGCACTGTGCCGGCATCGGAGGCAAGAATGGGAGTTCCGCCCGGTGCACCGATATCGATACCACTGTGGAAACTTCTACCAAACATATAACGCTCGCCAAAACCTGAGGTGATAGTATAACCATTATTGGATGGCCAAATGAAATGACCGGTCGGAGTGGTTGAGCCTGAACTATCAGTATTTGGTGTGTCGACTTCAGTTATATCATCGCTATCAGTTGAGGTATCGTTTGCTTCCTCTTCTTGTTTGCGTCTAGCTTCTTCAGCTTGGCGTTGTCTTTCTGCCTCTGCTTCAGCCTTAGCCTGTTCTTCAGCCACGATACGCTCTTTCTCTGTGCTGATCTTGCCTGCAATTTCATCATTCTGCGCTTGAATGTTTGCCATCTGTTGATGTGCATCACCCAATTTCCAGCTAGCTTCGGCAACTTTCTGGCTGTAATATTTCTCATCTTGCTTAATTTTTGCCAACTCCTCGTTGACCTCGGTGATGTGCTCTTTCAAGCCAGCCATACTTTCATCCGTTTGTTTGATTAAGTTGTTGACACGCAACTCTTCTTGCATCAACTGATCTAAAGCTTCTTCATCGGCTTGAGTTACGGTATTCATAAAACGCATGGTAGAAAAGAAGCCTTGTAATGATTCAGATTCAAGCAATAGTTCTAACCAGCTCTTACTCTGCATCTCAAACATGGAACTGACACGTTCACCATATTGCTCACGCTTGTTCGCTAAGCGCTTTTGTGCCTCTTGCAAGTTAATCAGTAAACTTTGTTGCACGCGTAAAGTTTTTTCTTGCTCATCTTGCAATTCGTCTACTTGTTCTTGTTGCTCTTTGCTACGTTTTTTCAGCCATTCATATTCTTGGCTAGCCTTATCATGTTCTGAACTTAATTCATCTATCTGACTGCTGACATCATCGATTTTAGATTGCAATTCTTCTTGCTCAGCATAGAGAGAATCTAATTCATCTGCTCTCGTTGCTTGGGGCATGCCTACAAAAACAATGCCTAAAAGTAAAGCGAAAGCTGTACTTAAACTGATGATTTTATACTTATTCTTTTTCATATAACCTCGTAGTTGGCTACTGCTTAAACGCGGGTATGCTTTCTGACTGCTAATGCACTGGTCACGCCACCTAACATAACACCGACTAAAACAATGATCATTACCGTTAAAGGCAACATGGTGTACGGGCTGATTAAGGTAAAGTCATTGCGACTCAAGACGTTTACAGCAAAGCGATTGTAGAGAGCCATATATACGGCGGTAAATAGACCGCTGGCGATTACGGCTGCAACTAAGCCGACAATCATACCTTGCACTACAAACGGAATACGAATGTAGCGGTTGGTTGCACCAATATATTTCATAACGTTGATCTCGTAGGAACGAGCAAGCGCTGCCACCCGTGTCATATTAGAGACAATAAAAACGGTGATGGTGGCAAGAGCGATGAAAACAAGAACACTGAGAATATTGACGTGAGTTTTTAGTTTGCCTAAAAACTCCATTACTCCCTGCTCTAAGTGTACTTCGTGCACGGAGGGGAATTGCATAACTTCTTCTCTGAATTGTTCACCCAAAGTTGGATCTTGCAAACGAACTTGGATGGTATAAGGTATACGTTTTTGGTAATCAAAACCTTCGTACAGTTCATCTCTACCAATGCTCTTTTTGAAATTATTGAAATTCTTTTCTGGCGAATATACTTCATGGAAAACGACGCTGTCACTTGCTTCTAAAATGTTATCTAGCTGTTTTACCATACCTTCACTGGTACCAGTTTTGAATAAAATCTCAATTGGAGGTTGTTGTCCTGCTACCTCAACTAAATGGTTGGTGTTTGCTGAAAAAGCAAAGAAACAGGCAACCAAGAGCAACAAGAGCATCATGGTTGTGATCGAAGCGAACAGAACTAGCGGATGGCGAAAAATACCTTTGAAACCATCACGCAAAGCATAACGGTAACCTTTAGTCTTGACCATGCTCTGCCTCCGTTTCTGCTTTTTGCTTACTGTCTAGGCGAATAGCGCCACTGGTAAAATCATCTTCGTTTATGACACTATCGGTTTCTAGTTCATCACTATTGCTGTTATGCCCTTCTTCTACCTCAATTAGATGAGCCCCTCTGGTATGGGGATGTTCATTCATCTCAGCAATATCTTCGCTAGTAAGGCTTTTCTCACTGAAACGCAAACTTGCAATACGCTCCGCTAGGGTTGCATTGTTGTGTTGACGACGTTTTCTCTGTGCTTCTGCATTCTCTTCTTGCTCTTTTTGCCAGAGTGAAAAGTCGAAACCACTGAACAGTGCTTGCATTTGCTCTCTGTCTTCTTCACTTCTTACTAGGCACAAATCTTGTTCCTCGCTGGAAGCAGGTTCGTCATTAACTACTTGACCATCGTGGATCGTGATGGTGCGCTTATTCATCTGTTTTATCAGTTCGATATTGTGACTACAAACAATAACAGTAGCACCCATCTTATTGATTTCATCCAACATCGCCATCGTAGCTTCACTAGTAGTGGGGTCAAGGTTACCCGTTGGCTCGTCCGCAAGAATTAGGCGTGGATTATTGGCCATAGCACGGGCTACACCTACACGTTGCTGTTCACCACCTGATAATTCATCTGGATAATCGTTGGTTTTATGACGCAGACCAACCATGCTGAGCAACATGTTAACTCTCTGCTTAATCTGCTTGGGTCTTGCACCCACAATTTCCATCGCCATTGCTACATTTTCGAACACTGTTTTGCTTTCAATTAAGCGATAGTCCTGGAAAATCATGCCGATTTTACGACGCACTTGAGGTACCAAACGTCTGGACATACGACTGATCTCATAATCGTCAACGAGTACTCGTCCCTCAGTTGGGTTCTCTTCGCAGGAAAGCAACTTAATTAAAGTGGACTTACCTGCACCACTCTCACCGATGATGAACACGAACTCACCATCGCCAATTTCTAAATTGACGTCTCGCAAGGCTTCTGCACCGTTGGCATAGACTTTGCTGACATTCTGAAAAATAATCAAGGTTATTCCTCACTACTTAGTATCTATCAAAATATAGCACCACAGCTTTGTAAATCTGTGGCGAGAATGTGGCATTTGCTAATAACAAGACAGACTTCCTTGGAAGTCTGCCGTACTTTGTTATATTTCCATTAATTAAAGATGCCGTCAACTTATTTGCTTAAGCTCTGTGCCTCGCGAAAGATAGTTTCTAGGTATTTACGCACCATAGAAGCTAGCTTAAACAGCACAGCATCATCAAAACTTCTCAGATCTAGACCAGTAATTTTCTGTACCTTATCTAAACGATATACCAACGTATTACGGTGCACGAACAACTGGCGTGAAGTCTCTGAGCCATTCAGGTTGTTTTCAAAGAATTTTTGGATGGTGAGCAATGTTTCTTCATCCAATTCTTCGTAGGTATTGTTATCGAAAACTTCAGATAAGAACATCTGACATAAGGTAGGTGGCAACTGATAGATCAAGCGACCTAGACCTAATTTGTTATAACGCATAATACGTTGATCATCGGTGAAAATTTTACCAACTGTTAGTGCCAAAGATGCCTCACGATAAGATTTAGGAATATCTTTGAGCGTATCTACAGGCATGCCCACACCTAAGTTGACACGACAACCTAAATTCTTTTCAAAGAACTCTAGAATCGCATTAGGTAGCTCTTCACGCTCAAATTCATCTAAGTTATCTAAATCAACGATTAAAACAAAATTATTTTCGTCTAAAGGCAAGTAATTCCATTTCTGACAGTAGTTGCGATCGCTTTCCACTAATTCTCGCACCTGATTGGAATTGCCTACACTCGGATGCACATAGAAACACTGACGAGGCAGGCTAAAAGTCAGCTGGAACTCACGAGCTTTGAGAGGGATATCGCCAGGTAACTCGTTTTCTAGCAATACATTCTTAAGAAAACTTTCGCACTCAGCCTCTTGATTACGCATCATAAGAGCTGAAGTTAACCAACCTGCAACCAGTTGCAAGTATTTATTGGTTTCATCATCCAAACCCTGAATGCTGACAATCAGTTTGACTTCACCACTGATATATATTTTGAGCATTTGGCTTGTATCTGTTTTCAATAACTTTTCGGTTGAACGAGAAAAAGCAGATGCCACATCGTCAAATTTATTGACTTGCTCTTTTTCCGTGGAATAGACCACCACGCCTTTATTGTCAAAAATGCTGATCTTGCGACCTAAGGTAGCACCAGCCTGATTGATTATATTTTTTAGATCTTCCATGATGGCTTCCTCCTAAGACAATCCCACTATGGTTCCGTCTGGCAATAGATCCATTTGCTCAGCTGCGGGCACTTTGGGTAGGCCAGGCATCGTCATAATAGTGCCTGTCAACGCTACTACAAAACCTGCGCCTGCAGCAAGACGCACATCACGCACCGTCATCTCAAAGGTTTCTGGTGCGCCCAACTTAGTAGCATCATCGGAAAAACTGTACTGCGTCTTCGCCATACAAATTGGTAAATTACCGTAACCGAGCTCAGTTAATTTAGCTAACTTTTGCTGGCAGGCCTTAGTAAAATTCACCTTGTCTGCCCGATAGATGCGTTTTGCTATACTCTCTATTTTAGCGCACAGATCAAGCTCATCAGCATAACAAAATGTTAGCTCGCTGTCTTGATTGGCTACTTCTACTACTTTATCGGCAAGAGTTAGCGCTCCGGCACCACCCTTAGCCCATACATCGGATAATTCAATTGCCAAGCCCTCTTTTTCCCCTAAACGGAGAAGCTCTGCAACTTCTGCGTCGGTATCACTAGGGAAACGATTTATGGCAACTACCACAGGCAAATTGAATACTTCTTTAATATTAGCTGCGTGGCGCAACAGATTAGGCATACCCTTGCGCATCGCTTCAATATTTTCTACATTTAAGTCTTTTTTGACAACTCCACCATGCATTTTCAATGCACGAATCGTCGCTACTAAAACCACAGCATCTGGGCTCAAATCTGCTAAACGGCACTTGATATCTAGGAATTTTTCCGCTCCTAAATCGGCACCAAAACCTGCTTCAGTAATAGTGTAATTACTATAAGCCAATGCTGTTTTAGTTGCTAAAACACTGTTACAGCCATGCGCTATATTAGCAAACGGACCACCATGCACCAGTGCCGGTGTGTGCTCTAGCGTCTGTACTAAATTAGGTTTGAGCGCTTCTTTCAGCAACACCGCCATTGCCCCCGTAGCTTTTAAGTGATCACAAGTTATAGGCTTACCCGAACGGCTATAGGCTACAATCATACGACCTAAACGCTTTTTAAGATCGGTATAAGACGAGCTCAGACAGAGAACTGCCATCACTTCTGACGCTACTGTAATATCAAAACCATCTTCTCGTGGAACGCCATTAGTTTTACCACCTAAACCATCTAAAACGTTGCGCAATTGACGATCATTCATATCGACACAGCGTCGCCAGGTGATATTTCTGGTATCAATATCCAGCTCATTTCCTTGATGAATGTGATTGTCCAACATCGCTGCTAGCAAATTGTTGGCAGAAGTTAAGGCGTGAAAGTCACCCGTAAAGTGCAAGTTGAGTTGCTCCATCGGTACCACTTGCGCATAACCACCACCAGCAGCTCCCCCCTTGATACCAAATACCGGACCAAGTGATGGTTCCCTTAACGCGACAATGGCATTTTTGCCACGCTGGTTGAGAGCATCTGCTAAACCTATAGTTGTAGTCGTTTTGCCCTCTCCTGCCGGCGTCGGAGTAATAGCAGTAACTAAAATTAATTTACCGCGCTTGTGCAACTTATTCTGTTTTTCAACTTCGGGCAAAGTGGCGAAATTTACTTTTGCCATGTAATTACCGTATTGTTCACACTCAGAAAAAGGTATGCCTGCACGCTCTGCAATTTCTTTGATGGGTAATAACTTAGCTTGTTGTGCAATTTCTAAATCAGTTAAGGCCATTTCTCCTCCCATGTTGCTTGACATACCTAGAGTTTTCTTGCATCTACTGAGCCGATTTAGGCAAAGTCAGAAGCGCATTTTCACTCTTTTATACAATAACGACTTCCACTTTTTGGGCGCATTGAATAAAAAGGTACTGTTTATTATATGCTAAGTACAACAAGGTAGCTAAGAATTAAGCGTAATCTTCTGTCAAGCCAGACTCTAAGGCTTGTAAATTTACCAGCCAAATTACTCTGCCACTAACTTTAATTAAACCATCTCTTTCCATGCTGATTAATTCTCGTGAAAATGACGGTCTGGGCATAGCTAGCAGTCTGGCAATAACTTCTTTTGATGCTGGTAACTCAATAGCTTGTGTGGAGATAATCTTGGATGCCTGTTCTAAAGTTTGGTTGTCTGTAGCTAGTTGTTCACGCAACAATTCCAGCAAATAACAAGATACCTTGTTGCGCAGGGTACGTTGTGACAACACATAAATGCGCTGGTTATGCATGTGCAAACGATCACTCAACAAACATAAAAAGTTAGTAATCATCTGCGGAGATTTAGCAAACATCTCTAACAACGATTCATAGTTAATGAACAACACTTTTGAAGCAGATACCGCTTCCAGTGATGTCGGATAACGACGGTGACCACTAAAAATTAGTTCTTCACCAAAAATTTCGCCACTACCGAGTAGGTCGAGTGTGGAGTATACGCCAGACGGTGAGTATTTTTGCTTAGCTAATTGACCCTCTAAAATTAGACCAATTCCAGGACAATCATCGCCTTCCCTTGCGACTAAATCGCCTTTGTTGTAGGAAATAGAATTTGCTCTGTGGCAAAAATCTAAATAAACCTCATCTGGTAAACCTGCAAACAGGGGAGTCTTCGATATAAATTCGCACAGTCGGCGCATAGCGGCTCCTAAAAATAAACTGGTGCGGACAACAGGACTCGAACCTGCACGCTCGCGCATTGGAACCTAAATCCAACGTGTCTGCCAATTCCACCATGTCCGCATTGGCTAGAATTATACAAGACTGGTGGACGCTAGACAACTAAAGATGTAGTTTTTCTCCGTTTCCGCCAGCTCTCACTAATTGTACTCACTCTTCTGTAAGTATCTTCTTTTCTAAAGCTCGTAAATGCTCATAGGATTTTTTCATGCTGACAAAAATATCACCAGCTGAATAGTCTTGTTCGATAGCAAAATGTCTAACTCCATTCTGATACCCCCACGAAAGCAGACTCATAAAATCTACCTCGCCTGCACCACATTCACGAATATTACGCTCCATATCTTCTAGAGCACCTGCCTTGGTATCAATATCCTTACAATGCAACGTAAGAATTCTACCCTTATATTTTTGGCAATAGGTTAACGGATCTCTCTCAGCTACTTTAAGCCAATAAGTGTCTGGTTCAGGTGCTATTTCACTGTTTAGACAGATGTAGTCCATCACTACTTCACCATCAACTAGGCAGTTGAAGTCATATTCAGGTGAATGTAAACCTAAGCTGATACCTTCTGCTCGTAAAATTGGTAAAGCCTTTTCTAGCATGATTTTAGTTGCGTGATAACCAGCTAAATTTTGGTATTCATCATCGATATACTTCAAATAGACCTCAGAGCACGCAAAAAAATGACAGTCATAAATTATTTGTTCGAGCTGATCACGAAACAGTTCATGCTTTATATGCATGCTACTCACTTTCAGTTCTGCTCTATCTAGGGCTTCTTTAATCTCTTCTCGAGTATGACCTCTATAACCATCTAATTGCACCGCTTCAAAGCCGATCTCTTTTACACGTTGCAAACAGTACACTGGATCTTGTGCCAGGGCGTGGCGCAATCCGTACATTTGGCAAATTATACGACTCATATCTATTCCTCGAGTGCCAAAAATTTAACTTCTGCAGACGACAATTGAATGTTTGCAGCTTCTAGAGAACTCTCTAATTCACTCACTTTTTCTGGGCCAATAATTGCTGCAATATTATCTCCTTTGTGCAAAACCCAAGCCAATGCAATTTGAATAGGTGAGCAACCTTTTTTCACAGCTAAATCTTTAGCTCTTTCATAGCGTAGCCAGTTATCTTCGTTATAGAAACAGGCCTTAATCTCAGGATCAGGACAATGCTCTGGGGTAAATCTACCCGAGAAAAATCCTCCGGCTTGACTAGACCAAGAAACGAGCGCTAAATCGTGTTGCAAGTGCCAATCAACCATGTCCTTATCGGCTGAAACACAACCTGGCCAGCGTGGAATCATCGGCACTGCCAAACTGAGATTAGGCGAAGTGAAAGACAGTGGGTATAGTCCATGCTTTTGGGCATACTCTTGCGCTTCTATGATGCGGGGCAACTCCCAGTTAGAAACACCTATAGCTTGTATATAACCCTTTTCGATTTGCTCAGCTAAGGCTTCTAGAATTTCACCCACTGGTACAGTAGGGTCATCACGATGTAAAGCATACAATTCCACGTAATCTGTGTTTAGTTTTTCTAAACTTTGCAACACATCTTCTCTGATACACTCTGCATTAACTCGCTTAACATCTCTTGCTTCTCGTTTAGGGTGACAACCTTTAGTTAAAACCTGCAGACGCTTTCTATTACCAGAAACTTTAAACCATTCGCCAATAGCTAATTCTGCATGTCTATAGTGTTCTGCAGTATCGATAATGTTGCCACCATGAGCAATATATGTCTCAAACATTTCCGCTACAGCATCCATGTTGTCGGGACGTAAAAAATCTGCAGAACCTAAAAATAATTTACTGGCGTGAAGAGTAATTTCTTCTCCCTTGCGCCAACCCTTAATTGCAATTTGTTCCATAACTTTACCTTCTTCTAATCATTACTTGCTTGTTCGCTCTTAAATTCATTGAGCAAGTCTAAATAATCGGCATGTTGATATCTTCTTACTTTGTCATGTAGTGGATTAGCGAAAAATACGATATCTCCTGCTACATCACGTGCTTCTAGGCGCACATAATCATTTCGCTTGATCTTAGCTCTACCACGATATTCGCTAGATACTACAGTTTCAATAACCACACCGTTTTGCACCAATTGCCACGTTACTTCTTTTTCGCAACTAGCATTAAGCATCACCTCGCCTGTAGTCCTACTACCTGGCAAAATAGTGTTGTTTGAACTGTCACGAAAATCAATGGTGACGTTATATCCAACACTTAAATATGTATGCCCAGCTCGCATCGACTGAAGCAAATTAGTAGTCGACAAACCAGCGCAAAAAATGTGGTTGGTAGGTAAACCCACTGGATAGGTTTCGCAGTAGTTCTTTTTATGAGCATCGCTACCACCGATAGCTGGTAACAAAATATCTTTTTGCCACAAGAAATCAAAGAACTGTACCGCTGTTTGATTATCTACTTCTCTCGGCTTTAGGTAGGGTGAGTTAATCACTTCGATACAATCTACACTATCGATATCAAAATGGTGATTCATCTGCCAATCGAGCGGAAATGGATGATTGATAGAAATACAGGCATTATCTCCCCAACGCTTTTTCACATCTTTAAAAAGTCGATCTAAAGCAACACTTTTGCTCTCACATCCTTGAAAATAAGAAGCATAATCAAGCAGTTCATCAATACCATAAATATTGTAGTGACCCTCATTGTCCCAGGTTATTTCTGTACCAGGAACCAATAAATAGTTATGCCGTACAAATTTAGTGGTTATCAAGGAATGGTCAGTTAAAGCGATAAAATCAAGTTGTTTACGCTTTACTTCTTCGTCTATTTCTAGATGTGAAACCCTGCCATCTGAATAGTAGCTATGCAGGTGTAAATCGCCATGATACCAGCGTTTGTCACTAGCTATTAGTTGCTCTTTGGCACAGCCCAACACACCAGCTATCTCTTTTCTATCCTCAATGCTTGTGGGTAGCTTGCTAGGCTCCACAGTTATTGTGTAGTCACCTACGACATGACAAACACACATAACTGTTATTGTCCATTCACCAGCTGGTAACTCTCCAGCAACCGTTAAGTTGCTGGAGAATTGAGCATCTTTAGCAATACAGTATGTTGGCTTACGTGTTTTAAACGATAGCAACGCTCTCAACTGCTGCTTGGCATCATGAATCATCACGGGACAGTGTGCAAACGGCCCCTGTAAAGTGACCAATAAAGCATCTGCTTCGCCTAGCGTAAAGCTATAACGATCTAACTGTGTTGTCTCTTGCTTAAAAACATCTTGAAACTGCATATTAACTTTCTAAAACATCTTTGACGTCAGCCGCTATACCACCTACAGCAGGTCCATAAATAATCTGCAAGGCTTTATCACTTAGGCGAATGACACCAGCCGCTTTCAGCTGTTCAACAAATACACTGTCTTTTGCCACTTGATCCATATCCTTAACTACTACACGCAGTCTAGAAATACAGTTATCGATATCTTCAATATTAGCTACTCCACCCAGAGCTTCTACAATTTTTTGTGCCAGTAGAGCATCCTCATCTGCACCTTGCTTTTCGCATTTACGACTTTCGTATTCCTTTTTCGAGATTAAATGAATATCTTCAGTTTCGACATTCGCTTCACGACCAGGCGTTTGCACGTTAAATCTGATGATCAAGAAACGGAATAAGACATAAGCAACTGCAAAGAAAATAGGAATTAACCACAGATAGGGGGTAATGTAAATTTTTTCAGGACGCAAGAAACAGGGAATCCAATCTTTGATATTGCCTTGGAAGATCGAGATTTGGAAATACTCACAAGCGACTTCACCTAATGCTGCTAAGGGCACATGGACTAGGAAGTATAACCAGGGAGCAACAAATAAGAAAGTAAATAAAATAGGCTCGGTAACACCGAACATGGTGGTTGCGATAATCGTCGGAATCAACAGACCTGCAACTTTCTTTTTATTTTGCTTCTTTGCGCAGTGATAAATAGCTAAGGCTTCAGCGGGGAATAACGCGAAGTCAATAATACCAGCACCTCCCATGAACGCACGCACCAATAACTTACCTGGTTCAGGTGAAGCCAATTGTGCGAGTTGAATAGCGGAGTTACCAACAACTCGTACACCATCAACAGTGGCTACACCACCCAATTCAGTCCAGCGCATGGGCGTGGAAATGATGGGATGCATGCCGAAAGGTACCAGACCTTCATTTACTAGACGGTAGACGAAAGTACCGTATAAACCTGAGTCATGTACAAATACGGCTAAATTAGCAAAGATTCCACCTATTAAAGGCCAAACAAAATACATACCTAAACCTAAAGCACCACCAAAACATAGCGAAATAACTGGGATTGTGCGTGTGCCAGCAAAGAAAGATAGAGCTAAAGGCAATTTTGTTTTGTAGAACTTATTAGTGATATAAGCGACAAAACAGCCAACGATGATGCCACCAAAAACACCTGAATTATAGGTGAAGAAGCCTAAGCTGTTGGTATACAAAGCTGCAATTTTGGCTGCTTCGACCGGAGATGTTCCTGCTTCAATCAACGATTTAACAGATGTGTTGCTCGCTTCAAGCCCCGCTATTTTTAACAGGATTTGAATTGTATTTTGCATTGCTAAATAGCTGATCAGAGCAGAAAATCCAGCCCAACCTTTTTCTTTACGTGCGAGGGAGAAAGCACAGCCAACTGCATAAAGTGGACCTAAATTACCAATTATGACGCTACCCATCCCCTTAATAACGGAGAACAAATTAAATAAGAACGACTGCGAGTACCAATCCCAGTTAACACCTAGAGAGGTCATGGTTAACTCGGATGTCAACGCACCGCCTAAACCTAAAAACAAACCGGATAGTGCGATCAAGCTGATCGGCACTAGCATCGCTTTGCCGAACTGTTGAAACTTCTCTTTCACGGCCTACCTCTTTCTATGTGCCCAGAGCACAATTAATAAAACGTTTTATTTAATTGTATACCCGCAAGTGTCAGTTAATTTGGGAGTTTTAATTTTGCAATAAGTCAGCAAAAAAAGAAGATATAAATAGATGGGTAAAGTTGCTGTGTGGCAAAGTTTTTAAGCCATTCTCCTATCTATTTCCGCTAGGATGTTTGGCATCTTAGCTCGGCTGGAAAAATATAACAGCTTAGATTTGTCGTGATACGTTTCTAAATAGGTTATGGAGGATGGTTTACGCCCTTTATATAAGATCCATTTGACAAACTCTAAATCTAATTTTTCTTCGCATTCCTCTGCCATAGACGGTCTAGATTGGTTGTGATACTCAAGATAACGTCTTACAGCTCTCCATAAACATTTAAATCTGTTCACTTTGAGCACCACAACAAGATCTGCCTCCTCTACTCTTCTCTCATAGGACAACGAAAAGTAATTACCATCCATAACCCAAGCTACATTGTTATTGAGAAAATCATTGAGAATTTTATTTTTCTCTTCTGCGTTTCGAACTACCCAGCCAGGTAGAAATTGAACCTGATCAAGATGTAGACAGGCAATTTTATATTTTGAGGCAAGCATCTCTGTCAGAGTGAATTTACCAGAACAGCTATAGCCAACTATCATTATTTTCATATTTGGATTGTAGCATTATGGATGGGGCTGGGTTGGAAAAGTGTGCTCCGTCAGAGTGCAAGTAGGCTCAGATATATTTTGAGAGCTTAGAAGAAATAAAGTTACTTCAACCATGCTGTGTAGTGCTAGAAAAAAACTAATGCTACAGATTTACGATACGTTTGGCTTTGTTATCTCTTCAATAAACAGGAGCTCAATGCTGTTTAACAATGGCACATAACTCCTTTGCATACAGATCACTGTGGTTAATAGAAAACTCTCCGTGGTACATGGTCGGCAGTATATGTAAGCTGCTTTTTCTCAGCGTTTCATATAGCTTTCTTGCAGAAAACAAGATACGTTTATTATCTCTCTCCCCGACAAACAAATGGATTTCTGCCATACACTCTCCAAGAGACTTGTTTATGAAATACATAGAACTTTCTTGCAAGAACGCAAGCATATTTTGCTTCGTAATACCGCAAGTATCTTGATAATAGTCAATGAACAATTCTGGTTTCATTCCAAGTGAACGAAATTGCAATTTAGAAAACCATTTTTGCCGAATAAATCCATAACAAGCCCCAAATACTGGTTTAATCAACGAATAAATTAGTTTGGATGGAATAATCTCTGCACTCTCGACCATGGCAAAACGACAGATGTTTTTTCGCTGGGATAACATTTCAAGTAATATTTGACCGCCAAGAGATAACCCACCAATTAGCAGTACCGAACCTCCAAAGTTCATATCAATAAAAGAAATGATTTCAGTAGCATTGTCTTTGATTGTTGTGAAATTTCTATCGCTTCCTGCGTGACCATCCAATATAGGAATAATTATCTGAAAGTCATTTTGAAGTCGTTCAGCTACTTCTCGGTAATTCCACCACAAACTCCTAAACTCAAGCAACTCCAAGCGTAAAAACAAAAGATCCTGCCTGGGGCAGGATCTTCCTTTTATTAATCCAAATCAGATAAATCAATGTGTCCCTAATGCTGGATACATATCAAAACACAAGCTCTCCTCTAATCATTTTGTTCTTCTCGCACCAACTCTAAAACACCTAAATACTTGCCTTCTGCATTGCGTACAGCTCGATACTCTACGACTAAATGAATCGGTCCTTTATTGACTTCACGCACAAATAAATCACGTTCTCCAGCTTTAAAGGCAGCAATCATTTTTCTAACCACCGCCTCTGCCTGCGGTGGATGACAACTATATACATCTCTACCTAGTGCTTGCTTCGGTCTTTTAAAATGTTTGAAGCCAGGACTTTCATTGAAATAACGGTTAGTATCGTTGGCATCAACAAAGGTAATTTCTTGTGGAATTGCATTGAGCATCGCAATCAATTCTTCCTTAGTCAATGATCCATTATCTAAATCAATGCGTTCTTCCTCGGAAATAGTTCTGTTATCTGATTCGATCTTTGCCACTGTTTTAACCTCTGAATTTGTATTCTCCGAAGAATTTCTAGCTATTTCCCAGTTTTTTTGTGCTACGCCAAGACATATCTCATATGCTTTAATGTCCTCATAGATCTTAATCCAGTCTTCGTGAGTCAACTGCTTAGCACACAGCGGAAGTAAGAATGATCTTTCCTTTTGACACATTTCTCGTAGGTTATCTAATAGTTCTTTACTAAAAAAGTTTTGGCGTTGCGCCTTAATCTCTCGCAATGCGCGATGTAATTCTTGGCGCAACTCAACATCTTTTCCCCACATAACTTTTGCCGGGCCGATAATACCGTATTTTACATTCAGTAGAGGATAGATTAGATCACCTTTCTTCGCATAATGAATCGGTATTTGTGCCAATTCTGAACAGAGCAAGCTTATTTTTTGCTCATCCGCAAAATCATCCCCCTTAAATTGACTTGCTTTATCTAAAACTTTTTCAATCGCTCCTACCTCTGCTTCAAAATATTTAAGCGGGTGAGCTGTTTCTAATTCAGGCAGAGTAGCGGAACAAGTGTACGCTTTTTGATCTTGGAATAAAGCTGAATGCAGATCACACAGTTTTTGTATTTCTTTTGCTGGAATCCCGCTTTCCATCAATGCTTTTTCAGCTGCCATAATTTCATTGACATCAACATTACTAAACTGTTTTTTGAATCTCTCACGTACTGTAGCTAATTCTTCTCCTGCGTGTAGACTGTGCAATAGATCTCTGAGTTGCTCTACTTTATCCTCACTGATAGTAGCGGAGTTCATATCTAGTGCATATCCTGCTTTTTGCAAGCTGTTTACAATGCGAACCCAGGAAATACCTTTCATTTTGGCACCACGTTGTAAGTTCATGCGCTTACCTACTGTTTTTCTAACGAGTGGATTTTTAATCTCGGTAAAACCTATATCCGCTAAAACATCAATTAAATCGGGATATTCTTGTGTCAAACTATATACGGATCGATTTTTATCTAAAATAATCATATTACTAGTTCCTCCTTAGTTAGCATAGGCTAATTCTAATTGAGAAACTGTGTTTTCTGGCACATAGCAGCTAAAAAATTGAGTGTCGACCAACATGGATTCATACAGATAGCTCTAACGAAGCATCGCTAAACAAAAGCTTAAAACAACAGTTGCTCTCTACTTTGCCAGTAGTTCCTTAAAAGACCACCGGCAAACCTTTCCGTTTACAACAGCAACAACCTTACTATTTTCTAAAGATTTAACTTCATTCTTATCTAGCGGTACACCACACAATACATAATGGGCATAATCAGAAGTAAATGACAAGTGTTCACCGTCTATCTCCAAATATAGTTCTGTTATACCTTTAGGTAGATTAGTTAGTTTTACTGTAGCTAGTGCTTGTGACTCCGTTACTTCTGCCTGTGGTTTAGTAAAACCTTTTGACTCAACTTTTTCACGTTTCTCTACTTCAGCTGAATAACTTTGAGGTAAGCTAAAATGTGCAAGTCTTTCTGGATCAAAATAGTGTTTAGTCAAGGAATAATCTGCCTGCTCAAAAACTATAACATCGGGCTTGAAAATATCCACGTAGTAGCTAAAATCCAAAATATTTTGATAAGCATGTACAGCGGTATAATCTACAAAAGCATTTGCAGGTAGAATGTAGCGATCTCCACTAAAGAGGTAGCTACCTTGAAAAAATAAAGATTTGGGAGCTTCAATATCTTTATCCTTTGCTCTCTCTGGGTTATATAAACTGATAAACTTCTTATTTTGCGAATCAATATGTAAACCCTTCTGATATAAATTGCTACGATCTTTTAGGGATGCATGCAAGTTCCAAACAGGTACATCTTCCTTGATCGCAAAATTGGAAAGAGGTAGAGTACGAGCAGTTTTAACCCCTCTATCAAACTCAGCCAACGCATTTAGATGTTGAGTGGGATATTTCTGTTTAATAGTAGCAAGCAAATCATTAACACCATAGTAAGCACCCAAATAATTCCAGTGATTAGCGTCGTACTGATGATTAAAGACCTGCTCTCCTGCCAAAAACTTTTCACGCAAAACATCATAGGTATCAATGCAGGGAACTCCTAATTCTTGCAAACGCGAAACTATTTTCTCTGCATATGACATCTTCAAAGTTCCACCTGAAGGTAGGTAATCATATAAAACTCGATATTTGGCTGGCTCCATCATAAAAATGAAGTAAATTCCACGTTCATCACAATATTGCTTCATCTTGTACACAGCTTGCACAAAGTCTTCGTGAAAAGAATCATATTCCATATCCTTGTTAAAGCTGAAGCGACTTTCTTTGCCAAATACCTCACCATCTCTGCCATATGTATAGATAGGGTGCACCAACTCATGCCAAAGCCTATCATGTAGAACTTGATATCCGTTAATTAATTGCTCACGAAAACCTAGTCGCTTATCTATATATTCATGCCACGCTGCACAGTAATCTGCAAAATGTGAATATGAAGACAGCTGAGGTCGTTCTGGATAGTAAGTATTATCCAGTTCGGAAATCAATTTAGGTTGCGTTCTAAGCCACAATACTGGTAGTAACAATATCAGCAAGAAAAGTACTACAAAACCTCTCTTAAATATCTTCATAGCTCACCTTTAATACTGAAAATAGAGAAATGGTTGATACAACTGATTGACAAGGAACATCAAGGAAATAACTGCCAATACTAAAATTCCCAGCTGATATACTGCATAGGCAATTGGTTGACGCTTAAGGAAGTTACGCCCTGCTTCTGTCCATTCCTGCTTATAAAACAATGCACACAGCAAAGAAACTACAGTCAGCAATACCAATTTAGGTGTCAAATACAAGTGATAAGACGCCATCACAGAAGATGCATCATAAATACCGACTAATTTAGGTAAAAATTCTAGAACCTGATGCAAATTACCAAAATAGAAGAACATCCAGCCAACAAATACGACAGCCAAAGTTAGCATGCGACGTATAACTTTGGGTATACGTTGCATAAAAGCAAAACGATCAAGGATAACTCCGAGACCATGCATCATTCCCCACATCAAGTAGCCGAAACCTACTCCGTGCCATATACCAGTTAAAAAGAAAACAACTGCCACATTCAAGATGGTTCTTTTTATTCCTTTTCTACTACCGCCTAAGGGGAAATATACATAATTTCTGAACCATGCTCCCAAGGAAATATGCCAACGTCGCCAAAAATCAGCAATAGAAGATGCCTGATACGGTAAACAAAAGTTTTCCTTAATTTGATAACCACACATTCTACCTAAGCCAATCGCCATATCAGAATATGCTGAAAAATCTACGTACATTTGGACAGCAAAATAAACCATAATCAAGTAAGCTGTCCCCGTATCAATATTATTGTTGACATGCCTAAACAACTCACCATAGGCATCGGCAATAATAATTTTTTTCGCTAAACCAATAACAAATCTATTGATTCCAGACACGAATAGATCGATGTCTTGAACAGGTCTAATGCCTTGAGCTAACTCAAAATCCCTCCAGAGCACGATAGGGCCAGAAAAAACCTTGGGGAAGAATAATAAGTACACAAAAAAATCAGCAAAAGATCTTACCTGCCAGCCTTTGCTTACATCCACCAGGTAGGAAATAGCAGTGAAACTGATAAAAGAAACACCCAAAAATCTAACCGCTTTTAACCTAGCAAGCAAAGGTAGCATCTTAAACGATGCAACTGTTTCTGCTGAAAACCCTACTTGTAAAATCAAAATTCCTAGAACAAACAATATGCTAATAGCTAGCACGATATTGCTCAAAAGCTCCTGTTTTAGGCACTTTACGAGCACCCCCCCAGAATAAATCAGCAGAGCGTATACCAGGATAAACTTTAGGGTACGAGTATCGCCTACGCTGAAAATATATAGGTTGAGTAAAATAAGTCCATATTTAGCCAGACTAAAATTAAACTTAAATCTATTTTCAATAGCCAATACAGCATGATAAATAATCAAGAAAACTGGCAAAAATAAAAAGATAAATACTGTATTTGTACTAGGCACGCTCAAGACTCCAAACTTCTTAAATTTGTGCTTTAAAAACGCCGTAATTATAACACTTAATCTAAAGTTTCTTTGTGTTTAGACCTACTACAGATGGTTTGTTCATGCTCTCAATCGGTAATTCATAAATGCATCTCCAATACAAAAGGCACTTTAAGAAATGAATCTAAAGTGCCTATCAGCTTAGTGCTATTTTTATTGTCAAGTAAGCAATCGATAATACTATTTATTTTATTGTTGCAAGCTTACCTCTTCTGGAGTTTTAGCTAAAGTATAACCTTGCTCTTGCAACAATTGGGCTATGGCTACAACATTATCTCCCGTTAAAGGAGCAACTGGGGCTGGCATCTGATTAGTTGCAAAAACACCCAATAAGGCGAGTGCTGTTTTAAATGCGCCTACACCCGCACCATAACCAAATACACCATTGCTACAAGTGACAATGCGCATTAAAGCAGATAATTTGTCTTGCTCTCGCTTTACAGTATTCCAATCACCTTGTTGGAAAGCTTGCCACATGCGCACATAGCCTTCTGGTTCAACATTAGCTAAACCCGGAACGGATCCATCTGCGCCTGCCATATATGCTCCATCCACCACTACCTCATGACCTGTCAGCAATTTGAGTGGGCTACCAACTTTTTTATTATCATCGGCTAAGAAGCGAAATCCGACATCGTCACCAGATGAATCTTTAACACCAGCTATCACTCCTTCTTGTCCGAGTTTAACTAACATTGCGCCAGGTAATTTAACGTGAACGCAAACAGGCAAATCATAAGCAAAAATAGGTACACTAACTGCTTGATGTACTAGGCGAAAATGATTCTCTATTTCTGCTGGTCCACCTAGAGCATAGAAAGGAGCTGTAATAACAATGGCATCTGCCCCTAACTCCTCTGCAACTTTGGCATGCTCTATCACTCGGTTGGTCTGAGTATCTATACAACCTACTAAGACCGGAACTCTGCCCGAAACAATGCGCATAGCTTGTTCAATAACTTCTCTACGACGTTGATCAGTAGAAAAAACCACTTCGCCAGATGAACCTAGGATGAATAAGCCATTAACACCCGCTTCAATCATTCGATTTAGTGAGCGCTCAAAACTTACTGTATCTAACTCGCCTGTTGCAGTGAGTGGTGTAACCACGGGTGGTATGACACCAGTGAATTTTTTATCCATATGTACTCCTAACACTTTTGTCCACATTCTTCTGCTGTGGGATGCAATAACGAAGGTGCTGCACCTAAAAGCAATTTTGTATATTCATCTTGCGGATTATCCAAAACCTGCTTGGCTGTTCCCTGCTCTACTATCTTACCTTTATTCATCACAATAATACGATCTGAAACATAACGCACCGTCTGGATATCGTGACTAATAAACACCATCGCTAAATTCAGTTCTCTTTTTAAGTCTGATAACAAATTCAGAATTTGAGCTCTGACTGAAACGTCTAAAGCACTAGTTGGCTCATCGGCAATAATAACATCAGGTTTAAGCGATAAAGCGCGGGCAATAGCTACACGCTGACGTTGGCCACCAGATAATTGACCCGGCAGAGCATAGAGCGACGATTCTGGCAATCCCACCAAACTGATCAGTTCTTCAGCACGTTCCATTTGGGCTTGTTTATCACCTTTTTTATGTACTTTGAGGGGATCAATCAATTGGTCAATGACTGTCATTCGAGCATTTAAGGCAGTTGCTGGATCTTGGAAAACAACGGATACAACTCTTCCAATTTCTTCTCTTTCTTTAGCCGATCTGCGTGTAACATCTACTCCCTTAAATAAAACTCTGCCACTGGTAGCTTGTTGTAAACCACACATGATATTAGCAGTAGTTGATTTACCACAACCAGATTCACCAACAATACCTATCGTTTCTCCTGATGATAGTGCAAGGCTTACACCGTTTACAGCTGTAATCTCGTTAGGCTTAAACAAAGAACCCGCTCTGGTCTTGAATACTACTTTTACCTGATCTAATTCGATAATCGGTTTATTCATGTTGTGCTCCTTTCTGCGCAAGCTTGGCTACGTCTTCTGGATGCACAGCAAAACTATGTGTTGTGCCAGGCAAAGTATACATAACAGGCTTAACATCTAATCCCCTAGTTGGGTTAGATGATCTAGGCGCAAAGCGATCTCCTTTCGGGAAATCCTTGGGGCTTGGAACTGTTCCAGGTATTTGATGTAAGCGTTCTGCGCCACCTTCAATCGAGGTAACAGAACCCAGTAGTCCTCTCGTATATTCGTGACGAGGATCTGTTAATACTTCTCTGGTACTTCCCTGCTCCACTACTTGACCTGCATACATAACAGTTATCGAATGAGCTACTTTAGCGACTAAGGCTAAATCGTGGCTGACAAAAATCATGGCAAACCCTAGCTTTTCACGCAATTGATTCAGCAAATCTAAAACTTGCTTTTGTACAGTTACATCAAGAGCTGTAGTAGGTTCATCAGCAATAATTAGTTTGGGATCGCGTGTTAGAGCCATAGCGATCAATACACGTTGACGTTGTCCACCGGATAACTCATGCGGATATGATTCCAATGTTCGCTTAGGATCTAAGCCCACTAATTCCAATAGTTCTTCTGCTGAACGAGTACCGCCTCGCTTAGTCAACTGCTTCATTTGAGCTTTGATTAACATCGAAGGGTTAAGTGAAGACAAAGCATCTTGGTAGATCATAGCAATTTCATGCCCACGCAATTCATTATGCTTTTTAGGATCTAAACCAACTAAATTTTGGTTGCCAAAATTTATCTCGCCTTTAATTTGAGCCTTAGGATCTAATAAACCCATAATCGCTAAAGAAGTAATGGATTTACCACAACCTGATTCACCCACTAATCCCATGGTCTCGCCCGGTCTAACACTAAAAGACACATGGTCAACCACTTCTACATCTCCATGTCTAGGAAATGATATACACAGATTTTTAACCTCGATAGTAGGATTGGCTGTACTGGTTGGCTCAAAACGATCTACTCTCTTTAACTCGGCTTCGCGCAATTGTTTTAAGGCGAACTCTAAGCTTTCTTTTTGTTCTTGATATGAGCTTTCCGGATCGAAGAGCAAGCGACTCTCTGTTGTACCCATTTGGGCTACACGTCTGGCATTCGGTTGATCTTTGATTGGAGCTGCTGGGGCTGCAACCATAGCATCTGTGATACCTTCAGACATGATATTCAAACATAATACGGTCAGCATAATAGCTAATCCAGGGAACAATGCCTGCCACCAATAACCATACAGAACACCTGCTTTGGCAGCAGATAAAATATTTCCCCAAGTGGGAGTAGGTTCAGGAATACCGGCATTGATAAATGACAATGAGGCTTCAAAAACAATCGCATCTGCTACAGATAGCGTTGTAAAAACCAGTACCGGAGCTGCTATGTTGCGTGTCACATGCTTAATTAAAATCCAAGGTGCTCTAGCTCCAGAAACTATTACTGCACGCACATAATCTTTACCATATTCACTTATGATATTCGCTCTGACGATACGAGCTATTTGGGGTACATACAAAATACCAATCGAGATGATAATTCCGATCATTGATTGCCCTAGAATTGCCACAAACACTGCTGCTAAGGCAATACCAGGAACGGACATAAAAATATCGATCAGACGCATAATTAGTTCAGATATCCATGTACGAGTGACAGCTGCCACTGAACCAATAAGAGAACCCGCACAAAGAGCAAAAGCTACAGCTGATAATCCTATTGATAACGAATATCTAGCACCATACATTACCCTTGACAGTACATCTCTGCCCAAATTATCTGTACCAAACCAAAATTCACTATCTGGTGCTTGGTATTGGGCATGAATAATTTCTGGATGATGTGGAGCAATTATTGGAGCAAGAACTGCCACTATGATTAAGAAAACAATAAAAATTAAAGATACCCTGGAGCCAATGGACATCTGCCTAAAACGCTTGAGTTTAGCTCCTGGTTGAGCTGCTTTTCTTATTGCATTATTAGTTCCAAACAACATACTACACCGTCCTGATTCTCGGATTGATTAGCACATACAATAGATCAACAATCACATTGATGACGATAAAAGACAGTGCAACAACTAAAACTACACCTTGTACTAAAGTAGTCTGGTTATCTTTAATACCATCAAACATCGCTGTACCCATACCTGGCAAAGAGAAAATAACTTCGATAACAATTGCACCACCCATCAAGTAGCCTATTTTCATACCCAAAACGGTGATAGGGGTAATCAGCGCATTGCGAAAAACATTTCTAGCGATAACTATATGTTTAGGTATGCCAGCACCAATCGCCGTGCGCACATAGTCTTTATCTAACTCTTCGACCATTGAAGTACGTATAATACGTGTCATTTGTCCAGCTACGGGTAAGCCTAAAGCAAAAGCCGGCATTGCCATACGGGTAATATAGGCAAGAGGGTCAGTAAAAAACGGTACTAACGGACCTGCTCCAGGCAACCAACCTAGCTTGATTTGGAATTGATAAATTAAAAGAACACCCAACCAAAAACTGGGCGTAGCAATAGCGATGATCGAGAAAACACGAATGAGCTGATCAAGCCACTTATCTCGATAAATGGCAGCTAATACACCTAAAATAATCGCCAATACTAAAGCAATTGCCAAACCTATAAAGGTGAGCTGTAAAGTGATGGGGAAAGCTTGACCGATACGTGCTGCTACGGAATCTTTGTTGACACCATATACGCCCAAATCGAAGGAAAATAAACCGATTAAGTAGTTGAAAAATTGTTGCCACCACGGCAAGTCTAAACCCATATTGTGACGATAAGCAGCCAACGCTTCTTGCGTAGCATTTTCACCCAGCGCAGCTACAGCTGGATCATACTTAGAAAATGACATAAGGAAGAAAACCAATAGAACCACACCAAAAGCCATTAAGGGTAAGGCTATTAGTCTTCTACGCAACAGTCTGATGATATTACTCATTGAAAACTCTTTCTGTAAATAATAAGGGGAAGTACTTTGCACCCCCCCTTGTTACATTATTCTAATCAGTTCTTATTTAGCCATTTTAGATTTTACGAAGTTCAAACCAGTGCAACCTAGAGGATCATATTCGCTAAATACACCTTCTTTAACAGCAGTGGTTAGTTTTCTGTGGAACAGAGGATAGAGAGGAACTTCTTCACTCAACACATCAAATGCCTCATTCCATTTGGCTTGACGCTCTTCATCGCTAGCAGCTGCCATGGCTTCATCCATCAGCTTATGTAGTTTTGTATAACCTTCACTGTCTTTCCAGAATGTACGTTTTTGGGTCCATACGTTGTCACCATACCACCAATTCATCAACAGATCAGGGTCGTTACCAAATACGGAGGGATCACCAGGAGCTAAAACCATTGAGTAGTCTGCATTATCTGGATCGGTAACATTCGGATACAAGGCTGATGAAGCCTGTGAAGAGATATCTACAGTAAAGCCAATCTCTGCTAAATCGTTCTTGATTTGGGGAGCTAACTCTGTGATCCAAGTATGATCTGTGGTGTACAAGGTGAATTTTTGTTCAGTTACACCAGCTTCTTGTAACAGAGCTTTTGCTTTTTCAATATCTTTTGTGTAAACATTCTTAGCTTGATGGTAGTTAGCAAAGTTTTTGGGTAAGAAACTGGTAGCAGCTTCAGCCTCACCTTGCATGTTGTTTTCTACTAGCTTGTTTACATCAATAGCATACATTACAGCTTGACGTACTTTAGGATTGTCAAAGGGAGCTTTCTTAGTATTGAACATGATGAAAGCCAATCCAAAACCTTGTGCTTGTTTTAATTCTGCACCTGAGCTCTTGAGTAAGTCGTTAGCTTTAGCAGGAACATTTTCCATAACGTCAGCTTGACCACCCTGCATGGCTGTAACACGAGCAGTATCATCGGTGGATACATTCCAAACCATGTTGCTCTTTAATGCGGGATACTCGCCATTATATTCAGGGTTCTTTTCAAATTTAACTTGTTGATCGTCAATAGAAACATATTTCCAAGGACCAGAGCCAATGGGTTGTGCTTTAGCATCATCATCGCTCATGGATGCAGGAATAATCTGAATTAAAGAAAGGCGTTGTTTGAAAACGGGGAAAGCTTTTTTCAGCTTAAAGGTTACTTGGTTATCGCCCTTAGCTTCTACACTGTCGATGAAATCTAACATGGAGATATACAAGCTACCTTCTGCCACTGTTCTTTCGTATGACTTAACAACATCATTGGCTGTTACTGCTTCACCATTAGAAAATTTAGCGCCATCACGCAAAGCGACAACATACTCGGTGTCAGAAACTTTCTCGGGTTCTCCTTTGGCTAACGCAGGACGCACACTATAATCTGAATAATCTAAAGCGTATAAGGGCTCTAAAACGTGCCAGTTACCAGCTAAAGCAAGTGCGCTGGAGGTTGTTGTTGAGAAATCACGGCTTGCGTAAGCAACTTGTGCTGTAATGGTATCCGCCACTGCAGTATCAGCAGCTGCTTTATTCTCTTCATTGTTTGCTTGTGTGACATTGGCGTTTGCGCCTGTTCCACTAGTTTTAGGCTCTTTTTCTTTGGGACCGCAACCTATCATCAAGACAGACAATAAAGACAGTGCCATCATTAGACTTAAGCCTCGTAAAAACGACTTCTTCATGTTGGTACTCCTTAATAACATTTAACATCTAACCATTTAGATATTTCATTTACGAATTTATTTTGTGTAGAAATAACATAAATGGCATTGTACGCACAAAATAATATCATATATTGGACTTTTTTCACAAAAAAAGCGGCACAGAATGCCACTGTAATTTGAATTTTGTACAAAAGGACGAAATAACACTGGGTATCTTGTTCAATTTGTCATGGTATATTTTTCTACAGCACAAGCCGCTCCTATCAGGGGCGCATCATCTCCTAATTCGGCAAGCAAAAGCGGTATATCTTTAAGCAATGTTAATGCTGCATCCTTAAACCCAGCACAAACGCTACTCCACCATAGATCTCCCGCCTTAATTACTGATCCAGAAAAAATAACAACTTCTGGATCGAGCAAATTGCACGCTCCTGCCACCACCTCTCCTAAGGCTCTACCTGAATTTTGTAATGTGGTTTGTGCAATCTCATCACCTGCTAATGCGAGCTCAACAACCTGTTTTCCTTGAATCTCATCTAAATTCAAATCACTTTGCTTTTGCTGGTTTATATTCTGTAAAACTAAAGAACGATATAAATCAGCCAATCCTGTTCCAGAAGCTACAGGCTCAATATGACCACTCGTAGTGCCACAAGAACAACTAAAGCCTTTACCTAACCCATGAGCCATATGACCTATATGTCCAGCTACGTTGTGAGCACCTGCAACAATTTGTCCGTCTTGGATAAATGCTCCACCAATACCAGTACCAACACCTACACACAATTGCGATTTATAGTTTTTTCCTGCACCGTAAACCGCTTCACCTAAACCATGAGCTCCTACATCTCCAACCATATAAATCGGTAAATCACTGACTTGTTTTAGTGCTTGAACAACGAGTTGACCTGCCCATCCAGGCATTAAATCTGTAGCAGAAGCTATCATGCCTTTGGTGCTATCCACCACTCCGGCAGAACCGATACCTATGCCAGCTAAAGCAATACCTTGTGTTTGTGTAAGTTCTAATTGTTCAGCCACCAACCCACAAAGTCTTTTAAGTACATCTTCCCCACCATTACTAGCAAGTGTGGGGATCTGCCTCTTATGAGACACTTTAGGCACTTTGGTTAAAGTAACTATAGCTGAAGCAATTTTGGTTCCACCAATATCAATAGCTAAATAATTTTGCTCCATAACACTCCAACACCGATAACATTATTAAAATTGCAATTAAATTTATTCTCAACTATCTACATCTTAACCGATTAACCGAATTTTGAATAAAATTTCAAAGTTACATTCATGCTCTTCACGAACAAAAAAATCACCCTCATCTGAGGGTGATTTCGCAAATGTCCATAGCGTTAATCACTATGCTATCTGTTTCTGTCTTCACAGTTAACAGCAATTAATATTCAGCAGCTTGCATACGCAGATAATTCTGGTAACGCTCTTCTGCTGCTTTGGCTGCAGCATCGAATACTGCTTCCACACGTTCTTCCGAGTACTTCTGCAACAACGCTGAGTAACGAACTTCGTTTCTGACGAACTCTTGGTAAGGACGTTTCGGTGCTTTTGAAGTCAGCTTAAATGGATTCTTACCTTGTTCTTTCAGAGCAGGATTGAAGTTGTATAAGTGCCAGTAACCGCACTCAACTGCATCTTTCTCACGAGTTTGTGAAATGGTTAAGCCACCACGGATACCGTGTGAAATACAAGGTGCATATGCGATAACCAATGAAGGACCATTCCAGGCTTCAGCTTCTGCCAAAGTCTTTAAGGTATGAGCTTGGTTTGCGCCCATGGCAATTTGGGCAACATAGACATAGCCGTAAGTCATAGCCATGGCACCGAGATCTTTCTTGCTGATGGGTTTACCACCGGCTGCGAACTGAGCGATAGCACCGATAGGTGTGGATTTTGAAGCCTGACCACCAGTGTTGGAGTAAACCTCTGTATCCAGGACTAGGACGTTGATATCCTCACCTGATGCCAGCACATGGTCTAAACCACCGTAACCGATGTCATATGCCCAACCGTCACCACCTAAGATCCAGCTGGAACGTTTGACCAAGTAATCTTTCAGTTGCAAGATTTCTTTGACTAATTTTTGTACTTCTTCACTGCCACCTTGATGTGCTTCTAAAGCATGAATTAGGTCTTCAGTTAACTTGCGTTGCGCTTCACCCTTTTCGTAATTCTCTAACCAAGGTTTCAGGGCAGTTGCCACTTCACTTTCAGGCTCTAACTCTGCTAATTGATTCAATTTTGCGGTGGCACGAGCACGGATCTGTTTAGCACCTAAGTGCATACCTAAACCGTGTTCTGCTGCGTCTTCGAACAAGGAGTTAGCCCAAGTAGGACCATGACCTTCTGCATTGGTGCAATAAGGAGTTGAAGGTGAAGAACCACCATAGATTGATGAACAACCTGTAGCGTTAGAGATCTGCATTCTGTCACCAAACAATTGAGTGATCAGTTTGACATAAGGAGTTTCACCACAACCAGCACAAGCACCAGAGAATTGGAACAATGGTTGTTCGAACTGAGAACCTTTGACGGTGCTCTTGTTCATCGGATTCTCTTTCTTGCTTAAGTTGATTGCATATTCCCAGTTCTCGACTTCGTTCATCTGATCGGCTAACGGTTCCATAATCAAAGCTTTACCAGGAGCCGGGCAGACATTAGCACAAGAACCACAGCCAGTACAGTCAAGAGCTGAAACTTGGATTCTGTACTTGTAGTTGTTGTAGGGTTTGGAGCCATCAACAGTGACAAAGCTTTCCGGTGATGCTTGGTCCTCTTCTTCCGTCAGCAAGAACGGACGAATAACTGCGTGGGGACAGACATATGAACATTGGTTACATTGAATACATTTATCTTCTTGCCAGGCAGGGATGTTAACGGCAATACCACGCTTCTCATAAGCGGTGGTGCCTTGAGGCAAGGTACCATCTGCACGATCTGCGAATGCTGAGACAGGTAATGTATCACCTTTTTGTGCATTCATCACGTCCACAACATTGTTAACAAACTCAGTTGCTTCACGGATAGGCAGGATGGTGTCTTGTGCGTTCTTCCAGCTTTCAGGAACTTGCACTTGGTGAGCGCTGTCAATACCAGCATCAACAGCTGCATAGTTCATGTTGACAATTTCTTCACCCTTGGCACCGTATGACTTAACGATCTGCTCTTTCATGAACTTAACAGCATCATCTACAGGAATTACTTGAGTAATTTTGAAGAATGCTGCTTGGCAGATGGTGTTGATGCGTGAACCTAAACCGATTTTGGCAGCTAAATCAACAGCGTTGATGGTGTAGAACTTGATGTCATTTTCAGCGATGAAACGCTTCATTTGACCAGGTAAATGTTCGTCTAACTCTTCATCTGTCCACTGGGTATTGAGCAAGAAGCTACCACCTTTACGCAAGGGAGAAAGCATATCGTATTTGTCGACATAGCTTTGGTTATGGCAAGCAACAAAGTTAGCTTGATTGACCAAGTATGGCGAACGGATAGGTGAATGACCAAAACGTAAGTCTGAAATGGTTACACCACCAGATTTTTTGGAGTCATAGGAGAAGTATGCTTGAGCATACATGTCGGTATGGTCACCAATAATTTTGATGGAGTTCTTATTGGCACCAACAGTACCATCTGAACCTAAACCCCAGAAACGAGCTGCCACAGTTTTAGGATCAGCAACATCGATATTTTCTTCAATTTCTAAGGACAAGTGAGTTACATCGTCCACAATACCGATGGTGAAATTGTGACGAGGTTGCTCTTGCTTCAGGTGTTTGAAAACAGCATTGATCTGATCGGGAGTGGTATCTTTAGAACCTAAGCCATAACGACCACCAACAATCACAGGTGCATTTTCAACTTCTTTATAAGCATTGACCACATCTAAATACAGCGGCTCGCCAGCTGCACCAGATTCTTTGGTTCTGTCTAAGACAGCAATCTTCTTAACAGTCTTAGGCATTGCTTCTAACATATGTTTGATACTGAAAGGACGATATAAGTGAACATTTAACACACCCACTTTTTCGCCACGTGCATTCAAGTAATCAACAGTTTCAATACAGGTATCAACTACTGAACCCATACAGACGATGACCCGCTCTGCATCTTCTGCACCATAGTAATTAAACAAGCGATAATCACGACCAGTGATCTTGCTAACCGCTTGCATGTACTCTTCAACCACACCCACAATGTTTTCGTAATAGGGGTTGGAAGCCTCGCGTGATTGGAAGAAGATATCAGGGTTTTGAGCTGAACCACGCAACACAGGCTTGTTGGGGCTTAAACCACGTTCACGGAAAGCTTCTACAGCCTCCATATCGACCAAGCCAACTAAATCATCGTAGTCGAGCAACTCAATTTTTTGAATTTCGTGTGAGGTACGGAAACCATCGAAGAAGTGTACAAAAGGTACACGACCTTTAATTGTAGCTAAGTGAGCTACAGCAGCTATGTCGTGAGCTTCTTGTACGCTTGATGATGACAGCATCGCAAAGCCTGTTTGACGTACTGCCATAACATCTGAATGATCACCGAAGATGGACAAAGCATGTGTTGCAATAGCACGAGCTGAAACATGGAAAACGCAAGGTAGTAATTCACCTGCGATTTTGTACATGTTGGGGATCATCAGTAGCAGACCTTGTGAAGCTGTATAGGTGGTAGTTAAAGCACCAGTATTCAATGAACCATGAACAACAGCTGCTGCACCAGCTTCTGACTGCATTTCAATAACGTTGACGGTTTGACCAAAGATGTTTTTACGGCCTTGTTGTGACCACTTATCTACATAGTCAGCCATCGGAGATGACGGAGTTATGGGATAGATACCTGCAACCTCTGAGAAAGCGTATGAGGTATAGGCAGCTGCCATGTTACCGTCCATAGTGATAAATTTACGGTTTGACATTTGCACTCTCCTTAACTAATACATTGGGGTCCACGGTTTACTCCGTGTATTTAAGATAAAACCATCATAAAACTTCTGTTTTACCGTGGTCAAGTTATACCTATAGATGGTCTTAAAGTTACGCTATCACTGTGAGCGTAATCACAAAATAAAAAAGCCCAGCTAATAGCTGGGCGAGGAAATCATTTGTCAATTACTCTTACAGTTGAGCAACAGCTTGATCTTTCACTTTTTGGCTACCGACATAACCAGCAAATGAAGTTAAAACTAAGCCTAAGAGCAGAGCGATGAACATGATGATAGAAGCGGTTGAAGCAACATTGGTTGCGGTTTCAGCAACTTGCTTACCTTGTTCAATGGTGCTATCAACAGTTTGCTCAAATTGAACTTTAGCATCGATCAGAGCTTGTTTGCCGTTCTCGATTTGTTTTTGAGCTTCTTGTTTAGCTTCTTGAATTTGGTTGTAGATGTTGTCTACAGCCTTATCTGCTTCTGCTTGTGACAACTCAGTGTTCTTAGCGACTGCAGCTTTGATGGCATCCTTGTCGACATTGGCATAGATGTGTTCAGCACGATCTTGCAACTTGTCAGCAACATTTTGGATTTCTTGGTCTGCGTTCTTAGGATTCATAGCAATCTGTTTAGCAGCTTCAACTAACTCATTTTTGGCTTGATCCAATTGACCTTGCAGATACTCAGGTTGCAGTTCAGGAGTATCGGTGTCACGCAGAACTTGCTTCATGTTTTCTTGCATTTCTTTGGTATCAACATCGCCGATTTGGCTGGAGATTTGATCGCCTAAAGCACTTAAACCCTTGCCAGCAACATCAGCAACAGCACCGCTGGCAGAAGCAGCAGTCTTGCCAACAAAACCTAAAGTTTGACCAGCGATTTGACCTAAGGTGCTAACGGTACCAAAGACGGTTGAAGTCAGCATGATAACCATCAGGATCATGGACAGCGCCCAAGTTAAGAAGCCATGTAACATACCAGTTCTACGAGCAGCTAAGCCTGCCACAAAACCACCAGCGAACAGTGAAACGATCAAAGCGATAGCGGTGAAGATTGCTACGCCAATACCAACACCACCAGTGGGATTATTTGAAGTAGGGCTTAACAGACCAAAACCAACGGCTGAGGTCAGCAGCGAGAACATAAAAAACACTGCAAAGAAAGTAACGACGCCAGCAATTACTGATGACCAAGACAGGTTGAAACCAGCCTCAGTTGTAAAATGGCGACTCCAAAAAGTATCCTTTTTCATAATTTCTCCTTTATTTGTGTGTTCAAAACGCTTTTCATGCTACTTCATCACCCTGTAGATTTCTAATAAATCATATAGCTTGTAATCTGCGATACGATTATTGAAACTGTTTATTTATTGCAAACGCTAGCGATAGTGTTGCAATTAGTTAACTAATAAAAGAACACTAAATAAGAAGAGGCGAGCCAGTATAGCTCGCCTCTTTTGCTCACTTTTTCTTATGTTATTTAGGCGTGGCAGATCACGGAGAAATCATCTGCTTTAAGTGATGCACCACCAACTAAGCCACCGTCGATATTGGGCATAGCGAACAGATCAGCTGCGTTCTTAGCGTTGACTGAACCACCGTATTGAATACGTACGGTATTAGCACATTTTTCACAGTACATCTCGGTCAATAATTTTCTGATAAAGGCACAGACTTCTTCCGCTTGCTCATTGGTTGCTGTTTTACCTGTACCAATGGCCCAAATCGGTTCGTAGGCTACAGTGATAAAAGGCAATTGGCAAGGAGCAATATCAGCAAAAGCTGCTTTGATTTGTCCCTCAATCCAGTTGAATGTATCACCAGCTTCACGTTGCTCTAGGCTCTCCCCACAGCAAATAATGGGCTTCACGCCATTCTCCAAGGCTGCTTTGACTTTCAGATTTACAGTTTCGTCTGTTTCACCAAAGTATTCTCTGCGTTCGGAGTGACCAATGATCACATAAGGTACTCCCATTTCGGCTAACCACTTAGCAGAAATTTCACCAGTATATGCACCGCTTTCGGCAAAGTGACAGTTCTGAGCTGCAATCTTAACATTGGTATACTGTGTCAGTTCCAAAGCCTTGCCTAGTACAGTAAAAGGAACACCTAGCACGATGGTTGAAGTCGCATCTTTAACCTTAGGCAGTAATTCTGTGATTAGTTTTTCGGCTTCAGCAACTGTTCCCTTATTCATTTTCCAGTTACCAGCAGCAAAAGTACGGCGAGGATCTTGATCTTGCAGAGCATCCAGACCAGGTAGAACTTTACCCTCTAGCAATTCGAGTGAGGCACCACCACCAGTTGAAATGTGCGTTACTTGATCTGCAAAACCTAATTGCTCAACAGCGGCTGCTGAATCGCCACCACCGATAATGGAAATAGCACCAGACTCAGCTACTGCCTTTGCCACTTCACGTGTACCAATAGCAAAAGCTGGGAACTCAAAGACACCCATCGGACCATTCCAAATTACGGTGCCTGCACCTTGTAAGGCTTGCTTGAACTCAGCGATAGTCTTTTCTCCGATATCCATTCCCATCCAATCACTGGGGATCTCAGAAGAGGCAACAGTTTTATGTTCAGCATCTTTATCGAACTCTTTTGCCACAACATTGTCTGTGGGTAAAAGCAATTTAACGCCTTTGTCTTTAGCGGTTTGCATCAGTTCTTTGGCTAATTCGACTTTATCGGCTTCCAGTAATGAAGTACCGACTTCATAACCTAAAGCTTTTTGGAAAGTGTATGCCATACCGCCGCCGATGATTAGAGTATCGACTTTCTCTAACAGGTTAGTGATAACTCCAATTTTGTCGGACACTTTTGCACCACCCAAGATAGCAACAAAAGGACGCTTGGGATTTGCGATAGCATCGCCCATTACTTCAATCTCTTTTTGGATCAAGTAACCCGCAACAGCAGGCAGGTAGTTAGCAACGCCAGCCGTTGAAGCATGCGCTCTATGGGCTGTACCGAAAGCATCATTGACGTATACTTCTGCCAAGGAAGCTAGTTCTTTAGCAAATGCAGGATTGTTTTTAGTTTCTTCTTTGTGGAAACGCACATTTTCCAGCATCAAAACTTCGCCAGGTTGCAAGGCTTCTGCTTTTGCTTTAGCATCTTCGCCAATTACGTCTTTAGCTAAGACAACTTTTTGTCCTAACAATTCACTCAAGCGCTCAACTGCAGGACGCATAGAAAACTTATCTTCGAAACCATTCTTTGGACGTCCTAAGTGAGAAACCAAAATGGTTTTAGCACGGTGCTCTACCAAGTACTTAATTGTGGGCAGAGCTGCTCTAATTCTCTTGTCGTCAGTGATTGCGCCAGTTTCTTTGTCCAAGGGAACATTGAAATCGACACGTACTAACACACGTTTCTCTTGTACATCAATTTGTTCGATGTTCTTCTTCATCATTTGAGCCATAGAGATCTCCTTATGCAATCGCTCTTATGAGCTTCTTTGACTTAATTTATTACATGGCAAAGCCATCTCTTCTATTCTATTACAGATTGTCTGCTTACTGTTGTGGCTGAAGTACCACTAGTTCTTCTGTCGAATATTTGGATTCTACGTAACCATGCTTGAGATAGAGTTGGTAGATTTGATTTTGACCAGCTTGCTTACGTCTAATCACCAACAATTGGATAGCAGCATCAAACTTACCCTGTTGATGGAAATTGATATCGTAGAGTTCGCTAACATCACTCAGACGCGTGGTCAGAAAAGTTTCTGCTAAAATTGCTCGATCACGCGGTAATTCGTCTAATTGTTCGGCTACTAGCAAATCTGTTGCTTTTGTCTTTTCCCAATTGCTTAAGTTGTACAGATAGCCAGATAAATGAATACTATAAAAGAGCATCATTGTAATCAGACAGCTAACCACGCCACCTGCTACTACTTTATTCACTCTAAATTTAGGTTGTAGCTCACACAACGCCAATAAAGCTGAGAATAAAAGTAACGCTGTTGAGCCATAGCCGTACTGAAAGCACAAATTGTATTGATAGGTATAATCGCTAAGCAAATTCATAATCACTAAAGGCATCACTAAAAACAATTGTGCGGGCTTGCGATTGAGCAAAGGGAAAAATCCCAAAGGCAACATTACTAAAAATAAGTATGCCAACTTATCGTAGGTAAACATACCGCTCAGTGCATAAGTTGGATTGAGCACACAATTGATCAAGGCAGCTACCAGGCTAGTTTGTCCAGGAAGCATCAAGTTGCTAAAGCGATAAGTCATTGCTCCTGCACCACTACTATTTAGCCAACTAACTAGGCAAAAGAAATATGCTAAGGGAAGCACAATATTGCTGAGTGCAAGCCAAAATCTTTCACTTAAATTGAACTTAAAAGACGAGCTAAAGAGAGCAAACAAACCAAAAAAGGCTAGATAAAGTCCAGCATCTTCTTTTACCAACAAGATCGCTAAACTAAATATTGCTTGTAACCACCAGCGCTTTGTTAGGCAAGAATATGCTAGCCATAACAAAAGAGGTGCTAAAAAGCAATTCTCATGCAAGTCGTATAGATTGTTAAGTGTAAAGGCTGGCATAGCTAAGTAGAGCAAGACGCTAAAAATGCGCAAACTCCGCTTTGCTGTTAAACGACGAGCACAGAGCCACAAAGGCAGAACGCCAGAAAATACCACCACGATCTGCGCAATCTGCAAGGTGCTGGGGTTGGGGAAAAGAAAATAGACGGGGTATAGCACATAGAAAATAGGCGACATGTGCACACGAAAATGAGATAACCATTGATCGCGTTCCAAAGTCGTTACAGGCCCTAACCCCTTATATATATTGGCAAACATTTGACTGAAAATACCGAAGTCATAAGTGGGCGTATGAAACATCTGTACACGCAAAACCATGATACGTATTAAAAGCCCAACATGGAGCAAAAAGAAGATAGCTAGTATGACAAATGCCACCTTGTACCAGCGCAAATCTCCACGCTCAAATGCAATATGTCTATCTAAACGAGCGCTAAAAGAATTGTCGGATTCAGCTGTGCTTGTTATAGGAGCTGTTTTGGGTTGCTCTACCGCAACATCATTAGCACCAGCTGGTTTAATACCTTGTGACTTTCTTCTTCCCAACGTGCGCCAAGCTAGTAGCAACAGGTAGCAGGCTAAGCCCACGAGAGCCACAAATATTAAGGGTTGTACGGCTTGCCATTGTTGCTCATTCGTTAAGGTATACTTCCCCCACGTTTGTACATCTCTAATTTGGCTGTTTACGAGCAAGTAACATCCTTTAATTACGGAAACAAACAATGTGCAAGGTAGTAAAAAATCACATTGTTTCAGCTTGAAAATTTGATAACCAGCAAGCGGAAGCAAGAGCACACTGTACCCCAAAGCCACAGAAGCGATAGGTGTTATCGCCACGACAAATAAAACATAGCAACAGAGTAGATACTTTACCTGACGATATGGATCGAGGATTTTTTGCCACGCCACACTCACCACGCAAGCGAGTAAAAATAGCAACGAAAATTTAAGAAGGGGGACAATATCTAAAGTCCAAAATAAATATTCTCTGTCACTGAAAACAACACTAAGCAAAATAACAGTCAAGTAACCAGCTAGCAAGGTTAGCCAGGTGTACTGGCTTTTCAGTATCTCTGTTAATCTTTTCGCTTTTGTTTCCACTACTCTTTCCTCGTTCCTTTTACCAAACAGCTGTTGCTTGCTTCTACTGTTGTTTCTTTTCCTAATGTAAAATGATGACGATCCAATAAGGAGGATACTACTATGTCACAGCAAATGTTAAATAACTCTCTGCTTGCAGAGCTTAACCAGATTAATCAAAAATTACAACAAACCACCCAACAATCTGCAATAGTAACTTTACTCAAAGATGCTTTCGCTAAAGCCTTTAGTGAAGTAAAGCAAGATGCTGTTAAAGCTTTTTTCTCTCCTGGCAGAGTCAATTTAATCGGCGATCATATCGACTATAACGGCGGTGAAGTTTTCCCTTGCGCCTTAACCTTGGGCACCTATGCTATCGCACAGAAGAGAAATGACCACAGAATTCGTTTTCTCTCTCTTAACTATCCACAACAAGGCATTGTGGAAGTGGATTTGAAAAGTCTGGCTTACGATCGTGCCGATGGCTGGACAAACTATGCCAAAGGTATGCTGGTAACTCTAATCAACGCTGGGCATAAAATAAACAGCGGATTAGATATGGTAGTTTACGGTAATATCCCCCCTGCATCTGGCCTTTCTTCTTCAGCATCTATCGAACTACTAACTGGCGTTGTCGCCCGTGGTTTGTTTGGCTTAGAGGTTGATAACCAAACCCTATCTTTGCTCGGTAAAAAAGCTGAGAATGAATATATCGGCGTTAACTGTGGCATCATGGATCAATTTGCTATCGCCATGGGTAAAGAGAACCAAGCAATTTTACTCAATACTGAAACCTTAGCTTATAGCTATGCACCACTGAATTTAGGAGAATATGCTTTAATCATCGCTAATACCAATAAAAAACGTGGCTTAGCCGATTCTAAGTACAACGAACGCCGTGCCGAATGTGAAAAGGCCTTAGCTCTGCTACAAACTAAAGCCAATATCAAACAGCTCTGCGAATTATCTCCCCAAGCATTTGAACAAATCAAAGACGTGTTAGACGGCACCTTGCTACGCCGAGCACGTCACACAGTCAATGAACAGCACCATGTCACCTGTGCTATGGAGGCACTAAAACAGCAAGATTTAGCAACTTTCGGTGAATTGATGAACAAATCACATGCTTCTCTCCGAGATGACTATGAAGTCACAGGCATCGAATTAGATACGCTGGTTGCGGCATCTCAAGCTCATCCTGCTTGCTTAGGTGCTCGTGTGACTGGCGCTGGTTTCGGCGGTTGCACCGTAGCCCTAGTCAAACGTGAGGCACTTGCTGATTTCACTGCTACTGTTGGTAAAACATACGCTGACAAGATCGGCTATGCCTGCGATTTCTACAACGTTTCTCCTGGTAATGGCGCTGGTGAATTAACACTTTAAGCTACTATCTCTAAAACAATTACAAGTATTAGTTAAAGTTAGAACATACAAAGCTGATCTATTAGGTCAGCTTTTTCTTTGCAAGCACAAAAGAAGAACCCCAACTTGCGGGGTTCTTGAGGAGACGTATGAAGAGGTGTTGTGTTTGATGTATTTAACTATAAACAGCTGTTGTGGCACAAAAAGTACTCAATTGTGAACTATTGTGAAGTTCTTTTTCTTCTACCATCACGAATTTTGATGTTATTGAATTCTAGGAAATGACGTTGTGGAGCATGCGGACAATCATAGGCACAGTGTTGAATGTGGGTGCGCATACGCTGGAAAGTTATATCGGATAAGCCATGCTCAATATTACAAGCATCGACCGCCGCAATATCTTCTGGTACACCCAAGGCCATGAGGTAACGTGTTAAAAACATATGGCGCTCATATATTTTTTCCGCTATTTCCAGTCCTGCTTCTGTTAAAAACAAAGCACCATTATCAGCTATTTGGAGTAAACCGTTATCTTCTAAGAGATGAATCGCACGGCTAACAGATGGTTTGGAAAAACCCATGCGACGTGCGAGATCCACTGAACGTACATTGCCCATCTCTTGTTGCAATATGTGGATATTTTCCAAATAATTTTCTGCAGATTTTTGCAGGCGCATGTCTACCTCCCCGTACTGTTAACATCATCTAACTAGCTACATACTATACTACGGTAAAGATTGACGCAACCTGAGTAAAGTTACTATTTGCTAAAATGATTGTAGAGGCAGTATGAGCGTTATCAGTATCAAGCATGTAAGCAAAACTTTTGGTGAACACGAAGTTCTCAAGGATTTATCCTTAGAGCTTAATTTTGACGATAAATTAGCGCTCATCGGTGAAAATGGTGTGGGCAAAACCACACTCTTTAAACTCATTCTCGGAACAGAGAAGCCAGATATCGATAGCGGAAGTATTCATGTTGCTCCTGGTGCAGTAATTGGCTATATGGAACAACATCAACATTCATCTAGCAGTCATCACGCTTTACTCGATGAAGAAGTTTTGAGTTTAGAGCATGCTATCAATCGATTAAATCAGCGCTTAGCCTTAGCAACTGATGTAGAAACACCTGCTCTACTCGCTGAATTAAATCAACTAAACGAACGCTTCGAGGCTTTAGATGGCTATTCTTTTCAAGCTCGCTTAGCACAAATTCTTGACGGCTTAGGCTTAAATCAAGACACCATGCATCGCCCCTTGAGTGAACTATCTGGTGGCGAATTAATGCGTGCTCATTTGGCGCGTGTCTTAGTGCGTGAGCCAGATATTCTGCTACTAGACGAACCTACTAACCACTTAGACCAATTCGCCTGTGAGTGGTTGCAACAATTTCTGCAAAAATATAAAGGTGTCTTACTCGTAATCAGCCATGATCGTGCTTTTATTGACTCATTCGCTAATATCACGGGCAAACTGGCTGGTGGCAAACTTGTCTGTCAGCGTGGCAATTACAGTCATTTTGCGGAGATTGAAGCGGAACAAGCTATCCGCTTAGCCAAAGAAGTAGCTCAGCTTGAAAAACAATTGCAACGCCAAGAAGAAATTACACAAACCATGCTCTCTCATCGCAAGATTAGCTCCTATCATAGTAGTGAAAAAAAAGTTACTAAGCTCAAGGAGACCTTAGCGCAAGTTAAGAGCCAAAAGCGCCAGAGCGATAAGCAACTTCACTTTCAAGTTGTTAAAGGTAATAACACCAGTGATCCTGATCGCATTCTCTGTCAATTAAAAGACTTACAAGTTACTTTTACGGGAAGAAACAAGCCCTTATTTTGCTGTCCTGAATTAACGGTCAGAGGTCAAGATCACATCGTAGTAGTCGGACCTAATGGTGCTGGTAAAACCACTTTCATTAAGAGTATTCTAGGACAGTTGCCCGATGAAACTTCTGGCACACTCGCCTTTGCCCATAACCTAAAAATAGGTTACTTAGGACAGAACATTCGTTTTGCTGACGAAAACACGGATGTGCTCACAGAAACAATGCGATTGAACGAGGGCATGACAGAAGGACAAGCTCGTAACCTACTAGCAAAATTTGGCTTTACAGGAGAGAGTGTTTACAAACATATCTACGTGTTATCTGGTGGTGAGCGCGCCAGACTTTATCTCTGCTCCTTGCTACAAGAAAATCCTGACTTGCTAATTTTGGATGAGCCTACTAACCATTTAGACATTAATTCAAGAGAAATATTAGAGCAAGCATTACAGAATTATGATGGTGCCCTCATTGCTATCAGTCACGATCTTTACTTCATCCGTAAAATTGCTCAGAAAATCTTGGGTTTTGTTGGCGAGAAGCTACTCCCGTTTACTTCCTACGAGCAGTATCGCCAAAAAGTTATGCAACTTAAGCAAACCGCAGGCAATCTGTCTACGCTAAAGATACCTACTTCAAGCGGAACGTCAGAATCTATTCGTGAAGATAAAAAAGAGCAGGCGACAAATAACGCAGATCCACTCAACGCAGTTGCTGAAATATTGTTTACTGATGCAGAAATTGCGGCGTATCCCCAATTAGCTGAATTCAAGACTATTCCTAGTAATCGCTCACAAGCCAAACGCTTTACTGCTCACCTACGCCAACTATCCAATACTTTAGAACAGCAATTAACTGAACGGGAAGCACAAGCTGAGCAACTAGAAAAACAATTTCAAACAGCTAATAATCCTGAACTATATGCTGAATATGCAACTCTACTAGAAACTATTCAACTCGAAGAAAACCTATATCTCAAGATTCTAGAGATCTTAGAAAACTGCTAGCTATTGGGTAGCAAAAGCTTAATTTTACGGGGAACAGAACGGATCAAAGCCGGCAAGTGCAAGCCTTGTTCACCATCATGGTCTAAAACCACTGGCTTACCATCTAAGCATTCAATTTCAACTTGTTTTACCTGGCGATAATAGATAATAGGAGAATTGAGATGCCCACCTGTATGCATCTGCGAAAATAGCGCAACTACCGAAGGAATATCAGCAATACTGCGTGGCACAGAACGGATCATCAGCAAATCGAGCATACCGTCTTGCACCGATGCTAGAGGCATTATATTTTCAAAACCTCCTACACTTCTACTATTACCCACCATAAATAGCAAAATTTCTTCTTCGATAACTTCCGATGGTGTCACAAAGCGAAACGGACGTGGATTTAGTAAATTCTTAGGAGCTGAAACGATGCCAGTTAAAACATATGCGAGACGACCCAGCAAGGTTTTTAGTTTGCTGGGAGTAGTATAGGCAACTTCTGTTAATAAACCACCAGCACAAACATTGAGAAAATATTGGTCATTGACCTGACCCACATCAACTTCTTCCACTCGATGAGAGCGGAGCAACTTTTCCATCTCCTCTACATTGCACGGCAACTGTAAAGCGGTCGCAAAATCGTTGACAGTACCTCCAGCAAGTAAAGCTAAAGGAACCTGATAACCTGCTTCTAGCAAACCATTGAGTGCTTGATTAGCAGTACCATCTCCACCAGCCACTAGCAAAACATCATAGTCAAGCGTTGATTCGTCGCTAGCTATGACTCTCGCATTTTGTTGCGTTGTCGTATAGCACAAATAGCTCTGACTGATCACACCTTCTTGTTCTAGACGGTTTATCAAACCTTCTAGCGGTTGCTTAATGGTTTCACGACCAGCTGTAGGATTGATAATTACTTTAACTTTCATCTGTCCTATTACGACCTTTCAGTTTGCCAGCTAGATAACCGCTCGCCCATGACCATTGTAAATTATAGCCTCCAGTGCGACCACAAACATCTACACATTCACCACAGGCATAAAGCCCAGGATAATTTAGCAACCCCATGCTTTGCTGATCCACTTCTGCAAGATCAATGCCCCCCAATGCCACTTGCGCCTGGTTAAAGCTTAAAACACCGATAAGCCGTAAAGGTAAGTGATGCAAAACACGCTCCGTTTTAGTTTGCAATTGTCTTAAAGTAAATTGCTCAGGTAATTGGTTTAGGGTTTGCTCTGTGAGATACTTTGCTATCTTCGGTTTAACTACAGCAGCTAGTAATAAGGTTAGATACTCTCGTACTTCATCTATTCTCAAAGATCGCCTTGTATTATCCGTTACCCAATAACTAGACCAAAGTTTAGTTAACTCATAGCCGTTAGCCCAATCAATCTCTCCTGCTACTGGTTTAGTTAGGCGGTAATACTCTTGTGCTACATTACGATTGCCTTGTTTCATTTTGACTGTATGGATTTGGTTACTCAGATGCTCATGTAGTAGCACCGATAAATCAAGCGCTGGTATTCCTGATAAACCGTAATCTGTTATTTGTAGCTCGCCTTGTGTTGATATTGGTTCTTCCCCACAAGTACAACTGATTTTACCGTGAAAGCGTTGCCCCACTGGCAAATCTTTTCGCTCATTAAACTCGGTAACTACAGGGCTTAAGGCTGGCTTAAACGGAGAAATTTTAAGTGGCAATTCACCATTAATAGTTAATCCTGAGTCAAAAGAAGAGACACCTCCCAATTGTGGTGCAGCTATCGAACCTGTAGCCAAAATCACATTGCGAGTTGCTATCTTCTGCTCTTTACTGTTTTGTAGATAAGAAATCTGCCACTTAGTTTGCTTACTCTGAGATATTTGCGCAATGCCCACTACCTCAGCTTCCAGCAACACTTCAATTCGTTCTTGTGCTAGGCGATGTCGCAGAATCTTAAGCACCGTTTCTGCGCTTTCGCTTACAGGATAAAGCCTGCCAAGATCTTCATTTTTGAGCAAAACTCCCTGCTTCTGCCACCACTGTTTTAGCCAAGCATAATCATATTGGGTAAAGATGCTTTCGATGAAGTTCTGAAAGTCTGCACCTTTTGTCTGCAAACTTCGATAATTGCTTGCAGCTTGACTCAGATTAGCAATATTACATCTACCGTTACCGGATGCTTTGACTTTACGCAATAAGTACGACTGGCGCTCCAGTATCAGGACACGTGCACTCGGGTGGTTTTCGATGCAGCTCAGAGCAGCCATAACACCACTAGCACCAGCACCAATGATCACTGCATCATATACATTTTTCCCCATAGCTTCTTTGCTCATAATGCTAAGGCTCGACTGTACTTACTTTGCGTTAGTGCTTGAAGTTTTAGCGTTTCACTCACTTGTTGAACCCACATCTCCCAGCACTTTTCATCACCCTGCTGTAATTCAATTTCTATTTCCGCAATTTGGTCGCATTTTAGCTGTGCGTCTTGCTGATCGGTATACTTAAACAAAAATCCTTCGTCAAAAGAAACCACTGTACTGAAGTCTGAACAAGCAAATGTATAATCCGTACGGGAAAAATTTGTACCAACTTTTCTGACCCAATGCACATCTGCCTCGATTAAAGCTAGCACTTCTTGCATCGGTGTTATCTCTTTTATCTCTGGCGAGCGTAATAACTGATAATTGTTGCTAACCGTACTATCGCCAAACAACAAAGAACCTATCTCATGCCAAAATTCTTGCTGAGTTAGCTGGCAATCTAAACGATCTAACATCTCTCTGTGCTTGGGTATTAAATACCACTCTAACTCCAGGCGCCGAAAAGGTTGCGTACTTTGATCAAATCCCTTAAGACAGACAACTAATTGATCGCGGTCTATTCGCACTCGCAATACCGTATTATACTTCGCAAAATCTCCAAGCGAAGTATCGCAATAAATAGATGTCAATTTTCTAGGAATTTCAGCTTGCCACGTTCCTCTAATAGCTGTGATCTGAGTTAATTCAGCAAAAAACTCTTCCCTAGTTAGCTTAGGGATAGCAAATTTGTATTCTAGTTCTGCCATATCACTCAATGGTAAAAATGTTATTGTCTGTTTTAGCAACTATAGTATTGCCTGCCACACTTAGCTGGCTAATTCTCCGCCCAAGGTCAGCTTGACCCACGATGTTACCCGATAACAAGTCTAAGGTGAAGATCTGGCTACCACTAGCTAAAGCAAGTTGATTTGAGCGCATGGTGGCGTTCACAAAACTTCTGCTGGATAAACCCGTATTTTGCTCTTGTAATTTGCCTTGTTGCAAGCGTAGTAACATCAGCTCATGGTTAGACGATTCCACTAAGAAGAGATGTTCTTTTTCCCGTTCTATAACCTGTAACAGATTACCACCTAAAGAAAATAACGATTTTTCTTGTGGATTTTGTACCTCAATTGTCAATAGAGAAGATGGACCAACCACTACCCAATTACCCGCAGGGTCATAGGATAACTTGCTGTAGAGATGATTGTCATCATCTAGCGTTACTTCTTGCAACAGCTGACCACTCAAAGAGTAACGTCGAATAATGCCACGCAATTGGCTAGTATTAGTGTTACAGAGTAAAACATCTAACGCTTTACCATCAGGTGAGAAATTGACAGCTAAGGGATATCCCACTTCAGCAAATTGGATGGTGAACAGTCGTTGTCCATCTTTGAGGCGATCTAGATGCACAAAACCAGTTTGATCAACGTTGTTTTGAATAAGCGCAACGTATTGCTCATTGGTAGCAATGCCACCACACGCATTATCTACTGTGGAATGATAAATCACTTTATCATCAGCAAAGCCTACCACAGCAGAGCCCTGCAAATCAGCCACCCATAATTTATCTTTATTTTGTATCACTAAAGGCTTTGCTATCTGTGTTTGATAACTATTCAACTGATAACCATCTATATCTGCCAAAATCAAATAATCACCGACTTGTTGGACGATGCGATCCGCTCTTAAATATAGTTGTGAGCTAAGAGAATTTGCATAGCTGAAATGTTTATTAGTTGATAGCTCAGGTACACCAGCTAGATTGATACTGTTATATACGGCTTTAGTCTCTTTGCTGAATGCTTTATCCGTATTGCTGGTATTAGCCTCTGTAGCTATTTGTTTTTGCTCTGCAGGCAAACGATTATGCATTTTGCTATAAATTGCCACAACGAAAACAGCTACAATCAATAAAACTACAACACCAACTAAAATACGCAGTGCCAGATTGCTACGTAACTGATTAGCCACTAGCTGATACTGCTTCTGACAAAATTGCGTAACAGCTTGCCAGGTATCTTTCAGCTTGGCTCCGAGATTAATTTGTTTCTTGGTTTTATTCATAAAACTTAGTCGATTATATCACATCCCCTAATTCATACCCTTTTTCAGCATTTTTCTCTTAGTAGTGGCAAATTTTCCCATAAAAAAAAGCTGATCATGTGATCAGCTTTTATCTTTTAGTTTTAGTCGCTTAAGCTAACTTTTTACGTTTTGCTATTGCTACTAGTAATCAGCCAAACTATTGCGCATCTTTTTGTTTTCTTCGCTCAGCTAAGGCTACCAGCAATACTGATATATCGGCTGGCGACACGCCAGAAATACGACTAGCTTGACCCAGTGATAGGGGTCTTAGTTCTTCTAGCTTCTGTCTTGCTTCCAGACGTAATCCCTGCAAATTAGCGTAGTCAAAATCTTCTGGTAACAACCGTTTCTCCAGTTCACGGAATTTTTCGATACGCTCCATCTCCAACTTAATGTAACCATCGTACTTAATTCGCACCTCCACACCCCAGCACACACTGGTGTGCAGTTTAGGGAACTTTAAGTTTAGCTCTTCGATTTCAGCTAACTTGACTAGGTCAGCATAATGAATTTCTGGACGTTTAAGTAATTCTGCTAAGCTGATTCCTCCCTGTTGAATTGCACTATCACGTTCACGCAAAAATTCTTGCACATAATCATTGCTAAAGAGAATGCGCACCTCTCCTAAACGTTCAATCTCTTGTGCTATTTGCTCCTGTTTTATCTGGAATTGTTGATAACGATCTTCTGAGATCAAACCGATTTCGTAACCAATAGGTGTTAAGCGTTCATCAGCATTATCTTGTCTTAAAAGTAGACGATACTCGGCTCTTGACGTCATCATGCGATAAGGTTCATTGGTACCCTTTGTCACTAAATCATCTATCAATACACCAATGTATCCTTGTGAGCGATCAATAATGACGGGGGGCTTCTGCTTGATTTTTTGTACAGCATTAATGCCTGCAACTAAACCTTGAGCAGCTGCCTCCTCATACCCTGAGGAGCCGTTAATCTGACCAGCACAATATAATCCTCTGATTTTTCTACACTCCAAAGTTGGCTCTAATTCAGTGGGATCAATCAAATCGTACTGAATAGCATATCCCCAACGAATAATCTCTGCCTGCTCTAATCCTTTGATCGTCTTGAGCATATCTTGCTGCAAATCTGCAGGCATCGAAGTGGATAAACCAGAAGCATAAATTTCTTCGCTATTCAAACCGGTGGGCTCTAAAAAGACGTGATGTCGGAGATGATCGGGGAACTTAACAAACTTATCTTCAATTGAAGGACAGTACCGAGGACCAACCCCTTTAATCTTGCCACTATAAAGTGGAGAACGATCTATATTCTCCAAGAATAATTGCATGGTGTCTTCACTCGTCCAGGTCAAATGGCAAGGCAATTCCGCTTTGGGTCGCCACGTTGGATCGAGTTCATTAGCATAGGAAAAGGGCTTTGATTCTGGGTCGTTTTCTTGCACTTCGCATTGTGTGTAATCAATAGTACTAGAGCGGAAACGGGGTGGCGTGCCCGTCTTAAAGCGTTTCAAACGCAAGTTGCACGCACTCAGAGTAGAACTCAGTTCCGTTGCATAAGCTAAACCATCTGGTCCTGAAGCATAGCAGGCATCACCAATAATGATTTCGCTATTCAAATAAGTTCCTGTCGCCAAAATTACTGCCTTGGCTGGGTAGACAGCAAAAGTTTTAGTTACCACACCACAAACTCGTGTTGTTTCTTTCTCTGAAGCATCATCTTCTATAACTAGGTCTACTACCTCTGCCTGACGCAAACTGAGATTGGGTTGGTGCTCAAGATATTCTTTAACTTCCAAGCGATAGGCTAGTCGATCTATTTGCGCTCTCGGCGAAAGGACTGCAGGTCCCTTGGAAGCATTCAACATGCGAAATTGTATGCTCTGGCGATCAGCCAAAATTCCCATAACTCCACCTAAAGCATCAACTTCCCGCACTAATTGCCCCTTGGCTGTGCCACCGATATTAGGATTACAAGGCATGTTGGCTACACTGTCCATCGTCAGCGTAAAAAGCATAGTTTTTAAGCCTAGCTTCGCACTGGCTACGGCTGCCTCGACGCCTGCATGACCAGCACCAACTACAATAACCTCGTAACTTTCGCCCAACCAATAGGGTGCTTGTAATTGCTGTAATTGGCTCTTCTTCATCATTTACCTACACAAAATCTTGCAAAAATGTTTTCTACTAAAGTGTCGCTTACAGCTTCTCCTGTAATTTCTGCTAGGCTTTCAATCGATGCCCTAACGGCGGTTGCCACTAAATCTAACGGCAAAAATTCTAAGCCTGTTAGCGCTTCTTTTAAGGCATTTTCCACTTTTTGGAAGCACTGATAGTGGCGCACATTGGTAAGAATTGTACCGTCACTTTCTGCTGTTTGCGCTTCATAATACGTCAATATTTTTTGTTTGAGTTCTGCTAGAGCCACTCGATCATTCGCCGCAAGAGCTAAGATTTCAGTTCTAACATCTGCTAAAACTAAACCTAATTGCTCTTGTACGCATTGCTGGCGCAAAGCTAATTGCTCTTCAGTCAGTAAGTCACTTTTGCTCATAACAATAAGCAAGCCCTGTCTATCCAGATAAGGTCTGATTGTTGCTAATTGTTTCTCTAACTCTAGCTCTTTATCTGCTGGTAATAACCAACAAATATAATCTGCTCTTTTTAGCGTATCTAAACTTCGCTTGACGCCTGCTTGTTCTACTACATCGTCTGTTTCGCGAATGCCTGCAGTGTCGATCAGCTTAACTATGAGACCAGCTACATTGATGCGAGCCTCTAAGGTATCTCTGGTAGTGCCTGGAATATTGGTAACAATTGCCCGATCTTGTTCACTCAAAGCATTGAGCAAAGTAGATTTACCAGCATTGGGCTCACCTACCAAAGCTACTGTTAGACCCTCAGCTAGCATCGTGCCTTGTCTGTGACTTTGCATCAGATGACCTACTTTATCTCTAACTCGTTTAAGTTCAGCCATCAACATCGCCTTAGCTTCTGGTGTATCCTCATGTTCGGGAAACTCTAAAATCAATTCGATGCGACCCAAAACTTCATACAAACTAGAAGATAGGGATTCAACTTGCTTCGTTAAAGCTCCTTGAAGTTGTTTTAAGGCATTATCGCCTTGAAGCTCAGCCTCTGCATTGATTAAGTCAATCACGGCTTCGGTTCTTGCCAAATCCATTTTGCCAGCCAAAAAAGCACGCTTGGAAAATTCTCCTGGACCAGCTAGCTCTGCGCCTGCATCTACTAAACTTTGTAGAATTGCTGTTTTCGTATAGGTGCTACCGTGACAAGAAACTTCGTACAAATCTTCACCTGTATACGAACGGGGAGCTTTAAAACAAGCTAGCACAACCTCGTCTATCAACTTACCATCAGTTGATGCACTGTACCATTTGCCATAAGACAAGGTATATCCTGCCATTTGTGATGGCTTAACAAAGGCTTTACCTGGGCGGAAAAGTTTATCACAGATCTGTCCTGCATTTGGTCCTGAAATGCGCAACACCGCCAGAGCACTAACTCCTGGCGGTGTTGAAATAGCTACAATTGTTGCTTGTGCCATTTAAGCCTCCAACGAGCTAGTCTCTATGCTCATTGTCGTTGTATCTTCTGTTGTTGCGGTTATTGCCTCGGCGATAGCCACGATGTTTTCTGAAGCCATAACCAGGATAGATCACTATGTGGCGGTAAGGTTCTTCACCCTCACTCACAGTTTTCAACTTGCGGAATGATTGTAAAGCTATATGCACTTGGCGACGTTCACTGGAATTCATTGCTGGTAGCGCCACACTATAACCTGTATGCATTACATGCTTAGCTTCTCTGATCGCATGATCAACCACATGTTGCAAGCGACGTTCTCTGTAGCCACCTACATCGATCAAGACACGCAGATGAGCTTCTTCTCTGTCATTGATGACTAAGTTGGTTAAGTATTGAATAGCATCTAAAGTTTCACCGTGTCTACCGATGACAACACCGATATCTTCGCCGTCAATATCTAGGCAAAGCGTACCCTCTTCGTTGATATAAGAAGCCATCGTGCCGTGCACTCCTAAACCACGCAAAATTGTTTTGACGTATTCAACAGCTTTCGCTTCTTTTTCTTTGATCTCAGCCTCTGACAATTCACGTCTGACACTGGGTTCATTGCCTACCATTACGAGATCATCATCTTCGCTGCTTAGCTCAGTTTGGGAATAATTTTCTTCTTCATCATCTTCATAACCTAAACCGATAGGGCAAGCATCATCGCTTAAAGCGCTATGAACCAGTTCCTCTGCGAGATCTTCTGCTTCCTGCTCTCTGCTAGGCTTTGCCGTATGTTTAAGGCTAACTTCGATTTTGGCGGGACGTCTGCCAAAACCTAACAGACCGGAACCACCTTCATCTAGAACTTCAATTAACATATCGTTACGGCTAGCATGTAGCTCGTTTTCTGCTTCTTTGATGGCGTCTTCAACCTTGGCGCCTGTGAATTGATAAGTATCCATCTAAACCTCTTTATGCACGTCTACGCTTGACTAATTTGGCAGCTTTTTGCTCTGCCATGAATTTACGGAAAGGTTGAGTATAAAAGCGATAAATAATAATAGCTTGTACAATACCAACCACATTGCTGACAACATAGTAGAGACCTAAGGCTGAAGGCACTACGAACATGGTCCACAGCATGAAGATGGGCATCATCCAAGTCATGGTTTTCATCATAGAAGCACCTTGATCTTTAGGCGTTTGCCCTGCTTTAGCTGGGTTATTGCTTTCACGCTCTTTTTCTTCTTTACTGATCTGATTGGACATCATGCTACGATTGCTGATTCGCATTTGGAATACTAGCGTCAGCATGCAGATAACGGGCAAAATCAACAAGCTAAGATAGTAGATTGAATTATCGCCAAACAAATTGCTCGGATGCCAGGATGGCGTTGCACCTAAATCAATACCCACGAAGTTAAGATCCAGCATCTGATCCACTCGCATCCAGCCTTGTTGTACCGCATGGCTCAAAGCTTGAGCATTATTGCGCAAGATGTTTAGCAGATTGATGTCTGAGGTATTAACGATGTAGCTTGCGCCCTTAGCATCTAAGATATTTATGCTTTGTAGATATTCTGTGATTTTGGCAATATTTTCACCACTCACACCAGCGATATACTGTAGCGGATTACGGGCAATGGTGAACATCGGGAAAATTAAGATCAAAGGAATTAGCGATGTCAAACAACCAGTACCCATCGAGATACCGTTCGTTTTGTACAATTCTTGCACCAACTGATTCTGTGTCTGCATATCAGGATGGCGACGCTTTATTTCGTTGACCTCGTCAGTGAAAGCTTGCTGTTTGAGCATGCTCTTCTGCGATTTAATAAATAAGGGAATTAAAATTGCCTTGGTGATGATACCGAAAATAATTAAGGTGATACCATAATTAGCTACCAAGGAATAGATCAGGCTGATCAGCTTACCAAACAAGATGTTCAGTGGCTCTAAAATGCTCAGCATCAATGGCAGTTGAGTCATAGTCCTCCCGCACCTCTCTACTAATGATCCAAATTACATACACATTTTTCATCTGCTTCAGGGACAGCTGGATCATATCCGCCCTTAGACCAAGGATTACAACGTAAAATACGCCACGTTGTTTTTAATCCACCAATGAAAAATCCGTAATGTTTTATCGCATCAATGCCGTATTGTGAGCAAGTAGGATAATAACGACACCGTGCGCCGAGGCGCGGAGAGATTTCGGTTTGATAACGACGGATAAGTTTAATTGCCAGTTTCGCAATTGGTGAAACTTTTTTCCGCATCGCTATTAGCATCCTTAAGGTTAATTCGCACTATGCCAGACTTCTGTAGTATCTTTTGCCACTCCTGGAACAGTTGTTGATATGTACACTCTTCTGGAGTAACTCTACCGAGCAAGATTAGATCGTAACCAGGTGTAATAAGATGTTCACTATGTCTGTATAGCTCACGCAACCAGCGTTTGACACGATTTCTTCTGACACTGCCCTTCAGCTTTTTCGCTACTGCCACACCTCTATACAAGCGTTGATCCCGCCTAGTAAAGCAATAAAGTGTTAGATGTTTGCTACTATAGCGCTCACCCTTGCGATAAGTGCGACCGAATTGATACTTACTTTTTAAAGGCAATGTTTGCTTCACGTTCTCTTTAAGGTCAGCAATAAGAAAGACCACATGTGCGGTCTTCTTAGGCTGATAACTTCTTTCTGCCTTTCAGACGACGACGCTTTAATACTAAACGGCCGCTGGCAGTGCTCATGCGCTTACGGAAACCATGCTCACGCTTACGCTGGCGAACTTTAGGTTGATAAGTTCTTTTCATATTTTCACCCCCTCTGGAGATTTCTTTCGTCAATCTTTGCAATTATAACTTTTGCAATGAATTTTCGTCAAACCTCTTGCACTAATTGTGCATTAAACTTCAAACTCCCAATCCACGCTAACATTACTCAAACGTTCTATTTCTCGTACAATTTCACGTTCCAACATGATGTTTCGCTGGTGTAGATTGGCATTCTTGCGCTTGTTATCAGCATTTTTAGATCTGCGATTTTCTATCTTGTCACTGTTTTTGTTAGTGATAGATAAAGAGGTTTGGTTCACTAGCTCTTTTTCTTTGCGCTCTACACGCTCCACTCTCTCGCTACGATCGTTTTTAGACTTACCCTTTACCACCTCTACTTCAGTAGATGGCTTAAAAGTCTTCTTCTTCGTTTTGTAGTAGGGGCGACGTCCCTTAGGGTGAGGACGTCGCTTTTGTTCACTATTTTGCAGATCTGCCATGATTACTCTCCTAGCACTGCCTTAATTTTTGCTTTTGCTTCGTTAACACTATTTTGATCAGCTTCAAACATGTACAACTCATAACCAGGCATAGCAGCTGAAGGGAATCTACCGATGCTACCTTCACCTGTAATGCTGTTACTCTCAATATCCCAATCACCACCGTTGCTGATCTGTTTATTAACTAGTTTCATCATATCGTCTACGGGCATATTGGTTTCCATGTTGTTATCCACAACGGAAAGAACAGTGGGGAAATTAGTCAAAATAGCCGGGCTAGTCAGCTTACGGATGATACCTGTCAGCACACGCTGTTGGTTTTTACCACGATCGCTATCACCGTCTTGTAGGTTGTAGCGCTCACGCGAGAATACTAAAGCCTCTTCGCCATTCAGCGTTATCTCACCAGCAGGGAAGCTATAACCTAAATGGCTAGAGAATTCTCTGGGGTTATCAACCGTAACACCACCTAATGCGTCAACTAGTTCCAAAACAGAAGTAAAGTTTACTCTGCCGTAGTAGTTGATTGGCACATCTAGAAAATTTTCTAACGTCTGCACCGAAGAATTGACACCGTAAATACCGGCATGTGTCAGCTTATCTCCCTCATTATTGCCACCGCCAGCAATGGGCAAGTATGTATCACGAGGCACATTTGTAATTAAGATCTTGTGAGTCTTAGGATTGACTGCCAATACTAAGTTAACGTCACTGCGTGATACTGTTTCAATATCACCATAGGTATCAATACCACTCACATAGAACACGAAAGGTTCATTGGCTGTGTCTACATTCTTGGCAACGTGAGTGGTGTGTTCTTCTTCATTCTTATAGCTGTAGAGCACACGTGTTTCTTTTTCAAACTTAGGATGCTCATCGATGATGTTGGGCTTGTAGCTGGACTTGAACACAATCACATCCGCTTGATGGTTGTATAGCTTATTAACTCCTTCCACATAGGTGCCCGAATCGACAATATTTAAGTCTACACCCTCTTCTTTCTTAATATTTTGCAAGAGATCTTCAATGTTCTTTTGATCTTGTTGCTGAGGTGCATAGACATCGTGTCCTACCACATCTTGCAAGCTTTGATATACAGAATCTTTAAGCACTAGTACTTGCATTTCAGTAGTAATCGTTTTATCACTTGTGATGTTAAACAACGTACCTAAAACACCATTGAGAATATAAGTAACAAAACAGAGCACGATTAGTCCTAGTGTACCTATCGTTAAACCTGTGCGACGCACTGGTGTCGAATAACGCGCATAGCAAGCACAACCCAAAGTAACTAAAGTAATAAAGGCACAAACACCAATAACCACCATGCGATAAGTGGTAGGTAATACGTTATAACGCATCATCAAATAAGTGCTATAGGCTGTACCAACCACTAACAAGGCGGTGATGATGTACAAAATAATGGTTGTAAACCTACCCTTGCGCACTTCACGCATAGCCTCTAACTCATAATCGGCAAATTCATCGTCATAAACGTAATCAGGTCTTGCTGTTTTACGCACTGGCTCAGCGTAGGGATCATATTGATTATATTGATTTGAACGTCTAGGTGACGTAGCTCCAACCCTAGCTCTTTTTCTCGGGGCATAGGGATCTGAACTGTATAGATCCCGCTCTCTCTCTGATAAATAGCGTTCTCTTGGCGGACGTCTTCTTGGTGCTTGTCCTCTCTGGCGTTCAGCATAAGGATCTCTAGCATATTCAGTGCTATGAGCATAGTTTTCACGACGGTCGCGATTATTACTGCGCACTGCTCTCTCTGCTAGAGCAATAGATTCATTTTCCAAATGTTCATTTCTTCTCGGTGCACGTCTTGGCCTCAACGGCATTTGCTCATACTCGTTGTGCACGATATTTTGGGGACGTTGTGACACCGGCCTTGGGCGTCTTCCCGTATTCTTTTGTTTATTTCTATTTCTCTCATCGAAATTCATTAAATCAGTCCTCCGATGGCTTATTGTATCTTGCTAAACTAAAAGTATCTATCTAGATATATTAACAAAGAAGCCCCTCTAATGAGGGGCTTAATCTTTAAGAATCGTTACGTGCTTCCTCTTAAGTTTAGTTATTAGCTTGATTGCCTCCCGCTACTTTACGTCTAACATAGAACAACATTAAAGCTACGGCGCTCAGTAACACGCATGCTGCAATTGGCGTTGCCGCTTCTCCAGTCTTAGGCAGTTTAGCTCCAGATTGCTTCGGCGCAGATGTCTTATTCAGAGATATTGTTTCCTTGATACCCGGTTTAGCAACAGTGGTGGTTACCACACTATTCTCCTTACCGTTCAAGGCATCTATTGCCGCACGCAGACGCTTCATGGCTTCTTCAATCTCTGCTGCAGTTGCATTAGGATTGTTCAACACTTCTCTGGCTGCCTTTAAGGCATCATCAAAGGCTTGTTTCTTATCTTTATCTGCATTCTTATAGAGATCTTTATCAATTAGGCTATCCGCTTCATCGACCAGATTTTTTAGACCTGTCTTATCGACTGCTTCTGTAGTCTGTTCAGGCTTTTTGACTACTAAGTCACTGCTATTGATCTGATCTGAACTACCGTCGGGATAAGTGATGGTAGCATTGCCCTCGTTGTCAATGGTAATCACTGTGCCCTTAGGCAAGGTGGATGTACCATCGCCATTCTTGTTGGCATCTTCGATTGCTTGCTTAACTTCTTCTTTCTCAGAATCTGTTAGCTTGCTAGGATCAGTGACTTCAACTTTCTTGTCAGGCTTCCTAGGATCTACCTTATCAGCATCGCTGGTGCTCGGCTGTTCAGGCTTCTTAGTCACCAGTTTGTCGCCATCAATCGAAGTTGACGTACCATCAGGATAGGTGATGGTGGCATTGCCTTCGTTGTCGATAGTGATCACAGTACCCTTAGGCAAAGTAGATGTACCATCGCCATTCTTGTTGGCATCTTCAATTGCTTGCTTGACTTCTTCTTTCTCAGAATCTGTCAGATTGCTAGGATCAACAACTTCAACTTTCTCACTAGGTGTTACAAGCTTAGTTTTCTCTGCATCAGTCAATTTCACAATAGGAACTTCGGTGGTAGTTTCAACCTCGCCGTCTTTCTTGGTTGCGATTGTGACTTTATCCTTACCCGGTGTAGGTGCAGGTATTGCCGTACCATCTGGTAAAGGAATTACTAAGTTTCCAGCCTCGTCTTTCTTTACAGTCACACCATCACCAGTTGTCCAATTACCTTCTTCATCTTTGGTCACTGTGACTGTTGTCGCAGGATCTGTAGGAATGGTGATGACAATTTCATCGACATTGGTGGGTTCACCAACGCTGACAGTGGTATCTCCTTCTTTAATTCTGTTCGGATTGATTTTTTCCGTTACAGTCTGAGTTGAAGGAATGGTGTCCTTTGATTGATCGGGATAAGTCACTGTGACATTACCTTGATCATCGATTGAGATAACTGTATCTGCTGGTAAGGTTGATTTTCCGGCTTCATCCTTATTGGCATTCTCAACAGCTTCTTTCACAGCTGCTTTTTCTTCTGGAGTCAGCTGATTGAGGTTTTCTACAGGAACCTTATTAGTCGGCGGATTAGGTGTATTATTATCCGCATACGTCTTATCCGGTTGTTTTTGTACTACTAAGTCGCTAGCAGAGATATTATCCTTACTACCGTCATTGTAGGTGATGGTCGCATTACCCTCTTTATCAACAGTGATGGTGATGTCATCGGGCAATGTTGAATTACCATGTTCATCTTTGTTCGCATCGATGATTGCTTGTTTTACCTGCTCTTTTTCGTCATTAGTCAGATTAGTTAAATCTGCTACTGGAACCTTGTCTGCAGGTACAGTTGGGTTATGCTTATCTGCCTCAGTTTCTGTAGGTACTACGGGCTTAGCTGTGATAGCGATTTCAGTTTTGTCGCTGCTGTTGCCAGCTGCATCTTCTGCTACCAGAGATACTTTCTTACCATCCTCGCCTGGTGCAGGTACGGTTGTACCATCAGGCAGAGTTACGACTAAGTTAGTCTTACCGTCCTTAACTTCTTCAGTTACTTTGACTTCTGCATCACCATGTGTGCCAGTCCATTTATCCTCGTCGCCCTTCTCGAGCACGATGGTTGTAGCATCGGGCTCAGTAGGAATTGTGATGG
>JAEWER010000005.1 GCA_023389255.1 Bacillota bacterium
GTCTTGCTTACACTAGCAAAAATGTTTGGCGGTAAAAGAAGAGAATAAGTTTTGGTAAAACCTAATTTTTTATACGTATAAATGTACCTCACTTGAGGTACATTTTTTTATTTTTGCTGTATACTAAATGAGCTCTCCGTATAGCGTTTCTTAATTTCGCACAACACTAAATATACGAATTTGCTTGTGATGTTAAAAAAATCTCACAAAAGTGATAGCAGTCACAGAGCGCCTTTGTAAAAGTCGTTATATTAAGACAGCAATAGTAAATTCACCCGTTGGGGGAGGTAAATATGCAACAAGCTTGGAACGGTTTTAAGACCGGCAAATGGACTGAGGAGATCAACGTCTCAGACTTTATTAACTTAAACTATCAACCTTATGAAGGCGATGATAGCTTTTTAGCAGAAGCTACAGAAGCCACCGCCTCCTTGTGGGAGCAAGCAAATGGCTTGATTCAAAACGAGATCAAGACAGGTAAAATCAATGTTGATTTAGAGAGATTCTCAGGCATTGACAATTTTGCTCCTGGTTATTTAGACCGTGAGAAAGAAAAGATTGTCGGCTTCCAAACCGATGCTCCGATGAAGCGTATTATGAACCCTTACGGTGGTTTCCGTATGGTTGAAAGCTCACTGGCTGCTTATGGTTTAGAGATGAAACCCGAGTTAGCTAAGTCTTTTAACGAATACAGAAAGAGTCACAACCAAGGTGTATTTGATGCTTATACCAAGGAGATGCGCCAAGCTCGTACCGCAGGCTTGTTGACTGGTTTACCTGATGCCTATGGTCGTGGACGTATTATTGGCGATTATCGCCGTGTTGCTTTATATGGTATCGACTTCCTGATGGCACAAAAGCAAAAAGACTACAACAACATTAAGGGTGCTGCAACCGAAGAAGTTATACGCCACAGAGAAGAATTGTCAGAGCAATTCCGTGCCTTAAAGAAAATCAAGGAAATGGCTAGCAAGTATGGTTGCGATATTTCACGCCCAGCTGAAAACGCCAGAGAAGCAGTACAATGGCTGTACTTTGGTTACTTAGCAGCCGTTAAGGAGAACAACGGTGCAGCTATGTCACTGGGTCGCAACACCAACTTCTTAGATATCTACATTCAACGTGATTTAGAAGCAGGTAAGTTGACCGAGGCTGATGCACAAGAATTGGTCGATCAATTGATCATCAAGTTGCGTCTAGTACGTCATCTGCGTACACCTGAATACGATGAACTGTTTGCTGGTGATCCTACCTGGGTTACCGAGTCAATCGGTGGAATGGCTTTAGACGGTCGCACCATGGTATGTAAAACCTCATTCCGTTTCTTGCACAGCTTAACCAACTTAGGTCCTTCACCTGAGCCCAATATGACTGTGTTATGGAGCGAAGAATTACCTACCAACTTCAAGAAATACTGTGCCAAGATGAGTATCGACACTGGCGCCATTCAGTACGAAAATGATGACTTGATGCGTGAGATCTATGGTCAAGACTACGCTATCGCTTGTTGTGTATCTGCTATGCAGGTCGGTAAGCAAATGCAGTTCTTCGGTGCACGTGCTAACTTGGCTAAAGCACTACTGTATGCTATCAACGGCGGTAAAGACGAAGTGAAAAAGGACAAGGTTACAGGCAAGCCCTTGCAAGTAATGACTGGTTTAGAGCCCATCACTGATGAATATCTGGACTACGATACCGTGATGGAGCGCTACGATCTAGTTATGCAGAAATTGGCTGAGCTGTACGTCAACACCATGAATACCATTCACTATATGCATGACAAATATGCATATGAAGCAGGTCAAATGGCATTGCATGACAGCGATGTACATCGCTTTATGGCATTTGGTGTTGCGGGTATCTCTATCGTTGCCGACTCCTTATCAGCTATTCGTCACGCTAAGGTTCGCGTAATCAGAGATGAAGAAGGCTTAGCAGTTGACTTTGAAACTGAAGGTGAATTCCCCACCTACGGTAATGACGATGACCGCGTTGACCAAATCGCAGTCGATGTAGTCAAGCGTTTCTCGGATCTCTTGAAGACGCATCCTACCTACAGAAATTCAGAGCACACACTGTCACTCTTAACCATTACTTCTAACGTTGTTTACGGTAAGAAGACTGGTTCAACTCCTGACGGGCGTAAGAAAGGTGAAGCATTTGCTCCTGGCGCAAACCCCATGCATGGTAGAGATCATTCAGGTGCCTTAGCATCTTTGAACTCTGTTGCTAAGTTACCTTATGACTGTGTATGCCAAGATGGTATTTCCAATACCTTCTCGATCGTACCTGAAAGTTTAGGTAAAGATCGTCAAACTCAGATCGATCAACTGACAGCTATTATGGATGGTTACTTCTGTCAGAGTGCATTCCATCTCAACGTTAACGTTCTGAATAGAATGCTGTTGATGGATGCTATGCAACATCCCGAGAAGTATCCTAACCTGACTATCCGTGTTTCTGGTTATGCAGTTCGCTTCAATCAGCTGTCAACAGAACAACAAAAAGAAGTAATTAACCGTACTTTCCACGAGCGCGTGTAATTATTCCTAAGATAAAACCTACCTTCATTGATATAGCTGGACGCCGAGAAGAGCGTTCAGCTATATTTTTATAGGATGTGCAAGATATGAACCAGGTAAGCAAACAAGAAATTCTCGAACCGAACTATGAGTTAGTGGGTAGATTACATTCTATTGAATCCATGGGAGCAGTTGATGGCCCGGGTATTCGTACCATCTTTTTCTTACAAGGTTGTCCTTTACGTTGTGCTTATTGTCATAACCCAGATAGTCAGCCTAAGATTGGTGCTGGTAAAACAATTACTGTACAAGAAGTCGTTGATTTAGCTAAGCGCTATAAGGCCTACTATAAAAACATAGGTGGTATTACCTTTTCGGGAGGTGAACCCTTGATGCAAGGCGAATTCATTTACCATTGTTGTTTGGCTTTAGCCAAAGAGGGGATCAATGTTTGTTTAGATACTTCTGGTTATGGCGATCCTAGATGGTATAGCAAGGTTTTGCCCTTAGCATCTACTTTGCTTTTAGATATAAAGCAATTTCAGGATCCTGAGTTCAAAGTAATGGTAGGTGCTCCCATGCACACTTTCATGCGCTTTTTAAAACGCTTGACCACAGATTATGGTTTTAAGGGTAAAATTTGGATTAGGCATGTGATGGTGCCAACTATCACAGATGACCGTGCGAGTATGCGCAAATTAGTGCAACTGATCTTGCCTTACCATAAGTACATCGAAAAAATTGAAATTTTGCCCTACCATATTTTAGGCGTGAGCAAGTATGAAGATTTAGGTAGAGATTACTTGCTTAAAGGTATACCTGCTATGGATAAGGACAAGGCTAAAAAATTAGAAAAATATGTGCGTCGTCACTTCACGGATCAAATCAGAAAAATGAGCTAGAGGTTGTATGGCAAAATTGATCTCACCCCAAAATTATCCTTTTGATCTACGAACGATTCCTTTAATTGCTGATCTGTCTGAAACAGACTATGAACATCTGTTGCCAGGTGTGAAGTTATGGCAATTTAGCAAGGGCGAGATTGTTTTCCGTACAGACGATGAAGCCAAACAATTTTTTATGCTCTGCCAAGGTAGTATGAAAATTTACGACAACAATGCTAATGGTAAAGAGCAGATTTTGTATATCTACCATCCTGGCGATTTTATTGGTGGACTCAATGTGCTCAAAGACCATAAATATCGCTACATGGGTCAAGTGTTAGAACCATCCTTAGTAGCTACGATGAGCAAGCAAGTTTTTGATTGTTATGCGCTAGCAAATCCTAAAATTCTTAAACGCATTTTAGAAAAATCCTACGATCGTATTCGCTGGGCAGAAAGTTTAGTGCATCGCTTATCATCTAGTAATGCTGAAATTAAAGTTGCAGCTTTGCTTTTACAGTTAGAGCGAGATTTGGGAAAAAAGACAAGTGAAGGAATCTTAATTGAGCTACCGATCAACAGAGAAGAGATGGGCAGTTATGCTGGTTTAACCAGGGAAACAATGACACGCAAATTACAAGAGTTAAAAGATGCGGGTATCATCGTGTTTAAAAGTCCTAAGTTGCTGTACATACTGGATATCGAAGAGCTCAAAGAGATGGCTTTTGCTGAGCGTTTTTAGTTGAATAACCTCGTTTTAAGTAAATTTATCACGCGGAAAAGAGAGGGTGTTTTGCTATAACTAAGCCCCACTAGGAGCGTAGGTATGCTAAGCACAAACAAGAAGCGTAGAGTTAGATTGCATACTAAACTAATTGTTGTTTGGTTTACATTTACAGGCAACCAACTAGCCACCAGATGCGATAAGCCTATTAGAACAAAGAACAAAATCAAATCGAGAGCATAACGTACAAAATAGAGTTTTACACTACGAAAGAAAACCTGACGATATAAAAGCAAGGGTTCAATCCAGGTTGCTAAAGCTAAGGTACCGATAATACTAGCTAGAATAATACCGCTTAATCCCAAGTAATACCCGCCAATAGAAGCGATGAGTAATCGGAGAAATAGCTCAGGAATGATTCTCAATCTATCTTGATAAAACATGCCGTGAATAGTTTTGAAGACTATCAAAACACGTCTTTTAGTTGTCAGATAAAAACTGAGGAGCAGAAGCAAGATATAACCTTCAGCCAGTAAAAAATTAGAACCGTATGCTAGTTCTACCAAGGGCTGACAAAACAGGTAAAAGCCACAGATGGTACAAGCAAGAAGCCATTCTAATACAAGGCTTAAATCACAAAAAACAGCAAATTTATGCCGAGCTGAAGCAGTGATGGTAAGAGTACCCACAGTAGATTGCAGAGCATTGAATAGCATACTAATCAAAACACTTGCCATGAGCAAAAGTTTGAAATAGTTGGTGTAAATGCCAACAAAGGACACATCTAACCACCAAGAAATAGCTAGCGTATCGAGCATTAAGATGAATTTATCGCCGATTAGATGCCAAAGAACGGCGATGAGATCACGCTTTAACAAACTATGTTCTGCTTTGGTTAGCGGTTCTATTGCTCCCTGTTTATGGCACAGTGCTGGTAGTTTTTTAGCAGCTTTAAGATGTAAGTAAATATTGATGGCTAGTGTATTTGCCAATTTGAGCAATAAATAGCCAAGATAAGAGTGCAGATAAATTAAGACAGCAAATTGTAAGATATTAGTTACGACAAAGGCACACAGAGTTACATAATTATCTACATGCTGTTGCAAGCTGGCATCCAGCGCTATGCGCCTAGTGGCAAAACAATAGGAGCAAACGGTATCTAAAGCAAAGAGTAAGTAGATTAAGTAGGGTTGATCAATTCTTAGATCACCTACGAGGTAACCGTAAAGAGGTATGGCCAAAGCAAAGAGTAAAGCGAGTCCCGATGCAACGTAGCGAAAGTGTTGTTGATAATATCTTAAAATTGCTCTGGCTTTAGCTAAATTACCAGCGAGGAGGGGCTTGTATAGAGCGTAAGCAAGAGTGGAATTTAACCCTAGTTCAGCCATCGCCAAAACCTTGATGGTATTGCCAAGTAAATCATGAGTGCCTAGATAGGCAACGCTGAAACAATGCGCAAAAATCAGACGGAAAATAAAAGTAAAGAGATAGCGAATTAACCGAGAAAGCAGAGAGGAGCGCACATTACGCGAACTTGCTTTCCATGAATCGCTGGTGATTGAGTTTTGCTTTATGCCTATTTCCATCCGCTAAATTATATTGACTATTTATTGCTTTGGCACTATATTAAACAGTGCTGACATACAGGGGCGTTTAGCTCAGCTGGTTAGAGCGCTACCTTCACACGGTAGAGGTCAACGGTTCGAGTCCGTTATCGCCCACCACTGTCAGTTTTTTTATGTTCGGATTTTACCAGTTTGATTTTTCTAGTTTAGATAATTGCCTTAGGTATCCAGCAAAGCGTCTATGATTAGCTGTGTTTCATCCCGCATATCGCGCTTTTGAAATTCTTGTTGCAGTAATTGCACCTGGTCGGTGATCACCCCGTCAATCGGCTTTTTGATTACTGTAGACATATCGTGCGCTTGATTTACGGTCCAAACAAATACTTTTTTACCCTTGTTATGAATTCTGTCGATTAAAGAATCACTCAACATACCCGTTTCCATTAAAAGACAATCGCAGTTCAAGTCTTCAATCTTGCCTAAAGAGAAGAAGAATAAGTAGCCTGTTTCAATTTCTGGATAGGTAGTTTCCACATAGTTGATCAATTCATAATCTAAGCTGATAATGGTTGCCTGCTTCAACATATTGCGTTCTTTTAGCTTTGCTACCACGTCGTCTGCCATTTGCTTATCGGCAGTTTTACCTTTGAGTTCTAGATATAAATGGATACCAGCAGACTCTTTCAGTAAATCGTCTAAGGAGGTGACACCTAGTTTTTGTAATTCACCTAGTGTTAAATCTTGGACGGTTTTACTGACATTGAAAACTCGTTTTAAGGTTATATCGTGATTTAAGGCGTACTCTCCGTCCTTTGTACGTTGAATATCAACTTCGGTTGCTGTCACATGATGTTTGCGCAATAGGCTTAAGCTCTCTAAGCCGTTTTCTGCGCCTAAGTTACCTGCGCCACGATGAGCGATTAGCTGAATATTGTAGTTGGTATAAAACAAGTCATTAAAAAGTTGATCAGAAATAAAGGCAACGCCCAAATTGAAGATGATCACAGCAAGAATTATCACGGAAATAACGGGAGCTAAACGTTGTTTGGGTTGATAGTTTTTGGCTAGAGCTAAGCCTTGGTAGCGACAGTACAATTTGGTTACAAAGAAACAGACCCAAGGCAAGAAAAGGTTGGCAACGAGCAAAATAATTTCGGCGATATGGAGCAACAAAAATAGCTTGCCAAAGCGTGAAAGATGCCAGTGATCGATCCCTAAAAAAACGACTACGCTTACAGTAGTTAAACCAAATAGAACGATTAGAGTGCTAATTAATAGGCGACTAAAGAAGTTGAGTAAAAAATTTTTCAGATTATTAACCAGTAATTTTTTAGCGCTTTTGGTCGCATTTTTGAGGGGCATTTGCGCTATTAGCAGAAAATGAAAACTAAAAATGTAGCGAATGATCAGTACATTAAAGAAAATGATCACCGACAAGTAAAGAGCAAAAAAGAGTATACGTTGCTCAATTACTTCGAAGATGAAGCGTGGAATAATAATATTTTCTGTAAGAGACATAGTTAAGCCAATACCACTTAAGGGCACAACAACACCGATAAAGAGAGCTAGTACTACACCTCGCCAATTAAAGAGCTTAGGTAAAGTTTTACAAGTTTCCCACAGCAGATCACGAATGCGTGGCAACGTTTCTTCTAAATAATAGCTACGAGCAAGCAAGATCATGGCGTGAATATCGAAGCAGACGAAAAGAGTTAGCAAGAAAAAAGTCAGTATGATTAACCCAAGCGATTGCAGTGAGAATAAGAATTTGGCTATATCGCCACTGCTAAGACTGACAATGCCACGACTTTGTAAAAGCCAACCAGTTAACTGCTTGAACGCAGGAATAATGATGAGTGATTCAATAGCCATCACCACCAATAAAAATTTACCTAGTAAAAGTGCTAAATCTAAGCGCTTGCGCATATTATCCTCAATTCATACATCTTAGTAGCTGTAGTTTAACCAAAAGTAGATAAAAACAGTAGTGAAATACTCTTAGAATAAGCCACAAAGTCCAAAAACATATGTTTTTTTAGCGCTATAGAACATTCTTATTAAATGACAATGACAAGAAGAGAGCCCTTCGCTACAATGAAATTACTCGAGACGAAGCACTTTATTTTTGAACCTACATATATGAAAAGGGAGTCTTTTGTCGAAGCTGGAATACGATTAAGCCTACTAGATAGGACAATCCAAGGCCACCGCAGGACACCCACCTGGAGAGATCTAGGTTTTCAAAAAGAGTGTTAGTTTCGAGTTTTCCTGTTAAGAAAATGAGGTATTTATGCTGGTTTACAACGACCTTACTAGAGCAAACGAAGAATTAACTCCCTTAGAAGATAAGCATTTCCGCATTTACGTTTGTGGTCCAACCGTCTATGATTTTTTCCATTTGGGCAATGCTAGACCATTCATCGTCTATGATACTCTGCGCAGATATTTAGAATACTGTGGTAATAAAGTCACCTATGTCCAGAACTTTACAGATATCGACGACAAGATGATCAAACGTGCCAATAATGAGGGCATTACGGTAGCAGAACTCGCAGACCGCATGATCAAAGAATATTTTACCGATGCGGATGGCTTGAATATAAAGCGTGCAACACATCATCCGCGTGCTACCGAATGTATTTTCGAGATCATCGACATGATCAAGACCTTAGAAGCCAAAGGTTATGCCTATGTGGCAGACGATGGTGTCTATTTTGAAACAGATAAATTTGAGGGTTACGGTAAGCTCAGCCATCGCCATTTAGATGAACAGCAAGAGGGCGCCTCGCAAAGAGTTGAATTGACTGGTAATAAACGTGGAGTAGGCGATTTTGTGCTCTGGAAATTCAAAAAAGAAGGTGAACCTGCTTGGGATTCGCCATGGGGAGAGGGCAGACCGGGCTGGCATATAGAGTGTTCAGCCATGAACCTTAAATACCTAGGTAAAACCGTAGATATTCATGGTGGTGGTCAAGATTTATTGTTCCCGCACCATGAGAATGAGGTAGCGCAAAGTGAAGCAGCTAACGATGCACCATTTGTTCGTTATTGGATGCATAACGGCTTTATCAACGTTAACTATGAAAAGATGGCGAAATCTGCAGGTAACTTCTTTACCGTGCGGGATCTAGTGAAGCGTTATCCCTACGAGGTCCTGCGTTTCTTTATGCTCCAAACGCACTATCGTATGCCCATCAATTTCTCAGATGATTTGCTACTGGCAGCCACTAATGGTTTAGAGCGCATCAAAAATTGTGTCAACAACTTGCAATTCTTAGCGAACAAGGCAGACAACAAAGAAACTGAGATTAATGTGCAAATTTCTGACTTAACTGCAACCGCCAGAAAAAATTTCAAACAAGCTATGGATAATGACATGAATACACCTGATGCTTGTGCCGCTATCTTTGAGCTGGTGAGAGAGAGCAATACTCAGAGTACAGAAAAAGAGTTGACAGCAAGTGAACTGCAAGCTCTGAGCGATACTTTGACTGAATTGTGTTCTGTTCTGGGCATGGATTTACAAAGCCAAGCCAAGATTCCAAGTGAAGTTTTGCAACTGGTAGAGCAAAGAGCTCAAGCTAAAAAGGAAAGAAACTTTGCTTTGGCTGATGAACTTCGTGAGCAAATCAAAGAAATGGGCTACCGTGTGGAAGATACCCCACAAGGTGCCAAGGTAGTAGCTCTTTAGATGTTGAGTAAAGAAGCAAAGCACATCAAGCTCTTGCCCATTTCTACATTGGCATATCTAGGTGATGCCTACTATGAACTTCTAATCAGACAGCAATTACTTGCTTGTCATCAGACGTTGTCAGGCAAGTTGCACCATTTAGCAGTTAAATATGTAAGTGCTACGGCTCAAGCAAATTTGGTACAGAATTTGCTTGAGCAAAATTATTTGCACGAGGAAGAAGTGGCGCTGATCAAGCGTGCGAGAAATAGTAATCCTCACAGTTGCGCTAAAAATGCAGATAAGATTACATATCGCTACGCCACAGCCTTTGAAGCCTTGATTGGCTATCTGTATTTGAGCGGGCAGCTGGAGCGGATCGATCAATTGTTACACCGTATTTTGCCCGATTTATTTTGTAGTAACAGTGCAGAAAGATAAGTATGTTTAAGCGAAATTCCCAAGCAGAAAAAAAGAAAAATAATTTTGCTCAAAGAGAACGTTCAAAAGTAACAAGAGAAAGACGGCCTGAACCTAAAGAAGTAAAGCAAACAAGAGCAGATCTGCTCTATGGTAGAAATCCTGTTACAGAAGCTTTGGTCTCGGGCGTAGAAATCAATAAGGCCTGGATCTTAAAAAGTGATCCTAGCCAAGGAGAAAAAAGAGACTATCGTTTGAGCGGAATAGTCAACCAGCTCAGAGAGCGCAAAATTGCGATTCAATATGTTGATAGAGTTACGCTGGATCGCTTGACGGAAAAAGCTCCACATCAAGGTGTAGTGTTGCAAGTAGCTGCTTTCAAATATGCCGATTATCACGAAGTTTTAAAGCACAAAGCTAACCCACTTATCCTAGCCTTAGACGAAATTCAAGAAGGCTATAATCTAGGTTCCATTTTACGTATTGCCGATGCAGCAGGAGTTGATTTAGTGATTATTCCCCAACATCGAGCGGTGGGCTTAGATGCGCATGTAGCCAAAGCATCTGCAGGGGCGATTATGCATGTGCCGGTGGCAAGGGTGACTAATTTAGCGCATACCTTGGACGAATTAAAAAAAGATGGTTTTTGGGTGTTTGGTACTGCTTTAAACGAAAAAGCGCAAGATTACCGAGATGTTGGCTATAAAGGCAAAACAATCATCGCTATTGGCAACGAAGGAAAAGGTCTGAGTAAAAAGATTTTAGAACGTTGCGATTTCATTGTTAAGATACCGATGCGGGGTAAGATTAACTCACTTAATGCAGCTGTAGCAGCAGGTATAGTTGTCTATGAGGCGACCAATCAACGCACCGCAGATGAAGCGTTGAGATAAAAGAGGTTGACTTGGTAAGTAGAGAACAACAACTATCGCAAAATTTTGAACGTGAGCATGCCATCCTGAAATTGGCGCAGGCAGGCGATCAGCATGCACTAAATCAAATATTTGAACAATATAGACCGCTCTTAAAGAGCTTAGCAAACTCTTATTTTTTACCGGGCGGTGATCGTGACGATCTGTTGCAAGAAGCGATGATTGGACTATTTCTAGCGATTCAGAGCTTTGACACGAAGCAAACACATTTCTTTGCCTATGCCCGACTTTGTATCAGACGACAGTTGATCGATTGTGTCCGCCAAGCAAATAGGAATAAGCATAAACCGCTGAATGAAGCAGTTTCTTTAGAACAAAACATTAGCGCAGATAATCAAGTGACAGCAGAAGATTATTTTGCGGACAAAATAGCCCAAGTTGTGCCAACCCCTGTAGATAGTCTTTTAGAGAAAGAGACGAGAGAGCAAGTCTTTGCCTATGTGGAAGACAAACTGAGTGAACAAGAGCGTATAGTCTTGTTGAGTTATATTGCGGGCATGGATATGAATACTATCGCCAATCAACAGAATTTGAGTTATAGAGCTACTACTAGTTCATTGCAACGAGCCAGACAAAAGATAGCTCATTTTTTGCAACACCTCTGCCACTAAACTTCAGCACTTAGTACAGATAAAGTAATATGTTGTTATGGCAAACAAAAGAAAAGCAGATTCAACAATTCAGAAACCCAAGATAAAAAAGCATCAGCCCTCTCATAGTATTTGGGTTAGAACTATCTGCTTAATTATTGTTTTGTTCTTTGTGGTTTCTTTAGTTTTATCGCTTGCAGGTTGTAGCAACGTTAACAATGTATCGCAAAACTTTGACACTTTAATCGGCAAAGAAGAAAAGTATCGCTTAGATACAAATAAGCATGGCGATATTACAGATACAACGCTGGTAGAGGCTGTAGTTGTAGCGATTAACGATACGAGCGAAGTAGAGCGCATTTACAACAGTTTACCCAAGCATATTGTAGGTGATCTAACCAAAAATGAATTTGCGCAGTATATCAGTGCTTTGACGGGGGATAGAACGCTGAAAATTAAGCGTTTTTATCGGGAAAACACAGAAGAAGCAAAAAAAGTTTCTCAGAAACTTTTGACGATTAAACCAGAGTTTGCAGAAAAAATGAAACGCACACAGTTTTATCGTTTGGAGATAGACAGTAATGCCAATACAGAAAATAATCCACTCTTAGCCATTCAACATGATGAAAATGATAAACCATTACTAGATGTAAAGTGGATTCGTGAGATTATTGCTATCTATCGCTACGCTAAGCTGTATTTCCATGCAGTCAGCAACAAAGATCGAGATTCAATCTCTTATCTATTGTTACAAAGTGAGAACACAGAGAGTCGTGAGAAGTTAAAAGAGATTGCCGAGCAAAAGGCGAGTAGCTTGCTAGATTATTACCAAAACTCAGTGCGCACAGCACCAGAAGACAGCAAATTGACTTTGTTATTGCCAGGAATTGCAGAATTCAAGCAAGAACTGTATACAAGCGAAGGTAATAATCTCAATTACCGTACCTGCCAATTTCAGTTGCAACAAGGTAGGTATGTAATTAAAGATTCTGTAGCAGATGAATTAGCGAGCAGACATATCACGGTATATTTGGCAGATAGAGTCTTTTTATTTGGCGATCCAGCCGATATGTACAAGCCTTATTCTGGTAATTATTTTCTAGACGAGCTAGGAGAGCCCATAGGAGTAGAGAAATTAACGGAAGGTGCCACAGCAGAAACAATTAAAGCGACTACAGCGCCTACGGTTAAACCTACTGTTGCTCCCGTTGAAGATAAAACCAAGCAGGGAGCAGTAGAAACAATACCTAAAGCTACAGTAAAAGAAGAGACTTTTACAGAGATTGGTGAGCGCTTGTTAAATGATTTGTACAATCAGCGAGACGGTGATTCACTATGGCGTATTAAATACCCTGGTATTGAATTAACTATTAGAGGTAATGCTGAACCAAAGAGTTATGCATGGGCAGGCTACATTACGCAAGTAGACTTGCTACCTGATGCTGAAAATAATGTTTTCAGTTTGGGACAGGAGCTAAAAATAGGGACTACTGTGCCAGAGCTTTACCAAGTGTATCCCTTTATTCGTGAGGCTTCCTACGAGTTAGAAACTACTTATGCAGGCATTAAGTGGAAACTGAATGTACAAGTTGCTAGAGATCAAATTACGAAATTATCTTTAAGACAAGTCGATTATGCGCAAGCAGATGAAAATGCGCCCTAATTATGCATTCACTTAAGTTACCTTTTGTTCCGGGCAGAGAAAAAAGCCCTATTTGTTATCTTTTTGGTGCCTCACCAAGTGGTTTTGCGTTTACGCCAAGCAAGCGACCTCAAGATTATTGGTTAGCTTTAGATGGCGGATTTAAGCGCCTACAAGAACAGAAAAAATCTTTTGCCGTAGATATGGTTTTAGGTGACTTTGATTCCTATCTGGAAGCAAGCAAGACTAACGTATCTCAAGCATACACGGATCGGCAAATTGAACAGCTATCAAATGCAGAATTGCGGAAGATGCTGGGATTAAGAACAACACAAGAGTTAATACACCTACCCATCCATAAAGACTTAACCGATATGGAAGCCGCTTTGCACTGGGCGTTAGCTTTGCCTTGTGATCCGTTCATCCTTTTAGGTGCCACAGGAGGTAGGTTAGATCATACGCTGGCCAACATTCAATGCTTAAAGCAATTGGCTCACAAGCAACGACATGTAATTGTTATCGATTCAGGCTATCAATTAGCCGTTTTAGACCCTACGACAGAATTAACAATAAATGAAGCGAAACACACTAGACTATCGCTTTTCGCTTTAAGTGACGAAGTTGCAGGCTTGAATATCACGGGCACGGAGTATGAAGCCCAAAATTTAACCTTGAGCAACGATAAACCCTTAGCTATCAGCAACCAGATTTTGACTAAAGATGTAAGAATTAGCCTAAAAAAAGGCTATGTCCTAGTGTATCTAGAAACACAGCCTATTTAAGTACAAGTGTTATTTGTTTAATTATTTGAAAAACAACAGTGCGAGACCAAGGCAGAAGAGCAGTTGGACAACAGAGCCACAAAAAGCTCCCACCATTACTTTGCCTCCACGCTCTTTGATAACACGGAAATTTACGTTCAAGCCTAAGGCGGCCATAGCCATGCCTAAAACGATGTAAGCTAAATCGACTAAGTAGGGCACAACTGGTGCTAATTCTTTGACATAACTACCCAAGGCACTGGTTATTAAAAAGCCCAACATAAACCAAGGAATAGGCAATTTGTGTTTGGCAAACTCTGCATCAGTTTCATCTTCGCCTCTTCTTTTACGGCACAGAATACCTAAAATGAATGCGACAGGTACCAGCATCAATACACGGCTCAATTTAGCTAGAACAGCAATTTTTTCTGCTTCAGCACCGCCAGCATTACCAGCTGCTACAGCATGGGCTATTTCGTGCAAGGAAAAGCCGCTCATCACACCATATTGGTCGGCGGTTAACTGCAAGAGATGAGCATTGTATAAACCAACTTCGATCAAAGTGAAGATAGTGCCCATGATGCAAATGACAGCAACAGCTAATACGGTATCGTCTTTACTTGCTTTAACTGACGGAGAAATACCCATAATGGCGGCTGCGCCACAAATACCACAACCACTGGCTGTGAGTAAGTTCAAATCATCGGGTACAGGGAAAACATATTTTAAGAGCAAGAAATTAACTACTATTACCACAGCTACAACTACAGCTGCTAGAAGTAGTAATTTGACGCCGTGACTGGCAAGCTCTACTAAATTTAACTTGAAGCCAAGCAAAATGATACCTAAACGCAAAAATTTATTGGAAATAAAACCAACACTGCTGGCACATTCTTGCTTGATACCAGGTACCATTTGTAAGAGCATACCCAAGAGTAAAGCAATTACCAAAGCACCGATCAGATTTAGCCCAGGTAACAGTTTTAGATAAGAGCCAGCCACCGAGCAGAGCAAAGTCAAGACACAGGCTGACCAAAAATGACGTGTTTTTAGGATTTGCATAGTTCCTCTTTTCTCATTTGACGTAAAAACGTAGTTCTTCTTTTGTAGCCCAAATCTAGACGCAACACAAGAGGAGTTATAAAACAGGTGTGCTTGTTGGTTGATCAACCGCTATGGTTTATACTAAAACTACAATTTAACGCTAGGGGTGCCACGTGGCTGAGATTATACCCTTGTACCTGAAGCAGGTAATACTGCCGTAGGAAAGCAAGTACTCTCCAAGATCATCTGGCACCAGCTAGATGTTTTTCTTAGGAGGAATAATGATTAAATTACTAGCTGGTTTCCACAACCCACTATCCGAACTGTTTGACGATTTAGGTAAAGCGCCGAATGCTTTTCGTGAAGTTACAGGTGAACTGTTTAAAGGTCCTTTGTATATCATTGCCTTAGTAGTCGTCTTAGGACTTATTTTGGGGTTTGCCTACATGCGCAAAACCAAGATAACCACACGAGCTTTAACGCAGACCGCTTTATGTGTAGCGCTTTCCATCATCTTGAATTTGCTAGTGGTATACAAAATGCCACAAGGTGGATCTGTAACCGTCGGAGCCATGATTCCACTCTTCCTGATAGCCTTAGCACATGGTCCAGCGCTAGGAATCTTGGCTGGTTTCTTGTTTGGCTTAATTGATATGTTACTTGGTGGATATATCGTCCATCCTTTGCAGATGCTACTTGATTATCCTCTCGCTTTTATGTGCATGGGCTTAATTGGCTTTTTGGCGCAAAGATATGCGTTAGGAGCGGTTATAGCTCTGAGTGGGCAACTCTTATTTAGCACACTATCTGGTGTAATTTTCTTTTCTGAATATGCAGGAGCAATGAATCCGTGGCTTTATTCTTTTACGTATAACGGAACTTTTATTCTAGCTAATGGCGTGATAAGTCTGATTTTATTAAAAGTATTGCCGATTAAACGCCTAGTCAGAATCATGAACAATGCCGGAGGTGAGCTTAAATATTGGTAGGCGATGTTATAATCAGACATAAGGATGCAATAAGTAACTTCAAATCAAACAGAGGGATCTGCATCGCAGATCCCTCTTTATATGGTGCTCCGAACAGGAATCGAACCCGTATCAGCAGCTCCGGAAACTGCTGTCATATCCATTAGACCATCGGAGCTAGGCGCATCAATTTTAGCACAGCAAGAGGTTTAGTAGATGAAGATTTATCTGATCCGACACGGTACAACCGATAGTAACTATAATGGCCAATTCCAAGGCAGCACAGATAATGAGCTAAACCAAATGGGCATGAAGCAAGCAAACTGTTTAGGCGAAAAGTTTAAGCAGATTGATTTGGATGCCATCTATAGCAGTCCGCTACGCAGGGCAAAGCAAACGGCAGAGGGAGTTTTAACTCACCATCCAAAGTTAAAACTCAACTTAGTTGAAGATTTAAGGGAAATTGATGGTGGCTTATTAGAAGGTAATTCTTCAGCATATAATCACGAACACTATGGTGAAGTGTTAGAGTTACTCAAAACCAAACCGGGCTTAGCTGTTTGTCCAAACGGAGAGGCCTGCGTGCAAGTTTATGAGCGCATGGGTAAAGCGATAGATGCTATTGCTAATAAACATCGAAACGATCAAGCAGTAGCTGTGGTATCACATGGCTGTGCCATTATGGCTTATCTGTCTTATGCTAAAGGAATTAAAGCTGAAGAGATGGAGAGAAATATACCTCACAATGCCTCAGTTACAACCATTGAGTACATTTTTACCGCTAATGACAGACAGATTAGGATAGAAGAGGAAGATAATAACGAGCACTTACCCAGTGAGTTGCGCTTCTTGTTGCATCACATGGAAAGTGCTAAACACGAGCAATAGTATGCAATTACGTTTAAGCAGAGCTGATAAATATCAATTGGCAGATACAGCCATTGCCAATATCTTGATCACCGAATATTTGGCCCAACTCACAGGCAATGAGTTGAAGTTGTATCTCTATTTGCAATTTGTGATGCAACATCTAAGTCAGCAACCAGAGCTGAGTTGGTATGCCGATTTGTTAGGAGTTAAAGAGAATGATGTAGTTGCCTTGCTCGATAATCTGACAGCAAAAGGTCTTCTGGTACAAGCGAGTGATAAAGATTATGTGTTGCTGGATCTAAAGTATCAAAGTGTTGAAAATATGAGCCAAGACATCGTGCAGGCAAGAGATACTTTAAGTCCTATCTCCACTGATAAAGTGGTAAAACTCAAGCAGTTGATCAACGATCAATTCTTTTTAGGCATTATGCCCACAGGCGTTAATCGCCTTTTAGACGAGATGATTTATCGTTATCATTTCAGTGACGATCTAATCTATAGTTTCTTTAGCTACTACCGCCAAGAGCAGGGCATTAGTAATGTTCTGCGTTTAACTGAATTAGCTTCAGACTTAGCAGCTAAACACTTGACCACGGCCAAGCAGTTCGACAGTTATTTAGAAAATCAGGAAGCATTTAAACAAATTTATCGCTACTTAGGAACACCGACCTTCCGTTTTCGTTTAACCGCAATTCAAGAAGAAGCGGTACAAGAATGGTTTTTGGCCTTTTTCCCTGATGGTAAAGTCAAAAAACATGTCAAGGCATTCAAACAAATTGTGCATGAATTAGCTGAAAACATGAGTTGGCGCGGCAATATAACTTTTGGTGCGGTAGATAAGCAAATAAGAGAATACATCGCTTTGGGTCTACTCAATGTAGAGCAAATCAAAGAATATGAAGCAAAGCGGGCCGCAAGCGCTAAAGCCACAAGTAAGAAGCGTACTAGCGCCAAAACCAGTATCGATAACTTTAATGCACGTACTGTGAATACAGAACAATTGAGAAAACAGTCCCATGATACGATCAAGTCTCTTTTTGCTGATGAGGAGGAGTAATGTCAAACAGTTTTTCACCACGTCTTAGCCGTCTCCTCAACCGTTATTACGAAGATTTAAGAAATCAGGCTGAACTGCGAGCAAAACAATATCGTACAGATATATTAAAAGCGCATCCCGAATTAAGTAGCTTAGAACAAAAACTAAAAAAGCTTTATGTAGCAGATATCTTGTCTATAGCTAGTGGACAAGAACAAGATAATAAGCAGGTGTCGACAAGAGGACGCTTAGAAATTGCTGAGCTCAAAGAGCAGATCAAACAATACAAGCATAAAAATAAGATTACATCGCTTTACGATACGCCTGCCTATCAATGTGCAAGATGTTCAGATAAGGGCTTTTTAACCGATGGACAGGAGTGCGTATGTAAAAGACGAGCTATACGCAATGTTTTGCTTAAGCATAGTCGTTTTTTACCGCCGAAAGCATTTACTTTTACTAATTTTGATAGCAGCATCTTTGCCCAAGAATTGACGAATGAATTTTATAATGGTGAGCTATCCGTAGCGCAGGTAATGACTAAGCTGGCGGAGCGTTTGCAAAAAATGGCACAAAGCGAAGAGCTAACTCCGTACTTGTTATACGGATATACTGGTGTGGGAAAGACCTATTTGCTAGCCGCTTTAACCAATCAATTATTAGATCAGGGTGTGGTTGCTCTATTTGTTACTGCCAATCAATTAACTGTACTGTTGGCGCAAAAGCTGAAGTTAGAGGCAAGTTTTAATCCCGATATGCAGGAATTAGATCAGTGCATCAACGATTACGCAGATATAGTTAAAGCTAAGTTTTTAGTGATAGATGATTTAAGTGCCACCTCGATGAGCGACGATGAAAGAAGTTTGTTGCAGGAACTTTTAGATTTACGACAAGCAGAAGGAGGCATAACTTCTGCCACCAGCAATAGTGATCTAGCTCAATTGACTGCAGTATTTGGCGAAAGAATTATTTCGCGCTTAGCTGGTCAAAGTACAGCGATTGAAATTCAAGGTGTAGACCAGCGCCAGAGGAAGTAATGAAACTTGCGTGCGGAGTTGATATTGTAGATCTGACTCGAATGGAGCGACTTTTAGCTAAGCACAAGCAGGCATTAGTTCAACGTATACTATCTCCTATAGAGCAAGAGCGCCTGAGAATGTGTCCTAAGCCTAAGCAAACCACTACTTTTGCTGGCATGTTTGCAGCCAAGGAAGCAGTAGCTAAGGCATTTGGCACAGGGCTTTGGACTTCTGGCATATCTTGGGCCGATATAGTTGTGGATAAGAACATTAGTGGCAAGCCTAAGATTATTCTCACAGGCGAGTTGGCAGAGCTGGCGAACGAAAGAAAAGTAGGCAATATCGATATCAGTATTTCACACGATGGTGGTAACGTGGTTGCTTTTTGCATATTAGTCGAAGGAATGGAAGATGTCCGAGCAGAATAAAGACGATTTACAGATTAAAGTTAACGACGATTACGACAAACAAAGAGCATCGTTGTTTATCAATAGTAATGGTCCGAAGCTCAAGACCAGTAAAATTGATTGGTCCTATTTACAATCAACTCTAAGCCTGCGGCGTAAAAGCATGGGTAAAGTCAAGTTCTTGCTCGCACTTACCTGCATGGTCGGCGTTTTACTATTTTTGTTTGTGATTATTCCACGCTACTCTAAGGATCCTGAAGCAAAAGATAGTAAATCTCAAGAACATCAAGCTAGTGTAGCGTTGCCCATCGACTTAGTTGTAAAAGATAGCAGTGCCCGCATTTTGGATAAGCCAGATTTAAAGGGGAGAGCCATTACATCAGTACTCTTAAATGAAAGCCTGAAGTTGCTAGATAAAAACCAACAAAACGGGTACTACCACGTGGAGATTGTAACGGGAGTGCAAGGATACATAGATGCTAGACAGGTGAGCTCAGATGTATCTTCTCTCAGTCTGGAAAATGCAGTTAAAAAAGTAGTTGTCAGTGGCGAGAGAAAAAATATTAGAAGTGAAGCCTACAATGGTAATTTGTTGGCATATGCAGAGCTTGGTACTGAATTTTTAGCAGATTACTATAAAAACGATTTGGTACGTATTAAATTACCAAATCAAAGCTATGGTTGGCTGAATACACGTGGTTTAACGGTGTTGTCACCAACAGAGGAACTAAAAGCGCCAGCAGGTGATGAAGCACCTGTAACTTATTTTGTTTCCCTTGCCATGTATTTCAAAAATTCAACATACATACCTGGTGGTTTAACTCAAAGTGGCATAGATTTACCTGGTGTAGTTTATTTATCTGGTAAATTGAATGGTTTAGTCTTGCCTCGAACTTTAGAAAAACTAAGCCTAGTTGGTAGCGAAATTAAATTTACACGCAATGATAAAGGCAAAGCATCTTTTGATGCGTTAAAAGAAGGGGACTTGCTCTTTTTCTCCGCAGATGGAAAGCCAGAAACACTAGACTTTATGGGGCTTTATTTAGGAGATGAACGCATTTTAATGGAAGTAGCCAGCAGCCATACCATTGATATTGTAAGCCTCAAAGATATTCCCACATTAGCTGACCGTTTAGCGACAGTAAGACGTTTATATGATTAAGTTTGTTGCTTTGCGATGATTGCTGTATCAGCAAGTATCACGTCGAGTGCGTGTGTTTGCTGTCTAGGGCGTAGTGAGAGACCCCTATTTAACAAGGGTTTTAGCCACTTTCATTTTAGCGAGCTGTGCCGTATAAGCTGTTTGGCTGTTTAGGGGAACTGGTCAATGTGTTTTTTTGGTGTGAGGCTTAGGGATATCTGCTAGTTGGAACGCATGAAAAAGAGAGAATAAAATAGCTTATACCTAAATAAAAATTAAATGACACAGCAAAATCTCCAAAAAAGAAATAAAAATTGCTCGTAATATAAGAGAGGGTCAAACTAAGTATAGAAGCCAACTACTGCTTGAATGTCCTTATTGTCCATTTACAATGATTACTGACGAAAGATTATTAATAGCTAGTCACATAAAACCATGGGTAGATTGTGATGATCAAGAAAAATATGATCCAAACAACGGTTATATGCTTTCCCCCATGTACGATAAATTATTTGATCGTGGATTCATGACTTTTACAAATGATAAAAAAGTTATTCTATCTGATTGTATTTCCCAGCATACCTGGAAATTAATTGGATTAGAAACAGGTAAATATATTCAACACTTAAAGATGAATGCAGAAAGAGAAAAATACTTAAAATTTCATCAAGAGTCTGTATTTAAAGGCAATAGGACTAATATAGAGGAAATAATTTATGGCTTGAAAAATATAACCTCATATTAGTATTTTACATACAACTATAAATATGCTTCGTTCAAACCAAAACTATCACAGCACAAACTCAACGTCGAGTTTTATCTCTTGACCTTTGGCGATCAATTGATAGACAGGATTATACAGTTGGGCTGTTCTAATCAATTCACTGACTGCTTCACAATCCTCGGTGTCGGCATAGTAAAACAACTTAATATTTATATCTTCGATCAGACTAGGGGCTTCGTAGCCCTGTACGGGGATCATGCGCAAAGGATTAGTCAATTGGGCCTGGATTGTTCCTTCTATTTCATCCAAAACAACTTTATGCCGTTTTAATTCCTTGATGGCGGTTATGATAGTCGATGACAGTAAACTGGAGAGCAAGTAGGATATCGCTGTTACACTTTCGAACTCGATATCGAATGACATCACCTCGTCCACTTTGATCGTCATACGATCGGTATAGACGTTGACGGTATCTAAATTGGGACAGGTTCCCCGCAACTTCAGCTTGAAGCGCTTTGACTCCTCCGGCATTCTAGTCGTCATATTTCGCTCTCAATTCTTGTTTTACCTGTTGTAATACTTTAAGCTTTTGCTCGATCACCTCGTAGGTGTTGACTGGTTTTTTGGCGAAAGTTGCGAAACCACAGTCAGGATTCAAAAGTATTTGACTTGCTGGCAAGTACTGCATCGCTTCTTCCACTCTTTTGACGATCATCTCGTGTGATTCTGTCGTATCTTTGCGGGGATTCATCACACCGAGACCGAGACTAGCCCGCTCAAATATTTGCGGTTCTGCAAAGAGCGAATCGAGACTGCCTGCCCGATCGGTCGAATATTCCAAAAAATAGATGTCTGCCGCTACGCTTTTAAATAAATCTAACAAAGGAGTATAGGGACCAGTCAAAAGGATCTTTTCATCTCTGCTCCAGTTGCCGCGACAGACGTGCAAACCGACCTTCGATTTTTGGCGATTGACGGATTGAAAAACACTGCTCAGTAAATACTTGGCAAAAGCGAGCTCCCCGGTCGGATCCTTTTTTTCCGACAAAGAAGCGCACATAAAAGTACGAGTATTTCCAGGCGAAAAAACCACTTCCGTCAACACAGGCTCATCGAATTGAATGATCTCAACGCCTCGGTCTTGAATCTCGGCAATCTCTTCTTTAAAGAATTGAATAACATCTATCGCTAAGTCTTCTTTAGACTCATAATTGCGAGTAGATAACCCGCTCAGCCACATCGAGCGGGTTACTAAATAGGGACCAGGTAAGGTTATCTTCTTAGGACGATCGGTCAATTCGTGCAAGAGCTCAAGCTCTCTGCCTACCAATGAGCGACTGCGTCTGACTTTGCCGACGCAGATCGCATTTTTGATACTGTTGGCTGGAACATCCAAAATCGATAGCATCTCTTCGTAGGCTTTTTTATCTTTGATGTAGGGCAACATATCACTCATGCTCATCATTTCGACACCTTCTAGAGCATTGGCGATGAAAGATACATAATTATCTCTGGCCAGTTCACCACAAGTGATGTAATCGACATCGTATTTTTCTTGTAGTGCGACAACCTCTTTAGTGGTACTACGGATCAGCTGATCATAATCTGTTTGGCTGATACGCTGTTTGGCTAAATCCCGCGTTGCCCTCAGCAGTTCTGCTCCGCGTGGCATACTACCCATTAAAGATACTTCAAACATTTCTAACCTTAGTCCTTAATCATTTAATTTTTTGTCGGATCAGCACCGCTGTCTACTCTTTAAAGAAAGCCATGTACTCTACAGCTTTACGGATTTCTTCGTAGTTATCGGTGCGTCCCGGCAACCATTTTTTGAGACCTTCGAGATCTAAAATCTTCTTATCTTCTGGTTTGCTGTAATCCATCATCATTAAGACTTTGTTGAAGGCCTCTAAAGCTTCATCTGACACTTCTGCATGTGCGGTAAAAATACAATGGTCAAACGAATTTGTCTTGCCGATGATCTCGAGTTGATTACCGTCGACTGTACCGTCCTTGATCCATGCCTTGTAGTTGCCTACAATCGCAAATCCCGCTACATTCTCGCCGGCTTGCACCGATTTAATGGCATCTAATTCGCCGCCGACATGATCACCGTCTAAACCGACGCCGACATCGTAACGAACTTCTTGATAATCTACACCGAATTCTAGACCATTTTCACGTAAGTATTGGATCGGGATTAAACGAGCCTGTGGTGAATCTTCTGCACCAAAAGCAATTTTTTGTCCCTTGAGATCTTGTACAGTCTTGATACCGCTATTTTTGCTGGTGACTAATACTGTATGCAGATCGCGATCTGTATCACGCATCAGTCCATATTTGACTTTACCACCGGTCAGCAGTTCTGCTTCGCGGTTCGCCAAAGGTGAATTCCAAGCTACATCAATTTCATGGTTGAGCAAGGCCTTGGTCTGATGACGATAGGTATCAAAGAAGACTGGTTCAATGACGATACCTTGATCTTTATCTTCAATAAATTTGCGAATCAAATCCCAAATAATCGTCACTTTGGGATCGTAGATAACCGCACCAACTTTAAGTTTTAGCATCGCTTGTTTCTCCTAAAATACTTTGTCTGATCATCGTTTATTAGGGAATCGGTTGGTCGGTCAAAACACAGCCAATCCATTGGTGGAGAATATCTACACTGGGCGCCATGACTTGTCCCGCTAAACCGTCTGCCAAATAACGTGCGAAATTACGATATTGACTGTAGGCACGACCGCCACCGACCAGCATACCTAAGCGACCAGACTCGATTACATTTTCGATGGCGATAACACGAGCCGAAAGAATCTTGGCTAAAGCATCAGCTTCACCATTTTTAGCTGCCAAGGCAGCACATTGGCAAGCGCTGACACCTGCGTTGGCATAGTTATAGATGCGTGAGAGATGAAGTTTAATCGAATCGACATTTGCCAAAGTAGTGCCATCGGGGAAAGTACGATCTTTAGCGTGCATGATCGCTTCATTGGCGATGGCGACATTGAGACCACTATAAACAGCCGCTAAGCCCTGGATAAACAATGGGGCTACAAAAGTTAAAATCTGGTACATACCAGAATTTCTCTCGCCCGTGCGATAATCTTCGGAGAGTTTGACATCTTTCAGTTGCATCGGGCAGGAAACATTACTTTTAACACCAATGCCTCTCCAACTGCTCATCTTAAAGCTGACACCTTCCGTCTCTAGTGGCACGATAAAGTTATCGGTATCGGCTTTATCTTCACCTGTCTTAGCGATGACCATGTAGTAGGAGGCTGCCTCAGCGGAGGTAACCATGCTCTTCGCACCATTGATTAGCCAATGATCACCTTCTTGAGTGGCACGTGTTGTATCGGGGTAATAGAAATTCACACCCGAACTCGATTCTGAGTAGGCTAAGGCGAGAATTTTACCTTCTTCGATTACTTCTTTGACAATCTTGGCACGAATTTCGGGTTTAGCGGCATTTAACGCGAGGTTTAAAGCGACATTGTGCATCATGTAGGTTAAGCCGACTGATGCAGAATGGGTGGCGAAAGCACGGATAATCTCGGAATGATCGTAGATATCGCCACCTAAACCGCCTTCTTCTGCAGGGATAAAGAGTTTTAAATATCCTGCTTGGTATAATTTCTTGAAGACTTCATAGGGGAATTCGGTTTTGTCTTCAAGCTCTTGAGCGATGGGGGCAATGTTTTCCTCGGCGAATTTTAAAGCCTTTTTAAAACATTCAGTCATGGTAAGTTTCTCCTTTAGATTATACTTTATAGCTCTTATAGGAAGCTTTGATAGTTCCATGATAGCCCTATTTTTCTCCTGCATTATGATTAATCCTAATAAGTGGCAGATTTAGGAGTGGTTTCTGTTCAGGGATAGTGCTGCTAACTTTAGCGGTATGTGCGATAAATTACTGTAGATTAATACCGCTAGCCTAGTTTCATTTGTGGCCGAGGTTGACTATTGTTATCTTCAGCAGTCAATCTTTTTCTGTTAACTAACCGCTATTCACTCAATTCTTAAATTTCCCTATAAATACAAAACCCATAAGGAACTCCTTATGGGTTTTGCTTGTCTTTGGTGATGTACAAGCCGATAATTCTATCGACTTACTTGTATGGTATTACTATTTTAAACCATCGACGGTATATTGGATAGTTGCAGGATCAACTTTGACTTGTAACATATCGGCGATGACTTTATGGTTTAACCGCGCTCAGCCTTTGCTTAGCTCTAAGGTTCGTCGAGTTCCACCCAGCATAAGTTCGCAACTTAAACCTAAACTCTAGAGCAGCAACTATGCATAATTGAGATTGATTCTAGATATTCTAAATAAAATAAAAGGGCAACTGTACTAGCTACCCTAAACTAAATTTAAATTATTTTGTTCACCAAGATCTTAGCTCGGTGAACTCTCCCTTATAACCTTAAAATCACTCATTTGTTCAAAACATACCTGATGTTATCGATCAGACTTTCCAAGGCTAAAAAGGAACTAATTCCCGAGCTCAGCTGATCTAAGGCTGCGCTAAAAGCAGGGTGGAAAGGTATACCTTGTTTGGAAGCCTCTAGAGCTTTTTTGTATGCGATCTCGATCCAAGAATTTTCAGCTAAGCGCTTACGCGAGTCGATCGGCCGCAAACAGAGCTGAGCTGTGGTTCTAGCGATCGGCATCGTCCAGCTTTCTTTACTAGGTAAGTTGAAGAGAAAGCCGTCGAAAACTTCGTTTTTACTGTCGACGAACCAGGTTACACCTCTTTGTTTAAGCCAAGCAAAAGTAACTGGATAATTGATCATGTCTTTAAATGCCGTGGCGATCAACTGGATATTGGTATCTTTTAAAGCAGGTAAATCGGGGCACAACTGTTCATCTTTGATCTTACTGATACCACCGATACCAGACGATATCACCAATTTTCTACCCAAAATCTCCGCGGCACGTATAGTGCCTGACGCAGTTAAAACACCACTGCGTTGAGTATTAAGCGCATTAATCAATCCGTTATAATCCAAGCGTTGCACTGAACAAAATGATCTGAATCGAGCAAATTCTTGAAATTGTCCGACTTTGATCTTGCCAGTTTCTACCCAACAAAGATTGTCGACCTCAGGCGGCATAACCGCTTGAATATAATTGTTCTGAATAGAACTCAGACCATGCATCAACAGTGCAGTTTCAACTAAAAATTCTTTTGTCTCCACTACCTATTGCCAGTTAACTAAATCGTTAACATTCTCCGTTGTGATTAGTGTCAATGGTAAGTATACAACTTTAGGTAAATTTTTGTCTTCATTTAACAAAATACACATCTGGAGAGCGGCCTTGGTGTAACGCTCGGATGAATAACTCATCGTACCGGTCATCGACCCTTGTTTGATCGCTTGTTTAGCATCTTCGATATAATCCACACCGTAGACTAGTACATCCTGTTTACCAGCATCTTTCAGCGCTTCAACGGCTGCGAGTGCCATCTGATCATTACACGCAAAGATCGCTTTGAGGTCGGGGTTACTGCTCAGGTAATTTTTGGTCGCTTCGTAGGCCTTGGTAGCATCCCAATCACAATTGGTTGTCCCGACCAAAGTGTAGCCCTGTTTTTCCGCTAAATAGTCTGTAAATCCTTTGCTTCTGCCCTCGCTTTGCGCTGCACCAGCGAGACCAGCTAAAACGGCTACTTTGCCGTCGGGAATACGCTTGGTCAGATCTTCGGCTACAGTATTACCTTGTTCAGCAAAGTCGACCGTGATTTTAGCGTCGAGATGACCGCCGGCTTCTTCTAATGCTTTAGTATCTACGCCAGGTCCTAAGTTTATAACTTTTATGCCTTTTTCGTTGCACTTGACGATGCCAGGAATCAAGTTGCTGCCTTCGATCGGTGAGACGATGATCACTTGATAATCTTGATCTGCCATGGTCAATAAGGCATTGAGTTGCGCTTGAGTGTCACCTTCAGTTGTACCAGCTTGCACAGTTAAATCGATATCGAGTTCAGCTGCAGCTTGTTTATAGAATTTCTCCATATTTACCCAGAAAGGATTGGTGGTAGAGATGATTAAAGCACCTACTTTTAAAGGTTTGTGTTCACTGGGAACTTCACCGATCTGCGCCTTCATCGCCGCATCAAATTCGGCATATAGTTGGTCTAAAGTAGCGTTTTCCGAGGTCTGTGCTCTGCCATCAGTTGCAGCTGTAATCGTAGTCGCGCCTGTTACTTGTTGTGTAACATCTGTCTGTGATGTGGTTGTCTGCTCACCTGATTTGCTACAAGCCACCAAGTTTAAGCATCCTACTACACAAACTAAAGCTAAAAGCTGTTTGAATCTTTTCATAGTAATTTCCTCCCTTATTTATTTTAGAAAAATAAACAGTCACAATAATCAAATATTCCTATAGATCACGACTACTGATAACCACAAAAATCAATAAAAGGAGACCTGTAGCAAGTTGCTGGAAATAAGGTGATATATTGGCTAAAACTAAAGCTTGCCTAATAGCACCTAGTAAAAATACCGCTAAAATTGTGCCCGTCAAACGATAATTGCCACCAGTGAGTTTACTGCCACCCATCACTACTGCACAGATAGCATACATTTCGTGATTCAACGCTATCGTCGGCTCTGCACTATTCAATCTAGAGATAATTATCAAGCCTGCTGACCAATAAAATATAGCCGCTACCACATAGGCGACCACCGTGTAGGCAGCTACCGAAACCCCCGCTCTTTTAAGGGCGGAGGCATTTCCACCTATACCAGTCAAATAATGCCCGAGCACGGTATAGTGCAAAATTATTGCCATCACCAACCACATAATTAAAACTGACCAACTAGCTTTGTCCAGACCCAGTAGACTAGTATTAAAAAAACTCCGGAAATTCTTCGGCAACTGGCTGATCGGTAAGCCACCGGTGATAACGAGCACTATCCCCCTAAAGATAAAGGAGGTAGCCAAAGTGATAATCAGCGGTTGTAGATGCGTGGTGACGATTAAGATCCCATTGCTGACACCCAGTAAAACAGCAACCACAAAAGATATAAAAACTGCTAAACCAGGAGGTAAGCCGACTTTTAATAATTGGGCTGCACAGACCGCACTCAAAGCCAAAATCGAACTAGCTGAGAGGTCGATGCCACCAGTTGCCATCACCGCCAGCATGCCGATCGCGAGGCAAAAATAAGATGAGTTGCTCGCAAAATTAGTCAGGACTTGCGTCCCAAAGGAAACTCCACTTATCCCTTGTAACACCAAGATTAAGCCGATACTGATAAAGCCTAAAATCTGCTCTGTACGATATTGTTTGAACAGTGGTAGAAAAATTTTATTGCTCATATTTCGCTCGCATACAAATCTTCGAATTCCGCAAAAGGAACTCGACTAGTATCTACAGTGGCGCGTAACTCACCCGCACGCAAGATGAGTAATTGATCTACTTCCTGGTAGATCGCCAGCGGATTATGCGTGATCAAAAGTATGGTGATACCTTGGCTGTGCAAGGCCCGCAATCTCGCTAAAAACTTTTGGCTTTCACGCAAACCCATCGCCGCAAAAGGCTCATCTAAAATCAACAGTTCACAGCCCCGGCTGATCGCTCTTGCCAAGGCGATACCTTGTCTTTGACCACCAGACAAAAAGCGCACAGGCAAAGTTAAATCGGGGATATTAACTCCCAATTCTGCTAAAAGTTTGTCGGCTTGTTTTTGCATCGTAGAGCGATCCAAAAATAACGGAAACTTTTTCAACTTACTTTCCGCTCCTAGAAAAATGTTTTCACAGCTATTCTTACAGGGATCTAAAGCTAAATCTTGGTACACCGTTCGGATGCCAAGTCGTTGTCGCTCTTTGATCGTCATCGCCAAGAGATTTTCACCCTGCCACGTTATTCGACCCTTATCTGCCTTTAAATTTCCCGTAATCAGATTGACTAGCGTCGATTTGCCAGAACCATTGTCACCGACCAATGCGGTAAAACTGTGCTCTGGCAGACGAAAAGTAACCTCTTTGAGAGCAGTCACACCAGCAAATTTTTTAGTAATATTCTCTACTTGTAGCATATCGATACCTATTTTACTAGAGAGAACCTTGGATCAACAAAAGAAGTCTTGGGAGCTCTCGTATCTGCATAAGCTAAGAGATGCTGAATCTGAGCCCGAACGCTGGTTCTCAGGTCAGGGAAAGAAGCGCCCTTAGCGCCACCACCAACGGCACCTATTCCTGAGAAGTTGTTCTGGGAGATGGAGACGTCACCGCCAAACTTAAAGTGTCCTGTCTCAAGTACCGCCTGGGCAAAGGCGATGTCAGCTGCAACACCTTCACGCTCTGCTTCTTCGACATAGAGCTTTGGTAGCTCCTTGAAACGTTCATAGTTAGGTGAGTTCTTCTTGAGATAAGCTTCCATGGCAGAAAGGCTTGCCTTGGCCTTTGCGAGAATCGGTGTCTTGCCTTGCGTGCCCCTAGAACTTCCGCCACTAGAACTTGCTCCACCATTCAGACGCTTCGCTAAATAGGGAGCGAGCTTTTCAGCTGGTGGATAGTATCTACCAGGACAGCCCGTAGGTGAACAGTTCTTAAGAGCGTAGGAACGGGAAGTGCGAGCACATATCAATATGAGATACTCATGGTAGCTTAAGTGAAGTTGTTTTATGTAATAAAGAAGTTCTGCACGACGAAACTCTCCATGAACTGTTGAATGCAAATAACCTGTACGATGTTTGTTTATAAAATAAGGTGTCTTTAGAGAGGTATTATTCATATCAACGCTAGCCCTTAAGCCTTGAAGCTTATTTCAGCATGTTGATACTTGTTCATCTGTGATAATTTCGCCTAGCTTGTTCAAGGAATAGCGATAGAAATTTTAATAAAAAAAGAGCCTCTTTGAGAGACTCTTTTTTGGTGACCCGTAGGGGAATCGAACCCCTGATTCCACCGTGAAAGGGTGGTGTCTTAACCTCTTGACCAACGGGCCAAATGGTGGCGGCGATAAGATTCGAACTTATGACCTTCTGGGTATGAACCAGACGCTATGACCAACTAAGCTACGCCGCCGAGTGCTAGAAAATAATAAACTCTGGCGAGCAAAGTGTCAAATACTTTTTTTGCCGCTCTACCAGCTGGCGATTGCTACAAGAGCAATCGCACTACTGATTATTAAGCACGTTTAACTGCTCCCGAACGAAGGGCACGCGCTGAAACATGCATTCTCTTGGGCACGCCATCAACAATTACACGGACACGTTTAACATTTGCTTTTTGACGAGTCTTTGCACGACGTGAGATCTGTGAACGGGTAATACGAATCTTTCTGCCAAAGAACATACCTTTGCCGGTGATTTCACATTTTGCCATCAGATACACCTCCTATCCGAGAGATTAGCACGCAGAATTATAACAAGACCTAGAAAAGAGTGCAACTATGGTTTTTAGTGAACAAATAAAGCGGCCATCTGAGATGACCGCTTTATTTATTGCTCAGTCGCTTATTTTTGCCTGCATCGTCTAAAGAGCAACAAGCCACCAGCCAGCAGTAGTAACAGCAATACGGATAAGAGGTTACCAGCTTCACCCGTCTTACCTAAGGGTGTTTTACGAGCGACACTGTTTTGACTTAGGGCACTTGTTGTAGCACTACCCTCTTGGCTTACAGACCTGCTCGAAGTTTGTTGTTTATTGGTGAGCGAGCTTTCTGTATCACTGTCAGAGGGATTTTCACCTGGTTCGTTTGGATCATCGAAATTCATATCGTGAGGTTGAGTTTCCTCAGGATAACCTGGGATCACAGTGGGCTTGTTATTGCTGGGCATTGATGTGGGCAGGTGACTCTCTGGCTTCGTTGTGGTGGCAACTGTAGTTGTCTGACTTGCGAGAGTGGTGATAGCAGTTGTAGCCATAGTGGTTGCTTTTGTGGTCGGAGCAACTGTTGGCTTACTGGTAGGCTCTAAAGTAGTAGGCTCTGCAGTAGTTTCAGTATTTGGTGTTTCTGCGTCACTTGCTGGGAAGTGGAAAGTGTAAGTATGGAATACTTCCGCATTTAACCTATCAGTTAAAGTGATGGTGTAGATTAGTTCTTTTGTTTCTTCGTTTAGCTGTTTTTCCCCAGATACGTCATATCTTGCCTCACCTGTTTCGGTTAAAACAAAGTTAACCTCAGCTTCGCTATGGTCCTCACCCCTTATTGCAGGAATTGTATAGCTATAGGTATCAGGATCGAACTCTGTAAATTCATTTACCTCGCTAGTCGGAGTTAATTGAATTTCTACATGATCGAGCCAATCACCGATTTCAGCGTCCAGCATGGGATTGGATTCGAAAGCAAAAGTGTAGACAGCTAAGGGTTTAGCTGTTTCAATATCGGCATCCTTAGCAAAGATCAATGCTTTAACTGTCTTGATACGTAACAACCCTTGCGTTCTCACTTCGGCTTGGTATTCAACGTGATACTTCTCTTCGCTGTCAGGAGAGAGTGTAATTTTTGCATCTGCTTCTTCTAAGATTTGACCATGCTGATAAGGGAAGCTGTAATCAGGATTTTCAGGTGCAAATTCAGCTACTTCTTGCCAGTCTTGAGTTGCGTTGTAACGGATCTGAGCGCCAATCACTTCTGGTTTAACATTATCTGCAAGTTTAAAACGGAACTGATAGGTACCAATAACAACTTTGGGCAATTCCTTATTAACAATGTTTGCGATAATGACTCTCACTTTATTAGCTTGGTCATAGATGTCACTATACACCACGTTGAAGTCTGTTAGTTTTTCGTCCAAGGTAAGTTCAACTTGGGCGTGTTCTAAATTTTTCAACTCGGCATCTTTGATTTCATAAAGAGTACGCTCTTCACTGAAGCTGGGTACAGGTTTTAGCTTACCGTTTTCTGTAACGCGATACTCAGCTTTTTTAATAAGTTTGGCATCATTTCTAGTGACACGATAAAGCTTACTGGGATCATCTTCTGGATAAGTTTCTACGACAGCGGGCGCATTGTTAGTAGTCGTAGCTCCAGCATCTAAAGCCAAGGCAGAAGCTACTAAATCATTATTCTCCGTTGTGCCAGTTTCTTTACTTGCTCCTGTTAAAGGGAAAATATCGAAGCTGTAGTTGTAAGGTTTAGCTTCAATCTCAGCGTAGGGAAGAGGTCTAGCGCCCCAACTGTTTTCACCACCGACACCAGCAGTTTTGAGATTGACGCGGAAGTAGCTACGTTCTGTTGTCTGTAGTTCATAGGGGTGACTGGCACCAGTAACATCATATTGGTTGTAGGGGCTTGCCATTACCTCAAGTGCGCCAGCAGAAGATTTGACGAATAAGCCTTGACCTTGTGCATTGGTTAATTGTGCCCATTCAACACCGACATGGTTCCCATTTTCCTGTGGCTTAACGTAGTCACCTAAGGAATTTTCATCTACAGTTTCACTATAGATGCCCATGGGATAACCTTCCCAACGATCGACGAAACTGGTAGCAGGTCCTCTACCAAAGTACTGCAACTGGTTAAAGGTCTGTGGCAATTCAAACATTACACCCACTGCAGGTATCTCGGATCTTCTAGTAGGATCTAGGCTTTGTTCGTAGTGAATTTGGCCATCGGCGTAGATAATATAGGACTCAGTTAAATCGCTATTGTTATCGAGTTTGGAGAAAACTTGAACACGAGTGCGTTTGGGATCGCTATTATCTACTTTGACCTCGACAGATTTGCGCCAGAAATTAGCTTCTCTCCAGCGTGATACCCTAGAAAGCCAACCATTTTCTCGATCGTTATCCACAGGAGCACGCCAGAAGTTAGCATACATACCGGGCAACATTTCACGTTTATCCGTGGTTAGGAATTTAGGGGTATTGTCGTCTGCTTTAGCAAAGAAATTAACCCCGTCTTTAGCAAATTCGGTCCACTGTCCTAATTTTTTATCTAGTACAAAATGTAGGCGAGAATTGCTAATGGCGAGATGTTGATCGTTTTCTTCTACACGATTTTCTAAATTCTGTGCTAGAGGTAGAGTGAAACTTTCTTTGTCGACATCATTGAGTTTAAATTGCTCAAAGGCAATACTGTCACCTTGTTTGCCCCACATACCCACATCGTGCTTGAGTTTAGCATCGATGCGCAGATGATATAAGGCATTCTTATCTTGCAAAATATTAGCGCCGTCAGCTACTAATTCAGCCAGGGTAGGTAAAGTGAGAGTACCGCTAGAAGCAGGTGCAACATCGCCAGCTATTTCCTGTTCAGTACTACCATTGTTTAAGGTTAGGGGCATACCGTCCTTTAAGAGAGAAACTACCAATTGGTAATTAGCTAACGGTGTGAAGCTAAATTCATTTTTCACTTTGATGCTACCTGTTGTTGGATCGTAATCCGAAAACAGCACATCTTGTTGGACATATTTTAGTTGTTGATGGGAATGGTGTGGTGTACGGTCAGAAGAGATTAAACCGTTATCCATAAAATTATTGAAGTTATTGTTTTTATCCATCGCCCAGTCGCCACCGTAGGCATAGTAGTGGGTGCCACCATTTTTTACCTTGGTGCCATCGGCAGTGTAGGAAGGACCGGTAGCAGTTTTATCTTGTGGTATGGGCCATAGAGGACTTTGGTCTACCCAGTCCCAAATAAAGCCACCCATGGAATGTTCGTATTGGCGCCATAAATCCCAGTATTCTTTGTAATAACCGAGAGAGTTACCCATGGAGTGGGCGTATTCTACTTGGAAATAAGGTCTGGTATCACTAGATTCCAACACTTTTTTATCATTGCCTTCAATTCCTTCAAATATGGAATAGCCAATGCTGTGTTCGCTAGCAGGCCAGTACATACGGCTGCGAATATCGCTTACACCTTCTCTTGGGTCACGCTCTAAGACAACAGGACGTTGTTTATCACGCTCTTTAATGTAGTTGTACATCAGGTGGAATGAATATTTGTCGTTAACAGCAGGCGCAGCAAAGAAAATGCACTCATTACCATTAGACCAACCTACGACCGAAGAAAAGTTTTTGCTGCGCTCATACATATTGGCACAACGATGGATGGAAGGGTAACGGAAAGTTTCTACTGCCATGGGAATACCACCCAGACCACCCGCTGCGTGGGTTTCCATATTAGCTTCGTCTAAGATCATCAGACCGTAACGATCTGCCCAAATATAGAGATCTATGCAATTGGGATAGTGAGAGCAACGAATTGAATTAACATTATGCTGACGCATAAGTTGTAAATCTTTATGCAAGGTTTCTAAACTCATAACTCTGCCGTTAGCGTTATCGAGTTCGTGACGGTTAACACCTTTAAACACAATTCGTTGACCATTTAAGGCGTAAGTGGTTTTGCCTGAGGCAACATTGATTAACGAAACTTCGCGCAAGCCTACATCCCAAGGCACATATTCACAAACAGTACCTTTGGCATCTTTGAGTACTAATACCTGGTGGTAGAGTACGGGATTTTCTGGACTCCACAAGTTAGCATTTGGTACTTCAATTTGTGAGAAAAATGCTCCATCTTCCTGTTTATCTGCTACGTCTTCGCTGACAAGGCTTCCATCAGGAGCATAAAGACGCATCAAAAGTTCACCGTCTTTAGCACTTGTTTTAATGCGTGTCATTAATGTGGCAGAGCCATTGTTTGCCACAACCATCTCGTTGCTGAAGTCCAATACAGCCGCTGTCTTGGAACGGTAGATTAAACCTAAATCACGGAAGATACCTGAATAATTGACTAAATCTTGATTCTCGAGCAAGGAGCCGTCGCTGAAACGATAGACGAGCACTGCTAAACGGTTATTACCATCACGGTTTACATAGGGCGTTATATCAAATTCGTGTTGCGTAAAGCTATCTTCGCTGTAACCGACATAGTGTCCGTTTACATATACATAAAAGGCAGATTCCACACCTTGGAAGTTGAGAATTATATCGTCATCTTTATATTCTTCTTTAAGGGTGAAATCGCGTAGGTAATGACCTACAGGATTGTAATTCTTAGGAGCGGTGCCAGCATAAGCTGCTGAATAGCGAAAGCGTTCTCCTGGAACATTAGGTTCACCTTGATCATAAAGCCAGCCTTTTTGGCTCCAGTGGTAGTACCAGTTGCTGTACATCGGTTCATCGCCGATCTCGTTCGGCACTAATTGCCAGCAAGAGGGAACAGCAATTTTACTAAAGCCAGCATCTGTTGCAGAAAATTCTGGTTTATAAAAATCGGTAATTACTTGATCAGGTTTACTGACTAGTTTGAAATCCCACTCTCCATTCAAGGACTGCCAAGTAGAAAAGTCTCGCCAACCATCCACAGAATTTTGGGCTTCCTGCTCTGATTTAACAGGAATAAAGAAAGAGCGAGCGGGTAAACAACGATCTTCGACTACACGACTTTTACTGTAGTATGGGCTATCTAAGTTGCCCCAAACAGCGTTGTACCAATAAGCACCATCAATCTGATGTGATGGGAACTGATCTTCTCCCTTAGGGACTACTGTTTCTTTAGCATATAGCTTAGTTGAGTTAGAAAAAGGAAGTAGTCCTGCTACAAGACACAAAAAAATACCTAGCACTACTAAATACTTTAGGATAGGTTTTAAACTTTTCATACGAAGCTCCTTGAGAAGTAAGCAAACGCCTACTAGATAGACGCATTATAACAGAGCAAGCATGAATTTTATGCAAAACGTATAGTTATTATCTGTGATGCGTATAAGCTATGTACTATTTGAACAAGAAAGGCATACATGAAGAAGCAGAAAGCATTACTAGTAGTAGACGTGCAAAACGATTTTTGTGAGGGTGGCGCTTTAGCAGTACAGGGTGGCAATGCTTTAGCGCAAAGATTAGCCGAATTTATTAAGGCTAAAGCTAAGAGCGAATACGCCTGCGTTTTAGCTACTTTAGATGAACACATAGAACCTAAAGGACATTTTAGTGCTAACCCAGACTATCGGCATACCTGGCCACCACATTGTCTTAAAGGAACTATAGGACAACGCTTACACCCTGCGCTTACAGACGACGTTGTTTTTGATGCGATTTTTACCAAAGGACAATTCTCAGACGCTTATTCAGGATTTGAAGCCCAAAATAGAGGTGTCTTCCTAGGAGATTGGTTGATTAATCAGGGAATTACTGCAGTTGATATCGTAGGGATTGCCACAGACTTTTGCGTTAAAGCAACAGCTTTAGATGCACAAAAGCTTGGTTTTACTACTCAGATATTGCTGGACTTAACGATCCCTGTTGCCAAAGAAACCTTGTCGCAACTAGAGAAAGAAGTTAAGGCGCAGGGGATAACTGTTGTAAAAAGTTGTTAAAAGAGGAAGTAAATAGTTCGGCTAACATTTTCACTTTGTGTTTTGTATATACGAATAAAAAACCATATATAACAAGCGTTTTTTATTACTAAAAAATTCTGTGATAAAGCGGAAAAAGTGATCTGAAAGGTTCTTTTTATAACGTAACAAGACTATAATCTTTAACAGAGTAAAGATAAATTACAACCATAGTAAAAAAGGAGAGGTTTTATGTTTGGTCTACGGGGGGTTCACCCACGGTCAAGCAAGCATACCAGTGAAGCCGAACTCAAGACACTCAACGAAGTGACAACAGTTCGTATTCCGATGGCGATGCAAATTGGCCCCGGCTGTAAGATCTGCGTCAAAAAAGGTGACGAAGTCAAAGTCGGACAACTAGTTGGCGAGCCAATTGCGCCAATGAGTGTGCCGATTTATGCCAGTGTTTCTGGTGTAGTAACTAATGTTAAACCGCAAGTAAAAAGTGATGGCACCATGATGGAGATGGTAGAGATCCAATCAGATGGTCAATTCACAGTTGCAGAAGATATAGTTGCTCCCAATGTCACAACCAAAGAAGAATTAGTAGAAGCTGTGCGTAAGGCTGGTTTAGTAGGTCTAGGTGGTGCAGGGTTTCCCACACATTTCAAGTTAAATCCGCCACCAGATAAGCAGATTGATCACTTGCTGATCAATGGTATGGAATGCGAGCCATATATCACTTCCGATGAATACATTGCACGTAATTTCATTGAGGAGATTTTGCAAGGTATTGAAGTGGTGATGCGACTATGCCAAATTCCGAAATGCATTATCGGCATGGAAAACAATAAGCCGAAAGCAATTAAAGGTTTAGTTGCTAGAGTTAAAGAAGCGCAGCAAGGCGTGCTAAAAGATAAGGATGTCACTGTGCAAGGTGTACATACTTGCTACCCACAAGGCGCCGAAAAAGTGATGATCAGAACTCTCGCTAAGCGTGAGGTGCCCTCGGGCAAATTACCTCACGATGTCGGTTGCTTAGTGATGAATATCGGCACCATACGCTACATTGCGCATTATCTGAATACGGGTATGCCCCTAACACGCAAAATAATTACTTTGGACGGTTCTGCCGTTGCGAAACCGGGTAATTACGATGTGCCAATCGGCGCAAAAATTTCTGAGATTGTAGAACTTTCAGGTGGGTTCAAAGATGAAGCCCACAAGGTGATCATGGGCGGACCGATGATGGGTGTTGCTGTCGATGACTTAGATTCACCTATCATCAAAAACAACAACGCCATTTTGGTGTTTGACGAAGATGATGCCACCATCCCACAAGAAAGTGCATGTATTCGTTGTGGCAGATGTGTGCGTGCCTGTCCCATGTATCTAATGCCTACAGAGTTAGATCAAGCAGCTCGTAAGCGCAAGTTAGCCAGCTTAACTGAACACGCCGTTATGGACTGTATTGAGTGTGGTTGTTGTACTTTTGTCTGCCCAGCTAAACGTTATCTAGTACAGAACATCCGTGTAGGTAAAGGCTTGTTGCGAGCTCATCAAGCTCGTTTGCGTGCCGAACAAGAAAAACAAAAACAAGCAGTTAAAGGAGGTGTCGCATAATGTTAAAAGTATCAGCTTCACCACATGTGCGTGATGGCATTACAACTTCACGCATCATGATTGATGTGTTGATTGCGTTGGCACCTGCTGTTATCGCTTCTTATTTTATTTTTGGTGTCAAAGCGATTGCCTTGATTGTTATCACCGTGGTGTCAGCAGTCTTTTTTGAGTGGCTATCCCGTCGCTTGATGAAGCGTGAAAACACCATCAGGGATTTCTCTGCAGCTGTAACTGGCACTCTGCTCGCACTCAACTATCCCACTGGCTTACCTTTATGGATGGCTGTGGTAGGCGCATTTGTGGCTGTGGTGCTCTGTAAACAGATCTTTGGCGGTATCGGTTATAACTTTGTTAACCCAGCGATCTGCGCACGTATCATCATGTTGGTGTCATTCCCATCACAGATGACTACTTTCTTGGTGCGTGGAGATATTGCAGCATTGGGAACCACCGTTTCTAACCAATACGATTTAGTTTCAACGGCAACTCCGTTAGCCACACTCAAAGCTGGTGAAGCCACTTTGAGCTACTGGCAATTATTCTTAGGACAACACAACGGTGTTATCGGTGAAGTTTCTATTTTAGCGCTGGGAATTGGTGCTATTTATCTGTTAATTCGTGGCATTATCGATATCACTATTCCAGGTGTTTATATCTTGACTACTTTGGCTTTTGTAACTTTAGCTGGTCAAGATCCGCTGTATCACTTGCTGACAGGTGGTTTGGTACTAGGCGCCTTCTTTATGGCAACAGATTATGTAACTTCACCTATTACATTTAAGGGCAAAATTCTGTTTGGTTTAGGCTGTGGTCTTATCACTGCGTTAATTCGTATTTACAGTAATTCAACTGAGGGTGTTTCCTTTGCCATCTTGTTTATGAATGTTTTAGCACCTCATATAGATCGCATCACCAAACAAAAACCGATTGGAGGTAGAGTCAATGTCAAATAAAAAAGACACTAAAGCTGCCTTAAATCGTGGCATATTCCCTGTAATTGTGATGGTGATCGTCACTGTAGTTTGCACAGGATTACTGGCTTTGACTAACGGTATCACTACGGAGGCTAGAGCCGAACAAAAAGTAAAAAAAGTCGTGGAGAATAGACAACTATTATTCCCCGAAGCAAAAGAGTTTAAAGAACTAGACGTAAAAGAGTTATTGTCTGCCGATATTGATGAAAAACAAGTCAGCGCTTTAGCCGAAGCTAAAAATGAAGCGGGCGAAACCATCGGCTACATTGCCGAAACGAATGCGCGTGGCTATGGCGGTGCGGTAAATATCATGCTGGCTATCGGCACTAATCAGAAATTGGTCGGCTTGCGCATTATGGATAATAGCGAAACAGCGGGTTTAGGTAAAAAGGTAGAGGGCGAAAGCTTTAGAAGTCAGTTCAAAGATTTAGATGCTACCAAGCGCTATACGGCTAGAAGCGTAGAGGGAAAAGAACAGATCGATGCTATTTCTGGTGCTACGATCTCCTCTAATGCAGTAGCTGAGGCGATTAACGTTGCCTTAGATCTTTGGCAACAAGCAGGAGGTGCACATTAATGAAAAAGCAATCCAGAGCACTTCAAGTATTTAAGCGAGGCATTCTGCAAGAAAATGCTTTGCTGGTTCTGTTACTAGGTTGCTGTCCCTCATTGGCTGTAACCACCAGTTTAATCAACGGTGTAGGCATGGGCGTAGCTGCTACTTTTGTCTTGCTGTGTTCCAACCTCGTGATTTCGCTTTTGCGCAATTTGATACCAGATAAGGTGCGTATTCCTTGCTATATCACCATTATCGCCAGCTTCGTTACTATTTTGCAGTTCTTATTAGAGGCATATGTGCCAGCCTTAAATGATACATTAGGTATCTTTATTCCGTTGATCACGGTTAACTGCATCATCTTAGGTAGAGCAGAAGCCTTTGCGGGAAAAAATACTCCTTTAATTTCTGTTATAGATGGTTTAGGCATGGGTATTGGTTTTACAGCAGCTTTAGGTCTGATCGGTGGTTTACGTGAACTGCTGGGCAATGCGACTTTAGTAGACCAAACCATACCTCACTTTGGTGGTGCTTACACTCTACAACCGATGTTGTTATTTATCCTGCCTCCTGGAGGCTTTATTATCTATGGTCTCTTGCTAGCTCTAGCACAACAGCTCAGCAAAAAGCTATACGGCGATAAACCCGATTCAGCAATTGAAGATGATGCGATCCCACACTGCGTCATCGCAGGTCAAGGTATCGGTAACTGTGGCGGTTGTGTAGCACAAAATTTGTCACAGATGCAGATGGCGCAAGAAGCTGAACAACAAAAACTACAAAACAGCAAAGTTGAAGCTGCTGTCGAAAAAGCAGATGCCGTCAAACTTGAAGACGAGAAAGGAGCCAACTAATGAAAATGTTTCTGATGATTTTAATCAGCGATATCTTAGTTGATAACTTGGTGTTGTCGAAATTCTTAGGCATTTGCTCATTCCTCGGCTTAACCAAGAATTTGAAGAACTCTATGGGTATGAGTTATGCAGTAACTTTCGTTATGTTGGTTGCTACTGCAATTACTTGGCCTATTTACCACTTTATTTTGGCGCCCTTAGGTATGGGATATTTACAAAATGTGGTGTTCATTTTAGTCATCGCTTCTGCCGTGCAAATTATTGAAGCGATAATTCGTAAATCCATGCCACCTCTGTATCGTGCGATGGGTATCTATCTACCGCTTATCACCACCAACTGTGCCATCTTAGGTGTAATGTTCCTCAATATCGACAATGCATATAGCTTTATCGAAGCCTTAGCAAATGGGTTAGGTGCTGGTTTAGGTTACTTAATCGCCATGTTCTTATTCGCAGGTGTGCGTGAAAAACTGGCGGAAGCTAATCCGCCTAAATGTCTGCAAGGTATGCCTTTAGCCTTGATTTCTGCTGGTCTTGTATCAGTATCTTTCTTCGGTTTCAAAGGTATCGTAGAAAACTTATTCGGGTAGGAGGTCGAGATGTTTAATTCATTACCTTCCTTGGCTGTTGTTGCCCGTGATGTTTGGCAACCTACACTGATTGTTGCAGCGATTGCCTGTCTGTTGGGCATCGTTATTGTGATCATTTTCAAGTTATTTGCTGTACCTACAGATGAACGCTTTGAAGAATTGTTAGAGCGCTTGCCTGGTGTAAACTGTGGTGGTTGTGGTTATTCAGGTTGTGCAGGCTATGCGGAAGCCTTGGCGAAAGGTCAGGATACAGATTGCACAAAGTGTGCGCCGGGTGGTAAAGATACAGTAAAAGAGTTATCTGCTTACTTAGGAATGGAAGCGCCTGCTTATGTACCCAAAGTAGCACGCCTTGCCTGTCAAGGTTCATGTTCTCATACCAGTAAACGCTATGAGTATACGGGATCTATGAGTTGTGCATCGGCTACCAATTTGTTTGCCGGACCTAATTCTTGCGTGTATGGCTGCTTAGGTTTTGGTGATTGTGTAGCGACGTGTGAGTTTGGTGCAATGGAGATTAAAGATGGCATTGTGCATATTAACCCTGATCGTTGCACAGCTTGTGGTTGTTGTGTTAAGGCTTGTCCCAAGAGCTTACTTTCTTTAATGCCCAAATATACCTCACTTTATCGTGTCGCCTGTAGCAACACCGATGCTGGTGGCAGAGTGCGCAAAGTTTGCGACATTGGTTGTATAGGTTGCCGTAAATGTCAAAAAGCTTGTAACTATAGTGCAATTACAATGAAAGAAAGCTTGGCTGTCATCGATGCCGAGAAATGCGTTCATTGTGGAGCTTGTATCGGAGAGTGTCCTACACATGCCATTGTTAAGGGCTTGTACGATGTAATTGCAGAGGCACAAGAACAAGTGGCTTAAAATAAACAAAAAAAGAACAAAGAAAAGACCCTCGTTTTCGAGGGTCTTTTTTTGGAGCCTCCTACCGGGCTTGAACCGGTGACCTCAGCCTTACCATGGCTGCGCTCTACCTACTGAGCTAAGGAGGCACGTTCGCAACAAGAAAGATTATAATTACTGAGTAACTGACTGTCAAATACTTTTTGGAACATATAATCAGTTCTATACAAATGATTATGTAACAGAAAACCACTATACTGAAAGAAAGTAAAGCAAGTGGAGGTTTACATGAAACATGATCTCAATAAATATGCAGAGTTGGTGATCAGCCAAGGTCTGCGCATCAAAGAAGGCGATCGTTTGGTGATACGCGGTGGCGTTGATATGGAGCCTTTTTTGCTCAGATTAACAGAGCAGGCGTATAAACACGGTGCCAGCGAAGTAAGAATTGATTGGCGTTCACAAGAGATGAGCAAACTACACTTTGCCTATAGAACCAATGAAGAACTACAAGAAGTAGATAAATTCTTGGTAGATCGTGAATTAGATGCTATCAACAAGAAATATAAATATTTGAGTGTCGTGGGTGAAGACCCCAACGGTTTAGCGGATGCCGATCAGAAAAAAGTGATGATTGCTCGCCAAGCGTCTGCCAAAGCGTTATTTGAATTTTCGAAGAAGATGATGGCAAACTACACGTCCTGGTGTGTAATTGGTTGTGCAACACCAGCCTGGGCAAAAGCTCTCTTTCCTGAGCTTAAACCACACGAGGCTTTAGAAAAACTTTGGGACTTGATTTTCTATACCATGCGCTTAGATCAAGCAGATCCAGTCAAGGCTTGGGAAGAACATATTAACAGTTTGAAAAAGCGTTCAAGCTGGTTAAATGAGCAGCAATTTACCACTTTGCATTACCGTACTAAGCAAGGTACAGATTTACACTTAGGGCTTGCCGAGGGTTATAAATTCATCGGAGCAGACGAACATAACAGCGATGGTGAGCTCTTCATTGCTAATATGCCCACAGAAGAAGTCTTCAGTATGCCCCATGCCCAGCGTGTAGATGGTGTGGTTTACAACACCAAGCCACTCAATCTGAACGGGACATTAGTTGATGATTTCCACCTGACTTTTGCAGACGGTAAAGTAGTTGATTTTGCTGCTGGTAAAGGATATGAAGCTCTAGCAAACTTGCTCGACATGGATGAGGGAGCACGTCGTTTAGGTGAAGTTGCATTGGTCCCCTATCATTCACCAATTTCACTCACTGGTGAGTTATTCTGCCACACTCTCTTTGATGAGAATGCTTCCTGTCACTTAGCCTTAGGCAAAGCTTATCCTACAACTAACGAACATGGTCATACTAAGAGTGAAGATGAGCTCAAGGAAATGGGTATGAATGTTTCGCTCATTCACGTCGATTTCATGATCGGTGACGAAAGCCTAGAAATTGACGGCGAAACAAAAGATGGCAAAATGGTTCCCGTGTTTAGAAATGGCGATTTTGTGATCGATCAAGAGTAGTACTAATATCTCTTAAAAGTAAAAGGCTCTGTCAATTTTGACAGAGCCTTTTGTTTAGCTTATTAACTAGTTGATTTTCTTATGCTTCCCTTCTGCGATGCAAGGTAACCGCAACTCCCACAGCTAGTAGTGAAGCTAAAAGCAAGAGCGTAACAACAGAGGTGTTAGATTTTTCACCTGTCTTAGCTAATTTATGCTTTTGACTGTTGGCTGGAGTCGTTGTTTTCACACTAACAAGTTCTTGTGTATTACTTGCACTAGAAGTTAATTGTGCTGTTGAAGCTACAGTTTCAGAAGTGGTAGTTTGAGTACCTGTAGCTACTGTTTTAGTGGTTTCTAAGCCAGTCTTACTTGTTGTTGGCTTTACTTCAGACACGGAAGTGTTAATAGTAGTTGAAGTAGCAGTGGTAGGAGCAGATGTAGTAGGAATGGTTATAGAAGGCTCCGGCAAATCGGGATCGGGAGTAGGAATGACTGGCTCTGGATCCGGTTCGGGAGTTGGTTCTGGTGTAACTTCTATTTTTTCTAATTTAAGCACTGTAGTGCTACCAGGTTTAACTTGTAACTTGTTTTCTTCACCTGCTACTAGTTTATAGCTCTCAGGTAGTGGTACTAAACTTACATCGATGAGCTCTTTTTCGCTCGGTTTAGTTATGACTTGATAGGTATTGAGTAATTGGTCGTTTTGCGCATCACGGTATTCAACCACTGTCACTACTTTTACAGCAGAACGTTTGACTTTGAGTGTTATCTCTTTATCTGCCAGCATTAAGTTGTCAGGAATCTCAGATAAGGCATCTGCGTTTTGTAACTCATACTTAAAGTCTTCGTCTACAGCACTCAAATCGGGTTTAGTCTGAGCATTTAGAGTTTCTTTATAACGTCCTGTTTGGCTGAAGCTGGTGAATACCTTATTTTCATTTGCAGAATAATCTTCAGCGGGAATTAGCATGCCCTGTTCATCTGTTAATTCGTAGTTATATTTAACAGTGATAGGCTCACCTACTAAAGTAATAGTTGTAGTAGATCCAGGTTTTACTTCAAGTTTATCTTGATCCTTATCGCTTACTACATAGTGTGCTGGCAACTTATCTGCGAGTGAAATATTTTCTTTTTCGCTCGGTTTGGTTTCCAGCTTAAGTTCGCCTAAGCTATTGCCTGCACTATCTACAAATTTAACTAAAGTATTTACCTTCTTTTCTTTGCGTTCAATGCGAATGGCAAAATCCATATCTCCGTAGACGCTTTCATCGCTGATTGCCTCAAAGACTTCTGGAGTTAAGAGTTTATAGCTGTAATCTTCGTCAATTTCTTCAAGATTAGGTTTACTTAAAGCTTCTAGGCCTTGTTTGTATCGTACTTGCTTGGTGAAATCTTGGAAAGCTGCTTGTTCTTTGGCACTTAATTTTTCTTGGGGTATAGTTTTACCAGCTTCATCTAATAAGATATAGTGCCAACTCAAAGTTACGGGAACACCTTGGAGCAAGATAGTTGTGTTGCTACCGGGAGTTACCTGCAATTTACTTTCTTCTCCTGCCACTAATTCATACATAGGGGGCAAGTCTTGACCACTGATATCGATTGGATTTTTATCGCTGGGGCTACTGGTAAAGCTAAGTGTTTTGAGAATCTCTTGCGTCTTAACATCTTGATACTCAACACGAGTAGCGATCTTATGCTCGGTTCTACGTAGCTTAATTGCAATAGTTTTATTTTCTACTACATCCTGTGCCGGTAGAGGTTCAGTAGAATTAGGGTTTATTAACTCATAACTATAGTCGGGACTGACTTGGTTTAGATCCATCAGCTCAAAGGCTCCGACAGCCTGTTTGTAGCGAGCCTCTTTCACCACCGTAGAGAAAGCCTGTTGTTCTGCAGGAGTTAAAGCATCAGTGGCTATAACCTCATCTGCTTCATTCAAGATGACAAAGGTGTAAGTGACATTTAATTTTTCACCTTGCACCTTGATGCTCGTATGACTGCCAGGATCTAAGTTTAATTTGTCTTCTTCACCAGCTACAAGTTCATAATGTGCTGGGATTTTTTCTTTAGCAACTACGATCTTATCTTTTTCACTTTGCTTGGTAGTGAATTTGATGGTATCTAAGGTTGTGCCAGAATTGACATCCACGAAGCGCAGGGAGGTTTCAACTTTCTTTTCGCTTCGTTTAATCCTGATTACTAGTTCTTGATCTTTTGTCATCTGTTCAGCAGGAATTGCTGCTAAAACTTCTGGATTTAGCAGTTCGTAGAGATAGTCTTCAGATAGACTCTCTAAATTTGGCTTGTTGGTAGCAGTTAATTCCTCTTGATAACGTCCCTCACGGTTGAAATCTTGGAAAGTTTGTTTTTCTTGTTCACTTAAGCTGTTTAGAGCAAGTTTGGCGCCTGTTTCATCTACAATTTCGTATTTGTAGCTAATGGTGAGGGGTTCACCTCTGACGAGCAACTCAATTGTGCTACCCGGCTTAATGTTTAATTTTTCATCTTGACCAGGCACTAAATTGTAATGCTCGGGTACTAATTTGTTATCGAAAGCGATGGTGTTTGTATCGCTAGGCTTAGTCTGATACTCATGTGTCAACAACACAGTGCCTGTATTTTCCTGTAAAAGTTTTACTGTGGTTGTTAGCAATACTGGGATGCGACGCAATTTAACATTAACTGTTTTATCTTCGGTTAAATCTTTAGGTGCGATAGCTGTTAGCGCCGAAGTATCTACTACTTCATAGCGGAAATCTACGTTGGGGCTCAAAGGAGTGGCTGGAACAGTGTATGCCTGATCATAACGGGTGCTCACTTGAGTATCTTTGAGTGCATCCTGCTCGTCTTTTCCTAAAGTATTGGTAGCAACAGGAGAGTTGTTTTCATCGACTAAGTCATAGTGATAAGTAACAGTTACTGGCTTGCCTAAAGCCTTGAACGTAGTCGTGGTGCCATAAGTAGCACGTGCTCTACCACCAGTTAATTGAGCTGGGTCTATAACATAGTTGGTGGGAACATGAGTGGAAAAATCTACAGCTCCTAGAGCTTTTTCGCTTAAGGCGAAACGCTCTTGTTTGAGTTCGATATTTTCTGTTGTCACAAAACGCACATGGGATAGCTTATTAAACTCAATTAACATAATTTCAGGATCTTGATAGCCGATGCCTGAGAGACCACGGCGTTTGCCTACAGAAAACCCGGGTTGGTTGATGAATTTGTCTTCGAAGAAAGAGCGAGAAGAGTGTCCTTGATCTGAATTAGGTAATGCTATATATCCCTTGGGTGCACCTGTTACTGCAGTGACACTATCGTTTGCTACTACATAGTTACTGATCGGTAGTTCTTTGTTGATGATTTCAGATAAGCGCGCATATTCTTGAGTAGTAGGCGATAGATAACCAGCTACAATTTTGGGCGCATTGAAAGTGTAACTATGTTTGATACTGGTGTTATAAAACTTTTTTGGTTCCCAGTAGAGTTCATTGTTTTTAGTAAATCCATTTTTAGGATTGCCGTAGTAAAGACCTAGTGAATGAGCCGCAAAAAATTGAGTTAAATAACCACCAAGAGAATGTCCAGTTACGGTAAGATTTTTAATCTTATCTTGACGTGCATTTATAATTTTAGCTAAATCTACAGCGCTGGTTGCTTGATCGGGCCAAGTACCGAGCCCCAGTTTCGCATCTGAAGCTACGTCTTTATTATCTGAAGTACCTCTAATAGCTAAGATATAAGTTCCCTGTTTGAGGAAGGGTAGAGTTTTGTTGGAGAATTTGAACAAGGAAGCATCGAAACCTGTATCCCAATGGAAACTTTCTTCACGTTCCCAATAAGGACCCCATTCACGATTCATTAAGCGATATTCCAAGCGACCTTGTGTTTCGTTTTTACCTTTGTATAGTTCTTGATCAGATAAGGGTCTTTTACCCTCTAAAACTCGATTGATGTAATTGTCGTCTCTATAAGTTAGTTCTTGACCGATGATTGCATCTCTTGCGCTGACGTTCCAAGCAAGGGGATCTGAGTCTTCTTTATCGTTGTAGCCATCGCCATCGGTATCTGCCAAACGAGGATGGCTTTTGTAATAGAGATAGGTTTTGCCATTCTTTTCGTAAGTGAAAAGCTCATCTTTGTTGGCTAAGCCATCTTGATCGTCATCAGCTGTTGGATTCAGCGGACCATAATTGAAGAGCAAAGTATCTACGGTACCGTTTTCTAGAGTTATATCACCAGTTTTAATTTGTTGCGCTGTTGTGTTGTTCAAAGGGGTGATATTTGTGGGTATATCTTCAGCTTTGGTTGAAGTGGGGGCAATACTTAACCACGTTAAGCTGGCTATGCTACCCATGGCTAGAGCCACAAGAGCACCACGCTTTAATTTATTGGTGAATGATATGGAACGCTCAGAGGAGCGTTTTTGATAAAAACTAACTTGCATATCTTAACTCTTTCATTAGATTAGCGAATTACTTAGTAAATCGCCGAGTGTGCCTAGAAATAGGCACACTAATGGAAAATAAATTTTATCAGATAGCAAAAACTATAGCTATGCTTGCTAAAAATAAAATGCTACTCACGAGAGAGTAGCATTTCGTTTTCAGCCTTAGGCAAAGTATTACTTAAAAATTTAAGGGTGGATAAGTATCACCAGCATTCCAGAGAATCCACTCGTCGATGCCTTGTTCTTCCAAAGCCCTTATCTGTTCTTTTATTTCTTCAGTGCCATAATGCATGTAATAACCATCTGGCAAATATTCTGCCGTAAAGGCTTGTAAGTAAGGTCTGATATGAGCAAACTCATTTCTATCAATATTGCGATCTCCATCGACTATGGCACCTTCGATTACTTCGTATGGATGCAGATCAGGCTTTTCAAAAAAACCATCGCCAATGTAGCTACCGATGCCATTGCCAGTATAGTGACTAGAGCTGTTGGCATAGTGAGAGGGATAAATCATAGGACAGATATTATCTTGTCCATTCATACCAATAATATCCCAATTCTGACCGATGGCTTTACCGTCTTCGGCGCTGGTCATAACGATGGAGAATAAATCCATACCAAGAGGAACACCTAAGTTATGGTTAATTTCGATAGTCGCAGTCTGTAAAAAGCGATTGAGTGCTTGGTAGCGTTCGGGGGTGGCGTCTGGCTCGCCGAAATAGGGTTCTTCATTTTCCGATGGTGAACCAGAGGGGAAACGCACATAGTCAAACTGAATTTCATCGACGCCACGACTGACGGCATCTTTACCGATATCGATTAAGTATTGCCACACTTCTTTTTTATAGGGGCTAGCAAAACTCTTATCACCATCCAAAGGAAAGTGCAACGGATTGCCTTTTTTATCAGAGATGCAGAGATCAGGACGTTTTTCGGTCAATACGGAATCATTGAAACAAACTAACCTGCCGATAACTCTTAGCCCCGCATCGTGACAACGCTTAACTACGGCCTCTAAATCGTAGGGATTGATGATAGCGCCGATATCCTGTGCCAATTTTACATTGGTATTAAAAGCAACTGACCACTCGGTCTTGATGTCAATAACTAAGGCGTTGACTGAAGATCCTTTCACTAGATTTAAGTAATAATCCATATTGAAAGGGTTATAGCAATAAATGGCGTGAGTTTTAACGTGTTCAGGCTTCTTAGTTGCTGTGATTTCAGGTAGCTTGCCAAAGTAATCTTCGATCATTTTTTCCGTTTCATCGCCTTCTAACTTAGGCATAACAATGGCGCCGTTAGCAGATTTGGCGAGCACCTCTGAATCAGCAACCGCTTGATTTGGTTGAGTAGTATTTGCAGATGAACTGGTATCGCTTGCTCCTGTCTTGGCTGTTTGCTTAGGTGCGATAGAAGTTGATGCTGCTTGAATCTTAGCTTCTTTAGCTAATTTTTCCATTTGGCGTTGATAATATCCTGGAAATAGCTCAAAACGGTATTGCCAGGCGATAAAGCAGAGCATGATTACAATTAACAAACTGCAAATACCGGTTATTAAATGCGCTCGATGGCGACGTTGATAACTAGAAAGCATATCTTCTCCTGTTTTCGTGCTTGGGCTCATTATATAACTAGTCCTTAATGCTATACTTCACATAAGAAACATCAAGCAGAAATATATTGAGGATAGATGTCATGTTAAAACGTGAATGTGTTGGAGGTATCGTCTTTTTCGCCGATACAGTGCTCTTGATCAAAAATGATAAAGATGAGTGGAGCTTTCCCAAAGCAGTGATTAGAAACGTAGAAAGTGAAGCTACTACCGTTGCAGTTGATTGCGTCATGCAAGAGACTCAAGTTAAAGCATATATTTTGTCACGTGCAGGTAAAACCAACTATGAGTTTTACTCAATAACTAGGAAGAAACCTGTGGCAAACAGCATTGAATGGTACATTATGTCAGCACAAACTGATGATGCAACGCCAAATCTAGCAGGCGGTATTATGGAAGCTGTTTTTGTTCCTGTAGCTGAGGCTTTAGAACAAGTTACTTATACGCAGGATAGGAGTTTGCTTGCGGTTGCCTATCAAAAGTATTGTGAGCTTAACGAACGTGAACAAGCTCGTCAGTAGTTTGCAGGCCACTAAATATAATCCCCAAACATGAGTGTTAAACCGGAAACTTATTTCTCAGTTGCTCAGATTGCAAATTATGAGTTATTGGATAAAAAATCTCGTTTTATTGGTGCTTGCGCCCCCGTGAAAACCGTGACGGAGGCACAAGAATTCATTGCTTTAGCCAAGACTAAGTACCCCGATGCAAGGCATCATTGTTATGCCTGGATAGTCCAAGAAGAGCAGAGAATGGAACGTTTCTCTGACGATGGAGAGCCACAAGGAACAGGTGGAAAACCTATTCTGGATTGTTTGCAGCATGCCAAATTAATTAATGTGGCTGTAGTAGTTACCAGATATTTTGGCGGTATTTTGCTAGGGACGGGAGGTCTAACTAGAGCTTATGGTGGTTGTGCTAATGAAACTATAAGTAGAGCGGGTATAGTTTGCTATCGTTTAATGCGGATTTATACCGTGAGTTGTAGCTATAATTTAGCGGAAAAAGTTAGATTCCAATTGCAAAAAAGAGGGATTTGGCAAGAAGAGGCAACTTATCTGCAAGAAGTGAGTTGGCAGATTGCTCTGCCTGAAACACAAGAAGAAGAGATAACTACAGTGATCGCCGATTTAACAGCAGGACAAGCTAAGTTAATTAAAGGTGATCTGCAATATATGGCTAGTTACAATTAAGTTCTAGCTTTAAGGAGGAACAATGTCAGGACATTCCAAGTGGAATAACATTAAACGCAGAAAAGAAGCGGTAGACGCCAAAAAAGGTAAAATCTTCACTAAATTAGGACGTGAAATTCAACTTGCAGTTAAACAAGGCGGAGCTGATCCTAATTCCAATCGACAATTAGCAGATGCTATCAGCAGAGCTAAAGCAAATAACATGCCTAACGACAGCATTCAACGTTCAATTAAAAGAGCTGCTGGTTTAGATGGCAACAACGATTATGAAGAAGTTACTTATGAGGGATATGGTCCTGGTGGTGTAGCTGTTTTGGTGCGTACTCTCACAGATAACCGCAATCGTACTGCAGGTGAGGTACGTCATATCTTCGATAAATACGGCGGTAATCTAGGAACAACAGGTTGCGTAGCATTCCAATTTGAACAAAAAGGTGTACTGGTTCTAGAAAAAGAGAATTATCCAGATGAAGAACAAGTGATGATGGATGCGATCGAAGCTGGCGCAGACGATGTGGAGATTGCCGATGAAGCCTACGAGATCATCACTGCACCTGATCAATACTATGCTGTGCAAGATGAGCTCAAAAATAGAGCTTACGAATTCGCCGATGTGTCTTTAGGTCCTGTAGCCAATACTTTTACAGAGATCACAGATGAAGAAGTGAATTTACAGCTAGATAAATTGCTGGACTTCTTAGAAGACATTGATGACGTGCAAGAGGTGTATAGCAACCGTGCCTAAACGTGGCTTGTGGCAGTTTTTTCGGAGCAAAAAGAAGCGAGAAGCTCCAGACAAAAGCCCTAAGCAAGCGCAGGGACAAGTTAAAGTTGCCACGAAAAAACCAAATGTAAAGCCAAGCGCCCTTGCTGGTGATGAACTAACTCGTCAAGCGGAGAAAGCAAGTTTACTCGCTCCGCTTAAACCAGAGCAAGTTGTTTTTAATCCCTTTGGTCGCTTCGCAGATGTGGTTAAAAATAATGTTGCTGAGTTTGGTCTGAATACTGGAGAGTGGGAAACATCAGAAGAGGCGTTGCGTAAGCGCTTATCGCTAATTGGTGTAGTGGCATTTATTGGTCCGTCTGGTACGGGAAAGTCGACCAGAGTCATTAAGATCGCTAGTGATTACCAGATCGGCTACATTATCGACGATGGTTTGCTGATACATGGTAGCAGTGTAGTAGCAGGTATTTCGGCAAAGACAGCTAAGACCAAGATTGACTCAGTCAGACAAGCTTTATTTGCTGATCCCACTAGAGCTAATAATATGCGCCGAGCATTGGCTGAACACTTGCCGACCAGCTTGTTGATTTTAGGTACTTCTGAGGGGATGCTGCAAAAAATTTGCGATAACTTGTGGCTTAATCAGCCCAGTATTCGCTTGCGCATAGAAGATTTTACTACTGAGAGTGAAAGACAGCACGCTAGGCACACTCGTTTAACTCAAGGTAAACATACTATTCCAGTTCCTAGCATGGAAATTAAGCAAGATTTTTCAGGACATTTACTTGAACCCTTGCTTAAACTCAGACGTAAATTTTTACCCAGTGATCGAGATGATATTCCGAGTGAGGGCGAGCGTACTGTGGTTCGCCCTACCTTTTCGACTTTAGGCAATTATTCAATTGCGGATAACGCCTTGATCAGTATGAGTGAATTACTACTTCAACAGGTAGAAGGTGTCAACTCATTGGTGAGATCTAAGATTGTTAGTGAACGCTATGGCGCTATCATCGATTTAGATGTTGCTTTGGATTATGGGTTTAATGCGCAAGAGGTTTTGCAGAATGCTCAGAATCATTTAGCGAAAAGTTTAGAGGAGTATACGGCGATCAATATTGTGGCATTAAATCTAAGGGCCACTAAACTGGCGAAAAAATAAGCAGAGAAAAATATTTTTGTTAAACTGTACATACTGAGGAGGTACGGTATGGATAATTACGATCAATTCAATGAGCAACAACCCCAACACGGCTCAGACGATCATTTAGATAATCGTTTATACAGACAAGAAACAGCACAAGTGCCAACTTTTAATCAAGATCCGCAGATTAACACCAATCAAGTAACACAACAATTTCAAACTCTGCAAGATTATCAAGCAGAGGATTGGCAAACTAATCAACAGGTTAACGACTCTGCGTATCAAACTACTGAACCAACTGATTTAGTAAATTCGGGAGATCAGTATATTGACGTTACAGTACCTAAACGTAGCAAACGTGCGAATAGTCCAGAATGGCTGAGTGATATTCCGGACGAGGTATTGCGCTTGGTTAAGCAAGTATTTTCCTCCCGTCCAATGGATGCTTTTGCCACTAAATTGAGTTGGGCTACGATTGGTATCTGTTATCTGGTCGGTGTTTTGGTAGTAGCACTAACTTGGGCAAGTTTAAGCGCTCGTGTGGTCACTAATTTTATGCAAGTCATTTCGCAAGCCGTGTCCACTACCACTGCTAAAACATTCACATCCGCTTTCTTATATGGTTTGTTGCAACAAGTTATTGCTTCAGTGGTAACACTGCTTTTGATCTTCCTGTTGACCTTTGCTTTACGTTCCAGAAAAGCAAGCCTTAAACGCTATATCCAAACTGTTGTTGTAGCAGGTGTTCCCACAACCATTATTTGTGTTATCGGCATTATCGTGGGCTTGCTATCACCGCACTTAGGATTGGCTTTGGGTGTAGCAGCATGTTTTCAGTATTACATTTATCTGTACGCAGGTATGCAAAAGTGCCATCCCACGCATAAGACCAGCCCGTTCTGGTTCTATTTTGTCGTTTTATTCGTCAACACTTTAGTGATGAGCCAAGCGATTTCTTTTGTCGGCTCTGCGGTGATCAAGAGCTTACTGAACATCGGTTAGTCACTGATTAATTGAGTTAGAACTAACTGGTGGGTAGAGATGCCCACCAGTTTTAGTATGGAGAAAGAGAGAAGTATTCATGCCAGAAAAAGAGCACAATCAGTTACTATCGGGACCTATTTTACAAAGTGTAGTAAAGTTGGCTTTGCCTATCACTGCGACTGCCTTTGTTCAAATGACATACAACTTAGTTGATATGTTTTGGATTAGCAAAATAGGTACGGCAGCTGTAGCAGCTGTTGGGGCAGGCGGTATGTTTTTGTGGTTTTCGGAAGGACTTTTGATGCTTTCTCGTATGGGTGGACAAGTCTTTACAGCACAACGTATTGGTGCAGGCGATAAAGAAGGAGCGAGAGCGTATGCAACGGCTTCGCTTGAATTATCTTTTATGCTCGCCCTCTTATTTTGCGCTTGCATGTTTATTTTTCATCGCCCATTAATAGGTCTTTACAATTTTCAAAATGCTGAATTGGTACAGATGGCACACCACTATCTGCTGATAGTATCGGTAGGAGTTATCTTCTCGTTTGTAGGTAATACCCTAACAGCGTTAAGCATAGCTTCAGGTAACAGTAGATTGCCTTTTGCTGTTAATGTTGCAGGGCTAATGCTTAACATGATTTTAGATCCTGTATTTATTTTCGTGCTGAACTTAGGAGTGGCGGGAGCGGCACTGGCTACTATGTTGTCACAAGTCTTTGTCTGTACACTGATGTCCAGTCAGGTTCTTCGTATGACAATTTTTCGGCATCTACCGTTCAAGCGCCAAAATCGTTTACTCGAGTATCGTTCTCTTCTCCGTTTTGGACTAGCGCCAGCTGGTCAATCGATGGGATTTACTACCATTGGTATTGTATTGTCACGTATAGTTTCAAATTTTGGCGAAGCCGCTTTTGCTATCCAACGTATTGGTGTTCAAATTGAAGCTATTTCGTGGATGACTGGTGATGGCTTCGGCAATGCTTTGCGAGCATTCGTATCACAAAATTATGGTGCAAATAAGTTGAAGCGTGCTTTGCAAGGGCAACGCTTAACCCAGCATCTCATGTTTGGCTTAGGTCTAATCAACGGTATTTTGCTCTATGTTTTAGCTGAGCCCATCTATCGAGCATTTAGTAACGATCCACAAGTTTTAGCAGGTGGTGCCAATTATTTGCGCATTTTAGCTCTATCGCAGGCAGCAATGTGTGTAGAAATTATTTTGGAGGCTGCTTTTAATGGCTTTGGTCAATCGACATTACCAGCGATGACAGCACTCTTTTTTACAGCTATTCGTATTCCTATGGCATGGATTTTAGTCATGCCTTTAGGCGTAGATGGTGTGTGGTGGGCAATCACTTTGAGTAGCTTATTTAAGGGAATTATCCTCTGGATTTTGTTTAGAATTTTTTATCGTAAAAAACTTTTACCTCAATTAAAGTTGATACAGTAAAAATTAGGCAGTTTAAAAAACTGCCTAATTTATCTTCTCTTTAACTCTGTCTTGCTGAGCGCAATTTATAATGCATTTAGGGAGGTACTATGACTAAAACACCCGTTATTCAGGTTCGTAATCTCCATAAAGTCTATCGTATTGGTAGTCAAAAATTGCACGCTCTGGCAGGAGTTGATCTTGATATTTTTCAAGGGGAGTTTTGTGCGATACTAGGTACCTCTGGTTCTGGTAAATCTACTTTTCTCAATTTACTAGCTGGTCTTGAACCTGCGAGTAAAGGAACCATTAAAATTGGTTCCTTTATGCTAGCTAAGAAGAGTGAACAGGAATTGGTAGACTTCAGAAGAGATAATATCGGTTTTGTTTTTCAATCTTTTAATTTAATTCCTACTCTCAATGCCTGGGAAAATGTAGCACTCCCTTTAATGTTTAAGCAGATGCCCAAAGCGGAGAGAAAGAAGAAAGCAGTAGCAATTTTAAAGCAGATGGGGTTAGCTAAGCATCAGCAACATAAGCCCAATCAACTATCTGGTGGTCAGCAACAAAGAGTTAGTATAGCTCGTTCCTTGGTGGTTCAGCCCAAGATTATCTTTGCTGATGAACCTACGGGTAACCTTGATTCACATACGGGAGCAGAAATACTAGAGCTCATGCGTAAGTTAGTTACAGAACAAGGTCAAACCTTAGTGATGGTTACACATGACGAAAAACAGGCACAGCTTGCAGATCGCATAATTCGTATAAGCGATGGCAAAATCATCGCAATAGAGGAGGTATCCCATGCCTAGAAATAACCGACTGATGGGTGGAGCCAAACAAGCTATGGCATTGCTCTTAGTACTGCTCTTTTTCAGTGCTATATGCTTGCCTAAGCCCGCTAAAGCAACAGAAGCAGAGGCTAAACCAGCAGTTGAAAATAATGCCGAAGCAGATAAACCTAAGGCTGAAAGTGAGACTAAGCCCGCAGAAAGTGTGACTACGGAGAAGCCGAGTGCACCTGTAGAAAATCCAACGGTGCAACCTGAAAATCCAGCCATCCCTCAGATTCCAGCTGTTTTGGTTATTTCAACTAATTACAACGTGCCAGAATACAAAGCAGGGCAGAAGAATGTACAGCTAGAATTACCTCTCTTGAATTGGGGTAATGTGACAGCAAGTCACGTTACAGTGGAACCAGAGATATCAAATGAAAGCGATAAATTTTTATTCCCCTTCGTCATGAAAAAGGGAAATTATGCTTTAGGTTATCCTGATATTAAATCGGTTATGCCAGGCACTCAAAGTGGAGGTCAAAGCAAGAAGTTTGGACCCTTTGAAGTTAGATCAGATATTGCGACTGGTTATTATCGTATCCAATACAACATTAGCTGGTATGATTCCGTGCAAGGTTGGCAGCAAGTTAAGCGTTTTGCCTATGTCAAAGTAAATAATCCCAAGATGCCTAGCTCACCTAACGGAACGAGCAACGATGGTGGCACAGAAACCCCTAATTTAGAAGAAGGTTATAGCGATATATCATCTGATGGTGGAGGTTTCGTTGGTGGTGACGATGGCAAGCGTTCCATGCCTCGTTTAATTGTTAGTGGGTTTGAGACTGAGCCGAAAGAAGTCAAGGGTGGCGATAAGTTTACGCTGAAACTGAAATTGCGTAATACATCTAAAGACGGTGCAGTCAGCAATATTCGCATGGTACTTGCCGGTAGTCCTGAGGGTGAGAACCAAGTGGTTACCTTCCTACCCGTGACCGGTGCGTCTACAGTGTTTGTGGACAAGGTCAATACTGATAGCGAAAAAGAAATAAAAATTGAATTGCAAAGCAACGCTAGCTTGCCACAAAAAGCCTATCCCCTAAACATAAAGATGCAGTATGAAGATTCACAGCTCAACGCGGTTGAGGGTGATGAAACTATTTCCATTTATGTGCACCAAGAAGCAAAAATTGATTTTGGCAAAGTCGATTTAAGCTCCGATACGGTAGGTATTGGTGAAGAAGTAAATATTTCTTTTCCCCTGATCAACAAAGGTAAATCGACTCTGTACAATATGTCGATTTTAGTACCTGAAGACGGCATTTTACAAAAAGCTGAAAACTATGTAGGAAATGTCAATAGTGGCGAACAAAAAGATGTAGATTTAAGTACTATTGCCCTGCAAGAGTCCAATGGTGAACATCCCAAAATTCAGATTAAATACGAAGATGAAATGGGAAAAGTGTATACCATAGATAAAGAAATTGAACTTAATGTAGATCCAGAAATGATGACAGATCCTAGTGGTCTAGAAACGGGCATGGAAAATTTTGCTACTTCAGGTGAGGGAGATGGCAGGGGATTTAGTTGGTTATGGCTACTACCTCTATTACTACTTGCAGGAGCAGTTATTGTTTATTTCTTTATCAAGAAGCATAAACGTCAAAAAAGTGAATTGGCAGAGCTAGACGACGATGAAATGGTCTGATCTCTTAAATCTTAGCTTCACCAATTTAGCGAGGCGTAAGTTGCGCACTACCCTCACTGTCTTAGGTGTTTTAATTGGTACAGCGTCTATCATCTGTATGCTGAGCTTAAGCTATGCCCAATCAGAAGAGATAACGCGTATCATCGCGGGTAACGATAGCTTGACTACTTTGATTTTACATTCGCCTAACGGCGGTATGAATTCAGGTGGTCAAGGATTTAAAATGAGCGATCTTAAAGATGAGAGCAAGTTGATCCTAACGGAAGAACGCATTAAAGATTTGGTGAATTACCCTGGCGTAAAAGTAGCTTCGCCTATGCTTAACCTGAGTGTCATCGTACAAAAAGGTAAGTACCAAAATTATGTATCACTGCAGGCGATGAGTAAGGAAGCACTAAAAGAGCAAAATTACCACATATTAGAAGGTGAAGATTTTAATTTTGAGCAAGGTGGCTTTCAGTTTTTAGCAGGGAAAGATGTAGCTGAACTCTATAACTACGATAGTCGTAGTGCCGAAACTCAGGGCGAACATGTCGATCTTCTGCGAGACAACTATTCAGTGATTTATGATCCTGATAATGCAAACTTAGATGATAAAACAAATCTTAGCGATGAGGGAGATAGTAAGCGAGTAGAAGCAAAAAAATATCACGATAAACCAATTGGCATTATCGGTCCGAAAGATGAAGAAGATGCTGGTTATAGTTCGTACATGAATATTTATGCTGAACTGGAGCAGACTAAGCGTAAATTGAAAAAAGTTTTTCAAAATCGCCCGTGGCCAGGACAACCCAAAACTAAATCGGGCAAAGCACTACCAGTGATTATTTATAATTCAGCCTTGATTAGAACTTCTAGTTTGGATGCCAGCAAAGAGCTAACCAAGACTTTTCGTGAAGTCGGTTATGAAGTAGATTCGCAGATCGATTTTATCGATACAGTAAACAACAGCATGCGTTCACAGCAAATGTTTTTTGGTTTGATCGGTGGCATATCTCTACTAGTAGCTGCTATCGGCATTGCAAATACGATGATGATGTCCATTTATGAACGCACGAAGGAGATAGGTGTGTTCAAGGTGCTAGGTTGTCGTTTGCGATCAATTGGCAATATTTTTATGTGTGAAGCTGCAATGATCGGTTTTATTGGTGGTTTAGGCGGTTTGTTCTTGAGCCATATCCTAGCGTTTGCGATCAATCAATTTGTAGCAGGATCAGGTGCGTTAGCTAGTATTGGATTCAGTGGCTCTAAAGTTATGCTAATTCCTTTGTGGTTAAATCCCATTGCCTTGCTATTTGCTACTATTATCGGTACCGTAGCGGGCATTCTGCCGGCTAGAAGAGCCATGCGCCTATCTGCACTAGAGGCTATTCGCACTAACTGATAAAGCCAATTTGTATACTTAACAAAGCAGAAGCGATGAGTGTTTTATCTCATCGCTTTTCTTTAGTTCTAGTAGTAGAGACGGTGCAAAGTAAACATTTAGCATGCTTTTGGGATAAACTCTACATATTGTTTTAGAGTGCAAAGAAGAGAGGTTATAGATGTCGCAGGATGCGCCAAAGGTTACAATACGCCAAAAACCTGAACTTAAGAGTTTTCGTTTGAGTTGGTTAACCTTAGTTTGGATTTTTGTTTGTTTGGTACTTATTGCCAGTGCTGTGTGGTGTCATAATGCCTTTGGTTTTGTGGGGTTTGAACAGATTATGTTCCACCTAAGAGAACCGCTTGAAGGCAGTAATAGCGGACCCATTTTCACTTATTTAGCCTATGCCATACCTTTGCCTCTTATAGTTGTAATTTTATTAGGTTTGTACGTACGCATACCCAGTAAAGATAAACGATTAACGTCTAGTGCCTTTGCTGAAAAATTAGCTCAACAAGCACCAAAAGCAACTGTTAAACCCGATTCAGAGACGAAAACCATGGTTTTGCATCACGATAGCGAACATTTTTTTCGTTGGTTGAATGATTTGACCGTTCGTAGTTTAGCGGCCTCACCGCTTAAAAGTATGTATCCCATACGTTGTCTATTGCTACAAACGCAGAAGGGGTGGTTGAGTTTACTCAGTCTACTTGCAGTAATTGCCTTTTTAGTACAATTTGGCGTTGTACAATTCGCCTATGCCACGCTCAATGAATCGTCGTATATGCGTACAAAGTTTGTAGATACTGAGCAGGTGGAGCTCCAGTTTCCAGAACAAAAAAGAAATCTTGTCTACATTTTTATGGAATCGATGGAAGCTAGTTACGTTTCAACCTTAACAGGTGGTGGTTATACTGATAATTACATTCCTAAATTAGAAAAGCTCGCTTTAGATAATTACAGTTTTTCGGATAAAGCACAGGGTATAGGGGGTGCGAGACAAGTTTCCAGTGTAGGTTGGACTGTTGCAGGTATGGTAGCCCAAAGCTCAGGTTTGCCACTCAAGACCCCTGTAATCGCCAATAATTATGGTTTTGACGGAGAATTTCTGCCAGGTATGTACAATCTTGGAGATGTGCTCGAAAAAGAGGGATATAATCTTAAACTTTTGATGGGATCCGACAAGAAATTTGGCGCGCGAGATACTTTGTATACCAAGCATGGACACTACGATATTGAAGCTTGGAAAGAATTAACTAGTAATGGCACGCTACCTGTTGATTACAACAATAAGTTTTGGGGAGTAGAAGACGAAAAATTATTCGCTATAGCTAAACAGCGACTAACTGAAATGTCTAAACAAGAACAACCATTTGCTCTCACATTGCTGACTGTCGACACGCATTTCCCGACAGGTTATCTCTACGAAACAGACGATAATCCTTTTGATACTTCGTACGGTAATTCACTGTAT
>JAEWER010000009.1 GCA_023389255.1 Bacillota bacterium
GCCTTTACGCCTAGAGCTTAGACTGTAGCCCAGTTCTTCGAGAACAACTAAAACTGGCTTAAGTGGGTTAGCCACATGGGCGAAATGCTGTTTGCTTTTAGCGTCTAACTTATATTTACCAGCTTTAGCTAGTTGCTCAAGTTGCTCGCTATTACCTGGATCAATGCGTTGTACACGATAATTAGCTGCAATGCGTTTGCCCGTCAAAAATAAAATGACAAACCACAAAGCCAGCGCAAACCACCAGCCGTAATTAAGGATAATGATTAACACATTCTGCTCATCGACTAGATATCTATTGAACAACCAACGCAAGCCAACAAGTGCAACGCCGAACAGCAACAGCATCACAATTTGACGAAAAACTTCTATGACTTGACGAAAGCGCAACAGCATGTGCTTACCTCTCAACAGTTAAAGCAGCGATAGTTTGATGTGTAGCTAAATCAATTAAACGTACTCTGCCATCTTCAAAAACAGCAACCGAAGCACTACCGTCTTTGGGAATGGCTGGACTGCCTGGATTCAAACAAATTAAATTGCCATCCTTGTAGAGTTCCTTAACATGGGTGTGACCATAGATCAATAAATCTGCACCTTGCTCTTTGGCTTTAGCTATACGGCTAGTAACACTCTCTTTGTAGCCATGAATCATAAAGAACTTGTAGCCATCCAACTCAACTAAGCGCCAGTCGTGGCTCAAGTCCTGCTCTGTTACCATCTCATCTACATCTGCATCACAATTGCCATGTACGAAGTAAATGTTATTCATGCTCTTGATGCGTTCTGCCAGTTCTTTAGGTCCATAGCCGACAGGTAGATTGTTTCTCGGTCCATGGTACAGCACATCTCCTGCATGCAAATAAAAATCACATGTCCCCATGGCTACCAGAGCTTGTTCGAAAGCTTTTAAGTCACCATGAGTATCGCTTAGAATTCCAATTCGCATAAATACCTCTTTATCTTTCTCTTTCTAAAGTTCAGCAAAACTTTGACTCTGCCAATAGTTTTCTAGCACTGAGGCTATTTCTTCCGCTTCAAGCTCTGCACTGCCTTGCATTATTTCTGTCTTGCCACCACCTTTGAATGGTTGCTCTTTCCGCAATACTTCTGCTAAAGTGCGCAAATCCCAGCACTTACTGGCGACAGCTAATTGACAGTGTGTCAATACTTCTTTTTCAGTTTCTATCTCGTTTTCTCTGATTACTGCGACCCATTGCAAGGTAGTTTGCTCCATTAAGTTTGTAGCAATTTTAGGCAATTCATGTTTGTGGAAAAGATCAGTAATCCAAACAAAATAATCTGTAGCACCATCAAGTTGTAACATGTCCGCATAACAGGCTACTATTTCTTCATTTTGCTTTTTGCGCTCTGCTTGTAAAAAATTTCTTTCTTCTTGTAGGCGTAAAAACAATTCTGGTACATCATCGATTTTGACAGAACTTGAACGAGCTATCTTTTCTAGAACCTGTCTTTGTGCTAGTTGATATTTCACTGCTCTCTGTCCGCATAAAACTGTAATGCGCACGCCACCTTTGTATGGTTCGTGCTTGGTAAAAACGATTAAACCAATTTCGCCAGTTGTGTGCACATGTGTACCGCAACAAGCACAACAGTCAACTTCTGGTACACTAACCAGCCTCACTTGACCACTCAATTCTTTTTTACTGCGGTATGCAATTTGAACCAACTCGCTCTCGGTGGGATAGCTGATCTGTAAAGGTAAATTCTGTTGTACAACCGCATTAGCTTCAAGTTCAATCTCTGCTAAAACTGTAGGCGAAATAGGACCATCAAAATCAAAGGTTGTATATGTTTCTGCGATGTGAAAACCCACATTGTTGTAGCCAAAACGTTTATTAATCAGTCCAGATACAATATGTTCTCCCGAATGTTGTTGCATCAGATCAAAGCGACGTACAAAATCAATTTCACCCCTAATCTCAGTCGCAACAGCTAGAGGTTGATCGCACCAATGGATAATTTGCTCGCCTCTATACGTCGTATCTAAAACAGCTATTTCTGTTGTTGCTGTCAACAACACTCCTCTATCGCCTGGTTGACCACCGCCTTCAGGATAAAAGCAGGTCTGATCGAGCACAATAGGAAACAGTAACTGTTTTTGTTTTCCTACCATACGCTCTTGTGCTTCGTTTGTCTGCACTACCTTAGCCACAAAGCTCTTACGATACGCATCTAAATAGTACAACTCGTTAAAATTCATAGTTCTTATCTTTCTCTCAGATACTTCTATTTTAAGAGAAGATATAGCTTTCGTCTAAAGTTGAACCTTTGTATCTAACTAGACAATTTTGCTTCCCTACCATAATTACGCAATTTGCGGATGATAGTAATTACAGATAGGGTTGCTACCGACAGCAAGACAAAAGTTCCACCAGGTTTGAGTCCTACATAAAAAGCGATTGTTAAACCACAGAGCACAAAAAAGAGTGATAAACAGATGGCTGAAATAAGGGTGCTTCGAAAACTTGAACACAACTGCATGGCGCAAGCTATCGGGATAATCATAAAAGAAGTGATAACTAAGGCGCCTACAATGCGTGCTGCTAAGGAAATAGCCAGCGCTGTGAGCAAAGTAAAAATCACTTCACACAAGGCTATATTAATTCCAGATAGTCGAGCCTGCTGTGGTGAATAAGCGAGTAAGAATAACGCTTGATATAAAAATTTAAACACGACTAGTACCACCGCACAGATGCAGATTGTGAACCAAACATCTGTACTACTCACAGCCACGATTGAGCCGAATAGAAAGCTGTTGAAATTCGAACCAGCTGGCACAAAGTCAGATAAAACACTAGCCAAACCAATACCAGTAGACATAACTACAGCAATTGCCATATCGCTATAGCGTCTCATCTTTTTGCGAAAATATTCAATGCTAAACGCCGAAATGATACTTAACGCCACAGCGCCCATCAACGGATTAATACCTAGTAACAAGCCACAAGCAACACCAGCAAGAGAATTGTGCGATAGAGCATCACCTATCATGGCTTGCTTGCGCAATACCACCATCAAACCAATACAAGGTAAAGTTATGGCTAAAACAATGCCCGTAAGCAAGGCCCGTTGCATAAAAACGTAATGTAACATTAATTCACCTCCACAGGATTATGGGGATGTTCATGTCTGTGTGAGAGTTCGTAAACAATTTGTTCTTTGCTCAATTTAACCAAGGTTCCGTTTTCAAGACAATAAACTCGATTCGCATATTCGGTGATATGGTGCATATCATGTGTAATTAGGAGTACACTCATACCGTTGCTACACAACTTTTTTAACAATTGATACAAGCCATCCACTGTATTGCGGTCTAACCCCACCGTCGGTTCATCCAGCAACATCAATTCTGTTTGCGCTGCTAACACACCAGCCAACATGACACGCTGTTGTTGCCCGCCCGACAGATGCGAAATCATACGTTTTTCATATCCTGTCATCTCGACTAAATCTAAAGCTTCAGCTACTTTTTGTTTGACTTCTTTGCGAGAAAGTTTAGTCTGTTTCTTAATCGCATAAAGATGTGCTCGCACAATCTCAAAGACATTGGCGGGGAAAGCATTATTACGCTCAACTGCATTTTGTGGCAGATAACCTATTTTGCTCCACTGCTTGAACTCTTTGGCATTCACGCCAAACAATTCAATTGCTCCTTCACTCGGAAGTAACTCTCCTAAGAGTAAACGCATAAGGGTACTTTTACCTGCACCATTTGCCCCGATCAACACTACCAATTCGCCACGTTCAACACTGAAATCTATCGAGCTTAAAACAGGTACTTGGCGATAGGCAAATGATAGTTGCTGACATCTGATAGCAGTTTGTTGTTTTAGTTGTTCTGCTTTCACCACGAACTCCTCTAGTTAAAATTGCGATGCACTCGCATTAATCTAGTTTACTCTGAATTACCACAACCTGCCCAGGCAAAATTTGTACAGTAGCTGTATGATCTATTTCTTCTGCACTCTGCAACTTGGCACTAGCATCGTATTGCTCTAGCTGATACCTATCTTGTTCTTCTAGATTTAGGTGGCATTTAAGAGGTTTTTCATCGCAGTTGAGCAAGTAAATCATTGTCTTTCTACCTTGGCGACTCGGAATAGAAAAAGCAAAGGCTTCTAGATTCATTGACTCAATATTTTGCGTATCACCAGCTAATTCTATTTTTTTTAGATCAGTTTTTAACTGTTCTGCATTTTGCAGAGAACTGAGTAATTGATAACTGCGTCTGCTCAGTTCATCAAATTTTGTTAACTCTTCACCACAACTAAATTGACGGCGATAGAGCATGTACGGCAATAGATACTCTGAGAATTGTTGAGCATTATTGGGGAGATCTCGGATGATAAAATGCTGTTTACTACGAGCAAAAGCACTGGTGTTAAGTTCTTCGCTTTGCTGTTTGATCACATTATTTAACTCAGAAACATAGTTGACCTGCTTGTTGTCACTCTGCTCATTTATCGATGTGCCTTGGCTAAAAGTTTCTTCAGCTCGAACACTGCGTAAATCAGCTGTTGACAAATTCTTTTGTTCTTCTTGGTAATGCATGCCATCAATTAAAACTATTTTGCTTGCAAACTGTTTAAATTCAGCGGTAGCTGTAATCTCAGCAAGAAGACGCTCTGCTACAAAATGTTTCGCCGTATCGTTAGGCAATGGACAAATATCGTCATCCACAATTTCTAAGACTATACTTTGAAAACTATCTGTATAACGATTCAAAGCACCTTGCGCTGTACGCAATTTACCGTAGGTGGTATCACTCTCACCAGCCAAAAACTGCATCAGATGTCTGATCTCTTCTGCTGAACAATATGGCTTAATAACCAGCCAAGGATTTTGCTTAAGAGACGCTATTTGTAATAGCTGTTCACTCAAACTCTGACGTGTAACGAGAGAAAATTTATTTTTATTGCTTCTTATTTCAGTACCGCTGGTAGACCCAACCCAGTATTCACTGCTCTGATCATAACCACCAATACTACATTCTACCAAGCGCAAATAGCCTGTGCTCTTCTCACTGATCTTTTTTAATTCAGCTAAAGTTTCTTCGCTATCCACAATTGCAGGCAACAATTTAACGTCATCAATCTGCACACGAACTTTTTTATTGGCTTCGACTGCTAAATATAAAGTGCTTTCTTTAATCCCACTAGGCAATACAACTGTGGACAGATATCGTCGCCAATGCCCACTCAATTTTCTCGTAGTCGTAGTACTCTCTGTATCTTCTGCTCCCACACCAAATTTTATTGTGGCATCAGCATCAGCCTGATTTTCACTCACAACTCGTGCGGAAAACTGTAGGTTGTAGACGTTGTTAGCGTGTGCATGATTGAGCTCTAGCGTCTGACAGGCTTGTGCTTGGTCGGTCACTAAAGACTGCCATTTTTCTGGCATCATCTGTTTACTATACAAGCCTTGCCAGCTTTCAATCCTGCTTTGCTTAGATGTTTGAGCAGCATCTATCTCTATCTCTAGAACGCCACCTTGCTCTGGCTCAGAAACGGCTAGCTTGGCACTCTCTTTAATCCACCATTCACCTGGCAAAGGCATACTCAAATCATAGTTGGTAGGCAATTGAACCAAAGATTTTTCAAGCCAGACCACATCCTGGCTATTGTATTCAATATTCTTCTCACTATTCGCAATTTGTAGCTCAAGCCCAGCAAAGGCATAGTTGATCTTACCTGTTTGACTTAACCACAACAGTCGACCTGAATTGAATAGCTGTAAATTCTTAATTTGCTCCTGACGTAAAGCATGTAAAACTTGATTATTGTCAGCATCACGCAACAACTCTCCTGCAGTAGAAACAAAGTAACAATGCCCCTGACTATCCAGTACTGCAACTTGTTCAGTGCTCAGTAATTGGGCATCTACCCACTTAGGTCTGAGCAACAATTCACCTCGCGCACTGGCTTCCTGGCGAAACTGTTGTAACATCTTACTTTGGTCAATTTCGTGCAACTTTTGATCTTGCTCAAGCACTAGCAAACGACCTCTGTTGGTACGTATTAAAACTTTGCTATCTCTTACGTTGATCTGTTGCCAATCATCCTTACTATCGCTTGAGGCTATAATTTGTAATTTATTTTGTTGATCAATTTGCCACAGTATTGTTTTGCTAGCCACATAAAACCCAGTGTGATTACTGGCAAGAGCACTTACCTTAAAATCTTTTGGTGTATCTAGCTCTATCAATTTGTTGTCTTGTAACCTATATAAAGCATGTTCACTAGCTAGTAATACTTCTGAAGCTAGTTTGCCTTGTTGTTTGGTTTGTCTGGTAGCAAGCAGGCCCAGAGATTCTTTGGGATAGTCCAGTACTAACTTATACCAATCACCATGTTTTTCCTGCCAAAGCTCGCCTGCAGTATCTAGCGCTAAAACCTGGTTATCCGCTATACCAAACTGTTTAATATCTGCTGTGGTCGGTAATTGATGTATCTGAAAATAACTATAATCACGCGCTATTAAAATTTGTCCACGTTCGCCACCTAGATACAGGCTATTTTGATATTCGGCTTGCACTTGCCAGTTAGTATAGGATGTTTCAGCTTGATAATCTAAACTGTGAATTTCTTGTAGTAGCTCTGTGTGATAAGACGCTACTGTGCCAGTGGTACGAGTACGTTGACCATCAATATCGTTTTGCAGGACATTAACTCTGCTCCCTAGATAATCTTCATCACTTAAGCTAACCTGTCCTTCTGCTTGTAAATCTGTTGCTGGTTGTACTATCAATTTATTTTGTTTGCCACTAAGCACACGATAAGCAAAGCGATATGTGAGTGGTGAGAAAGAACTATTTTTTATTAGATTGGTATCCGTGCCTTGAGGTAAATCGAGAGCACTTGCTAGCTGGACGCGTCTCTCGCCACCATCACTTACATATAACTGAGCTGTAGCAATATTGCGTGATAAAAAATGTAGTGCTAGCACTACAAATAGCACAAACACTACAGATACAACAGACAAAATTCCTAATTGTTTAAACCAACGTTGCCTAATAGCTAAGCGTCGCACTCTGTCTACCAAACCTTAAACGAAGAGATCTTGTTGTCTTTTACGGTAGATAAATGTCATAACCAGCATAGGAATGATCATCAAGTAGCTAACTATACCTACCGCAATTTGAGGCAATAGTTGTCCCTCAAATAGTAATGAAACAAAACCACCGAAGAAATTGAAGATCATATGAAACAAAATGCTCATTTTAATCGATCTTGTCATGACATAAACAACGCCTAAGAAAATACCGGGAATTAACACATAGGTAGACTGAACCAAGTTCATATGGAAGATAGAGAATAAGACAGCTTGCAAAATTACTGCCACACTAACTGGCATGCGACCAATAAACTCACCTAAAATTATGCCTCTGAAAAGTAGCTCTTCAGCAATCGGCACCAGCACTACAACCGCAATAAAAGTAAAAATAAGGTTTAAATCCTTAGCTTTCAGTACATCTACCAGTTCACCATACTCTTTGATCGCATCATCAAAATAAACGGATACTGAATTGTTGAATTGGGCAATAAACGTAATGATTAAAAATAAAACATTAATTAATCCCAGCGATCCTAGAGCAGAAACTACAGTAAATATCCACGCACGTGGCTTTGTTTTGCGTACAAGGAAAGAATTGGGACGTTTATTTTCTCTACCAAATAAATAGGATACGTAGATGGGAATGAGAAAAACCATGCAGGCTATCATGCCAACAATGGATAGCGATGAAGCCTCGGGCAAGTCAGCCTGAGGTTTGATGACATTGTGGAGTATTGCCGCTAGCATAATACCCAGTCCCAAGAATATTTGATGCAACAACATAAAGGCTAAAGGAATGAAAAAAGTTCTCGCCCCTAATTTTTTGCGTCGATAATTAATTTGTACTCCGCCATCTTGCCAAATGTTCAGCGGTACATTGATAGCTTCTGGCGTATATTTAGTGTCATCCCAAAAACCATGGTATTGCTTATTGTCTTTCATAATCACTCCTATGAACTAAGCTTTACGCTTTAAGTTCACGCCCCACTTTCTAAGTTTCTCAACTGGATAATAGGACTCCTTAGCCGTGCGGATACCTGCTATACCCATATCCTCTTCTCGATTGACGTATTCAACTGCAGAAAATTCATTTGCTAAAACCAATTGGTTGATAACTGCATATAATCCACTGAAATCAGGATGTGCTTTTTCAAAATGCACCACTGCATAATCTGGCCTTGGCAAACAACCTAGGGCAAAAGCAATCATTTCTCCCGCAAAGAAAATAGCGCCACCTCTGACATCTACACAGCGAAAATCAGCAAATAAATTGCGGATAGCTGGTAGATCGCTTTGCGTAATATCTGAACAATCAACCTCATGCTCCATGCACCAGGTTTTAGTCAGTTTTATCGCTTCTTCACCATCTTCTTTGGTTATAGAACGATAGCTAAACTGCGGATATTCACGTAAAAAATGATTGATATGATTGCGTTTAGCCCGATATTTTTTGCCTTTTAGTGTCCGTAACGCTTCCGCATCATAAACATAGTCACTAAATTCTTCTTTACTGATCCACTCTTGCTCATATTCAGACAATTGTTTGAACATTGTTTTGTAGTGATCATCAATAAAGAGAACACGTAAATCCCAACTCTCATTAGCAAAAATACGTTCAGAAACTTTAAGACATGATCTTAGCCTGTCTAGAGTTAAATCACCAATAGGCAAGTAGATATGCGGTGTGGTAAAACGACCGCCGTCCGAAATACTGAGAAAACAATCTTCTACAAATAAATAACGATAATTATATCCTGGTTGCCATGCTATTCTGCTGGTTAAGCTGGCGTCTGCCAAGCGCGTTTGACTTTGCTCAAGACATGCTTGATAGCGCTCACTAATCCGACAATCCAATATAGGAAGATCAGCAAAACGCAACGTTTCATCAAGTGTTATCTGTGGTTCTAATTTCATTTTAGGCTTGATTGGCTCGAGCAAAGCGTTCATAAAACAACTCGAATACCAATTTCAACTCCTTTTTATCCCGAATCGATGTGAAATATTGGTCACCATTTGCATCACGATAGGTGCGCATAATCACTACTTCAGGATCTTTATGTTCACCATTGTCAAACTCATAGTTGTACAAGACAGTGTATTCAGTATCACGGAAAATGAAAGCATCTATTTGTGACATGTAATGCTCTTTACCGTTACGTTGATCGACCACAATCAACAAAATTTGATCATTGGCGACATAACTCGAACTTCTCCTAGGTACAGGATTTGCTCCTTTAGTAAGCGGCTGTCTGACTGTACTGCTCTTAGAGTTAGCTCCACTAGATCTGTTCACTCTCTGGCTTGACCCAAAAGCAAAGCCAGTACGGGCAGGACGTTGCCGAGCGTCGCTAGGACATTGTTGAGGTGGTAACGGTCTGTTGGTAGGCATTAGTCGGCCTCTTCCTCAGCTGCCGTTTCAGCTAAAATGCGATCATATTCTGCAAAAACTTTAGTCTCTTCAGCTTCTGTCAGTGTTTCCACAAAGAATTCACCGTTGTCATCTTCTGTTAAAGCTGCAATGGTGTAGCTAGGTTCTTCGTCATCGGTTACATGAACTAGTACACCGTAGTTTTTACCTTCAAATTCGAACTCATCAGCCAAAACAAAATTTAGTCTTTCACCTGTAATTTCGTCTTCAAGTTCTAATACTGCATCATCATCGGAAATAAACAAGCTGGTTAAATCATTGTTTGCTTGATGATTATGTTCATGCTCATGGTTGTGCGCTCCACAGCAACAACCATCTTCGTGCCATAGTTGAATCATTGTTAGCTCCTTTCTCTTGAGCCTATTTTCTCTGGGCGTCTAGGTAATCCTGCAATAAAATTTCTGCAGCTATCTGATCAACGATCGCTTTACGTTTATGTGTCTTAACGTTGTTTTCACGCATAATACGTTGGGCAATAACCGTGGTATAACGTTCATCAAAAAGTATGGGTACAATCCCAGTCGCACGTAATAACTCTTTTTCGAGTTCACGCACCAATACTTCTTTGTCTCCCACTTTTCCGTCAGTACGCTTAGGCAAACCTAGCAAGATATCTGTAATTTGATGCTCTCTCACCAACACTGCAATCATATCAGCTACTTCAGCTAAGCTTTTATGCTTAGTAGCAAGAGTTGTTAGACCGCTCGCCAAAATTCCTAGCGGATCACTGATGGCAATGCCAGTACGAACAGTGCCATAGTCAATTGCTAGATATCGTTTAATCATAGAGATGAAATGTAGTGCTTGAGAATTACTTCTAGCAACTCATCTCTTTCCATTTTACGAATAGTTGCTCGGGCCCCTTGATGATTGGTGATATATACTGGATCACCCGACATGAAATAACCCACTAATTGGTTGATTGGGTTATAACCTTTTTCTTCGAGAGCCGCTAACACTTCTTGCATTATTTTGCGAGCTTCGCTTGCACTGTCGATACTCATTTGAAAACGAGTAGTTTCTTGATCGACCATAGATACCCCTCTTTGAGATAGTTAATCTATTTTATTTTAACACCGAACATCATTTCTGGCGTAGCTTCAGCTAATTTGATGGTATACATCTCTCCCACTGCTGTTTCGTGATCAGCATTAAAGCGCACACGCAAGTAGTTATCTGTATAACCATAAGCAAATCCTGCTTGATCAATAGTTTCTACTAACACTTGTTTCTCAGTATCAAGAAATGATCTGCCATAGCGTAAAGCCATACGATCTGCTGTCGCTTGCATCTCTTGCGCCCTCACCTTAGCAACTTCTGGCGCGACTTGAGGCCACCTAGCAGCTGGCGTATATTGTCTCGGCGAATATCTAAAGACGTGCATGCGAGCAAATCCGATCTCGCGTACAAAATCAATGGACTCTTGGAATTCTTCTGCCGTTTCTTCTGGGAAAGCTACCATTACATCTGTCGTGAATGCACATTTGGGATAATGACTGCTCAAATTAGTGCATACCTGGCGATACTCAGCACTAGTATATCTGCGACGCATGCGCTTCAATACACCATCACTACCCGATTGAAGGGAAAGATGAAAGTGTGGACAAACTTTTTCTGCGCTACGCAAGGTGCTAATAAACTCATCTGTGATAGACAGTGGCTCAAGCGAACCCAAACGAATTCTCTCTAAGCCAGGAAGTTCGTTTAATTGCACGCACAATTCAGCTAAAGCTGTGCTATCTCTACCTAAGTCACTTTCAAAAGAACATATATGAATTCCCGTCAGTACAATTTCTTTATATCCACGAGCGATCAAAGCTCTAGCCTCATTGAGGATGGCATCACGCGAACGTGAACGCGAGCGTCCACGTGCTAAAGCAATGGCGCAGTAGGAGCAAAACATATTACAGCCATCTTGAATTTTAATCTGCGCTCTGCTTTCTTTTTGCTCTAACACTAACCCCAGCTCTTCAAACTCTGAGGCACCCGAGGGGGTATTGATATCAGGGCAAGCTTCTGTGCTATGCAACAATTTCTTATGTTCTGCTAAAACTTGTCGCCATTTCGGTTCAATATGCGGTTGATGTTTAGTCTTATCTGAACTATCGGTTGATCCCCATGAGCTTTGCTTGAGAACAGCTTCAATTTGTTTGACTAAAGTAGCTCTACCAGAGGTGCCACAAACAATATCTGCTTCCTGACTTAGGTCGGCTAACTGAGCATGGCATCCCATAGCAACAACGATGCTATTAGGGTTTAACTTACGATATCTTCTCAGCATTTGTTTGCTTTTACGACCAGCCTCAGCTGTGACACTACAAGTATTTAGCACATGAATATCCGCTTCTTCAGCCTTATCTGTTAAAGTTAAGCCAATTGCGACAAACTGCTGTGCTAAAGCTTCTATTTCATATTGATTTGTTTTACATCCGAGCGCGTGCAGGTAGATTTTCATCCACTAACTCCACATCTATATATTTTCTAATCTGATTTACTTTAACTATTTGTACAGTAACTTGCTGTCCCATGTCGTAACGCTTACCGCTACGCTTATCCAAGGCACAGAATAAGTCCTCTGCAAAACGGAAATTACCTGGCAATTTAAAATACAAACACGATCCTTCTACTCCATCCGCAAAACGTACAAACATAGCATTTTCGGAAAAGCCAGACACCGTAGCTACAAGTACTTCACCCACTTTGTCTCGATAGTAACTCACTGCCATCGCTCTTTGCGAGAAACGCTCCGCTTCGCTAGCAATAACTTCTCGTTCTGAAATATAATGCGCAATTACCTTAGCCTCTTCGGCAAATTGACTTTGTAAATGATTGGGCTTAGCACCTGCCAACCACTGCTTGATAATAAAGTGCGTATAAGTATCCGCATAGCGTCTGATCGGCGAAGTAAAATGGCAATAATCTGCGGTTGCTAGACCATAATGCTCTCCCTCTTCACCACTATAGCAAGCTTTCGCTAAAGAGCGTAAAGCCAATGTCTGTAACGTTTCACTGTATGGCTTATCTTTGATCGACTCAATAAATGCTTGCATTTCTACAGGTGAGGGGTGATCATTCTTCAAACTTTTCTCATGATCTAAACGCCTGCTAATTTCACGCAGACGAGCTATACGATCAACATCTGGTTCATCATGCACACGGAAAATAATGGGTAGACCATACTTTTTAGCTATGCGTGCTATCGCTTGATTCGCTTCGATCATAAACATCTCAATAATGCCTTCTGCGTACAGTCTAGGTTTCAATTTAATTGCCAACGGATTGTTCTGCTCATCTAAAATAAACTCAGTTTCTGGGAAGTCAAAATCCAATTGTCCCCAGCGCTGATGCTTTGTACGCAACAAATCATGTAATTCGCTATAAAGCTGACAATTGTGTTGAAATCTACCAAGCATTTCCGAACCCGGTTTCCCCGCGATATCATCCGGTAATGTTTGGCTATGCAAGAATTGCTCAACTTCAACATAGGTACAACGGCGTTTGCTCTTGATAATACTTTCATAAACTTTTTCCGTTAACACTTCACCCTGCATATCGAATTCCATTTCACAAGTTAGGGTTAAACGGTATACGTCGGGATGCAGACTACACAAGCCATTAGACAAAATCGGTGGATACATTGGGAAAACTCTATCTACAAGATAGACACTAGTACCTCTTTTGTATGCTTCATAATCAAGCGCTGGGATCTGTCTGGAATAGTGATTAACATCTGCAATATGTACATAGAGTCGATAGCCACTATCCGTCTTGATAACATCGATAGCATCATCCAAATCTTTGGCAGAAGCACCATCGATTGTCATAGTAGACAGGCTAGTTAAATCAACTCTCTCATGTTTGAGTGCAAGATACTTGCTCTCATCTATCTCCGCACCAGCATAGACAGTTTCACAAAGAGTCAGTAACTCAGGGAAAAAAGTAGTAAAAACTCCCATCTCCTGATAGAGATAGTCTTCTTTGATCTCTGCTATAGAACGTGAGTCATTCACCGCAACAACTTTAGCTAGTGCTTCGCCAGATTTGAGATAGTCAAAGATACGAACAACTACACGATCGCCTATGTTCGCTCCTCGAATATCTCGCTGTAATACAACAACTCCACGCCCCACTTTGGGTTCAGCTTTTAGTCTATACAGATTACGGCTACGTGAAACAAGAACACCTTCCTGCCAGAGATCTAGCATTTCTCGCTTGGGCAAGCATAACTTATTGGTTCTTCTCTTCTTGCTCTTCATCTGTTTGAAGGCATCACTTAACTGACGCTTTAATTTGCGCTTCTTAGATTTACTTAAAGGCTTTTGCGCTACGGCTTTTAATTTGCCCAACTCACGTTTATGCCGTTTTTCTTTTTGCCTGCGTTGGCGTTTTTTCTGTTGTCTTTTCACCTTATACCTTCAAGAAAAAAAAGGTCGGGCTCACACCCGACCTTTAGTAAAACTCATTTAACTAAGGTTAAATACCAGCACGACTGGTCAGGAGATAGAGTGCAATGGATAAGATCGCAAATACAATCGCCAATATTGAAGTTAACTTTTTCAACAGTTGGTCAATAGAGCGACCTTTACCTTGACCAAAAAAAGTGTCTGCACCACCTGAGATAACTCCCAAACCTTTACTATTACCTTCTTGGAAAACTACCAAGAACACTAAGCCAATACAAACGATAATATCTAGCACTGCTAAAACTATTACTAAAGGACTCATACCCTCACCTATCTTTTCTCATATTCGGTCGCCAGTTTATCACAATTCACTAGTTATCACAACAGCATTAGTTCTGTTGGTCTTGTTGCAAGTGACAGTTCTTATATTTTTTACCACTACCGCACCAACACGGATCATTTCTACCGATAGTACGTTGACGCACAACTGGTTTTGTAACTTCCGGCTCAGAACTTTGAGATTTTGCCTGTTGTACGGCTGATCCTGCCTGTTTCAGCCCTTCTTGTACTTTTCTAACTTTCTGTTTGGGCTGTTCAGTAGACAAAGTAGCGCGCATCAAAAGACGTAAGCTATCTTCTTGAATACCGGAAGTCATGGCTTCGAACATTTCATAACCCTCTCTCTTATATTCAATCACAGGGTCTTTTTGCGCATAGCCACGCATACCAATACTATCTCTCAGATCGTCCATAGCATCGATATGATCCATCCAATGATTATCTACTGTCGATAGCAAAATCAGACGTTCGGCTGCACTAAAGTATTCTTCACCTACAAGTTCCGCTTTTTCCGCCAAATGCTCTTTAGCTTCGGCGATCGTACGCTGACATAACTCCTCTGCATCTTGTATTCCTGTCAGCTTAGGCAATTCAGACAACGCTGGCAGGTCACCCAACACATCTTGCAAGCGACCAACTAAACTCTCTTTATCCCAAGTGTCTGCATCAGCATTATCATGCGTGAAGTCCAGATAAATGCTAGTCACCGTATCTTGCAAAGTCTTGAGATAGTAATCGTGTACATCTGCACCATCAAGCACTTCTTTACGTTGATCATAGATAAGTCCACGCTGTGTGTTCATCACATCGTCGTACTCTAACACATGTTTACGAATACTGAAGTTCTGTGCCTCAACTTTGCGCTGAGCAGATTCGATTAACTTGCTCAGCAACGGATGCGAGATCTCTGTTTCATTATCCACTTTCAGTGTCTGCATGATGTTTTCCATCTGCTGACCACCAAAGAGACGCAAGAGATCATCCTCAAAAGAGAGATAGAATTTGCTGGTTCCGGGGTCTCCTTGACGACCAGAACGTCCGCGTAACTGATTATCAATACGTCGAGATTCATGGCGCTCCGTACCCAAAATATAAAGTCCACCAGCAGCTACTACCTGTTCTTTTTCGCTTGCAATTTCCTCTGTATACTTCTGCTTGAGAGCTTGGAATTTTTCACGAGCTTCCAAAATATTCTTATCATCTGTTTCGTTATAGGCAGTCGACTGCTCGATTAATTCAGCATCATAGCCTTCTTTATGCATCGCTTGCTTAGCCAAATATTCAGGGTTACCACCTAAGATAATATCGGTACCACGACCTGCCATATTGGTTGAGATAGTGACAGCTCCCAAACGTCCTGCCTGGGCAACAATTTCTGCTTCTCTTTCATGTTGCTTAGCATTCAGCACATTGTGCTTAATACCAGCACGCTTGAATAGAGTAGATAAAATCTCCGAGTGTTCAACAGAAACTGTACCGATCAAGATGGGCTGACCCGTGGCGTGTACTCTCTGCACCTCAGCAATAATTGCTTGATACTTAGCTTCTTCACTTCTGTATACAGCATCAGCTAAATCTTGACGTGCTATCGGCTTATTGGTGGGAATTTGTACAACATCCAAACGATAGATATCACGGAATTCTGTTTCTTCTGTTTGTGCAGTACCGGTCATACCAGAAAGTTTGCCATACATACGGAAATAGTTTTGGAAGGTAATGGTAGCTAAGGTTTTGCTTTCACGCTCAACTTTTACCCCTTCTTTGGCTTCAATCGCTTGGTGTAAACCATTGCTGTAACGACGTCCTTCCATCAGACGGCCAGTGAAATCATCAACGATCACGATCTCCCCATCACGTACAACATAGTCTTGGTCTAAGAACATTGTGCCGTGGGCTTTTAAGGCATTGTTGATATGGTGATTAATCAAGTAATTTTCTTGATCTGTCAAATTATCAACTTTGAAAAATGCTTCAGCTTTTTTAACCCCTCTAGGTGTTAGGACCGTTGATTTAGCTTTTTCATCTACGATGAAGTCAGCATCGCCCTCTAATTCTGAGCGTTGCTCAAAATCTAGTTTATTGTCGGTTTCTTTGAAAACACGCTTCTTTAAACGGCGAACAAATTGATCAGCTTGTTCATATAATTCAGAAGATTCATCACCAGCTCCTGAAATAATCAAGGGAGTTCGTGCTTCATCGATCAAAATGCTATCGACCTCGTCGACAATCGCAAAAGTCAGTTCTCTTTGCACCATTTGTGACTTGTCAGTCACCATGTTATCTCTTAAATAATCGAAACCAAATTCATTATTGGTGCCATAAGTGATATCACAAGCATAGGCGGCACGACGTTGACTATTGTCCAAACCGTGAACGATTAAACCAACACTCAAACCTAGGTAACGATAGACCTTGCCCATCCACTCACTATCACGAGTAGCTAAGTAGTCGTTGACTGTGACCAGGTGAACACCCTTACCAGTTAAAGCATTGAGATATACGGGCAAAGTAGCAACTAAAGTCTTACCTTCACCAGTCTTCATCTCGGCAATTCGCCCTTGATGCAAAACAATACCACCGATCAGCTGGACCGGGAAGTGATACATGCCAAGTACACGTTTGGATGCTTCACGCACAGTAGCAAAGGCCTCCGGCAAAATATCATCTAAGGTTTCGCCATCTTGTAAACGTGCTTTGAATTCTTGTGTTTTACTTTTTAACTCAACTTCTGACAGCTGAGCATAGCTTTCTGCTAGATCTTCAATTTGTTGAACTATTGGTTGGATGCGTTTAACTTGTCTTGATGAATAAGTACCAAAAATTGAACTAAATAAACCCATTGCTTCTACTCCATCTGTGCTTTGCACATAAATCAGCTATATTTTAACACTTCTATCAAGTCGTTAAATTTCTGCCATCTCTAGGCATCTCCTGGCTTCTTCTGATAGCGCTCGCTCTTACCAATTCTTTGTACCGCTAACTCAATACCATGGTCTTGCGCAACTCTCGTCAGCGTCGCTAATAAATTTGATGTATTAGGCTCAGGGCTGTTTTGTGGAATAATAAAAACTAAGCGTTTGCTCCTAATATTTTGCACTGTTACATCAGCTTGACTAGCACCAGAAAAATTTGCCAGTTGCTTAATTTCTGCATTCAGTTCTTTGTATAACTGTTCTTGATTCTGATAACTAGGTGCCGTTAAATCAATACTGCGCATCGCTGTAGCAATTCCACCAGAAAAATTGCAAATAACAGGAAAGTTAAATGGTAGATTTGCTTTTATTTTTTGTCTGAAATAACGTCCACGCGTAAAATTATCAGCTGACCAAATTTGACTGTCTGCATCTTCTTTAGCCTGTTGACTCAACTCTGCCAAATCATAGCGTGTCCAAAGCGGTACCACACTGGTTAAGTCATGCCAACTAGCATTGAACGGAGTAGATACTTGATACTTTAATTGCAACTCAAGCGTTTTCTTTTCATCAGATAACGCAAGCCACAATCTACGTTGTCCTGCTGGTAGTTTGGCACGATTACCATTTACTGCTTGTTGCAACCAATAGTCTATGCGCCGATTAATCAGCTGACTAAAGGCTACTGAGGAAGCTAAATCAAAACCATCTCTCTTTAACTCAGCCATTTCGCTACCACCTAAGGATCCCAAAAACTCTTTGATCTGTGGCACATCTGTTTCTGTTGCTAAAGCTTCCACTCCAGGAATAAGCATGCTCAGTTCAGCCGCTGTCTGATCTGCCGCATATCTCAACATGAGATCTGTTTGCACACTGCAAATAGCTGCGAACAAGAGCCAACAGATAAACAAAACCAGGGGCAAACATATCGCAGTTTCTAATACTAACGAGCCTCTCTCTCTATCTTTAGGTACGGGAACTACTCTTTCAGAAGAACTAATCCAATGCATGCTACTCTCCATTAATGGCTCCATGCTGTGCGTACTCTTTTTCTAAGTGCAAACTATGGTGGTTAAATTGACCTTCTAAAAGAAATTTCGTGTAAAAATTGCCTCCTATCCTACTATTGATTTGCTTGCCTAAATCACTCAATAAATTCTCTTCTTTAGGTATCAGTAAGAGTAAACGCAAAAAATCTCGGTAATAAAATTTGAGTTCAGGCCAAAGCTCCTTAAACGTAAAAGGTTTACCTGCTATCAGATCATCTAAAGCACTTTTAGCTTCTTGCAGACTCTGCAAGGTAATTAGCAAATAACTGAGCATGTGTGGTTCTAGCCAAATTGTACCTAAGGATAGAGTGGCAACGGTGGCACAAATAGCACTGGCTTGCACTAGTTTTTGTTGTCTATTCTGCACCGAACTGCAGTTTTCCACCAAACGGAGTAGAAAACTACAACCATACAAGATATAGCGCACTCGTTTTTGTGCTTGAGCAGTGTCGCCAGAAAATATCAAGCGCTCAACACATATATCCGGACTTTCAGCACTCAATTTAGAATGATAACGTCCATCGGGTGTGGTTAATTGAAGCTTTCCCGTTTTCGTTACTTGTTGATTGACTTGAGCAGGCAAGTAATTGAGAGCATATTCATCAATGCTCAGCCGATCAAGCACAGGCATCTTTCTAACTTGCAAAACGCTATCTATCCACGCTGTGAGTTGTTCTATCTTATTGGTCGCTAACACATTACCATCTGCTTTTACTCCAGCAAACTCATACATAGGAACAAGTTCACTACCCACTTCTTGTAATAGATCACTGACAGGTGCAAGCGCTACTTCTTTTTGTTTGTCTGTCAGTTCAACAGGCTTCTTCTCTCCTGTTTCTGTCTCTTGTGTAGGAGCTTCTTCTGGGGCTGGTGGATTAGCAAGCAATTGCTTAGGATCGCTTGTATCCATCGTATTCAAGGCTTGTTTAACAACCCCACCGTCTAAACTACCTAAGATTTTGCCGAGATCACCATAACGTTTACTAACTTCTGCGCCAACTAGCAGTGGTGCTCGCCATTGCATCTGTCTAAGAATTTGCTCTTTTAAAGTAGCTGGCTTGAACAGTTCTTTAGTGCCAGTAATACTCATCTCACCAGCATAGGGATTTAAGTTGTTCACATTAACGGAAATGACATCAGCACCCCAAAGTCCGTACTCACGCCATAACTGACGGTTATAGCTCGCTAATTGCACATCCAATTGTTGCTTAGCAGAACGCACATAATCTAACTCATTTCTACGCATTCTCGACAAATCGAAAGAATAAAAATAAAAGAGAAGCAATGCTGGCAACAAGATACAGAGCAATAAACCCATCGCACCGCATTGTCGCTGTAATTCAAGTTTACTAAGCCTCTGTGCTCGGTTAATCAATTCATGTTGTTTGTTGCTATTCATACTTCGTTTGCCGTAGTTGATTGAGATCCAGCGCCCAACTGATCATCTCTTGCATCTTTTGTGGCGAAGTTAAACAAGCCGTATAACTTGAATTGGCATGTTTTATCTTTTCTAAGTGATAAAACTTATCTGCTGAATTTTGCTTAGTTACTACTTCGCTAATAATGTGGCTTTGGTTATTTAAGCTAGTTACCACACCAGGTAGTTTGTAAGCAGAAACAAATAACAAAGTGACTGCTAGCGGAACTGTAATAGTTGCTTCTAATGAAAAAGACATAAGCACCTCCTTTGCTAAAGATTACTTCGTGCAAAGAAAGGTGCTTATGTAAAAAACAACAATTAACGACAAATTATTGACGCAGATTGATTCCTTGTTTAGCTAAGGCTGTGAGAATATTGTCCATTACGGGACGAATTTCTTCATCTGTTAGAGTCCTATCATCCGCTCTAAAGCTCAAGCTGAAAGCCACAGATTTTTGCTTAGGATCGATTTTATCTCCCTGATAGACATCAAACAATTCAATATTTTCTAGGAATTTGGCTTCCCGTTTAATCAAATCGCTAATAGCATCTACTGGTACTTGTCTATCTACTACTAGAGCAATATCTCGCTCAACCGCAGGATACTTGGGTAATGCTTTAATCTTTGCTAAGGCTTTCGCTTCTTGCACCAATGGCTTGAGATACAAATCAAAATACACACAGTTGGCTTCCAAATCGAAGTTCTCTCTACATTGCGGATGTACTGTGCCTACAAAGCCATAGACAAAACCTGTCTTTTTATCGACTAATTCTGCTGCTTGCCCTGGATGTAAGTAACTATATTGACAACGACGATAAGTGACGCTGGGCAGATCTAAACTGTGCCAGATTGCCTCAAGCAGGCCCTTAACCTTAAAGAAAAGTTGCTCACTCGTTTGTTTACCAAAGCATAAGCCAGCTATATGTTCTCTCTCCTCTGGCAAACCTGTATCATCATATTCTGCTTCTCCTACCGACTCTAACAACTCTTTAGGGTGATAGGTTTTGCCAAATTCATAGATACAACCTTCGCTTGTGCCTTTGGCTACGTTGCTTTGTGCCACTTCCAAATGATGCGGTAATAAATTGGTACGCATCAAAGATTGTTCTACACCCAATGGATTTTTAATCACAATAGCTTGACGCAGAGGACATCCTTCTGCGAGCAATAATTTGTCGAAAACTTCAGGTGAAGTAAAGGGTGTTGTATAGGCTTCAAAATAATTCTGCGAAGTCAAAACTCGATGCAACTGTTGCACCAACAACTGCTTCTTCGAACGCCTGCCTAATGTTGGTTCACCTTGACCAGAAAGCTCTGCTGGAATTTCGTTATAACCATAAATACGAGCAACCTCTTCTGCTAAATCAGCTTTGAGTTGCAAGTCGGGACGGAAATAGGGAATTTCAGCTTGCCAGATACCCTCATCTAATTTATTCAAGTTCAGACCCAACTCCATCAAGATTTGATTGATCAACTCTTCGGAAAGATCCAAACCCAGTAGCTTATTAATATTGAAAGCACTGTAATTAATTTTGGTTTTCTCAGGCAAAGGTGCACAAACATCGATCACATCTGCGGCAACATTACCACAGTCGAGTAACTCAACTAGGTAACAAGCATAATCCATGGCACGCATAACCAGCTCAGGAGATAGCCCTTTTTCAAAACGAGAAGATGATTCTGTGCGTACGCCACATTGTTTAGCTGTTCTTCGAACCTGCATAGGCTCGAAATTTGCTACTTCAAATAATACTGAAGTGGTATTGTCATTGATTTCTGAATTCTCAGCGCCCATGACACCAGCTAAAGCAACAGGTTTGTCAGCATCAGCGATCACTAAATTGTTCTTGTTCAAGCGATGCTTCTCGCCATCTAGCGTTACAATCTCTTCACCATCCCTAGCTGCTCTAACCTTGATTTGACCACCAGCTAGATATGAAAGATCGTAAGCATGCATCGGTTGTCCGAGGGCTAATTGCACATAATTTGTAATATCAACAATGTTGTTGATTGGTCTAATACCTAAAGCACGTAAGCGCTGACGCATCCATACTGGAGATTCACCAATTTTTACATCTGTTATCAAACGTGCTGTAAAACGGCGACACAACTCTTCGTCTTCCACTAGAACTTCTACGCGCTCAGCTGTCTTCTCAGTAGCTAAAGCTTTAGGTTTAACTTCTACACCAGTAAATGGCAATTGGAAAGTTATGGCTGCTTCTCTAGCAAGACCTTCAACTGAGAAGCAGTCCACACGATTAGAAGTGATCTCAAATTCAACAATTTGCTTGTTGACACCTAGTAATCTTCTAGCATCAACACCGATGGGCGTGCCTTCTGGGAAGACATAAATACCATCGCTCGGCGCTTCTGGAAACTCATGCGTGCTATAACCTAATTCTTCTACAGAGCAGAACATACCCTGCGACTTAACTC
>JAEWER010000021.1 GCA_023389255.1 Bacillota bacterium
CAGGCACTGGTTCTTATCTGTCCCTGCGTCTGAAAGTGCAGGAAGGTGAGTTCGCTAACCGTGTTGTATTTGACATGATTACCTACTCCAACCCTAATGCACAAGCTGTTGAAATCGGTCATCGCAAACTGTCTGCGTTGTGTCGTGCGCTGGGTATTGTTGAACTGACTTCTACCGACTTACTGGAAAACCGTATTGTAGCTGGTAAAGTTGGTGTTCGTATCGACAAGACCGGTGAGTACGATCCACAAAACGATATTCGCGAATACAAAGCGTCAACTGAAGCAACTACTGCAGTAGGTGGTCATTCTCAAGCAACTGCATCGACGACGAAGAAAGTAGGTGCAGGTGCGGGTACTTCAACGAAGGCGAGTGCTACTGCAACGGCACCTGGTGCTGACGACGGTGCAGCAGCTCCTTGGGAAGAATAATCCCTGCCGAGTAGATATTCAATAGGGGCTTCGGCCCCTATTTTCGTATACGGAGACTACCATGCAAAAGAAGAAGATGGACAAGTGGGACAGGCGATTTATGCGCATAGCTTGTGAAGTTGCAAGCTGGTCGAAGGACCCGAAACGTCAAGTCGGTAGCGTTCTTGTTGACCAGAACAAGCGTATTATTTCCACTGGATATAACGGTCTGCCTACGCAGTTAGACTCTATAAGAATAGTGCCTAATAGCCTCAAGAACGCTCTAACTATTCATAGCGAGATAAACACCTTAGCTAATATAAGGAGCGAGTTAGACACTCCTTCTTTAGGCCCGGTTACCATCTACATAACCTACCCGCCGTGCGAACATTGTGCAGATATGCTGATAGCCAACCTTAACCTGGTACGTGTAGTTGCATTGGCACATACAGCTTCACAATCCAAATGGAAAGATAGCATGGCAAATGCTGTCGCTCACTTGTGGGCACATAATATTGTGTACGATGAATTCAGTGTTGAGGAGTTTAACAATGTCCAGTCCGTTTGACGACCTGCAGAAACGTATTGATATAAAGATAGTCGAAGCCCACGAAAGAGAAGAACGACGCGGGCATCTTGGAGCATCGCAGATAGGACACAACTGCTATCGCTATCTTTGGCACGTTCTGCACTGGTCGTTCAAGGAGAAGTTTACCGCGAAGCAACTTCGTCTGTTTGAACGTGGTAACCTTGAAGAAAGCAGAATTGTGAAGTGGCTTCGTTCCGTATGTGATGAAGTGCTGGACGTCAACCCTAAAACAGGTAAGCAGTGGCGCATACACGATTTCAATGACATCTTCTCTGGGTCTTGTGACTGTGTAATCAAATACAAAGGCGTATGGGCACTTGCTGAATTCAAAACGCATGGTGATAAGTCGTTTAAAGAACTAATCAAGCTCAAGTCTGTTAAAGCCAGTAAGCCGGTACACTATGCTCAAATGCAGGTATACATGCGGAAGCTTAAGCTGAATCAAGCTGTGTATATTGCAATTAACAAGAACACCGATGAGATGTATTTTGAAGTGGTCGAGATTGACTTATTGGAAAGTGACATACAACTAAGTAAAGCAGAGGCTGTCGTATATGCGGAATCTGGTTTGGATATGCCGAAGATTTCTGAATCGCCTATCTGGTGGGAGTGCAAGCCAGGAATGTGCGAGTACCACCACTTGTGCCACAAAGGAGCAATGCCAGACAGGAACTGCAGAACCTGCCACTATAGTAAACCGCTTCAGGGCAAAGTGTGGTATTGTAACAAGCACCAGAAAGAGCTCGAAACAATCGAAGAGCAATTAGCAGCTTGTGATGATTATCGCCCAGCTGATGTCTTCCCGCAGGATGAGAAGCCCGTTAAACTTTCCTTAAAATAAAAGTATACTTTACCACAAGGAAGTGGTATAATATATAAAGTTAATGAGGAGATGATAAATGGCTTTTGAAGCTCGCTGGTACCAACAAGAAGCGGTCACAGCTTGGTGGTCGTACTTCAATTCTTATAGTGGTAACCCACTTATTGTCATGCCAACAGGTTCAGGTAAATCACCTGTGCTTGGTATGCTGATGAAGGATATTCTTACCAGCTATCCCCGTCAGCGCATTCTTATATTGACACACGTCAAGGAGCTGGTAGAACAAGACGCCAAAGCTATTGTACGCCACTGGCCACAAGCACCCGTATCTATCTACTCTTCAGGCGCAGGACACAAAGACTTTTCAGGTCGTATCGTTGTAGCGTCAGTACAGTCGATTATTAAGAACCTGGAAGAAGCAGGTAAGTTCAATCTTATATTCATTGACGAAGCCCATCTTGTTCCTGAGAAGTCTGAAACAACATACCGTAAGGTTATTGCTCACTTCAAAGAGCTTAATCCTAAGGTAAAAGTAACAGGACTTACAGCAACTCCGTATCGCCTGGCAGGTGGTCATTTACTTGACTGCGGTATATTTACCGACATCTGCTATGACCTTACAACACCTGACGCATTCACCAGACTGGTAAATGAAGGCTTCCTGTCTCGACTGGTCAACAAGAAAGTGTTAACCAAGATTGACACCAGTAATGTTGGCGAAAGGATGGGTGACTATATACCGTCAGAGCTTGAGAAGGTAGCCAACCAGCATAGTATAACAGTAGCGGCTATTCGTGAGATGATGCACTACGGTAAAGACAGGAACCACGTTCTTGTATTTGCCACAAGTGTTGAGCACGCCCACAACATAGCGGACGAATTTAATCTGCGAGGGTGGCAGACTGTAGTTGTGCATGGCGGTCTTACAAAGAAAGAACGTGAAGCAGCGCTGGAAGAGTTTACAAGCGGACGAGTACGAGTCTGTGTAAACGTAAACGTATTGACTACAGGATTTGACTATCCTGAAATTGATATGCTAGGTATATTGCGCCCGTCCACGTCTGTTGCCTTGTGGGTGCAGATACTCGGTCGAGGATTACGTACAGCGCCTGGTAAGCATGACTGTCTTGTCATGGACTTTACATCTAATACTATTGACCTTGGCCCTATCGACGACCCGGCAGTTCCGCCACGCCTTGGTAAGAAGAAAAAGAAACGGTCAGAGAAAACACCTGGCGGTAAAGAGTGCCCTATCTGTCACCAGGTAAGTGGCTATGCCGCCCGTACGTGTAAGCATCCGGCTAAAGGAAGTACGCCAGACGAGAATGGTGTGTATCCGATGTGTGGCCATGAATTTGAGTTTACAGTTAACGGACCTGCTATTGCCTTCACTTCATCAGAAGAAGAGGTAATGACTAACGGTCAGCTTCGTGTTGTGGATAAAGATGTTACGCTGGTAAACTATTCTTTATTCCAGAAGCAGGGACGGCCTGACAGTATAAAGGTTGTGTACTATTCAAACCTGGAAGTGTACACAACTTGGGTAAATATCGAGGCCCATGGTAATGCTAAGCAAATGGCAGATGCCTGGTGGCGTAACGCTGCAGGAACAGAACCGCCTGAAACATGCGATGAGTTTATTCGCCGTAAGGGTGAGCTGGCTATTCCTAAGCGCATCAAGGTATGGATTAAACGACCCTACCCACAGATCATGAACTACGACTGGGGAAATGGCTATGGCACTCGATGACAGAGAACTATTTGAACGGGTAGCAACCCAGGCTAAAGCTTTACCACGGCATGTTCGCCGGCAGCTTATTATATACCTGCAGGATATGAGCTGTGCGAACTGCCGTAGCTTTCAGGCAGGAGGTTGTCTATTATCCGGAGGCAAAACACCACCGCCGGCAGTCCTGTCTTCCGGATGTAAACTTTTTGACTATGATGTGCCTTTCTAGACACTAATGAAAAAAGTTTAAAAAAGGTGTTTACACACTCTTTTAAATGACGTATATTAACTCACGTAACGAACAAACATTAAGCCCTGTAGACGAGGAAAAAATTATGAGCGAGAAACTGACTTTTGTAACTGGTAAAGAAGAAGTTAACGGCGTACTGTATCCGGCAGCTGGTACTGGCGCACGTTACGTATGGGACCTGGCTGATAAAGCCCATGAAGAAGGCAAGTCCAGCTCCGATGTTATGGACGAAGTTGTTGCCACTACCGAAATGTCCCGTGGTACTGTTTCTTCCCAGCTGACCTACTGGCGTAAAGCCACTGGTAAAGTTCTGGCTAAGCGTGTTGATACCGCTAAAGCAGAACGCGATGCTGCTAAAGCCGCTGAAAAACAGCGTAAAGCTGAAGAGCGTGCTCGCATCAAAGCTGAAAAAGCCGAAGCGAAAGCTGCTGAGCAGATCCGCAAAGCTGAAGAGAAAGCTGAAAAAGCTCGCCAGAAAGCAGAAGCTGCTAAAGCTGAAGCTGCTAAACTGGCTGGCGCGATCGAAGGCGACAACGAAGAAGTTGCTGAATAATAGCGCTGATCTGAACGCACCTCTACGGAGGTGCATTCAATGGACATCCTTACATCTCTCTTCTTATCAACAATCAATTAAGCCTGGTGTGTTGAAACAGTGAGGGTGTCCAGTGAATGCAGTTCAATTCTGCTCGCTGACCGAGATTTGGTAAAAGCCGTGATGTGTGAGGTTCGATTCCTCCGACGCTGAAAAGGGTATTGGCTCGCTACCTTGACCCCAGGCGCCTGGTGTAGACGGCGGTCACAATTTTAGTTGTGGTGTTTTGGCGTATCTTTTTGACACCCGTCGGGTGCAGGTTATCCACAATAACTCAGGTGCTAAGACACCACAACTAAGGTTGTACTTGCTGTGTGCTTTTGCCACTCCATCGGTGTGATAAGTGCAACGCTCTATACTTTCCGCGGTGAGAGCACACAGCAAGTAACGCATATGTGATTGGCTACTTGATAACACCTCCTTTCGTCTCGTCGCGGGGATTAAAATGGTAAATCTTTTGGCCAATCTCATATGCGCTGCCTGGTTGCATAGTTACGATGCCTTGTATCTCCTTACACCACCCTGCCAAAAGGACCAGTTAACGCTGGTCCTTTTTATTTTACCAGAAGCGTAAAAAGTGCTTTACCACTAGAGAGTGATGTGGTATAATAAGTTATCTTTTAGAGGAGAGATACAATGAATCTACAACGTGTTGCTGAAGCTTATTATAGGATTTGGATACTTCGACTCGAGGGCCAAATCGACTACGTGAACACCGTCGGCCGCGAAGATTACTTGCCTGCATCTTCTTTCCAGGAAGTATGCAACATTGCTCAAACTCTTGAACATGAATTTGATAAGGTCAAGTTTACACGCGATGTGCAAACAAACTTTATCAAGTTTGAAACAACCATGCGCTGTAAATTCCCGTTTATCAAGCGCATATCCCGTACCGGCCTTTTCATTGTTCCCTTTCCTGTGGGTAAAGAACGTTGGGACACTTTAGAACAGGCTCGTCATATTATCTGGTCTACAGAAATTAAACGTAAGTTTATCGAAACTGTTTGTAAGGAGTTACGAAATGCGATTCAGTAAAATTGCTGCAGGCGTTACCGCTTTTCATGAGAAGTTTGACCTCAAGCCTGTTAGTCAAGGCGGTAAACCTGAGTTCAAACTTCGTTACGACCGTCTTATTGAGGAGATGGAAGAAATTAAACAAGCTAAGAAAGACGGCGACAAAGCTGGCTTCTTAGACGGTATTGTAGATTTAATTTACATTGCTGCAGGTACGTTATACCTGTATGACCAGACTGCATGGTTCACCAACGAATTTGAGTATCCGATTCTGTTAACTACGCCATGCGGATTTATGGACCGTTTCGATGCTGATGGCCTTATTGTATACGTTAAGGATACTGAAGACACTCATTGCGACCGTCTGGCCCAGTTAATTATCCACCTGATTACCTGGTGTGCAAACAACAACTGGCCACTTGACGCAGCATGGGATGCGGTACAGGTTGCTAACATGGCGAAAGAACGCGCTAAGCCTGATGCAAGCAACAGCAAGCATAAGTCTGGTCAGGATATTGTTAAGCCTGAAGGATGGAAAGCACCTGACATCCAGGCTATCATCAACGCACACGTTAACCCGGCTCAAAAGGAACTGTTTTAATGAAAACATACAGCACTGTCGATTCTCTTTACAGCGACATCATTTCTTTTATCTTGCGTAAAGGCGAGGATGTTGTAGACCGTACAGGTGTTGGTACCCGCCGTTGTTTTGGTACGGCGTTTAAACTGGCTTTCAACGACAACAAACTGATGGTGCCGGTGTTTAAACCTGTTAACATCAAAGCTGTTGCTGCTGAGCTTTACTGCTTTATCAATGGCATTTCAAACGTCGACACGCTCAAAGGCTTTGGCTGCAACTGGTGGGAAGGTAACCTGCAGGACGCAAACAAACGTTGGGGTACGCCAGATAACCGTGACTTAGGTCCTGTATACGGCGTGCAATGGATTAAGCCATTCTATAAGAATGGTGTTCTTACTAACCAGCTTAAAGACGTTATTGAAACGCTGAAGGTTAAGCCTACCGACCGCAGGGCGTACATTACGGCATGGAACCCACAAGAGATGGACGCCATGGCCCTTCCGCCTTGTTACCATGGTTTTCAGCTGTTCATTAACAACCGTAATGAATTAGAGCTGATGTTCCATATGCGTAGTGCGGACGTTATCCTTGGTCTGCCACATGACATTCTGCTTCATCAGATGCTGCAGATTACCATTGCTGCTGAGCTGGGTACTGGTGTAGGTGATATGACTGTTACGCTGGGTGATTATCACATCTATCAGAATCATATCGATGCGGCAAAGATTTTCCTGCAACGTATCGTAAGCAATTCTGACACTACGCTGGACACTAACTTTGAAGGTCGTCCTGACATTAACGCAATTTACGATGTGTCAGTGTTTGACTTCACTCCTGCCGATGTTACGCCAATGGTTGAGAAATACAAACCGATGCCGAACATCAAACTCCAAATGGCCGTATAAGATGGAGCGGGGCTTCGGCCCCGTTATACTATGAGCAAGTTTAACTATGACACCAAACAAATACAGACTGCCGTTCAACAAGCTCGTCCCATCAAGTATACTGATAGTGGTCTTATGGGCAAAATATGGATTGCAAACGGAACAATCCATTCGTACTACAAGAACGTATTACTACGAGCGCCATGTAAAGGATTCCCAGACCTGCAAGTGGACGCTGAATCATTTCGTAAGGCCGTTAATGCGGCAAGAACTGAACAGATTACTTTTAACATTACAGCCGCTGGAAACCTCACAGTCACAGCAGGCGTACTTAAAACAAGAATGCAAGCGCTTAATGAACCATTACCGCCACTTGCTACAGTTAACAACTGGTACTCAGCACATGGCGAATTGCTCCCGGTATTAACCGCCTTAGCCAAGTGGGTACCTAACGAAGCACCGCAGGTATGGGCGACATCTTTACTTCTACGCGATGGTTATGCTTATGCCACTAACGGTAAGTATATGATACGCGAGAAGTTGAACGTAGATTTTGAATTTGAATGTGCCATAGCCAAACCAATGCTTGAGGCTCTGGTTAAGCTGAAGATGGAACCCACAAGTGTAGGATACTCCCGCGGTCAGATGTTCTTCGGCTTTGCAGATGGTGTGCAGATGGATGCTCCAGTGCTGGCAGCCAAATGGCCAGACGTATCGAAGTTCTTCAATATGGAAATGGATATGCAAGCCATAACACCTGAGTTCCTGGAAGTAATGGACCAGCTTACGGGGTATGACGAAGGTCAAGCCATCCTGGAGATAACAGGTGAGTCAACTGCAAAGGCAGACTTACCAGATAAGATTATTCCAAAGATGTCCGTCGACATTAAGTTCCAGTCGACTAAGTTTAGTAAACCATTCAATTGTGTTATTAGTCAGATGAGTAAACTGGCTAAAGGCATGGAAAGAATAGGACTTGGTAGTCAGGCGCTCAAAATGGAAAACTCAACTCGTACAGTTGTAATTGCGTATGTGAGAGGGGACTGATGAGCTTTTTATTCGATAGCTTCGAAGGTGCAAAGAATGTTAAACCTATCAACCGTCCTATACCATACGTCAGGGATACTGGATGGCGGCCGCGCGCGCATTACCCGGATTTGTCTACTGCGAAGATTATCGGTCTTGACTGTGAAACATACGACCCAGGGATGGATACAAATGGTAGTGGTTGGGCCAGGAGGGAGGGTCATATCGTTGGAGTTAGTATCGCTACGGACAACGGCTTCAAAGCTTACTACCCAATCAGACACGAGCTCGGCGAAGAGGATAACCTTCCAGCTGAGGAAGTACTTGGTTGGCTTCGGCTCGAACTCTCGCGACCTAACCAAGTTAAAGTCGGTGCTAACATCACATATGACTTGGGCTGGCTTGCAGCAGAAGGCGTGGAAGTCAAAGGATTGTGCATGGATGTACAATTCGCGGAAGCATTACTTGACCCAGGCGCGCGTGTTGCACTTGAAGGACTTGGACGAAAGTATGTAGGCGAAGGTAAAGACTCAGCCGAGATGTACCAATGGATTTCAGATGCTTATGGCTGTAAGCCAACAGGTGAAGCCAGAAAGTACATCTACAAAACGCCTCCTCGTCTTGTGGGTTACTATGCTGAATCTGACGCCGACTTACCAATACACATTATCAAAGCCCAGTGGCCATTGTTAAGTCGCTGGTGTTTAACAGACGTATTCTATATGGAGTGCAAGCTCATTCCATTAATGCTTAAGATGCGTTTTGCAGGTGTACGTGTTGACCTTGACAAGGCTAAAGAGGCGGATGATACGCTTAGCGCTGAAATAAGGAAAATGCACCAGCAGATTAAAGACCAGATTGGCTTTAACATTAACGTTAACTCAGGTCCGGACTTAGCTCTTGCATTTGACCATTTAGGTCTGGAGTACTTCAGAACAGCGGCGGGCAATCCGTCGTTTACGGCAGACTTCTTAGCAGGCTTGCACCATCCGTTCGCGGAACTGGTGTCTGAGATTAAGTCTTATGAGAAAATCCAGTCCACGTTTATTCGTGGCTATATATTGGGGATGAATACAAATGGCTTCCTTCACGGTCAATTCCATCAAATGCGCGGTGATGACGGTGGAACCGTTAGTGGTCGGTTTAGCTCATCTGACCCTAATCTGCAGAATATACCGTCTCGACACAAAATACTGGGACCACTCCTTCGTGCTTGTTTCGTACCGGATGTCGGACACCGATGGGGATCAGCAGACTACGCCCAAATTGAATATCGATTCATGGCGCATTTTGCAGTCGGCCCGGGCGCTGATGAGCTACGAGCAATTTTCGCGGCTAACCCGGAAGCAGATTACCACAATGTTATGGTCGATATTATCAAGGAAGCCTCAGGTCACGTTATAGAGCGTAAACCGGCCAAGACCATCAACTTTGGTTTGTTGTATGGCATGATGCTTAATGCTCTTGCCCGTAAGTTAGCAATGACGCCTGAAGAAGCGGAACCTGTTCTGAAGGCGTATCATCAGGGTGCACCATTCATTGGTGCTACCATGAAGCATTATGAAGATTTATGTTATAGCCAGGGGTACGTAGAAACCTTTATGGGCCGGAAGACATGGTTCAACAAATGGGTTCCAAAGCGTGGTGGATTCGGTAAGATGCCTTTACCATTTGAAGAAGCACGTCAGGAGTACGGTCCGAACATTAAACTGGCAGATACCCACAAAGCAATCAACCGAGTGCTGCAAGGGTCGTCAGCAGACCAGATGAAGTCTGCAATGCTGAAAGGGTATGAAGACGGTTACTTTGACGTGATTGGCGTACCTCGCCTGACGGTACACGATGAGCTTAACTTCTCTCTACCAACTGGTAAGCAAGCAGAAGATGGATTCTATGATTTCGTACGGGTCATGGAAACTGTACTACCGCTTCGTGTGCCTGTTCTTACTGATGCTAAGATAGAAAGTAACTGGGCAGAGGCACACTAATTAAAGGTCTATAATATGTCTAAGATAGGTTTAGAGTATGAGGCAGATAAAACGCTTAAGTTAAGGGCTAAGGAGATACTAGACGCCTCAGGCTGCACGTCAGGCCTGGACTGGTTTATGAAGATATTCCAGGAAGAACCAGAAGCTGTTGCCAAAAAGATTTACAAGAGTGATATTTTACGACAGGATATTCCTGTGCTGTGCTTCCAGATACGTGGCGATGATGATTACTGGACGCAACAGCTATGCGATGAATTAGAAACCCTGTATTGTGAAGAAGAGGGAAAATAATGATTGAGACTATGCGCACATCGGACATTACTGATATGGCTTCTGAAGCTGAACAAGTTGCCCGGGACGCAGCGCTATCGAACCGAGTAAGATATACCGGAGTAAGCCCGCTGACGTGCTACCAGTGTGGGGAAGACATTGAAGAAAAACGTCGTCAGCTTTTACCCGGTACAGTGCTGTGTGCTGCATGTGCGCAGTATAACGAGTTGAAAGGAAAACGTTAATAAATAAAGGGGCCATCATTCGGCCCCTTTGTTGCTCCAGTTAATTATGCTGTCCATCTTGTCTGCACAATCATCAAGAGCTGTTCCACGTTCAATAGCTAACTGACCTATTGCCTTCCAGGTATCACCTGTTAATTCAGGCTTATGGCATTTAACCAGGTACGCACCAGGCGGATAAACTTTGACTACCCTATCAACATAAACAACTTCAGGCTTATCAGCGCATGAGTTCAAGAACGGCAGAAGGAGCAACGGTATTAGCGCACGAATCATCTTTTGTCGCTTCGTCATATTTACCCTTCTTATCACGTAATTGTTGTTCGAGTTCAGCTATCTTACTGGCGCGTTTGGCTGAAGCCTCACGTTCATCCTTTACGGAATTAATCAGCGTTTGATTAGCAGCAGACAATTCGCCATTAGTCTTGTTAAGCTGTTTGATTATACCGTCGCGGTCGGTAATATCGCCTTTCAGCTCACGTACCCACAAAGACAGGAACACTATGGCGATGCCGAGGATAACTGCAATTATTGCTCCGGTTTTAGACATAACGCTTTTTCCTTTTGCTTACGTATTGTCAAGCCCCTGTACTTACCACCCATATCCCAGTCAGTTATGCGGTTACACATTTCAGTCCAGTTTTGTTTACGAGCAGCAGTATATATTTTGGTAGGCGAACCATCCTTGTTCTTACGGAGTCTAGTGCAACCATGGTTAAATACCATAGAGGTCATGGCACTGAACTGGTTCGTGTTCATATCTTTACCGTGGAACCAGTCATTAACACATTTTTCGGCCTCTTGAATATTCTTGACCCAGCGGTCAGCAATCTCCTGGTCTGTCAAGCCTTCGCGCCGTACAGCGGGCTCATCGCTGTAGATGCGGCTACCAATGCCAACTGTTAAATAGCCAGTAGGGCATACATACGGGTTACGCATACAACCTTCTGCATTACCGATTATTTCAAGGCCTTCTTTATTAGTACGTACATGCGTACTTGTCATCGACAGAACAAGCCCGATGATAGCGAGCACGCTACAACCTCCTTTAGTCGCTGCTGATTTCAGACTCACGCAACACCTCTTCTTTCGATGCTACTTCATCCTCTATCGGCTTCTTACGATTGTAATAATCCGACATAATTTTGGTTCGCCGTGTTTGGTTATACGTAACAACAATCAGCATTACCAAGGAACTGAGTATACCGATAAGAGTACCCCAATCACTTAGTGATAAAGTACTTACTGTTATTGTTACCCAAGCCACAAACTGGCCAATAAGGGAAGACTTGTCGTTGTAGTCAAACATCCCATATCTCCGGTTTATTGTATACCCAGAGTGGATTATAGCACGACTCAAGCGTAAAAGAAACACTACCAGCAACTGCACAAGCTTGCTGGTAGCAATTAGTTATGGTCGTACAGGCCAGTCGATATGTGGCGCATCTGACATAACAAGCAGCAACAAATCGGCACGGAATTTATGGAGAGCGATAATACGTTCCTCATCTTCTTCAGTGTCGAGTTGTCCTTCAACCCAAGCCTGTTCTTCCTGCAGGCGTTCTTCTGCAATCACCTTCTGCAGTTCCGAGTGCTTAACAAACTTGCCATTAACGTATGACCATTCGTAATAGCAATCCGCAAACTTAGCAGCAGGGACAGACTCAACAATATGCAAATCGCAATTAACAGGAAACAGTAGCGTAGGATCGTTAGCATACGCGGCAACAGCATTGTACTTGTCTACAACAATATAATGAACCAGCTCTTTATTCTTAACCAGCTCTTTAGCCAGCTTGCGCCAGTCATTACCATTGTTATCCTTGATGAATACAACGCCTTGCTTAATCAGCGGAAGTGTCTCCGCTGTCCTTTGTGGGTTGTATTCTGTAAAGTTGAAAAACGACAGTTGCATGGTTTACTCCGGCATAGGTGGAACAACCATAGCGGAACCAAGGTTAATGTCAAGACGATTGACAGCAATCCTGTAATCACGCCATTTAGCAAATAGCTCTTTTTCTTCATCGGTAGCATTGCCACTATCAACTGTGTCGCGTAAAACACTGACCTTGGTCGAAGCGATGGACAGAGCTTGTTCTTTACGCTCACGAGCAATCTCCTTCATCATTGGTGCGTTAAGCGTAAACTCTTTACCGTCGAAAAGCCATTCGCCGACAGTCTCGAAGATATTGAAAGGCGGGTCGTATGTTACAACCATATCGCAACCCACAGGATGGAACATAGTCGGGTCGGTATGTGCAGCAATTACAACGCCGTTCTTATCTACCTGCAAGAACGTTGCGCCTTCGTATTTGATAGCGAACTCTTTTGCGAGATTATACCAGTCGCGACCTTCCTCGTCCTTGAGGAAGATTGCACCAGCATTTACAATGTTCTCGTTCTCTTCTGTTACCTCAGGATGGTACATGGTAAAATTACGGAACACTTTATGCTTAGTCATAGTAACCTTTATGATACGTTGCTTACGTTAATCCAAGTGCCGTTAATGTAATACTGTAACGGCGCTGACCAGTATGTGCCACCACGCAACTCTTTCTTGTTACCGAAGCGCCAGCCAGTCATTACGTGCCCAGGGTAGAACGTTGACTCGGATACACCAGCAGCAATACGAGCACCAAGTCTAATACCCCGAACGTTACCGGCTGAAGTATCGATAGGCTGAGGGTTGTTAGGTGAATATACTCTAACACCATTCTCGCATAAAATAAAGCTATTTGTGGTAGTTACTCGGCTATTAAGACCATCCACCTGCAAAGCTACTGTACGGCGGTCGGCAATACCGCCAGGGCGACATACCGCCATGTTAATCTGGGTAGCGCCACCAGCAACAAGGATGTGCTGGATGTGAGACATAGGCACAGACCCCCAGCGAGCCGCAGTGACAACATTACTGTTAGCCGCGACAGAAACTGAAGTCAGCAACTCCTGAACAGCAGTACCACCTGCGATGTTACCAGAATACTCAACAGTACCTACACCGGCGGAGTTAGCAGCACGTAGCAAGTCGGAGGTAGTACGCGCAATATGCAGCCAGCCGACAGTACCTAAGTTACCACGGATTGAGTCAGAACCATCCATAGGGATGAAGTCCTGGTTAATGCCCAGTTCAGATGCCGTAGGTTTATTATCTGGCCCGTAAGAGTATGACCATCCGCCCCAGGTATTATTAACCTTCTCGCGCATGGCTATTACGCGCTTACCTTTGGTGCGTCCCCACTGTGAAGCGTTTTTTGCATCCCAGTTGATATGCAGAATCTCAGTCTCAACGCCGTTAGTAGGTCCGCCAGTACCTGATGCTGGAAGCTGGTAGATACCGTCGTTTACAATGCTGTTAGCATTAGTAACTATCTCAGCGTTGCCACCTAAACCAAATGCACCGACCTGGATTACGTTACCAGAGGCCTTACCAACCTGTCGTGCTGCAGCAGTTGCTGCAGTCAGGTCGAGTACAGGGCGCCACTGCGTAGGGTTAGCAGACGGTGGCATATTAATGTTCTGCACCAGACAACGGTACAGCATATTGTCGGCGTTAACCTTAACCAGTGCACCAACCGGGTAGGTCTCAGTTTCTACCCATACATCAACACCCTGCTGAAGGATGTAGTGGATACCTTTGTCAGTACGGTTACCAATAAAGTTAAACCACTCCATCGGAGGAATACCTTCCGAGTAGCCAAGGGTTGCACCCCAGCCACGAGCAAGGTCACCGAACGGCAGCAGTTCACCAGTACCCGCGGAGCTGGCGAAGATGTCGTTATCGGGTCTTGTTTGTACATCAGCCATATACATTCACCTGTGCTGGTAAGTTTACAGTAGCGTAACGGTACAGACTATCCGTGACGTCAACGCTCGTGTTAAGTTCAATCTTCACCCCTGTGGGGCGCGGAAGTATATCGTAGTTCTGAATCAGCACTTGCTTAAGCGGTGTCAGAGTACTATATATCTCCAGAGTCATTGTCATATCTTCGTTGTCAGTTATAACGAAGTTATTCATTCCGAAGAATTCAATCAGGAAGTCAATTAGATACGGCATAGTACCGTCTTGCATGTTCTTCCAGATTTTCATCTTGATGTAAGTACGCAGGTCAATGTCGTCAAGAATTACCGGGTCCCATACTGATGCGCCGTAGCGATAGAACGGGCCACCTTTATTACCAGACGAACCACCGAAACCAAGCACGTCTGGTACTTTGTTGGTAAAGCCGAAGAACTTACGGTCTACGCCTTTCTTGAGAACACGAGATGCGCCGACGCGGGCTGCAACATTATCAAGACCTTTACCAAAAGCTTTATCGATATTAAGGCTATCAACAACTTGTTGGGCGCCGTCCCAGATACCTTGAATTGCATCATCGAAGCCCTTAATAGTTGCAACAGCTTTTGGTTTATCAGCGTACTGTTGAATAAGTAGTTTATGATATTCAGCCATCAGCATTCACCACTGCAATAGTGATACGGTCTGCAGCGAATATTGCACGCTCAAGAGCAGTGATACGCAGAATCGTATCTGTCGACGGATTAGCTGATTTACCCACAAAGAAAGTCTTGATGTAGAAGTTAGGGCTTACGCCATTCGCTTCTTGAATCAGCTGGCCCAGTTCGTAGGTTGATACCTCTTCACCGATATTGTATACCTTGGAAAGAATAGCATTCTTAATAAGTTCCTCGGAAACGTCGGTAAACAGTTCCTTACGGGCTACAACTAGTGAAGCATATGCCTCAACATAAGTAGGCTGACTCCATTTCATTGTGCGCTGTGTACCTGACTTATCCGTAATCTGATAAGACACAGTGCCAATCTGCTTACAGCCATTAGTTTTACGACGGAAGATACAGTCAGCAATAGCAGCAGGCGAACCACCATCCACAACAATCTGCATGCTGTGAGGAGGTAGGCCAGTTAACGGGTCCCGAGTATCTTCTTCGTTCTCGTAACCGTTACACGCGATAACATCAGTCATCTGACGAATCTCAGCAACAATACCGTCTAAGCTGTTTGTGCCAGGTTTGCCGTAAGAGTTATACGCACGGTCTATAGCCTCAGAGTCGAGCTCAGTGGACGCACCGCCAGACGACACTTGCATGTTGGTAACTTTACGCACACCAGAAACGATGGTCTGCGGTTTAAGCTCATCGTTTGCAAGTACGACAAAGCGGCCAGTCTTAACAGAACTGAAGCTTGTTTCGACTACACCGTTATCATCCAGCGCAACGGTGGAGTTAAGCTGGTACACGTTATTCGAGCTGTCAGTTACATAGTAAGGAGTACGTATAATAGTGTTACGGTCACCTTCAATCTTAACCCTGGTCAATAGCGTTGACATCTCGCCTTTACGCTGAAGCGCTACGTAGGCAAGGAACTGGTCTACGTATACACCAGATGCCTGGTTAGGGTCAAGCATAGAAAACAGAATTGCAACTTGCTCGTCCTGGTCTGCAAACATCTGCGCCAGAATACCAACCATTTGTCCGTCAGCAGACTTAGCTGACAAATCAATATCCGCGCCATACACACGACGGAAGAGCGTTTCAAATCTGCTGATCCAGTCGTCGAGCTTGACGGGAACATAGCCTGTGCTAGTTACAGAGCCCATCAGTTTTCTCCGGTTAAATTAATACTTCTGTTAATAGAGGTTGTGTTGTGATAAATATCATTAACCTCAACCGAATAAACAGCGTGACGTGAGTCAGGGTCGAAGCTTAGGGTAAAGCTCTCGATAGAACTAACTCCATACTCCGCAAGTATTGCTGTCTTGATTGCAGCTTCCAGGTCAGCCCATCGAACAGGCTTCTCCATTAGTCCGAACCAGTCAATGCCATAGTCCAGGTCATGTACCCAGTCCATAGTATAACAGCGGAGTATCTGCACGATGCGTTGTTCAATGGACTCAGACGTATCGGCGTAGTCAAGTCGGCCACGCCCAAAATTCCAGTCCCAGTTTGAATCGAGTCGTCTAGTTCGCATTGTGGGTTACCTAGTTTTGCGGGCCATTAGTAATACCGCCACCGTCACCATTTTCTTGGTGTCTGTGCTTGGACATCTTAACGCCGCCAATGTTAACTTCTTTAAACTTAGCTTCTGTGTTTGGTGCATTAAGTGTTGGTGTATCAAGCAAGTCCACTGCTGTAGCCTTTATCGATACCTTGCCAGCATTATTAATATTGATATAGTGACTTCCGTCAATCTTACGGATAGTTACACCTTCCATCCAGTTTGTTATCTTCAGAGGCTTAGGTCTGAAACCCACAAGACAGAAGCAGTCGGACAGGTCGTTCTGTCGGAAGTCACCTGGTATAGCGTTTTCAGCCAGCTCATACCATACGTCAATACATCTGTCGGCAACAAGAAGTAAGCACGGGTCACCTTTCTTTGGTTCAAGCGTTATAATAAAATCCCCACCACCTAGCTGGAATAAAGGAACATCAGCTGCTGGTGGTAGTGGTCTCATTGAACCATCTTCGTTTTCGGCACTAACCATAGGTTCAACAACAACAGTCTGTAGGTCGCGGTTAAACGATACTACACGGCCAGGTAAACAGTGGCGCTTACCAATCATTGCAGCAAACAGTGCGGCCTCAATGGCCTCGTCAAGTGTTGCTGTGTTATAGTCAATAGCTGACATCAGCTACCTCCACCTACTGTATGATCAACACCGGGTTCAGTAACATAGTCGTACTCAATCTTCGACAGCTTGCGTGGCTTCTTGAGTCGACGAACTTTCTTCGCAAACTGTCCACCGAGAACCGTCAAGTCAGCACGCCACGGTCCTTTCGGTTTATTGTCACCCCGAAATCTTATAGTGTCGATTTTATACTGTCCGTTGTACTGTGTAAACATAGAATTTACTTGTACGAGACCACCAATGGCCAGAGTAGGATTCAGGTTGCAAGTAACCTCAAGACCTTTGTCTGTGCCGCGAGGAGCACCAATCATACCAGACGATTCTGACAGCACAACAACGTCGTAGTCAGTAACAGAGTCATTAGGAATGATATTGAGTTTATTGTCTTGTATAGACCAGGTAGCCTTGTTGGCAGCAGCAACCTGGTCGAGTACGCTGTGCGTTTGTCCGAACAGAGTACGTGCTCTCAGGAAAGCTGGCTTGTTGCTGTCAAGGCAGACGTACCCTTCTTCAACGTTTGGCATACTAGCCAGACAAACGTCAACAACACTGTCATACGTAGAACCGGCAGCCAGTGTCGTATTAACAAAGCCATCGTTGTAAGATTTACGGGCATCGCCACATTCGAGAACAGTCTGGATATCAAGGCCGTTTCGTTGGTCGTTAGCTCGAGTAATATCGCCTTCGAATATCAAGCGATAAACTATGTTGTCAAGACCGTAACCCACAGAGAGACGGACGTAATCCCAGGTGCCTGACGCCAACTTATAACGGTTGGATTCAGTCAAGTTGAACACTGTGATTGTCGCTTTATTTGGATGCTTCGTGTTACCCTTTTGAATGTCAAAGGTAACACGAAGATTTGAGATGATTATGCCTTCATCTTTACCGTTGCTGACCTCAAGCTTTAACGCGCGGCCAAACTGACGGGTAGGCTGTTTTGTCAACGATGTAGACACTGCAACGTCCTCCCATGTCATCTGTAGTCATAGGACCGATGCGGCTGGAGGATTTGTCACTTACCAGCAACGCTATACGCGTGTCCCAGTTACCAAAAGCAATACGCCCATATTGTAAAGCATAACTGGAACAAAGTACAGTATTACTTGATACGTCAGTCACTGTAGCCTGCCAGAGCTGACCTACCGTGTTATAGTACAACTCAATGTTATACGTATAACCAGCGATAGAAATTGATATTGATTGCTTACCTTCAGAGGTAGGTTCCAAGTCGTAAATACCAGAACCATCATTACCTATAATGTCAAGGAAAGCAGTTGTGGTAAATATCATCAGAATATACCCCGTAAGTTAAAGCCAAACATGTCACCGAGTGTTACACCAAAACCGCGGTTATCGTTTACACGTTTCTCGCTAATCGGTGTAGTTGTGTTTATGTCCTTCTTACTGGTGGCATCACCCTGGCCTTGTGCACGTCCGCTTTTCTTAGTACCGTTATTAGCAGGGCGACCTGTCGACTTAGCGGCTACAGCGTTTGTAACTACAATCGGTACTTCAATGACTTCACGGAACGTAAGGGTAAACGTAGCTGAACCATCTTTCTCCTGCACAACACGAACAGACTTCAAAAGCATATTCGTATACTTGAAGATACCAGTATCAACGTCACAGTAAATAACGTTTTTCTGTAAATCCAGCAGTGTACGGTATACCTGTTCAATCCTCATGTTGTCCGAAGACTTAAGCTGTTCAGCTATACTAAAGTCAGGAAGCCATGGAACTAAAGAGCGTGAAATGGTGGCGTCTAAACCGCCCCAGTCTATGAATGAGACTAGCTTGTTAACAGCAAAGTCCCTTGTTCCTTCGAGGACAGTAGACACTACTTGTGGAAGCTGAATATCATCCAAGAAATCCATAGACCGTAAGCCGGTTACGTCACTAACTGTTGACTCTTGAATCGACTCGTCAATATAGCCAACTACCACACCCGTGACTGTAATAACTTTCGGTTGTACAGCAGCATGGTCCGAAGCCTTAGCCCCGGACTCGAGTTCGTTGTCAGCAATGTCAAGGTCAGACTGATGCTCTTCATTAGTGACAGCATCCATCTTAATGCCTCCGCAGTTGCGGAAGCGTAAGGTGGTTGTACCGTCGCCCATGAGTCTGTCACGGGCATCTTGGTACAAGTCGTTGGCAGCATCAGTAATTCCAGCAAAGATGTCACTCATTGTGTTACCGCCGTTTTGTTGTTAGCCCTTACAGTAGCATTCTCTTTCTGCGCCTGTTTGACCTGGTCATTGACCTCACGACCCACTTCTTGTGGGTTCTGTACACCGGTAATAGTAGCATCAACTTTAACACTATTATCCTGATGAATAACAGTTGCGTTCTGTTGTTGGTTTTGCTTAGCAGTGTTTATAGCTGACTGCATAGCCTGACCACCAGCTGTCATCTCCCCTGTGATAGGGTTGAAGTTACGCATTGACCAGTTGAGTGCTCTACTCCAGAAGCTTCCGCCCCGTTCAGTTGTAGGTGATACAGCATTAGCAGTAGCTTCAGCACCTGCCACAAGTTTGTTGCTAGCAAAGCCCAGGGTAGAATCGAGCTTACCAAACAACGCCATCAGGAACTTACCGCCAGGCAGCTGGTAAAGCGCTTCAGACAACCACAGCTTTATTTGCTCTATGCCTTGCTTAACTTCAACAAGGAAACCTTGCCACCAGTTACCGAGTTTGTTCCATAAGCGACCGTCAAATATTGACAGAATAAAGTCTGCAATAACTACGATATACTGCTTGACAATTCCCCATGCGGCTACAACATCTTTTGACCACTTAACAACTGTCTCACGTCCTGCCAGAGCGTCGTCGAGGTCAGTGAGTACAGCAACAACTGTACCTATAGCCAGTGCATACCACGTGAGCGGATTCATAAGCATTTTGGTAGCTAAACCCACAAAGGCGTTGCCTACCTTAGCCAGCCAGGGAATAAGTGCAGCCAGCACGGGAATAAGTGACAGCAGTGCGTATGAGGTTATCGCAACCATTAACGGGAAGTTATCCCCGATAACGTAGATAAGTCGTTTTACGTTTTCAATTGTATTGAATACAACTTCGTCGAACTTTTTAAACGCCGCAGTAAGTGTGGTATCGTTAAGCACTGCTGTGAGTGACTTAACCATACTTATCGCGCCTTTAGTTACCTCATCCCATACTCTGGTCTGGGCAATCTTAGAACGAGCAGCATACCAAATTGTGCTCAGGTTAGTTAACTGCGCTTTGAGTGTCTGTGACACTTCGTGGGCAATTGGTTTTAAACGTTCGGCTTCTTGTTTGAGCGCGCTAGTCAGTATGTCGGCAGTGATTTGCTTCTGCCGCATCATATCCTGAAGCTCGCCAAGCTTCTTACCAGTGTAGCGGGACAGTGCGCCCCAGATGTCAACACCGGCGTTAATGAACTGGTTCTTTTCCTGACCCTGCAATGAACCCATTGCAGACGCCTGGCCATACGCAACAATGGTACGTGCCAAATCACCGCCTGTTGCAGCAGTGATTGTTTTGAGCATTTGTAGCGAACCGTTTAACGGGTCAACGCCATACGATTTAAGTTTAGTAAAGCCGTCTAGTGCCTCCTGGAATGGTGTACCCATTTGCAGAGACATATCCATCAGCGTTTTCCACGTCGATTCGACGTCGTAGCCGAAGCCTTTAATCTTGGCAGCGAGTACGTCGGCCTCTAACGCAGGCGCAAACATCCTGCCGAGCGCGCTAGCAGCACGCTCAGCAAGATTGATTACATCGCCGAGGGTAATCACAAAACGGCGGGACAGCTGGTCGAAGAGGTCAAAGCCAGAACTGTCGGCTTTACTCTCAAGCGTTACCAGAAAGCTATCGATTATGGTCGCCATGGATTTCCTCTAACTCGGCATAGTCCAGAATAGCAATATGCAGGTCGCACAAATCACACAAGCTGTAAGACGACTTTAATTCTGCAAGGGTCACATGACCCTTGAGAATAGGAAGCCAAATGAACCAGTCAGTTTCTTGCGTCCCTGACTGTTGCTTGCGTTTTATTTCGTCAAGGGCGTGGCTAGACCCGCTAGACCTGACAGGCCATTCCCTTTGAAAAAATCCGCGAACTGATATACCAATCCCTCCTTGAGCACACCGAAGATATGGCTACGATGTGCGTTGAAGTGTTGGTCTTTACAGTCAGACAGCTTACGCGGTTTGCCATCAACTACAACAACAGTATTGCGGAAGATTAGTTCCTCAATAGCTGTCATCTCGTCAGAACCTGCGTTCTCCAGAACAGCGTCCAACAGGACCAGCATTGCTTTCTTACCGTCCACTTTGCCGTCTTTACCCACAATGTCAGCGTTGCCAATGCCTTTGAACAGCTTACCTGCTTTTTTCAGGACTGTCCAGGCTTGCAGCGCGTTTGCGAGTGTCATGTTGTACGTTACGTCGTCGATGTCAAATGATTTGGGCTCAGTCATTTGTGCTTTCCTCTATTGTTACTGGTCAAAGCCTTCAGTCAACTGCATACCACCTTGGTGGAACACAATAGCGAAGGTAGTCGGGTTATGGCCATTACCGCGAGTCCACGGGGAACCATCGGTAAAGTAACCTTTTTTGCCCCATGCCAAATCCTGGTTTAGCAGGTCTTTGGCTTGCAGCACAAACGGGACAAATCCACGAATGTTGTTACGCTGCAGGTTGTACTGGTCGTTAAGCCATTTGGCATCCGGACCATTTTGCTTAACCTTGATAGTTAGCTTAATGGCTTTGGACGGGTTCATAATCTGAATGCCATTGCCATCTGCACCTGCAAGATAGGTGGAAGCTGGGTCCACCCATTGCACGTCAATGACATCGGCACCGTCTGCCCAGTCGGACAGCTGAACACCATTCAGGCTCAACACGCATTCAGAAGAATCGATGATCATTGATCTGCTCCTTAGCGAGTGAAGTTAATCAGGATGTCGCTGGAGTGGATTGCACCTGCCAGCTTAATCGCGATTTGCATTACAACGGCCTGACGAGCTTCACGCTCATCCAGAGGCTGGTCATCTACGTCAGGGATGTAGATGTAGAAACCTGTTTCGAGTCGGTCACCATAAGACAGTGTACCAAACTCATCACCGTACCAGATACCAGGCGCAACCAAGCCGTTGTCAACAGCCTGCTGACAGGCAACAGCTGCAGCACCAGTAAGGCGCTCGTGACCTTTGTTCGTCTGCGGCACCTTCGTGGGTGACGTAGCGATTGAGTTGAAGACGTAAGTCTGGACAGCATTACAGAACCAGTCGAGACCATGTACTTCATCCCAGAAGCGCGGCGGCTTGGACGTACCAAGGACAGTACCTTCTGCAAGCATAGCAAAGGTGCTGTAGTAGGTGTACCAGTTAATACCCAGCGCCTTACACTTGTTGGCTTCAGTGAGCGTTAAAGTGTTGTTCGGTGTAATACCAGGCTCTTGTTTGAACTTCATGGTAATCGTAGTGCGGTTACCAGAGAAGTTAACAGACAGAGCACGCGCCATAGCAGAAATGTCTGCGTAGTGTTGGTTGTTCTTATCGTACTGAAGCCACATATTGTTGTAGCCTTTACCAGCCAGAACTTTAATCGGGTTGGAGTCGCTGTTTTCAATATGAGTTGCTTTAGTGGTAGTGTAGCTGCAACGTTTTTTATCGTAAGCAGCAACAGTTGACGCCAGCAAACTGATGTCATCGTCAGACAGCTCGCCAGTAGGCGGAAGCGGACGCAGAACATACCAGTCAGGATACACATCGTTGAATGCTTTAATAGCCGCATCCAGAGTAGAGGTGTTGCTCCATGAGGCGATAACTACTGAACGAGGACGCGGAGATTGTGCAAAGAAAATCTTCAGCGCACCAAGTACAACTGAACCAGTACCCCAATAAGACTCGGCTTCAGAGTAGCTGCCGATTTCAACATAGTGTCCGTTGTCGCTGTCAGGAAAAGCAGTGCCAGGGTCCTGAGTTAAAAGAGCCAGCTTACCGAAGTCCCCTTTGCTGATACCAGTTGGAGTGTTGTTCAGTTGAACGTTTACAATCTGGTTTACATTCAACGGCATTTTTGTTTACCTCTTGGGTGGACTTTCCGGCCATTATACTCAGTAAGTTTAACCAAGTAAATGGCCAGTGCAAAGTTAATTAATTTTTATGCTGCATCGACGGACTGATAAGAGCTGTCCGACGCTGTAGCATTTCTCACAGTTACTGTGGCACCAATACGACATCCACCGTTACCAACGCCAGTAATAACACCGGTATTACTTACAGTAGCGACAGTATCGTCTGTAGTTGTATACTGAACGTTATAGCCTGGGTCTGTCTTAGCGTATTCAGGTCTAACAGTTACAACTAGCTGTTGCGTGTTACCAACAGTGAGTGCAGGCAACGAGTCAGTAGTAACAGAAAGCTCAGACACGTAAGGAGATGTTGTACCAGAAGCAGCAACACCGTTCATTACAACGTTAGCAGTAATAGTTGCTGAACCTTCAGACTTAGCAGTCATCAAGCCATTTGCATCTACACTAATGATAGCGTCATTTGACGATTCGTAAGTAACAGTAACGCTCTTAGAGTCAGACGGATAAATCTCGACATCAAGCTGTTTGGTGTTACCCACAAGCCATTCGGCGTACTGAGGGTAGACCTGTACCTTCTCAGAAATTTGTGCCCAAGTAGCTGCGCTAATGTCAGCACCATTGCTAGTTGCGTAAATCCAGATGTTACATCCGCCGCTAGCAACACCGGTTACAACGCCAGACGAATCAACAGTTGCAATAGCTGGGTCAGCAGACTCATAACGAATATTAGTCAGCTCAGCGTCAGACTGGTTAACAGTATAAGTGAACTGCTGAGTACCACCGACTGGAATACCGCCAAGACCATCTGGTGTAATAACAGCCACCTCTGTGCAAGTCGCTACAAATGAAGCCTCAAGTCCACCGTCGTCTGTTGTAACTGTAATAGTCGAAGTTCCAGGAGATTGACCGTATATAACTCCGTTAGTGTCAACAGTAACAGCGTCAGGGTTTGAGCTATTGTAACTGACTTTTTTATTGGTTGCGTTGTCAGGTGTTATAACAATTTTAGTCTGCACCTGATGGCCAGCACTTACTTTAGTCGGAGAGTCAGGAGCCCATGCAACATCCGTAACTGCGATGCTAGGGTCTGTAACTTTAACCTCGATTCTGTCAGTAAAGTTCCCGTCATTAGTGATAACAGTAACATCAATTAAGCCTGCAGCGTTAGCAGTTACCAAACCAGCTTCAGTCACAGACGCAACTTCTGATACAGGAGCACTCCATACAACAGATGGGTCAGTAGCATTTTCAGGAGTCACAGTGGCATGTAGCTGAAGAGTGTCACCAACTTCCATGGAAGCTGTATCGCCTTCGTTAATACTTACGCCGGTAACATTTACAGCAGGCACCCTGACTATAATATCAAGAGTGTCAGTCTTATCACCGTCATTCGTCTTAACAGTAACAGTGGCATTACCAGCTACAATGCCAGTAACGTTTCCGTCAGTATCCACAGTTGCTACATCAGGCGCACTGCTTTCATACGTCACTGTTTTGTCAGTGGCGTCTTCTGGCGATATACGAATACTAGTCCCAGCTGTGCTTCCGATATTAACGTTAAGAGGCGACTGAGTAAGAAACTCAACTCCTGTAACGTGTACAACAGGCGGAATAACAGTTACAGTACAGCTATCGAATATAGAGCTGTCAACACCGTACTGTACGTTTACAGTTGTTTCGCCATCTCCAATGGCAGTGACAAGCCCGCTGTCGTTAACGACAGCAACAGACTCATCGTCTGAAATCCAGTAGAAATCAGGATTATCTGCATTAGCAGGTAAATAGGCGTATGTCAGGCGTTGAGTCTTGCCCTCTTCGAGCGTCACACTTGTGGGAGACACTGTAACAGATTCAACAAGGATAGGTGCCCGAGCAATGTTAAACTTTGCTCGTACAGTATAACCGCCGTCAACAGACGTACCAGTCACGTATGCAACACCTTCCGCCAGTGGCTTCACAAATCCGAGCTCATCAACAGTGATAACGTCAGGGTCGCTAGATTTCCATGCCATACCACGCTCAGTAGCGTTGGTTGGAATGTAACGCACAACTAGCTGAACAGGGTCATCACCCGCGACGATTGAGTACTCGTAGTTGGAAAGCATTATACCTTCCAGCGGAACATTGGGGGTAAAACCTTTACCCCCGTTGCTCTTACTGAACTGGACGTCGACAACCTCATTAAGTGGAAGCGACATCAATCAGCTCCTTACTCAGCAGTAACAGTTACTGACGCGGTGTCAGTGAAGCTGCCATCAGCTGTTTTGACAGTGATGGTGACGACACCAGCTGCTTTACCGGTCACCAGACCAGTTGCACTAACGGTAGCTTTAGCCTGGTCGTTTGATTCGTAGGTAACAGCTTTGTTAGTAGCGCCAGCAGGCAGCACAGTTGCAGTCAGCTGTACAGTAGAGCCTACTACAACACTCGGCGACTTAGGCGCTAACGTAACACCAGTGACGGCTACAGGCGGAGCAGTTACCGTAATTGCTACAGTATCGGTTTTGGAAGGGTCAAGCTTGGATTTAGCAGTAATAGTTGCTGAACCAACTTTGATACCCTGAACACGACCTGAACCATCAACAGTGGCTTTGTCAGGCGCATTGCTTTCCCACAATACAGTAACGTCATCTGCGTCTGCCGGGGCTACTGCTGCTGTCAGAGTAGTAAACTCACCAACAGCAATTGACTTAGTCTTAGGTGTAGCAGTTACACCGGTAACTGGGGTTGGAATGAATTTTCCGTTCTCGTCAAGCTTGGTAGGCTTGGATAACGGGAACTGAGTAACCGACTCTTGACGCAGGTCTGCGTCTTTAACAGGACGGTTGGCTGTAGTACGATTTGCCATCTGGAGAATCCTCTTATTGGGTGCGCCAGCTTATTATAGGCTGGCGCCTCGGTTAAGTAAATAGTGGTTACGGGCCTAAATCATAAATATCTGCTTTAGCCCCTTTGTTTTTGTACAGCAGGTATAAGCCCAACCCTCGTAATATTTCGCCAGAGTAAAAACCATAGTACATGGCGTTGCTTTCAGGACCTGTACCAGTTTCAAGGCGTAACGCTGGCGACCAACCACCATCCATTACGTGCCCCGGAATACCAGTTATGTCGTAATGGTCTTCCAGCTCATTGACAAGCATATCCATCAGCTTATCAAGTCCTGATACCGTTGACCCACAAAGGGCTGACATAGCTGCACCAGCAAGCCATAGTCCGCACATGTGCCCTGTGAAGTCTGTAGGGACGGGCAGAGCAACACCTTCTTGCGGGAAGTTAGAAGGTGACACACCTCCTGACCTTTCCATGAAGTCAAGCAACCATTTTGACCAGTTATCAACATAAGCAATAAGCTTACTCGGAACCGGCTTACCACGGTTTACTAGCTCATACCATCCACGTGCTGCGGAGAAGTAAGCACGAGGCTGGTAGCCTGACCATGCACTACCGTTGCCCCAGTGATACATGGTAAATGTATCAGGTACACCATATTTAAAGTTATCCCAACGGTTCCAGATAAAAGCAGATGCACCAGGACCTAGCTGACCAAACTTCTTAAAGTACCATTGCTGAGAATCGTACAAAAAGTTAACCATGTTGTTCAGCCTGATTGTACCTGCTGCAGTATCGTCATGCGTAAAGACAAACGGATACTGATAACCAGGGTAAGGTATACCATGCCAACCATCGAACTGCTTAGAGTCAGGGTTATAAATGTTGGAGAACGGAATAACACCTGGCGTATAAGCAAGGTTATCATTCTCATAGTCCAGCACAGTACAGTCGCCAAGTCTAGCTGTGTACGGGTTATCAGCCGAGAAAGTAAGACGGTACTTAATCGTATAACCAATCGGCCAGTTATAGCGAGGCGGAACATCATTCACACAGTACCAGCTAATACTTGTCGATGTATCAACACCATCAGGCAGTACAAGCGAGAACTGCTTAATCTCACCGAATTGTGGGCTTGTAGGCGGTGTACCTGGGTTTTCCTGGTATGACGCCAGCCTGAACTCCCATGTACGAATCTGCTGAGTTACCCAGCCTGGTGCGGCAGGTAAGTCACGTACCCAACTCCAGCCTTGCGCGTCAGTTACTTTGATGTACAACGGACCTGTGGACGTATACGTCAGCGAGTTTAAAGGTGCCTGGGAAGATTCCAGTAACCAAAAGCCTATAATGGCACCTGACGAACTATCAGGTATAGTCATACGAACAGTGTTGCCACGTCTGTTGTCAAGTATGTCAGTACGGTAAGACACCGCAATAGTGGCATTGCCATAATCAGTGGATGAACGTATATCAGCTAAGATATACTCAGAACCGTCTGGCTTAGTACCTGCGACAAAATCGCTTAACGGAATGTCGTAGTTAGCAGGCGAAGCGCCAAGAGCAGGTAGCTGTGTGACAAAACGATAGATGTTTTGCTCGACGTCAACCTTTTCACGGTTCATGTACATTTCTACCTTGACACTGATATTCTGACCAGCGTCATCTTTGCCACCGACCTCTGTACGTATCTTAGCTGTTGGCTTACACTTAAACCATACAGCCTGCTGCTCCAAAGATGACTGAGCTTTTTCGTTCTGACGTAGAACTATATAACCATTTTCATCACGTGAATATATAGCTTGTGCCAGTTCAGGATAAGACCAATCATAAGAGATGCCATCAGTAAACGGAGACGACGCGTGAGTGTCTTGTCGGAAGAACTGGTCTTGTTTATCAATGTCAATATACTCCTCCAGTGTAAACAGGACAGCTTGCCAAGCGTTGTAATACTTTTGCTCGTTAGTAATTCGCCACAGCATATAGCAGCAGTCACAGAACCACAACTCAGCATCAGCAGCATTACCGCGTTGAAGCTCGCCGTACAATGGAACGTTTACCGGTCTGTTGTGCCATACTTCATTTCGCTTAAGCAAATAACCACCATGCTCAACAGGAAGCTTAACGGCATAGTTAAGCAGATACACACCGTTGATAGTGTGGTCACGGAGTTGAATCTCACCTCGGCGAGAGTCAGGCAGTCCAGTCTCAAGAATCTCGCCTCCCCATAGCTCATCGTTTTTGCCAGGCAGAACACCAATCTTATTATTGGTCCATGCAACAATATACTCGATGAGATGTACAGGAGGTTCAGGCGCTGACCAGTCCACAGTGTAGCTTGGTTCACCCAGATACCTCGGCCAGTCAATCCAGGCTAACTGATTCCACGGGTCAGCTGGCATGGTAGTGATGCGATAATTGTTGTAAATATCGTCCCAGTCAACTTTATTTTTAATAACACGGACACCACCATTAATAGCAGGCCAAGCCATGTGTCCCCTGTGGGCCCAAGTAGCAACATCCAGGTACTCGCCCCAGAAAGGAGAACCATGAGGGATTTGTGCTTTGCCGTTAACAAATTTAACAGGCACATTTTTATAGCCGCCTTGTGTTGGTGAATCAGGGTTGATTGGGAAGCTGGCTAACACAGGCTCTTTGCCATTACAAAGCCAGTTAGCGATCCAGCGACGAGGAGTATCAGGGATTGGGTCCCCCTCGTAATAGTACTTGACGTAAGCATTGAAGTACTCAATTGCTTTGTCCAGATACCGCTGTTCCTTAGTAGCAAGGTACGCGTGAATTTCGCCGAGTATCAGCAGCGACTGACTTTCAGACGGAGCATCACCGTTAGGTTGGTACTCCATCATAGTGTGCGCAATAAAATGGCGGTTGTTCGACACTACTCCTTCTGGGTTGAAGATATAGTGCTGACGCGTAGCGTCGTCAGTTCTACCAGTATTGCGCTCAAGAAAGTGGTGGTGACCTTCGATAAGGCTTTCGACATTAGCTCGATGGTCTGATCCGTCTTTAAGCAACATCGTGTGCATTATTTAATCCATCCACCGTTAAAGAAACCCATCCAAGTTGCTCCTGAGTCAAAGGTAAGCAACGTAACAACATCTGTGTAACCCACAAGGAATGACAGAACGGGCTTTCTGTTGTTTGCCCATTTTATTCTGGGATCCCAAGCGGTCACCTTGTTAGAACCAGTACCTTGCTTAATAGCAATAGTAATCTGACGCGCAACAGTAGACGGGTCAGACACACCACCGATATTAATTACGGTGTTTGGCTGGTTAAGAGTAAGGCTGACAATTGTTTTAGATGCAGCAGGTATAGTTACGGTAGCTGCACTTGCAACATTGCCGTACTCATAGATCGCTGAAGTCGAAGATACTGTAGCCTGTTCAGCTGCGGTTTCTGCAGCTTCTTTGGCTGCAATAGCTGCATCACGAGCAGCGCGCGCCTGGATAGCAGCTTCGTTAGCATTTTCAAAGTTTGGTATAGCTTCATTGATTGCAGCGTTAATGCCTTCGAGTGTGCGTATGACACCACCTTCCGGGTTAGGGATGTTTGGGTCGTCTGACATACCGAAGTCATGAATGAGCTGGACGGCAGTTGTTAGCTTATCCAGCTGCGCTTGCAGTTCCGGGTCTACTCCAGTTGCCATTACGGTTCCTCTACTGTACCAGTCGCTTTGTTACCGTTATCATCCATACAAGTAATGTCAACCTTGTAGATGTACGGTTGCTCAATCTTAACTTTATGCACATAGCTAATGTCAACAGTCATCATTGACTTCTGAGCATAGCCTGCACCGATAGCACCACCGACATTATCAATCTTCGATATTTTGGTTATTGCATAATGTCGTAAACGGTTAAACTGCTTAGCTGGTGAACTACCCAGTGCTATGTGTAGCTTACGCATTAGCTCAGCAGCATTCTTACCGACAGCTGTAATACGTACAGCCGTCATCATTGGCTTGCTGACGTACTCAAAGCCGTCAGAGCCTTGTCTGGTTCTAGGAGGTCCGAAGTCATATGCGTCGCCAGGGCGCAGATAAACATACGGTGTACCATCAACTGTACCAGACTCTTCACCAATAATACATGAACCATCAGGTAATGTTAAAAGCTTCTGAACGAGCTCCCTGAGGTCCTTTATGGAGAATTGCTGTAACGTAGTAGTGGCCATGACGACTCCATGGGTCGATACGGAATACACGGTATGGCTGGTCTTCGTATATAACGAAGTCTCCGAGCTTCAGTTCTTGTCCACAGTATATCGCAATACGTGGGAACTCATGCTCGCCATCGTCTTTAGTCAACAGGTTAGGCTGGTTGGTAGCTGCACCAGGTTGAATGTTACACAGATACTTTGCAGCTGTATATTCGTCTTCGAAGTCACCGTTTGGTAAGCGCGAATCATTTCGAAGAAGAACATCTGTTAATGCCACAAAGGACTTATCCTTCATTAGCGAAGTTATCTTGAGCATTATAGCCTCCAGTTTCTGCCAACTTTGTACCCTATCGAATCGTACAACTGCATAGATTCTCTAAGTGTACCTGGCCCGCGTTTGCGTTCTTCTGTCAGCTCGGTGTTAGGAGGTGGCACGTCACTGTCCATTCTGTCGTGAACAGCATCAACAAGCATACGACCTATTTTGTCGTTGAGTTCATGCGCAGTCATGCTTCCTCTGAGAACAGCAGGCACATTATCACGGAAAGCTTTGTTTATTGCCTGTCGGCCTTTACCCCTGCCACCAACAGCACTACGAAGAAAGCTTCGTTCTGGCAGACCGTTGAGACCGTATTCATGCACCATTGCTAGCTCTGCGTTTGTTATACGGTCCCTGGGATTTATACGTCTGTTGTGCTCTGGATGAACACCTACTGATACGCCTTGACCTTCAAATGACTTAAAGGCACGGTAGGTGAACTCGAACTTTTGTTTGTCGCGACGTTCAAGGCGTATGCGAATCATTATACTCTCCGCGTTCTCAGGGATGCACCCACAAGGTGCTTTAGCATGGCCTTGACGTCTGACGTCCAAAGGTCAGTTGCACCGGTAACGCCTGATTTGGAGTCGAAGTATTCAATCTCCAGGTTACCAACTTTCTTACGGCGCAAAGCCTGGTCGCTACGCACACCTTCTTCGCCGTCATAGCTCAATACACTGGCCATCATATAAAGCTGTGCCAGCTTAACTTCTCGCGGAATTACAGACTCCGCGATGTCAACATTGCACGCACCGAGGCCAGTACGGGGCCAAGCCATGTTCTGTGTTTTGCTGACCTTACGGCCTAGCCAGTTAAACTGGTTATCAAGTCGAATAGCTGCTTTGGCAGCCTGGTAGTACGGGTCAGCTCCTGGTTGAATGAGAATACCTTCGTTAGTGATAAACTCATCCACTTCTGCAGCACTAACATACGAGTTAGCACCCGGAACAATTGAACCGTCTTCCACAACAAGTGTGTATGCCATAGAAAGCCTCCAGCAAGTTTAGTCCGATTATATACCAGAACTTTTACATTGTAAAGCAGAATTAGGAATGTAGTCGCCACTTACGAATGTTTTGAGTCTATGGCAGTTGGCGCACAATGTTCTAAGGTTACTTGGATCGTCATTAGAGTGATTACCGTCTACATGGTCCACGTCTAACTGACAAGGGTGTACAGGAATAAAACCACACTCCTCGCAATGGTCTTTTTTGAATAAGCGATAATCTCGCCTATGAGTTACTATACCATATCTTTTGTTATGGCACGTACTACAATGTGCTCTGTACTTATCTTTTGCACATTTAGATTGTAGGTTAGTACAACCTTCGGTAATACACACACCACGAACATCTACTGGTTCCGGCTTAAGTCGTCTACGGCCCATTACACACCCTTTTAAAGTTAATAAAAAAGCGCACGTCGTCACGTGCGCCTTTTGTTAGTCCCGTTTGTGGGTTAGATTGCAGACTTAGCCAGCAACATAACACCAGCGGTGTCTTTGTTGGAAGTCGCAACTTTAGACCATGACGCCTGAGCAGCCAGGTCTTCATCAGTCGGAGACTGACCAGCTTTGTGACCGACCCAGCTGTAGCCTTTCAGCGACACGTTGAAGTCGTATTCACCCTGCATCTGACGCAGGATGTTTTCACCACCGGTTTGCTCGGAGGTAACCATGTCGTACAGGCCGCCGACCTGAACGATTGCAGCAGACGGGGTCAGACCCAGAGTGCGGTACTTAGCGGAAGCACCGGCGCCATCAACCAGAGCCGGGATGTCGGAAACGACATAACGACGGCCCAGGAAGTCTTTGTATACGTTCAGGTCACCAATCTGGAACAGGTGTTCCGTGTTGTTGATAGCCTGGTCGATGAGGGAGTGGAACGCAGTAGAGTGCATGATGTACGCACGAATCTGCTGAGAACGGTCACCCATCTTAGCGTTGACTTTGTTCAGGTTCTGCATAGTGATGTTTGCAGCAGCACCGGAACCTGCAGTTACGTCCAGAACAACATCAGCGTTTGCGCCGATAGCAGCTACCAGACACGCAGCAGTGGTGTTCAGGTAGTCCTGGAACATCGCAGCAGAAGCCTGTGCAGCAACAACAGCTGCTGGTTCAGTATCACCTGCACCGATGCGACGCATCATAGTACCGGTAATGTTCAGAGGACCAACACGGCCGTCGATCTTAACAGAACGGTCCAGAATCTGGCCCAGAGTCTGCGCATCAACTTTGTTGGTGCCAGCGTAAGCGTTACGACGAGTAGCGATACCGTCGACCAGCTGCCACATTGCCTGCTCAACGTAATCACCGATTACGTACTGGTTACCCAGGATAAGGGTACCTGCAGAAGCTTCGTTAAACTTCTGTACGTCCTGGTCGACCAGTTCGGTGGCGGTAGAACGTACTTGTTCGTTAAAAATATACAGTGACATAAATTATTTGCCCCATTGTGTGTTTTGGATTTTAGCACGAGCACGTGCTATGCGGTCGTCCCCGCCTCCGAAAGTGTGCTGTTCGCCACCGCCGTTCCCACCAGGATTAGCTCCGCCGCCGTTGGCACCGCCACCGCCAGCCTTGGTTCCACGCACAAGAGGTGCAAACTGCTTATCAGCGCGCATATGTTCCACTAGCTCATCTGGCGTTGTAGCAGTCGGGTTGCCCATAACATCCACGACAGTAGTACGCCACTTACCATCAATTTCCTGAGCGCGCAGTCGGGCCTTGATGTGTGGCATAATAAGTGCCGGGGTGTCAGAGAGTTGGTTAGCCAGGTTCAGCGCCAGGTTATCAACCATTTGCGCTTCCAGCTGAGCTTGCAGCTGTGCCTGACGATTAGTATACTGTTCCAGTTCAGCCTGATGTTTCTCTTTGATAGAACGCTCAAGAGATTCAACATCACGCTCACGACGTGCGCGTTCTTCTTCAGCCAGGCGAGCACGTTCAGCTTCTTTTTTCTTTTCTTCGAGAAGCTTTTTGGTGTGCTGTTCCATACGCTGTTTTTCTTTGCGCAGGTCTTCTAATTCTTTCAGCGTTTTTTCGTCTGGTTCAACGTCCAAACGGAATGCGCCAGATGCTTCGTCTTTGATATACAGGCCACGGAAGCCTTCATCAACTTCGGTAAGGTCAGTTACAACTGTTTTAAGTGCCATAATTTTACAATCCTATATGAGAGGGGCTCAATCCACTCAAGTGGGCTCTGAACAGGTTTGGGTCAAACCGCGCAGCCAGCCATCCGAAATCCACTGAGCCCTGCAGACTCTCGTGGCCGGCTGTTGCGCGGTTGACATGAAGGATTATATAGCCAGGTAAACCGAAAGTAAATAGCTTTATTCAGTTTTTTCTGGATTATTTTCCTGCCCATCGCTGTTCTTAGCTGCTTGAGCGTTCTTTTCTGCTTCTTTTGCTACCTCACGGGCATCACGTTCAGCCAGCTCTTCATCAATGAGCTTCTTGGCTTCTTCGTCAGTGAGTTTAGCAATGCCAGCCTGTTTAAGATTACTACGCATCTCACTGAACGTAATAGCGCCAGCAATCCATTCGTTAACCAGCTGTTGGCGTTCTTGATACGTCAACTGGCTATAGATGAAGTTGTAGCTGAGGTTAATCGTAATCTCTTCTTTAGGGTGTCCGTAGAACAGACCACACCACTCGATTGCTTTACGGTAAGCAGCTTCAACGTTCTGTGCAACAG